>CAYJAZ010000004.1:0-150080 GCA_964368455.1 uncultured Desulfovibrionaceae bacterium
GTCCGCCTGTAAGGATAGCAATGTCTTCAAGCATAGCTTTACGACGATCGCCAAAACCAGGAGCTTTTACAGCAGCGATATTTAATACGCCACGTAATTTATTTACAACTAAAGTAGCAAGAGCTTCGCCTTCAACATCTTCAGAAATGATAACTAATGGACGGCCTGATTTAGCAACTTGTTCTAAAACAGGAAGCATGTCTTTCATGTTAGAAATTTTCTTTTCATTTAAGAGGATGAGTGGATTTTCGAGTTCACAAATCATTTTTTCGCTATCTGTAACGAAATAAGGTGAAAGGTAACCACGATCGAATTGCATACCTTCAACAGTTTCTAAAGTTGTTTCTAAACCTTTAGCTTCTTCAACTGTGATAACGCCTTCTTTACCAACTTTGCTCATAGCTTCAGCAATGATGTTACCGATAGTTGTGTCAGAGTTAGCTGAAATTGTACCAACTTGAGCGATTTCTTTTTGGTCTTTTGTTTGCTTTGACATGTTTGAAAGTTCTTTTACTAAAACTTCAACACCTTTGTCGATACCGCGTTTGATAGCCATTGGGTTACGGCCAGCAGCAACAAGTTTAACACCTTCACGGTAGATTGCTTGAGCTAAGATAGTAGCAGTTGTAGTACCATCGCCAGCAATATCAGAAGTTTTTGAAGCAACTTCACGCACCATTTGTGCACCCATGTTTTCAAATTTATCTTCTAATTCAACTTCTTTAGCAACTGAAACACCGTCTTTTGTGATAACTGGTGCGCCGTATGCTTTTTCAATAACAACGTTACGACCTTTAGGGCCAAGTGTTACTTTAACAGCATTTGCTAATTTATCAACGCCAGCTGATAGGCGTTCACGTGCTTTAACATCAAATAAAATTTCTTTTGCAGCCATTTGTATAATCTCCAACTATATATAATAGTTTTTTTGTGTTTATATAATATAAAGAATAAGTTTAAGTTCAGAAATTTTGTGAATTTTTCAAAAAAATAAATTTTTTACTGAGCGGAATGAATCTAGATACATGACCGAAATGTAAAATTTACTTTTTTGCAGAAAAAACACAAAAGAATGAATTTTAATTTCAATTAATCTTGAATGATTGCGAGAATGTCTTCTTCTCTCATCATCAAGTGTTCAACGCCTTCGATTTTGAGTTCAGTTCCAGCATATTTGCTGAATAAAACTGTATCGCCTTCTTTAACTTCAAGAGCGACTTTTGAGCCATTGTCAGCAGTTTTTCCAGGACCAGTAGCAACGATAAGGCCACGTGATGGTTTTTCTTTTGCTGAATCAGGGATATAAAGACCGCCAGCAGTTTTTTCTTCAACCTCAAGACGTTTTACTAAAACACGGTCATTTAATGGTTTGAACTTCATGAATTTCCTCCAAAAATAATTAATCGACTTAATAATATTAATTAAGATATAGCACACAATAGATTTTGTGCTATTTCTAATTCTCTTGATATAAATAATCTTCCTTTTGATTTTGAAAAGGGCTTTAATCGATTTTTTTTTATTTTTTTTAACATTAAATAAAAAAATATAATAAATTGAAGTTATTAGAAATATTTTTTTTTTAGAAAATCCTTTTTTTCTTAAAAGTTTAAAATTTAATTTTTAACTGGCTAAAAAGAGCTTGACAGTCGTTTCAATCTGCGATAAATAATGTGTTCCCTTTTCGTTGGAGGTTATATAAATATGTATGCGATTGTAGAAATTAGTGGCAAGCAATATCGCGTTGCTGAAGGAAACAAGATTGTTGTTGACCGTATGACAGCAGAAGTTGGCGCAGTTATCACATTAGATAAAGTTTTAATGCTTGGTGGCGACACAGTAAAAGTTGGCGCTCCTTTTGTTGATGGTGCTGTTGCTAGTGCAACTGTAGTAGATCATCATCGTGGTGAAAAAGTTCGTGTTTTCAAAAAATGGCGTAGAAACGATTCACGTAAAATGCGTGGTTTCCGTCATGATTATACAACCTTACAGATTACATCTGTAAAGGCTTAATTTTTTTTCAGACTCAAGGAGTTTATCATGGCACATAAAAAAGCTGGTGGTAGTTCCCGTAACGGACGTGACAGTATTGGGCAACGACGTGGTGTTAAGCGTTTTGGCGGCCAAATTGTTTTAGCGGGAAATATCTTAGTTCGTCAATTAGGAACTAAAGTTCATCCGGGTAATAATGTTGGAATAGGTAGAGATTTTACCTTATTTGCAAAAATCGACGGCGTTGTACGTTACGAATCTTATGTTCGTAATCGTAAAACTCTTAAGCGTGTTCATATCGAACCAGCTGCTTAATTTTCTGCATTTATATAGACATTATAGGGAAGGGCTTGCCTCTTCCCTTTTTTTATTTGACTTTTGCATTAAAAATTCGTGAATAGACAGATTTTCTTCTCAATAAACACAAAAGCTCACATGCAAAATACAGGAAAATCAAATGAGATTTATAGATTCAGCACAAATAAGTGTAAAAGCAGGCAATGGCGGGCATGGTTGTATGTCGTTTCGCCGTGAAAAATTCGTCCCACGTGGTGGGCCAAATGGCGGTGACGGCGGTGACGGCGGTTCAGTTTTCGCACGTGCAAGCAATAAACTACTTTCACTCTACGATTTTAGAGTGAAAAGAAAATACGACGCTCAAAACGGACAACCCGGTATGGGAAGCCAATGCGACGGTAAAAAAGGCGAAGATCTCATCATCGACCTACCCGTCGGCACGCAAATCTACCAAAAAACCGATCTTGGCGAAATCTTACTCGCAGACTTGTACGAACACGACGTCACCATACAATTAGCACAAGGCGGTAGAGGCGGAAAAGGAAATGAACACTTCAAATCCTCCACTATGCAAGCTCCTAAATTCGCACAAAAAGGCGAAGCAGGCGACGAAAAAACTCTAAGATTAGAACTAAAAATCCTCGCTGATGCCGGAATTATAGGCTTGCCAAATGCTGGAAAATCTACCTTTATCTCAAAAGTTTCTCAAGCTAAACCAAAAATAGCACCCTACCCCTTCACAACCATCACTCCAAACCTCGGCGTTATGGTAGATGAAATCGACCCAGACAGAAGACTCGTCCTCGCAGATATCCCAGGATTAGTAGAAGGCGCTGCCGAAGGTGTCGGACTAGGGCATAGATTCCTTAAGCATATCGAGAGAACAAGATTCCTCATACACATACTCAGTATCGAAGACGTCTTACTCGACGAAGATGCAGATACATGGCAAGGTTTCGACCTCATCAATGACGAATTAGCACAATTCGATCCAGAACTCGCCCTGCGTAAGCAATTAGAAGTTGTAAATAAAATCGATCTACGCTCAGACGAAGAATTAGAAATCCTCAAAGCAAAAGCAAAAAAAGATAAGAGAAATATCTACTTCATCTCCGCTCAAGACGAAACAAATCTCGAAGATCTTGTCGCTGAACTCTGGAAAACAAAAGATGAACAAGTGAGAAACGACGCATTCGTCAAATACGTTGAGCCAGAAATCGAAGAAGACGAATTCCCAGAAATCGAAGTCGTGTGGACAAGAGAAAAAGATTAATATAGTACAGATGTTATTTTTTTGCCTCCGGCGGCCAAAGGAAATAATTTCCTTTGGAAACCTTGATCTGCAAGGTAAGCTCGATAGTTTTTAATTAACATTTCATTTTTTATTTTATTTGCGAAAAAGTTTTAAGGCTTTGCTGCTACGCACCAAAGCCTTAAATACTGTTTCGCTTTAAAATTTTAAAATACATAGAATCTTTTCAATTAAGTAGCCATTTGTCACTGCGTTCCAAATGTGAGTTCAGTATCAATTTTAATAATGCAGAACTATTTATCCTATTAAAAACGAGTCTATAGCATTTCTTATACAGCTAAAGATTCTTTTATAATAATCCCTATATTACTTACATTTGGAACGTAGTGACAAATGGTAAATTGATTTCAATTAAAACTACTTTCCCACTATTTTAAAGCGAAACAGTATTTAAGGCTAAGGTGCAAAGCACCTTAGCCTTAAAACTTTTTCGCAAATAAAAAAATAAATCTTCTTCTTTAGCTAAATCCTCTCGCACTCACCTTGCATATAAAGGTTTCCAAAGGAAATTATTTCCTTTGGCCGCCAGAGGCATAGGAGACATAAACTAAAACCTAAATCTAGGCCTGCTTTCCAGCACTAGCAACTTCCTGTAATTCTTTGAGTAATGCTTCTGCGTCTTCTTTGCTTTTTCCTTCGGCACGTAGGGTGAGATAAGGCGATGTATTTGACTTTCTGATAAGAGCCCAGAGTAGAGGTGTTTCTTTTCTTACAAGCCTTGCACCGTCCATTGTGTTGAGGTTGAAGCGAGTGTCGTCTTTGTAGTGATTTTGTATGTATGCGATGACTTTATTCTTGTATTCGTCTTCCATTGGGAAGGTGATTTCTGGAGTGGAGTACATTTCTTCCCAATTTGGCATATCTTCGAGATTGAGATCTTTCTTTTCTTTGAGAATTGTGAGAACTGAGAGAAGTCTTGCTGCACTGTATGTAGCATCGTCAAAACCGTACCAATTATCTTTGAAGAACATATGGCCTGAAAGCTCCCCTGCCATGAGTGCGTCAAAATCTTTCATTGCTTTTTTGATGAGTGAATGTCCTGTTTGGTTCATTCGCACTCTTCCGTTGAGATTTTTGTCGGAATAGAGACGTTCAGAACATTTTACATCTGAGATAATTGTGGCATTTGGCTCACGCATGAGAAGCTCACGTGCAAAAATGGAGACTAGTTCATCCCCCATATAGAGTTTACCTTTTGAATCCATGATACCTATTCTATCGCCGTCGCCGTCAAGGCCTATACCAAGATCAGCTTTATTTTCTAGTATAGCTTGCCTTAGTGAGAGCATATTTTTTTCAATGGTTGGATCTGGGTGGTGGTTTGGAAATGTTCCGTCTGGTTCGCAGAATAATTCGATAACTTCAGCACCTAATGCTTTGAGTACTTGCGGACAAACCAATGAAGCAGCTCCATTGCCTGCGTCTACAACTACCTTATATTTGTTGATATTTGGAAATCTATTCTTTATGTCTTCAACATATGCAGGCACAATATCTTGTTCTGTGATAGTACCTTTTTTATCTGAAAGGGTGAATTTTTTTTCTTCAATATATTTTTTTAATACTTGAATTTGTGCACCGTGTAATGTGCTTTCGCCTGAAACAACTTTGAAACCGTTGTATTCGCCTGGATTATGGCTTGCTGTAATCATTACGCCAGCTTCAAGGTTTAAATGCTTTACGGCATAATAGAGGCAAGGGCTTGCAACCATTCCTATTAATATACAATCGATACCACTTTCTGTGAGGCCATCGCATAATGCTTTTGCGTAGCCTGGTGAAGTTGTTCGGCAATCACGTCCAATGACGCAAGTTCTTGCGTTATTTTCAATGAAATAAGTTGCTAATGCTTTGCCTAAAGAATAGACAAAATTTGTGTCAAAATCTTTTTCTGCTATACCACGGATATCATATTCTTTGAAAATTTCAGCCATTTAACTACCCCTGTTCGAGTTAAAAATAAAAGCTTTATTGCTTTGTTTTCCAAACTCACAATAAAGCTTATTTTTAAAAAGGTAAAGTATTTATTATTTATTTTTTCTTGCTTCATTTTTGGAACATTTGTTCACGATTTGTGAAAAAATGCCTTATTGAAACAATTATTCTACTTTATTTCTTTTTCTTACCACCCATTTGATGTCTTGTTTGAGCGGAAAGTTCTGTTTTTCTAAGACGTATTGACAAAGGAGTAACTTCTACGCATTCGTCGTCTTTAACAAAGTGCAATGCTCTTTCTAATGTCATTGGACGAACAGGAGTTAGCTGAACGTTTTCGTCTTTACCAGAAGCACGCATATTTGTTAATTTCTTTTCTTTTGAACCATTTACATCGATGTCGTTTTCTCTATTGTGTTCGCCAATGATACGTCCTTCGTATAAAGGCTCACCTGGAACAACAAAGAGTTCGCCACGTGGTTCGAGATTGTAGAGACCATAAGCGACAGCATCGCCTGCTCTGTCGGCAACTAATGAACCTGTTAAACGAGAAGAAAATTCTCCTCTATGTTCTTCATAGCCGGCAAAGGAAGAGTTCATGATACCTGTTCCTTTTGTATCTGTGAGGAATTCATCACGATAGCCTATGAGGGCACGTGCAGGCACAGAATAAGTGAGTCGAACACGGCCTGTTCCATTATTAATACAAGTTGTCATACGGCCTTTGCGTATGGAAACTTTTTCTGTGACAACCCCCATGAAAGTTTCGTCACAGTCTACGTGTAATTCTTCAATTGGCTCGAAGATTTTTCCATTTTCTTCACGCATGATAACTTGCGGTCTGCCTACAGTGAGTTCAAAACCTTCACGACGCATGGTTTCAACAAGTATCGCCATTTGAAATTCGCCACGTCCTTTTACTACAAAGGTTTCTTTTTCTGTGGAATCTTCAACTTTGATAGCAACATTTGTGAGCATTTCTTTGTCTAATCTTTCACGGATCTTTCTTGATTGCACTATCTTACCTTCGCGACCAGCAAGAGGCGAAGTATTGATACCAAATCTCATAGCAACAGTTGGCTCATCTACGATAATTCTTTTGATAGTACGTGGATTTTCTTTAGTACAAATAGTATCGCCTATAGTTGCGTCTTCGATACCAGCCATAACGATGATATCGCCAGGTTGTGCTTCTTCAACGTCAGCAAGGCTTAGGCCAGAATAGATTTGAATTTTTGTTGCTTTAAGACTTTTTTGCTCGCCATTTTCGCCAATACAAATTAAATTTTCTTTTGTACGTGCAACACCGTGTCTTACTCTACCAACAGCCAATCTGCCTAGATAATCAGAATAATCTAAATCAGCTACAAGCATTTGGAAAGGCTCGTCAGGATTGTATGATGGGCCAGGAATAGTTTCGAGGATTTGATCGAAAAGAGGATCGAGATTAACTTGTTCGTCGTCTTTATTCTTCATTGCAACGCCATCTCTGCCGATTGCGTAAAGAACAGGAAATTCTACTTGTTCGTCAGTTGCGTCTAAGTCGATGAATAAGTCATAAACTTCGTTTAGAACTTCTTCTATACGTGCATCTTTTCTATCGATTTTATTCACAACCACAATAACTGGAAGGTTTAAGTCTAAAGTTTTTTTCAAAACAAAACGTGTTTGTGGCAATGGGCCTTCAGACGCGTCACAAAGAAGGATAACGCCGTCAACCATAGATAAAGCACGTTCAACTTCGCCGCCAAAGTCGGCGTGGCCTGGAGTGTCGATGATATTAATACGCACATCACCTCTTGTAACAGCACAGTTTTTTGCTGCAATGGTGATGCCTCTTTCTCTTTCAAGATCCATCTTATCCATAACTCTGTCGTCGCCGCTTTGATCTTCTCTATAGATGCCACTTTGTCTGAACATAGCGTCAACTAATGTCGTTTTACCATGATCAACGTGAGCAATAATGGCAATATTTCTAATCTTTTCGTTTTTTACTAATGTACTCAATGCAATGTCCTTAAAATAATGGTTAAATGTGCCTATAAAAATTGTAGACGAAATAAAAAAAATGCAGTATAAATGTTTGTAGAGACTAAACTATGCTGAATCAGCTTTTCGCCCGCATGAAAATAGCTTGTATTTGGTATAGAAGTCAAGCAAAACACAAAAAATAATATTTTGAGGTCTAAGGTATGGATTTAGCTACCCTTATTGGGATTATAGCAGGTTTTGGTCTAGTTGGTTCGTCAATTATCATGGGTCCAAAGCCTGGTGGCTTCATAGATATTCCTTCATTGATGATTGTTTTGGGGGGCTCTATTTCCTCTGTATTGATTTCATTTCCTTTGGATCAAGTTATTTCTGCTTTTAAAGCAGTAAGCAAAACTTTCATCACAAAGAAAGTCGACCCAAAAGAAGTTATTGATACAATGGTCAAGGTTGCCGAAATTTCACGTCGTGAAGGCCTTTTGGCTTTAGAACGTTTACAAACAGACAATCCACTTTTGAAAAAAGCTACTCAGCTTATTGCAGACTCCGCAGAACCAGGCCTCATTCAAGATACTCTTATGATTGAGATTTCTTCAATGAAAAAAAGACATGGTATCCATATTTCTATCATGGAAAAACTTGGTGGAGCTTGTCCTGCTATGGGAATGGTTGGAACTCTTGTTGGTTTGGTGCAAATGCTTGCAAACTTGAGTGATGCTGCTGCTATTGGCCCTGCTATGGCTATTGCCTTGCTCACAACTTTTTATGGTGCTTTATTTGCTAACCTTGTATTCAACCCATTTGCTTCAAAATTGCGTGCTCGTTCTACACAAGAAGAAGTGACATTACACATCATTTTTGAAGGTGCAAAATCTATTTTAGATAATAATAATCCACGTTTCGTGTATGAAAAACTCTCTTCCTATTTACCGCCAAGCCAACGTGATGCAGGCGATAAAAAATAAGAATAGAAAGCATTGCTTAGTCTTTGTTTTTAGTGTATAATAAATCAAATTCATTAAATTAACTTAAATGATTTGTAGTTAAGGAAAAAATATGGCGAACTTACAAGATGACGATGATGAAGGCGGCGGAGTTGATGAGTCTTGGATGGCCACCTTTGCCGATCTAGCTACTCTTCTTATGACCTTCTTTGTTTTGCTTTATTCCATGTCTTCGGTTGATGCAAAAAAGTTTTACGCAACCTTTTCTTCCGTGCGTGATTCCTTTGGTGGTGACCAAATGGAAAATATCAAATCTGTTGAAACGCAGGAAGAAGATTCACAAGCCATGAGTTCTGCTCTTGAGTCGTATCAAGAAATGCTCGAAGCACAAAGGCAAAACTACAACCAAATCAGATCATTTTTATCTCAACAAAATCTCGACGAAACAATAAATGCGGTTTTAGACGAGGGCAAAATTATATTACGCATTCCAAATGAAGTGCTTTTTAGAAAAGGAAGTGAATTACTTTCTGTTGAAGCAGAAAAAGCATTGTACGCTCTTTTACAAATCTTTCATAATAAAAGAGATCAAAACATAAACATCAAAGGTTATTCAGACAATAGTCCTGTGCCTGCTGATGCTCGTTTTCATGACAATTGGGAACTCTCAGCTCTAAGAGCTGTTAATATTTTGAGGTTTTATCTCAATTCGGGAATAGAAACACATCGTATCACCGCAACTGGTTTAGGTGAGCTTGAACCGCTTTTTCCAAATGATACAGAGGAACATAAAGCAAAAAACAGGCGAGTGGAATTTGTTCTTGAAAAAGAAGCAATAAAACAATAAGGGCGAGGGAGGAATAAAGTGCTAGACTTAGATTTTCATTATGAAGTAAATAACAGCCCGCGTATGAGCTATAGAATCACCTATCCAGGTATGACTGTAAAGCTTGAACCAAGTAATACTGTTTATACTGTTGATAATGTGAGTTCTGCTGGCATTGCCTTTATCGGTGAGACAGAGGTTAAAGCTGGACAAGTGGTGCATTTGTCATTACTCATTAATAATAAAGTTTTTATTTCTCATTTAGAAGCTCTTGTAGTGCGTGCAGATCGTGAAAATCATTTCACTGGTTGTCTCTACCAAAATCTAACAAGAGTGCAGGAAAAAAAGCTTGATGTCTTTATTTTAAAATTGCAAAAATACGAAATTGCAAAACATAAAGCATTGATGAAAAAAGAAAAAGAAAATCAAAAAGAAGATGTTTTCACAGAAACGGATAATATAACTTCCTTTGTGTTAAAACCAAAAAACTGATCTTCTTTTGATCAAAATATAAGGTAAATAATGGGAAATATTCTCTATGTCAGAGTGAGTGCGTCAACTTTTAAAGAAGAAGATGTAAAAAAATATTATCCTTGCTTGCATGCGCTTGCGTGGAATAAAGAAGATAAATACATACCAGCTTCACAAAGATATGGCCTACTCGAACTTATCGCAACTATAAAAGATGTTTTAGATTTTACTCCTTTAGATGCTGAAATAAAAGGCATTATAGAAAAAGATTGGCCTTTAATAGTTGATGCAAAAGAAGAACTCAATCAAGAAATTCTTGATTGGCAAGCCCATAAAGCAAATGAACTCACGTTCAAAATAGAAGAAATGCTCACGCAAGTTGAAAAAAACTTGCAGGCAGATAAAAAAATAAAGCAAAATATCCTAAAGGGTGAATATAATGTTAAATAAAGTACAGTTAATCGGCAGACTAGGCAGAGATCCAGAAATGAAATACACAGCTTCTGGTGATCCTATAGCAAATTTCAGCGTTGCTACAAGCGAATTTACTCGCGATAGAGACGGCAACAGAGGCGAAAGAACAGAATGGCATAATATTTCTGTTTTTGGCAAGATTGCAGAAGTTTGCAATACCTATATAAGAAAAGGTAGCCTTGTCTATATTGAAGGCTCTTTGAACACACGTAAATGGCAAGACAAAAATGGTCAAGATCGTTACACAACTTCTATAAATGCACGAACTGTGCAATTCTTAGATAAAAAAGGTGAAAATGGCGGCTTTGATAATGACTATCAACAAAATCGTTCGAATGCACCTAGACAACAACAAGCTATGCCAGACGATGATTATGGTTCGCCATTCCCTAGTGAGGCTTCTGCTCTCGACGATATGCCATTCTAAAATTTTATTTTACTCTGCCTTTTATAAAGGAAAATTAAAATAAAATTCATCTTTGTCTATATTTAATTAAGTTAAATTAAAACAAAATGAAAAAAATGCTCTGAGCTTGCTTTATATTGGCAAGCTTTTTGCATAATTTAGAAGAAAGAAATATAAATTAAAGCATTAGCTATAAAATAAGTTTAAATACTACATAAAATCAAGGGATTATACCTCTATCACCTCTGTCATTTACTTGACTTCCTTGAGAGCTTTTGAAATGGAGTAGACAATGGAATTAACAGGAATACAAAAAACAGCAGTTCTTTTATTAGCACTTGGAGATAAATTTATTTCTGAGATATTTAAGCGAATGGACAGAAAGGAAATCACTTCTATATCAAAAGTAATTTTCGAACTTCCGCCTGTGCCAAAAGAAATTGTTGAAGAAGTATTGCGTGAATTTCATTCTGAATTAGTAGGAACTCAAGACAGCATTATGGGCGGACAAGAGCCCTTGAAGCGTATGCTTCTTAAAAACCTTGACGGCGACACAGCAAAATACATCATGGACTCTCTTAATTTAGAATCTGGCCCAGTGCCATTTAGAGAATTAGAAAATGTGAGCCCAAGAATTCTTGCACAATTATTGCGTAACGAACATCCGCAAACACTTGCACTTATCTTAGGCCATTTACAGCCTGAACAAGCAGCTCAATTACTCACTATGCTACCAGAAGGCGTGCGTGCTGAAATCTTGATGCGTTTAGCAGAGCTTGAAACTGTGCCTGAAGAAATGCTTTTAGAAGTTGATAGAGTATTGCAATCACAGCTTATTGCAATGGGTGGTAAAGAAGGCAAGAAAGTTGGTGGTGTTACAGCTGTTTCTGAAATCCTCAACCAAGTGGAAAGAGCTATCGAAGAAGAAGTGCTTTCAGAAATCGAAGATGAATCTGCACAACTTGCTGAAGATATTAGAAATCTCATGTTTATCTTTGAAGACTGTAAAGTTCTTGACGACAAAAGCATGCGTGAAGTTCTCAAAGAAGTTAATAACGACGATCTCACAATGGCTTTACGTGGTGCTTCTGATGAGCTTAAGGCGAAATTCTATGCAAATATGTCTGAACGTGCTGCCCAAATGATCAAAGAAGAACTTGAATTTATGGGACCAGCTAAGATATCTGATGTTGAATCAGCACAGCAAAATATTGTTAAGGTTGTAAGAGCACTTGAATCAAGTGGTAAATTGACGATAAGTCGAGGAAGTAGCGATGTCTTCATATAATACAGCAAGAAATGTTGTCCCTGCAAATGAATACGACGCAGTAAGAGGCAAGAAAAGTGAAGAAAAAACCCAACATCACACAAAAAAAGATGTAGGCACTATCTTCATGGGCCCTGAAACAAATCGTGAAATGAGCATTGACGACATTCTTGGCCAATCTTCTCATTCTTTGTGGAATAAAAACACAGAAGAAGAATACATGACAAGGCTCAAAGAAAAAGCTATTTTAAAAGTTAAATCACTTTTAGCTAGAGCCGAGGAAAAATCACAAGAAAGATTGCAAGAAGCTGAAAAAGATGTTGAAGAAATCTACGCAAGAGCAAAGGCTAAAGAAGAAGAAGCTCAAAGAATTTTAGACGAAGCACAAAATATTAAGGCAGAAGCAGAAAACATTAAAGAAAATGCTACAGAACAAGGCTACACTCAAGGTTTGCATCAAGCTCAAAGCCAATTAGAGCAAGCGAGAGAAGAGATAGTGCATGAAAAAAGTAAGCAAGCAAAAGCTTGTTCTCATATATTATTAAATATTCATGAACAATGTATAACTATCTTTGATTCTTGGAGAAAAGACTTAACTGAACTTTTATTAGAAGCTGTTGAAAAATCTACTGGCTATATCTTAGACAATGAAAAAACAGCTCTCTTACAAGCTTTGCTCAGTCAAAGTGTGAATGCATTGCTTGATAAAAGAGAGTACAAAGTTCGCGTGAATCCATCAGAAGCAATGCTTCTTACTTCACTTATGGAAGAAGTCAATAAATCTTTTGGACAAAATAGCCATTGGACTTTAGAAAGTGATGACAGTCTTGAAACTGGCTCTATTGTTGTGGAAAGCCCATCTGGACTTATCAGAAATGAAAGACAAGATCGTGAAAGTCTTGTGCAAGAAGTGCTAGACAAGCTCAATCTTCCCTTAGGCGAAGGCGATCAAAAAGCTTACGATGCCATTACAAGAAATTTAGTCGGCCAAGCCAGAGAAGCAAAGATTCCCCTCAGTCCAGAGGAAGAAGAAAATTATGCACAGCAAACAAGAGAAGAACTTCAAGCAATGCCAGATCTTATAGAAAAAGAATCTGCTCCACAACAAAATCCTCTACACGAAACACCAGAAGAAATACCAGAAGAAGTGCAAGAAGAAATGCCAATTTCAGCACAAGCAGAAGTAGTAGAAGAAGCAGTTGAAGATCTAGTAGAGCCAGAAGTTTCAGAAAAAACAGAAAAAATTTCAAATACAAATGAAGAAAATCTTGCATCAAGCGAAAATATTTCAGACAATGCACAAGAAATAGTTGCACAAACTGACACTATAAGTGAAGAAGCAAGTAAATTAGTTGAAGAAGAACTCAGCCAGTTAGATATAGACAGCAAGGAAGATCTTCAAAATCTTGCACAGCCACAAGAAGAAAATCAGGCAAAAACACAGGCAAAGACTGAAGAAAAAAATGGCTATACAACAGAACTTGCCGATGAATTATTGAATGAAATGGGCTTTAATTAGAGCATTTTCAAAATAGAGGACAATTATGGCACTTGATCCAAAAGCATGCATATCATTATTAAAGCAAGCAGATCCGCTTAAAAGCTATGGAAAAATCAATAAAGTTGTTGGTTTAGTAGCTGAAGGCTCTGGATTAAATCTTTCCGTTGGTAATGTGTGCCATATCATTCCAGACGACAAAGGCGAAGAAGTTGCCGCAGAAGTTGTAGGTTTTAGGGATGGCTCTTTACTTTTTATGCCTTATGGCGAAATGCGTGGTGTAAGGCCAGGTTCACTCGTACGCAATTCTTCTATGCCACCTCTTTTTCCTGTTGGACAATCGCTTTTAGGGCGAGTTCTTGATGCCTTTGGAAAACCTCTTGACGGCAAAGATCCAGTCGCACCAGAGAGCATGGTGCCAATCTATGCTTCTCCACCCTCTCCACTTTCACGTCCACGCATAGACGAAACACTTGATGTTGGCGTACGTGCGATAAATTCCTTACTCACTCTTGGCAAGGGACAGCGTGTAGGTATTATGGCTGGTTCTGGTGTGGGTAAATCCACGCTTATGGGCATGATGGCACGTTATACATCTGCACAAGTAAATGTTTTTGCACTTATAGGCGAGCGTGGTAGAGAAGTTTTAGAATTTATGGAAAAAGATTTAGGGCCAGAAGGCATGGCAAGATCTGTTGTTATTGTAGCAACTTCCGATCAATCTGCCCTCATTCGTCAAAGAGCAGCTTATGCGGCAACAGCAGTAGCTGAATATTTTAGAGATCTTGGCCTTGACGTTTTATTAATGATGGACTCCGTCACGCGTTTTGCTATGGCTGGCAGAGAAGTTGGCCTTGCTATTGGCGAACCGCCAACCACAAAAGGCTACACTCCAACTGTTTTTGCACAATTGCCAAAACTTCTTGAAAGAGCTGGACGTTCTGAAAAAGGAACAATTACAGGTATCTATACTGTTCTTGTTGACGGCGATGATTTTAACGAACCAATAGCTGATGCTGTGCGATCTATCTTAGACGGGCATATAGTTCTCACTCGTGATTTAGCTGATAAAGGACATTTCCCAGCTATCAATGTTTTAAAATCCATTTCAAGAATACGAAATGATATTATTGAAAAAGATTTAGTTCTTGCGGGCAGAATCATCACTTCGCTTATGGCTGAATTTGCCGAAATGGAAGATATGATAAATATTGGAGCTTATGCCGCTGGCTCTAATCCTGAAATTGACAAAGCAATTGCCATGATGCCAGAAATAAAGAAATTCTTACAGCAAAATATTGACGATAAGCAAGATATGGAACAATCTCTCATTCAATTGCTCAACCTTGCTACTGCTGCAAATTCATAGAGTTTTTTATGCAAAGTGCTATTAATGATAAAATAATTTGCTTACTTTGCCCAAGATCTTGTAGTCTAGATAAAGACGAAATCGGTAATTGCAATGCAAGGCAAAGGCAAGGGCAAGACATTGTTTTGCTTACAAAAAATAAAGTCTGTGCCATTCAAATTGATCCTATGGAGAAAAAGCCGCTTTACAATTTTTATCCAAGCGGAAAAATACTTTCAATAGGTATGGCTGGCTGTAATCTGCATTGTCTAAACTGCCAAAATTCTTCTATATCTCAAAACTCTGCCTATCATGTGCCGCATAGAATGCTCAATCCACAGGGCATTGTTTCTCTATTAAAAGATCAAAAATTAAAACATGTTGCCTACACCTATACAGAACCACTCGTGCATTATGAATATGTCTATGCCTCTGCTCAAAAAGTTCGTGAATACGGGGGAACAAATGTTCTTGTCACTGCTGGCTATATCAATCCCAAACCACTTGAAAAATTGATTGAATGTATTGATGCCGTCAATTTAGATATAAAGTTTATGCACGATTCAATCTATAAAAAAAATTGCGATGTCGCATTAAAGCCAATTTTAAAAACAGCTGAAATACTTTACAAAAACAATATTCATTTAGAAGTCACTCATCTAATAATACCTACATTAAATGACAAAGAAGAAGATATAACTGCTTTTGTGACTTTCATTAAAGAAAATCTTGGCAAGGAAATTCCTGTGCATTTTTCTGCATTTTCACCGCAGTATAAAAGAATGGAAATTATGCCAACTCCGCGTGAAACTTTAGACAAAGCTTGTGAAATTGCAAAATCTTTCAACTTAGAGTATATATACAAAGGAAATATGGGCGGACAAAGCAATACCTATTGCCCTTCTTGCAATGAATTACTTATAGAAAGAAATAGATACCAAGTATCTAGCATAAATCTCTATAAAAATTCATGTCCAAAATGCAAAAGCAGAATATACGGAGTTTATAATGATCAGTGAAGCAAATGAAAGCCATCTCAATCCCTCTTGGTTTGATTCGCCAGACGGTGAAAATCTTGAAAATTATATCAATGCAAAAGTAAAGACATTTACAAAAGCAAAACCTTTAGGCAAAATTTCAGCACTTATTGTTCCGCACGCAGGCTATGCCTATTCCTTAGACACAGCTCTTTCTGCTTATGCTCTTTTAAAAAAAGAAGATTACGACAGAGTTTTAGTTCTTTCTCCTTCTCATCGCTATCCTTTTTTTGGAAAGGTAGGCATTGAGCCAATTGGAAAATTGAAAACTCCTTGTGGCGATATCAGTTTTGATAAAGACTTTTCCGATAGATTAAAAATGCTTGAGCAAGTGCAAGAAGTCGAAGAAGCAAGCAAGGCTGAACACAGTATTCATATTCAAATGCCCCTCATCCGTCATTTCTTAGGCGATATTCCTGTTGCAGCTCTTATGTTTGGCAAATGGAAATACGACAAAAACATGGAGAATTTTGCAAAAAACCTCTTTAGAATACTTGACACTTTTGACGGCGGTATCGGCAGAACACTAATCATTATCAGCACAGACTTCACGCATTATGGCCAAAATTTTAATTATTTGCCCTTTATCGAAGATGTAAAATCAAATATAGAACAATTAGATCAAAATGTGTATCAAAGTTTTGCTTCGCATGACATTGAATTATTTGAAAAAATCATGCAAAAAACAAAGGCTACTGTATGTGGACAAGTAGCGTTAAAATTTTTGCTCACACTTGTGCCTGACAAAATCAAGGTAGAGCAAGTTGCCTACACTACTTCAGCAGAAAATACTGGAGATTATTCGCATTCTGTTTCCTATCTTTCTGCCATTGTTTTTGCTGATTGGAATAAAGGCTTTAATCCAAGATTACCTGAAATAACTGAAGAAGAAAGCAAATTTACTTACGAAGAAAAACAAATGCTTTTAGATATTGCAAAGGCTTGCGTGACTTATTCTGTGCAATACGATCAAGTGGCAAAAGTCGATTACAATACCGTACCAGAAAAATTTAAGGAAAATTGTGCTGTCTTTGTTACTCTAGAAAAAAATGGCCAGCTCAGAGGCTGTATTGGCGACATTATTCCTCAAAGACCCTTAATAGACTCTGTTATCCAAAGGGCCTATTCCGCCGCACTTGAAGATCCACGTTTTGAAAAAGTCCGCGTGGACGAATTGCCATACATAGAAGTTGAACTATCTATACTCACACCCCCTGTACCTATTGCTTCGTACAAGGACATTATCATAGGCAAGCATGGTGTTATATTACAAAAAGATAAAAATTCCGCAGTCTTCTTACCGCATATAGCTACAGAACAAGGCTGGAATAAAGAAGAAATGCTTATGCATTTGGCACAAAAGGCAGGTTTAAATCCTCATGAAATAAAAGAAAATTGGGATGCTTGCACTTTTTACATATTCACAGCGGAACTTATAAAGGATTAATATGCAAAGTTTTTTAAATAAAATCATTTTCATCTTATCTGTTTTCTTAGTTATTTTATTGCTTTACCTTGGTTTTGGTACAGGCATTCACGTCTTTATGCAAAGAGTGCTCTTTGTTTTTTCCGTACTTATTCTCTGGCTACTTTATAGAGTTAAAGACGAAGAAAATAAAATTTCAAAAATAATATATGCCTTTCTTACTTTAGTTGTAACATATTGTGCTTATTACTATATCAGCGGTAGTGGAACTGATGCCATCCTAGACAAGGGCATCTTTGGTATTTCTGAAATGGATTCGCATATCACATGGATTCTTATTGCTGTTATCTTGTATTGCACGGCAAAACAAGTTGGCTATATGCTCGCCTTTATTGGTATTTTCTTCCTTTCTTTTGCTTATTTTGGAAATTATATTTCAGGCATTTGGGGGCATAAGGGTTATGATGCCATGTCTATTTCGCAATATCTCGGTTGGGGACTTGGCGGAATTTATGCCTCACCTATAGGTGCTGTTGTGAATTTTGTTGGCCTTTATATCTTATTTGGCGAATTGCTTGATGTTTTTGGAGCAGGTAAAGTTTTTATAGATTTTTCTTATCGAATGACTTCACGCATGAAAGGCGGAACAGCCCAAGCCGCAGTTTTATCATCTGCATTTATGGGAACTATAAACGGTTCTGCTGTTGCAAATGTTATGACTACAGGAACTTTCACAATTCCACTTATGCAAAAAGTTGGCTATAGCAGAAAATACGCAGCTGCAATCGAGGCTGTTGCTTCAACAGGTGGGCAGATTGCTCCGCCAGTTATGGGAGCTGTTGCCTTTGTTATGGCAGATATGTCTGGTATAAATTATTCTATTATTGCAATAGCGGCTGTGCTTCCAGCTATTTTATATTATGCTTCACTCTTTTTTTCTACCTATTTACATGCTTGCAAGCTTGCCTTTGTGAACGAAGAGCATCTTCTTTCAAAAAGAAATATTGTTGAATTACAACATGATGAAAAAAAAGTCTTAGTGCATAAAGCCGAAAATGTCTTTATTGATTCTGAAAAAGAAAAAGATCAAAAATCTACATTCCAAAAATCACTCCTTTTCTTACCACTTATCTGCCTGATTTATTTATTATTAATAGAAGAATTATCCGCACAATTTGCCGTGCTTTTTGCAATGGCTTTGCTTTTGATTATTGGTTTTGGCCAAGTTATTTTTCTTGAAAAAAGATTTCCTTTGGCTGAAATTAAAAAAGTTATACTTTCTACTGCACAAACTTGTATCTTAGTAAGTGTTGCTTGTATGACAGCGGGTATTATTATTGGTATTGTAAGTATGACAGGTGTTGGCGTACAATTTGCACATGTTCTTCTTGATTTCTCAAATTCATTTTTCTTTATATTGTGCATGGTTATGCTTGCCTCTCTCTTGCTTGGCATGGGCTTACCTTCAACAGCGGCCTACAGTATGGTTGCTTTAGTCTGTGCACCTATCTTGATTGATTTTGGCGTGGATTTATTGACAGCACATTTCTTTGTCTTTTATTTTGCTATCGTTTCCTTTATCACTCCGCCTATTGGTATAGCCGCTTATGCAGCAGCAAGTATTGCAAAATCTTCATTTTACAAAACTTCTATTCAAGCTTTTCTTCTTGGTATGGCTGGCTTTCTCATTCCTTTTCTCTTTGTCTATAGGCCAGAACTACTTTTACAAAAAGGGTTTTTCCCAGCTTTAATCGCTTTTATCATCAGCCTCTCAGCTCTTTTCATGTCTTCTGTCACTATAGAAGGATTCTTTATAAGGAAATTATCTCTTATTGAAAGATTGTATACAACAACAGTAGCTATTCTTATGCTTCTTCCATTTATGTACGCAAATAGCCTAGGATTTATTATGCTTGCCACTTTGTATATTTATCTCAAAAAGACAAAAAACAACATTATCTACCACAATTAATTACATTTATCATTAGCTCTTTGTTTTCTTAATAAATATAATCAAGCATATCAGTTGGCAGCATAGCTCTTTGTCCCTTTATTGCGGCAGTTCTATCGCCAGCCAATCCATGATTATAGACAGCAGAACAAAGAGCTTTTTTTATGTCTGCTGCATTATATACGCATTCATCAATTTGATTTTTTAGCGTTCTTGCAAGAGATGCCGCAAGCATTCCAGCTAAAATATCTCCGCTGCCACCCTTTGCCATTCCTGCATTGCCTGTAGAATTAATAAATATTTCAGAGTCAGGGCAAGCAATAATGCTTCTTGCACCTTTTAATATAAGGTAGACATTATGCTCGATAGCAAAATCTCTGGCAACTTCAAGACGATTTTTCTTCACATATTGTGCATTTTTAGCTATAAGCCTTGCCATTTCTTGTTCGTGTGGTGTGAGGATTAAAGGTATTGAAGCTTCTTTTAATACTGCTAAAAGTTCAGGATTATGTGCAATATTTGTCAAAGCATCTGCGTCTAAAACAAGTGGCACTTGTGAATTTTCTATTATGTATTTTGTTATCATTTGGGATTCTGTATCCGTACCAAATCCACAACCATGCACAAGAGAAGAATAGTTATTTTTTGTAAATAAATGCTCTAAAGAATGTATGTCTTCTTTATTATAAGGTAAAAATACAGCTTCATTTATCTTCATTTGCATGAGTGGCATAAGTGAATGCGGACAAGCAAAATACAATAAACCAAGGCCAAAACGCAAAGCCCCCATAGCCGCAAAATAGCCAGCACCAAGCATTGTTTCAGAGGCACATAGCATAAGTGTTTTGCCATAATTGCCTTTATGCGTATTTATTTCTCTTTGCATAATGTCTGTATCAGAAATGATATAAAAAGCTTTTGTTTTTTTCTTCCTTACTTCACGTGTAAAACCAATATCCACTAATTCCACTCTACCGGCATTTTCACAGGCTGGATAAGCCAATAAAGCACATTTATGCATTTCAAAAGAAATAGTAAGATCGGCTTTAAAAGCAGCTTTGCAAAGTGTTGCCTTATCGGCACAAAGCCCAGAAGGAATGTCTACAGCAACTTTTTTTGCCTTTGTAGCCAAAGTTTGAATTTTTTCAAATAAAATTTCTACTTGCGGAGAAAAGCAATCTCTAAATTGTGTTCCATACACGGCATCTATGAGCAGATCGCATTGTGAAAGCTCAGCATCAATTTCTTCAACATTTTCAAATGATTGCAAAAATCTAATATTTTTATTTTTCTTGCATTCTAAGAAATAATGTTCGCAGTCAAAACTTTTTTTCTTTTCTTTTTCAAATTCAATAATACTCACTTCAAAAGAATCTTGAACAAAAAGCAAAGCTAAGGCATAACCATCGCCCCCATTATTTCCTTTACCGCATAATATCGTGATTTTATTTATATTTATAAAAATTTCATCTTGTAATAGCTTTGTATAAAAAGCAAAGGCTGCTCTTTGCATAAGTTCTATAGAAGAAATGTTTAATTCTTGCATGCATTGTACATCCATTTCTTGCATTTCATTGGCTGTTGCAATTGGTAAAAGTGATTGCATATTCCAAACCTCACTATTTTATTGCATAAAGTATAGCAAAGCGCGAAAAAAAAGTACAGATAAGCACTTTTTTACAAATTTTATCTTTAAATAATGTAAAAATAATGAAATAAATTTCTAACACGTTTATTTAATTGAAAAAATATTTAAAATTTAAACTTGCAAAAAAAAAGTAAATGCTGTACATAAATAGAACTAAATCGCACATCTTGGTATTTCGGTTGGGTGCTTATAAAGTTTTATAAACTTTACTTTCAATATCGCCAAGATGGACGCAAAACCCCAAGGAGGCCGCTATGGCTTATGTTAGCATGAAACAAATGTTGGAAACTGGTGTTCACTTCGGACACCAAACTAGTCGTTGGAACCCTAAAATGCGTACCTATATTTTTGGTGCTCGTAATGGTATCCATATCATTGATTTACAACAAACTGTAAAATTATTCCGTGTTGCTCACGACAAAATCGTTGACACAGTTGCAAAAGGCGGAAAAGTTTTATTTGTTGGTACAAAACGTCAAGCTCAAGAAGCTATCTCTAGCGAAGCAACAAGAGCAGGACAGCTTTATGTAACAAACCGTTGGATGGGTGGCACACTCACTAACTTCTCAACAATGCAAAAAAGCATTGATCGTTTGAAAAAATTAGAAGCTATGTTTGCTGATGGCAGCGTAAACCGTTACCAAAAGAAAGAAATCTTAGAACTTCAAAGAGAAATGGATAAATTAGAATTAGCTCTTGGTGGTATCAAGACTATGACTACTTTACCACAATTAGCTTTCATCATCGATCCACATCGTGAAGACATTGCTGTGAAAGAATGCCGCAAACTTGGTATTCCAATTGTTGCTATCACAGACACAAACTGCGATCCTGATCTTATTGATTATGTAATTCCTGGCAACGACGATGCTATCCGTGCTATCAAATTATTTGTTAACGCAATGGCAGAAGCATGTGTTGAAGGTGCTGCAATAACTAAAGACGGTAAAGTTGATGCTGAAAAAGCTCTTGTAAAAGAAATCAACGAATTAGAAACTGAAGCATTAGTAGAAGAAAAAGAATAATCAAACTACACCTATAGATAACTTTATATCTCTGCTAATATTTTTTAGCAGAGATTATTTAAAAATTTACTCAAAGATTTTATTGTTTATTCAATAAAAAGGAGATTAAAAATGGCAATTTCAGCTTCATTAGTAAAAGAATTACGCGACAAAACTGCTGCTGGTATGATGGATTGTAAAAAAGCTTTAGAAGAATGCGAAGCAGATCTCGAAAAAGCTGTTGATTGGCTTCGTCAAAAAGGCCTTTCAAAAGCTGCAAAACGTGCTGATCGTGCAACTTCTGAAGGTATCATTGGTTCTTGGGTTTCAGCTGATGCAAAAGAAGCTTGCTTAGTTGAAGTTTGCTGTGAAACAGACTTTGTTGCTCGTGGCGACATGTTTGTTGACTTAGTAAATAAAACTGTAGACACATTTGTAAAACAAGGCGCTGAAACTTTCGACGCTGCTGTTATGCAAGATGACTTTGCTTCTGCAATCGGTTCTATTGGCGAAAATATCACAGTAGGCAAATCTGTTCGTTACAAAGCAACAACAGAAGGCGGAATCATTGGTTTATACATTCACGCAAATAATAAATTAGGCGTTTTAGTTGAACTTACAGCTGATAAAGCTGTTGATCAAGCTAAAGCTAGCGAACTCACAAAGAATATCGCCATGCAAATCGCTGCTGCTAACCCATTAGCAGTTGATCCATCTTCACTTCCTGAAGCTGATATCGAACGTGAACGTGAACTTTATCGTCAAAAAGCGAAAGAAGAAGGCAAACCAGATAATATCGTTGAAAAAATCGCTGAAGGTGCAGTTCAAAAAATGTACAAAGAAGCTTGCCTCTTAAACCAAGCTTATATCCGCGACGAAAAAATGAATATTTCACAACTTTTAGCTGCACAAGGTAAAGAATTAGGTGCTACACTTGGTATTGCAAGATTTGCAAGACTCCAATTAGGTGCATAATACATTCAGACTTGTAGTCTAAATTAATTTTCATACAAAAAAAGGAACTCATTGAGTTCCTTTTTTTAGTTTAACGCATTTTTAGAAAATATTCTAAAAAGAAATTATATGACTACATTTCAAGCCAACACCCTTTCAAAGTCTTTGTCTTCTGCAATAAATATTTCATTTTCCCATACAAGTTTATAAGCATGCAGATACATTCTTCTATATTCATCTTTATTGCCGTATTTAGTATCCCCTAAAATAGGACAATTTCTTGAAGCACATTGCACTCTTATTTGATGTTTTCTGCCTGTGATTAAATCAATTTCTAAAAGACTTTTTTTAGCATTCTTGTCTAAAGTTTTTACTTTTAAAAGAGCTAATTGCCCTTTTTCTTTATCCTTTGTGCATACTATTTGCTCATAGCCTTTTGTATTTTTTTCTAGCAATAAATAATCTTGCCACAAATCATCAGAAAGATGATTATGCACTTGTGCCCTATATATTTTTTGTATAAAAGCCTCTTCGCTATTTTGTTTATCGTGCAAGGCTTTATGTATTTTTTGTAAGAGAGTATAGGATTTAGCTATAAGCAATAATCCGCTTGTTTCTTTGTCTAATCTATGGGCAGCAGTTGGAACAAAAGAAGAATTGTATGCATTTTTTAAAATATCAACTAAAGAAAAATCTTGCTTACTTCCACCCTGCACAGCTAAATTACAAGGCTTGTTAATAACTAATAAATCATTGTCTTCATAGATTTTAATACTATCTAGATCAAAATTTATTTTTTTATTGCTCACTGTGTTTTGCTTATTTTTATTTAAATTCACTTCATTTTTTTCTATTGTATTTTTAAACACAGCAAAGGGTGGAACACGAATTTCATCATCTTCCAAAACCTTATCAAAGGCAGAGCATCTTTTTTTATTGATACGAACTTGCCCTGAGCGTATCCATTTATGTATTTCACTTTGTGAACTTTCTAATCTTCTTTGAAGAAAATTAAATAATTTTTGTCCGCTTTCTTCGCGGCTCACTTTAAGTGTTTCAGCCATATTTACTACTCTATCTTTATTTTTTCTTCATTATGTATAGCAAAAAAAAGAGTAAAAAGAAAAAAATGAGCACGAAAATTGTAACAAATTGTAACAAAAGTATAAAATAGTTTTGCCGAATTCTAAAGGCTTATAAAGACTATATTAAAAACTCTACTTCTAAGTAGATAATTTTTAAAAAAGCCTAATAAAAGCTTGCCCCTTTGGCAAAAAAAGTATACAAATACGTCTATTCAAAACAAAAAAAAGAAATCTTTGAATTTATAGGGAAGATATGTCAGAACATAAGATATTAATTGCAAATAGAGGCGAAATAGCAGTTCGTATAGCTGAAGCGTGCAAGCTGTTAGGACATGATTTTGTTTGTGTTTACACAGAAAGCGATCACGAGTCTGGACACGTTCGATTGGCAAAAGAGCTTGGTGGCCAAGTTTTTAGAGTTGCCTCATACCATGATGCGAATGAAATTTTATCCATTGCAGACAAATCTGAAGCAACAGCAATACACCCAGGCTATGGTTTTTTTGCTGAAGACTTTAGATTTGCAAGACGTGCAACTGAACGTAGCCGTAAGCTCATCTTTATTGGGCCATCTTGGAGAGTTATCCGTGAGCTTGGCGATAAAATCAATACAAAAAGACTTGCTCGTTCACTAGATGTACCAACTGTTCCAGGTTCTGATAAACCTATTTATGACGAAATGGAAGCCGAAAAAATCGCGCGTTCCCTCTACGATTTCCAACTTCAACAAGGCGTTGCAAAACCACGTGTACTTGTCAAAGCTTCTGCTGGCGGTGGCGGTATGGGTATTGAAGAAGTTGAAGATATTGACATGTTCCGTCAAATCTATCGCCGTATTCGTAACTATGCCCTACGTCAATTCAAAGATGAAGGCGTTTTAATCGAACTTAGAGTTACAGATTTCAACCACTTAGAAGTTCAAGTTGTTTCTGATAGAAGCGGTAAAAACCCTGTTCACTTTGGAACACGTAACTGTTCCATTCAGTCAACAGGCCTACAAAAAAGATTAGAAATTGCACCTGGCTTTGCACCTAATGCCATTGAATATGGCTTTGATGCACAGCAAGTGCTTGATGATATTACAAAATATTCAATAGCTATGGCTAAAGAAGTGAACTACGATAATGTTGGCACATGGGAATGGATTGTAACACGTGATGGAAAGCCATTCTTGATGGAAGTAAACACACGAATTCAAGTAGAAAACGGTGTTTCTGGCTGTATCGCGAGAAAAGACGACAAAGAAGTGAATATAATTGCCGAACAAATCCGTATAGGATTAGGCGAAGAACTTGGTTACAATCAAGAAGATATTTCATTTGAAGGTGTTGGCATTGAATACCGTCTTATTGCTGAATGTCCTGAAAATAATTTCACTCCTTGGGTGGGTAAGATCGAGAATTTCAAATACAAAAAAGAACCTTGGCTCCATCTTCACACTCATATCCCAACTGATAGAGCCTATGAAATCCCAACTGATTTCGATCCAAACCTCGCTCTTGCAATCATTTGGGGTAAGGACATAGAAGAAGTGAAGACACGCGGTTTAGAATTTCTTAATAATTTAGTTCTTGAAGGCAAGAACTTACAAGGCGAATCCTTAAAATCGAATGTGGAATTTTTGAAAGAAAAAACACCTTCAATACTCGAATTTGCCGCTACAAGCCACTAATCCTCCTGTCTTAATTAAAGGAAAGAGAATAGAATGAAAGAATTTGAAAAGAAAATACAGGCACTTAAAAACCGCCTCTCCTATATTAAAGATATTTTTGCTGGTAAACATGAAGAAGATGTGAATATTCTTAGCGATCGCGTAGCCGAACTAGAAATAGCTCTCAAAGATGCAAATCCAGAAACTTTAGAACAAAGCGTACAAACTTCAGAAGATCTTTTCACATTTATCGAAGGAAAGCTCGAAGATAGGTTAACACCTATGGATAAAGTTCGCATTGTGCGTAACTCACAGCGTGTATGTCTTCGTGATATCTTAGAAAATGTTTATGATAACTTTACTGAAATCGCTGGACAAGACGAACTCACCATCGATCCAGCTATCATCATCGCAAGAGCAACCATAACAAGAAAATCTGGTAAGAAACTTTCTCATCAGCAAGTCATGGTTATTGGGCATGAAAAAGGACATGGCGAAGAATACCGCAATGGTGGTTCTGCAAAACCAGAAGGAAATGCAAAAGCCCTACATTATATGAAGGTTGCAGAAACTGAAGGTATCCCAATTCATACCTTTGTTTTCACTCCTGGTGCTTATCCTGTTGAAGAATATCCTGGTGCTGCACAGCAAATTGCTAAAAACCTTTACGAAATGGCCGCACTCACTGTGCCATTAATCGCAGTATTCTCTGAAGGTGGTTCTGGCGGTGCTGAAGCAATTGCTCTTGCAGACAGAAGACTTATGTTCTCACACGGCTACTATTCTGTTATTTCACCAGAAGGTGCTGCGGCTATCGAAGGTAGATTGCGTGACGGACAAAGAGCCACACCTGAACTCATTGAACTTTGTGCATCAAACCTTCATCTCACAGCTGTAGACAATTTAGAATTTGGCTATATCGATAGAATCATTCAAGAACCTACTTTAGGTGCAAGACCATACCATTACGATTTCTTCCGTGCATTACGTCAAGAAATGATCAGAGCAACTGACGAAGCTGTCTTGTCAATTCGTTCGCCTTTCTCTCTTAGAGCTCGCTCTTTAAGAAAACAAACTTCAACTGAAATGAAACTTGATGAAGTGAAAGTTCGTTGGAGATTAACAACAAAAGAACGTAATAAATTAGTTGTAAAAAGACAGAAAAAATTCCTCGCTCTTACAAAAACTTCATTTATTGATAACCGTTCTGTAGTTCGTGCTATTCGTGAAAGATTTATTGAAAAGCCGTATGAAAAAACACATAAAGCTGTCAATAAATACTATAATCAAAAACGTAAAGATCTTGGCCACACAATTGAAGAAGTTGCAGCCGAGCTTTCATTCTTACGTAAAAGTGCTTTCGCACCATTTAGAAGAGCTATTTACCGTCTTGGAGATCAACTCAGAGACGATAAACAAAACAATATCAGCGAAAACGAATTGACTTCTTTATCTGCTTGGAACGATGCAGATAAAAGAAAAGGAACATGGACTTGGGTAAGTAGCCGTGCAAAAGAAGACAGAGCTATCACTTGTCCCAATTCTAGAACACATGGCTGTATAGACTTGTGGGCTCCTGATTTATTTGACGAATTTGCTGGTGTATGTACAACTTGCGGACATCACTTCCCGATGGAATACCAATGGATGATGCATAACTGTTTCGATGAAGGAACAATACGTGAATTCAACGCAGAAATAGAAGCAGGCAACCCGCTTTCTTTCCATAATTTCTCACAAAGATTAGAAGATGCAAAAACAAAAACTGGCCTCAAATCTTCATGTATCACTTTTGATGCGAAGATTGACGGTATTGATTTAGTTTGTGCAACTCTTATTTCACCTTTTAGAGGTGGTTCTGTTGGCGCTGCTGAAGGTAATAAATTCACAGAAGCGGCTGAAAGAGCAGAGCGTAAAAGAGTTCCTTTCTTAGCCTATGTTCACGGAACAGCAGGTATACGTATACAAGAAGGAACAAATGGCGTTATGCAAATGCCAAGATGTACTATTGCTGTTCGTCGCTATATAGACGCTGGCGGCCTTTATTTCGTACTTCACGATCATAATTCCTACGCTGGCCCTCTTGCTTCCTTCTTAGGCTGTTCGCCATATCAATTTGCTATACGTTCATCAAATATCGGCTTTGCTGGTAAGGGCGTTATCAAAGAAACCACTGGCGTAGACATTGCACCTGACTATCATAACTGCTATAAAGCCCTTTCTCGTGGACACATTCACGGCGTTTGGGACAGAAGAGATGTAAGAAAAAATCTCAAGCAAGCTATGTTGACTATGGGCGGAAAAAACCTCTACTACAGATAGTTTTCACCCTTTTTACAAACTCTCTCAGATATTCATAAGGTAATAATACTATGTTTGATATATCCAAACTCTTAGAAGAAATAAAAGCAGCTCCATACCGTGAAGTGGAAATCAAAAGCCCACACACTGGTATCATCACTTTCACAAATATCAAAGAAGGCGATGAAGTTCTTTCAGCACACGGAACTTTCAAAGAAATTCCAGCAACTGCTATCGCAACCATCACAAGAGAAAATAATCCACAGCCTATCAGAACTACTGAAAAAGGCGTGATTTCAAAAATCAATAACGAATACGAAGGACAATTTGTTGAAGCAGGTACAGTGCTTGCTACAGTGCGTCACTTCCTTTCAAAAAGAGAAGTAGTTGATATCATACTAAAAAAATCTCTCTACCTCTTTGAAGCACCTGAAAGAGCAACCTACTACTTCAAGCCAGATATCGACACAAAAGTCAAGGTTTCAGGCTGTCGTGCTGTTACAGTATCAGAAGGTATGGATCTTTTCATTATGTCACGTATGAAAAGAGAAGCAGCTCTTTCCTATTCCGGTATCAATGGTATCATCTTTGCTGTCTATTTCGATAATAAACCAGTAGATGCAGGTTCGCCATTAATCGCTGTATGCCCTGAAGATCAGCTTTCAATTATTGAGGATGTTGTAAATCAGGTACGACGCGATTGGAAAGAAAACTAATTTTTTGAGAAATTCACTCACTAACTTTGTCAGGCGATTTTTTTTGTTCGGTCATGTATTAATAGATACACTCCGCTCACAAAAAAAATCGCCTTCCTCATTATTAAGCGAATTTCTCAAAAAATTACAGCTTCGAACTACAGATTTCTATTATTCTTTTTTACTCTCTCATGTATTATTAGATACACTCCATCGTAAAAAAATCGTATGCCTTGCAAAAATACAAAAATAGTCTAATTTTTTAATATACTCAATTTTGATTCAACTTAAATTTGTCAGGCGAATTTCTCAAAAAATTACAGCTTCGAAATTTCAGACTATATTTTTTATTTATTGGACAAGCAATTTTCTCAATTGCTTTTTTTTATGTTCATTAGCGTCTTCATTAAGGCATCCTAAACAGGCTGAAATTGAGCTAAATAAAGCTATACACGAGTAGATAAAAACAAAAATCTAACTTTAGAATATCTCTACTTTATTATTCACACACAGCTCAATATTTTAAACAAAAAAAGGTTTAGACTTTCATCTAAACCCTTGATTTTATGTGGCGCGCCCGAAGAGATTCGAACTCCTGACCAATAGCTTAGAAGGCTACTGCTCTATCCTACTGAGCTACGGGCGCATTCAACTTGACCCTTTATAGATTATTTTCTACAAAGGGTCAAGTAAAAATTTTATACAAATAATTTTCAACAATTACAGGCTATTAGGCTGTTGCACAAGCAACATTGATATCAGCTTGATAAAATTCGCGTTCTTTAATCTTTGATTTTTCTTGTAAAGCTACAATTTCAAAAGCTTCTTCTTCTAGCAAAGCGTGTAAGAAAAGATTGTTGTGCTTATGGCCTGAACATTTAACTTCAAATCTACCTTGTAAAGGCATACCAAGCATAGCAATATCGCCTATGAAATCAAGAATTTTATGACGCACAAATTCATCTTGGTAACGCAAGCCATCAGGATTGATAACACCTTCTTCGTCTAAAACTATAGCATTTGCTAATGAACCGCCTAAAGCAAGTCCTTTAGAATGTAAGTATTCAACTTCTCTTAAGAAACCAAAAGTTCTTGCATCTGCAATTTCTGCAAAGCTTTCTGGTGTAATCACAAGGCTAAACTGTTGTTTACCAATAGATTGATGCGGAAATTCTATTGTATAGTCGATATATAAACCGTCGTACGGTCTTGCAACAATGCTCTTATTTCCATCTACAAATGAAAGAGTTTTTGTAATTCTTGCAACTTTTCTGTCATGTTTTAAAGTCTTAATGCCAACTTTATTGATAGCTTCAACGATCTGACTTGCTGAACCATCTAAGATAGGTATTTCATTTATTTCACTTTTGCAATGAATTTGAACTTCTATATTATCAACTTGCAAGCCAGAAATAGCTGCAAGTAAATGCTCTACTGTAGATAAAGAATAAGTACCGATACGCAAAGTTGTAGCTAATTCAGTTGCTTGCACTGAAGAAGGTGAAGGCTTTAAGGTAAAATTACCTTTCGCTGTATGCATAGTAAACACAATTCCTGTATTAGCAGCCGCTGGAACAAGCTTCATGCTTATTTCATTGCCTGAGTGCAATCCTATGCCTTTTATATTTATACTTTTTGCTATTGTACTTTGGTACATTCTTCCCCCATGTGATTGAAAAATCAATCAATATGGTTTTTATTAAGCAAGTATCGTGCCAAAGTTTATTTTTTATTGTATAAAGCCCTTAAACTCTTCTCAGCAAAGGCTTTTTGCCTTTTTATCCTATTTCTTTTTCCCTAACTCTTTTTTTCTTGTGACATTTTTGTAACAGATTATTTTATATACTGTTGTTTTTTTTACACAGTGTTGTATTAATTGTTTATATTTTATTAATTTAATCTAAAAAAAACATAGATTTACAGACTTTTTCTAGAAAAAATTTACATTATTTAATGACTTTTATAAACATTCTATTTATAGAACTATTCATGTTATTTTTAAAAATTATATGCTACTATTGATTATAAAATTCATTCTTTTATTATTTTACAAATTCTTAAATGCCCAGAATAATCCTTTATACTTTCAACTCTAAATCCTTCATATCTCAGTGCAATTTCACAAACTTTTTCAGATTGATTATAACCATGTTCTATCAAAAGTAGGCCATTATTTTTCAGATAGTTATGAGCAAAAGCTAGTACAGCCTCGATAATTTCATAGCCTGTTTCCCCTGATGTGAGAGCCATTTGGGGTTCATACTCTTTCACATTTTTATCAAGCGATAGATATTCATTTCTTGGTATGTAAGGAGGATTTGAAACAATACAGTCAAAAAATTCTATACTTTGTGCAGATTGTATATCTTCTAATATAAATGTACATCTTTCAGACAAAGCTAATTTTTTTGCATTTTCTTTTGCAATTTCAAGTGCTTCAGAAGAAAGATCATACAAAACACAAGAAGACTTTGGTATCTCTGCAAGCAAAGAAAGAGCAAGACAGCCTGTTCCCGTGCCTATATCGCAAAACTTTATTTCTTCTTCTTTATTTTTATAATATTCTTTCACACTATCAATAATCAGTTCACTTTCTGGGCGTGGAATAAGGGTAGCAGGAGAAACAATAAAATCTCTGCCATAAAATTCTTTCATTCCAAAGATATATGCTAAAGGTTCATTATTTAAATATCTCTCTAGATAGCTATCTACATTTTCTTCCTCATCAAATGAAAGTAAACAATCATCATAAGCACGTAAGAGAGCCTTTGATTTTTTTGTTTCAAATTCTAGCAAGATAAGGGGAACAGCATATCTGCTGCCCCCAAAGTCTTTTTCAAGTTCTTTGTCTTGATTATCCTTTATCTTGCATTTATTTTTTGCTTTTTCAAGCCATTGTTTATAGGAGATTTGCTCTCTTTGCATAGGTATTTTTATTCACCGTACATCTGAATTTTTATCCAGTCCTTAATATAATCTGGCGGAGTTGAAACTCCTTTAAGTGAACCAAATTCCGCAATAAACTCATCTTCCAATTCTTTTGGTAATTCAGAGGCATAGAGATCTATTGCTTCTTCTGAATTTCTTTGCACCAAACGTAATGTTGGTTTTTCTAACCAATGATCTATTACAAAATATACAGCCACATCGTCCTTAGATCGAACTGGTGGATGCTCGTCATGCCAATTATTATTTCCCCATTCTAAATAGAGTCTCACGGCATCTTCAGGTGTCAAGTTCCAATCAATTGTATAGTCAGCAAAATCTTTTAATTGCATAAATTCCTCCATTTCTTTTATTGATAATAATTCCTATTTAGTGCTTTGTCAAGATTATAATCATAAAAATTAAAAAGGGCATGCAAAAAAGCGTGCCCTTATTTAATTTAGGCTTCCCTAGTTTAAAGCCTTTTAAATTGAAAATCTCAATCCAGAAATGAATTTAAATTTATTTTTTCTTCTTTTCATTAAGTTCTGAACGGAATTTACGAGAAATACGGAAAACTACAACCTTACGCGGAGGTAAAGTGATTGATTCGTCAGTTTGTGGATTTCTGCCTTTTCTTGCATTTTTTTCATATGCTTCGAATTTACCGAAACCACTGATGAGCAATGCATAGTCTTTTTTAATTGACTGTTTCATCAAAACAAATAGATTTTCTATGATTTGTTTTACTTCTGCACGGTTTCTTTCAGTTTTTTCGTATACTGCTTCAACGATATCTGCTTTTGTAAGTGCCTTATTCATATTCTACTCCTAAGGGAAAGGCTTAAAGTTTAACCAAGATAAAAACAACAACTCAACGCCTTAAAACTAAATACTTGCTCTGATCTTTTCAGCAAATTGAGCCATTTCTTCCATACTATCATAAGAACTCTGTGTCCAAAGCGGAAATTCAGAGGCTTTATAGCGTGGAATAATGTGCCAATGCACATGCCCAACCACTTGCCCTGAAGCAGGATAATTGTTTTGAATACAATTAAATCCATTTGCACCAAGACTTTTCATAAGTGCTGCAGCAACAACTTGCTGTGCTTTTAAAGCATCTTCTGCATATTCTAAAGGCAAATCCAAAATAGTTTCAGAATGATACTTTGGAATAATAAGAGCATGACCTTTATTCAAGGGAGCTATATCCAAGAAAGCAAGAACTTTATCTGTTTCGTAAAGTTTTGTAGATGGCAAGCTTCCTTTAATAATTGAACAAAAAATACAATCACTCATTTTTAGAACCTTTTTTCTCTAGACAAATGTATGCTTTCAAGCTAATCTGCATGAACACTATAATATGAGATAAATATATCTATTTTATTTGCAATTGTCAATACTTAAATATTATTTTCTGATAATTTTTTACATATATATACAATACTTATATTCTAAGGCTCTTGTATAAACACTTTAAAGGAATTTTTATTATTAAAAATATTGTTTTTAAATATAATTAATCTATAAAAAAATAAATTTTATGACGAAATTTTATATCAGACAAAAAAACAAAGTGTACAAGTCCACTATCTACCCTATCTTTCTTCCTTTTTTTGGTTGCCCACGTATTTGTACTTTTTGTAATCAATCATTACAAACCGCCACAGAGGCGAATAATAAACTCGATTCTTTAAGTGAACAACTTGAAAAAGTCGAAAATGCTCTCCTTTCAAATAAAAAACAACAAAGAAATGAAATTGCCTTCTATGGAGGTACATTTACTGCACTACCTGAAAAAGAATTTCTTTATTGCTTAGAATTTGTCAAAAATACTAAAAAATCAGGACTTATTCAATTTGCTCGTTGTTCAACTCGCCCAGACGCATGTTCCAAACAAAGACTTTCTCTGATGAAAGAATACGGTATCGACACCATAGAATTAGGTATACAATCTTTTTCAGATATTTCTCTTCATGCAAGCAATAGAGCTTATTCCTCTGAAATTGCAGAAAAAGCTTGCAAAGACATTAAAGACTTTTCCTTCAATCTTGGTATTCAACTTTTACCAAATATGCCAAAGCAAGAAAAAGATGATTTTCTCTTTGATATTAAAAAAGTCATTCAATTAAAACCAGATTTTACAAGACTGTATCCATGTCTTGTCGTTGAGAATACACTTTTAGCCGAACAATGGCGTAAAAATGAGCATGAAGTTTGGGATTTTAATACTATTCTTTCTTTACTTTCAGATGCCCTTTTCCAATTTTGGCAAGCTGATATACCTGTCATACGAATCGGCGTAGCTTATGAAGAAGAATTTTATAAAAAAGTTTTAGCAGGAGTTTTTCATCCTCATCTAGGGCAACTAGTTCAAGAAAGGGCAATGCAAAAACTTATAGAAAATCTTGCAAATAAATACTTTATAAAAGATGAAAGTTTTTTTCGCACAAATGCTTCTTCTCTTAAATGGCATTTCCCACTTTCAGCAAAAGGATTTCTTAAATTAAAAAGTGAAAAAGATTTTTATTTGAAATATTCTATCACTTCAAAAAACATCGTATGGCATGAGTCAAAAGAGGATGAAAGTGTCTTTATTAGTCATTAATTTTCTGTCTTGCATTTTTTATCTCAAAATTTCTTCATTGCATTTTAACACATTCTATGCAATATTTTGCCTATGAAAACAGAAAATCAAATTTTCAACATACTTTGTATGTATAAACCTGATCATGCAGAGGCAAAGAAAACTGCCTTTGATGCTCTTGATTTCTTTCATTCATTTGGGATACATTGTTTTCTCATGTCTTCGCACGAAAAAAAAGAAGATATAGCCAAGCAAGCGGAGTTGGCAAAAGCAGTTTTAGTTTTTGGCGGAGATGGCACTATGCTTGCTACTGCAAGAGCATTGCATTCTTCAAATCTTCCACTTTTTGGCTTTAATTTCGGTAGAGTTGGCTTTTTAATGGAAGGTGTTCCGAAAGATGCTCATTATTGGTTCACTCGTTTTCTTTCGACTTTACATTTTCTTTATCCGCAAGAAACAATTTTCACAGATTTTAAACTAAAAAAAGAACAAAGTTCACAAATTCAAGAAAATACTATAAAGCCACTTTTTCTTGAAGAACACAATATTTTAAAATGCGATATAATGAGAGATGGTCAACTGCACTATACATCTTATGCTATCAATGATGCAGTTGTTTCACGTATGAATATCGCCCGTGCAATTTCTTTAACTATTTCAATAGATACTAACCATTTAACAACTTTACGTTGTGATGGTTTTATTGTTGCTAGTCCTCTTGGTGCTACAGGCTATGCTCTTTCAGCTCATGGGCCACTTGCATTGCCAGGCCTTGAAGCAACTATACTCACGCCAATTTGTCCTTTTGCATCTTCTCTGCCACCTTGTGTTGTAGCCTCTTCCTCGACAGTAAATATCTGTGCACCAGATCCTGACGATAAAACAATACTCACACTTGACGGGCAAGAAAATGTTTTACTAGAACATGAAGATATTGTGAGCATTACAGCTCACAGTCAAAAAATGAAACTTTTAATTTCTGATAAAGCATGGTATTCTAAACGTTTAGTTGAACGTGGCTTTATTAGACACACTTTATAAAAGACTCTCTCAAAATAAGGTTTATTATGCAAGAAAATCAAGAAAATAAAGACTATGTACCAGCAAGTCCTATCTATGTTCATTTACAACCAGAGGAAAAACATTTAGAAATTCCTCGTCATAATGCTCGTACTGTCAAAAGATTGTTTGACTTTTTAGGAATAAAACTCTGTACTGCCATTGTTGTACGAAATGAAACACTACTCACACCAGATCTTCCTCTCTTTTCTGGCGATAAATTATTAGTAAGAAAGATTCAATCCACAGGATAATAAGGAAATTTTATGCAATTTACTGAAATACAAGAAAAAATCCTCCACATTGTTCAGTCAAATCTTCCTGCAAGTCTCACTCCATATGCTGACATAGCAAAGCAAGTAGGCACAAGCGAAGAAGAAGTTATCACTTTTTTACAATCTCTCAAAGATTCAGGTGTGATACGTAGATTTGGTGCAAGCATAAAACATCAAAAAGTTGGCTATAAATACAATGCAATGGTAGCGTGGATTATTGATGATGCGTTAATAGATACTTGTGGTGAAATTGCTGCAAAAAGCAACAATATTTCACATTGTTATCATAGACCGACACCTGATAAAAAACAATGGCCTTACACTCTTTTTACTATGATTCATGGTATGGAAGAAAATGAAATTCAAGAAGTAATAGATGGTCTTATTGCAAGTACAGAACTTAAAGAATACGCTGTCTTAGAAAGTATTGAAGAATTGAAAAAAATCTCAATGACATATTTCTAGGGTATGTTTCTTTTAGAACTTTAAAAGGGTAAAGAATCACTTCTTTACCCTTTTTTTATGGCTGTGAAGCCATTTCTTTAAAATAATTCTTTGTTTTAGTGTATTTTTCTAATGCTTTTTCTTCAGCCGGGCTCTTTGCTGCTTCTTTTGCTTGGCTAAACTTTTTATCAGCATCTCTATTATCGTATGAGAATAATGAAGCATAAGCTAAATGTAGATAACCTTCAAATCTATTGCCGCTTTTTCCAAATGAATGGCCTAAATATTTATGAACTTCTGCATCATAAGGATATTGCTTAAGAATTTCTTCGTAATATCTTTGTGCTTCTTTTCTTTTATTTAAAGCATCAAGAACTCGTGCATAATAAAATTTTGTCATTAAATCGCTTGAATTTAATTGTACAGATTTTGTCAATTCTTTATAAGCAACATCTATATCGCCAAGTTCGTAATGGAAATAGCCATATTCACGTAAGAAGAGTGCGTTTTTAGGTTCTTTTGCTAAGGCTGCAAGAAAATGCTTTTCAGCTACATCTTTTTTATTTTCTCTTGCTGCTACAATAGCCTGTCCTAATCGTACAAAACCTAATTCTTGATCCATTTTTGAAAGATGATGTTTTGCATTTGCTATTGTATCAATTTGTGAACGCAAGAATGTTTGAACTTGAATAAATTCTCTATTATCTTGTTTTTTTATTTTAAAATTCTTTGATCCAGCCCTTATTCTTCCTTCATTGATCACAATTCTGTCTGATAAATCAGGGTGAGTTGAAAGATATGTTGGGACGCCTTTTGCCCCTAAGGATTGTGCTTGCAATTTTCTAAATGCTGAAACAAAACCATTTGGATCGTAACCAGCATTTATTAGATATTCATAACCAACTGTATCGGCTTCGTTTTCATCTTGCCTACTATAATTGAGCATCATAGATTGACCAGCTGCAATACCACCGGTCATTGCACCTGCCGCAGCACTACCACCACCTTGCGAGGCCGCCAAAGCAGCGGCTGCGGCTGCTAAAATAGATGTCAGCATTGCAAGTGTTGATTTTTGCTGTCTTTTGGCAATATGCCTTTGTGTGATATGAGCTATTTCGTGGCCAACAACGCCTGCCAATTCAGATTCTTCTTCCATTGCAAGAAATAAACCCGAATGTACGTATAAAAAACCACCAGCAGTTGCAAAGGCATTCAAACTTTTATCACGTATAAGATTGACTTCTAATTCAAATGGTTGTGCAATAATGTTTTTAGAAAGTCTTTCTACCATTCTTTCTAAATAGCCTAGAGGATAGGGATCAAAAATCAAGGGAGCTCTAGTTTTCATCATGAGATCAACTTTTTCACCCAATTCTCTTTCTTCTTTAACACTCATAGCTTCAAAAATGGAAGAAGCATGTGCACTAAATCCAAAGAATATTTGTGTTGAAATCAATAAGCTTATAGAAAATAGCTTTATGTATTTCTTCATTTTTATAATCATACAAAAGCCTCGTTTTATTTAAAAAGTTTATAATATTATATTATTTCTTTTCAGCCAATATTTGTTCGATTTCTTCTTTATATAAATAATTTATCACATCTCGAACAACAGGCCCAGCAGCACTTGATCCGCCACCAGCATGTTCGAGCATTGTAACAACAACATAGTCTTTGCCTTTGTATTCTGCAAATGAAGCTATCCAGGCATGATCACGTTCAAAATATTCCATTTCATGCGTTTTTAATCTTCTTTCGCCTATCATACGAAGTTTCACAACTTGTGCTGTTCCAGTTTTACCACCAATATTAATACCTGGATTTATTGATTTAATTACTTTTGCTGTTCCACTATTTGCTGTTGCAACCATGTATTTTTTTATTAAATCTCTATTTCTCTTGCTTGTTGGTGTTTCAAGAGAAACTTCAGCTTTTTCAGAAAGCAAGATTTGTGGCTTTAGCACCTTTCCACCATTGAGAATAGAAGCAATATATGATGCTATTTGCACAGGAGTTACTAAAGTTTGTCCTTGCCCAATTGAAACGTTTGCTGTTTCGCCATTTTGCCAAGGTTCGTTATATCTTTTCATCTTCCATTCACGAGTTGGAACAAGTCCGCCCTTTTCGTTCGGAATATCTATTCCAGTAGGTTCGCCAAAACCAACAGCCTTTGAAAATTCTGCAATTTTGTCTATGCCAATGTCTAAACTTTTTTCGTAAAAATAAATATCACAAGATTGTTTTATAGCTGTTTCCATATCAACATAACCATGGCCGCCTTTTTTCCAACATTGAAATTCTCTATTTCCAATTTTCTTTGAACCACTGCAATACACAGATGAATGCTCACTTATGCCTTCTTCTAAAAAGAGAGCGGCCATAACTAATTTCCATATAGATGCTGGAGGATACATACTTTGTATTGTTCTATTTTGTAAAGGGAATCTTAAATCTGTGCTTATTTCGTTCCATTTTTCATGGCTAAGCCCACGCACAAAAAGATTATTATCATAACTTGGCAATGTCACTAATGCGAGCAAATGGCCTGTATGTGGATCCATCACTACAACAGAACCAGCATAATCGCCCATGATTTCGATAATTTTATTCTGCAAATCCGCATCTAGTGAAAGTACAACATTTGTGCCAGCAATGGGCTCTGTTTCCATGTTTCTATCTATGATTTTACCAAAAACGTCACGTTGATCTCTGTATAAGCCTTTAGCACCACGAAGAGTTTGTTCAAATTCTATTTCAAGTCCTTGCCTACCAACAATGTCGCCTAAGGCTAATTCTTCGTCATTTTCCATATCTTCTGTAGTTGCTTCAGCTACATAACCCAAGATATGAGCAAATGATGAGCCATATGGATATTCACGACGAAGATTTGTATGCGTGCTCACACCAGGCATAAACATAATATTACTTTCAATTTTCACTACTTGTTCGTATGTGAGGCCGTCCAAGACTGGAACAGGTGCGTAATAAGAAAGTTTTCTTTTGGCTTTATTAAAATTGTCTTTCAATTCTTTAACATCTAAGCCAAGTAAGCTTGCAATAGAATATAAACTATAGTCTGCATCTGGTGCATATTCTCTGTTTACAGAAACAGAAAAAGTTATATCATTTCTAGCTAATTTGTTGAAATTTTTATCAAAAATAATACCTCGAGCAGCTCTAATTTCTTCTGTATGTATTTTATTTGCTTCTGAGAGTTCGCTGTATTTTTGACCTTGTAATACTTGTAAATACCAAAAACGTGAACAAAGCACTAAAAAGAGTAGAAGTATTAATATTTGTAATAAAAATAATCCTAAACGAGGTGGTTGGTAGGTATATTGGCTTTCGATTTTCATAATTTATCTATGTATTAAATATTTGTAAAACTTGATTCAAAAGCCTTTGGCCTTGTGAGAGAAACAAGTTTCCATGTTATTGCAATTATTAATGCTTGAATTATTCTCATTTCTACAAAATGATCTGGCCTATGCACAACTATGCCTTCTAAATTTTGCATAAGATAGAAAATTCCGATCTGAGAAAATGATAATACGATGGAAAATGTAAGTATGAAGAAAAATGTTCTTGTTTGAAAAAGCCACTTTGCTATGAATGTAAGAATAATTGCAACCACATACCAAAGCAAAACTGAACCAAAAGCAAAGGTAGAAATACTTTCTTGAATAAGTAGCAAAACAGGTGTAACAGCAGCAATTTGCATAAGATTTTCTTCTTGCAAGAGCAAGATAAAGCCTACTATTAGAAAATCAAAGCCTGTAAACAAATTTTGAGCTGTCAATGAACCTAAGATAAAGCACACCCACCAAATAAAGTTTACTACTCTCATATTAAACTTTCTCCGCTCTCGCTTTTAGTTCTTCATGCTTTTCAATTTTTAAACTCAAATTCTTCTTTTCTTTTTCTTGATTGAGCAATTCTTCTTCAGCTTTTTTTGCCTTTCTTTCTATTTCTGCCTGTATCGCTTTCATACGAAGACTCGATTCAAGAGGAGGTTGAAGCAGAATTAAATCTTCAAGACTAGAAAAATCTGCAAGAGCTTGTGCAAAATAAATGTGTAATGATGCTGCTGTGAGCGGCCTTTCATCCACAACAACAGCTAAAGGAATACCTTTAGGGAATAAAGTATCTAATCCCGAGGTATAGAGTTTTTCACCAGGAACTAAGGAAACGTCTTGATCAATAAAGTGAACTTCTAGTGGATTTCCGCTACCCGCTCCAACTAATATACCATGCAGACGTGTTTTTTCTGAAATGACAGCAATTCTACTTTCAGGATCATTAATAAGCAAGGCCATACTTTTTGATGGGCCTGCTTGAAAAACAGAACCAACAATGTATCTATCTGTCATCAATGGTCTTCCAACACTTGCACCAGAAAGATAGCCTTTATCAAGAATAATAGTTTCTAAAGTAGAAAAAGCACCTAATTTTCCAGCAAGCACCTTTGTCACAGACTTTGTCCACTCTTCAGGCACAACTACTGAAAAATATCTTTTTAATCGTTTTAATTCTTCTATATCTTCATTGAATTTATCGTTTTTATGTTCTAATTCAGCAATTTTTTCTTTAAGTTCAATGTTTTCTTTACGAACTTGCGTAAGATCGATATAGTTTAACCAAACAGCATTCACAGCGTCAGCAAAAGATTCCGCAGAACCTAAAAAGAATCCTGTGATTTCTAAACCTGTGTGTGCAGCAACTTTATCTAAAGATGAAGTTCTGTTATTCCAAGTATATAATGCTATAAAAGCAAAGAAGAATGAAATAATAGAAAGAAATATTCGCTTCATATAAATACGTATAAAGCTGATATAGCTTATGCTCTAGGCTAAACTACACCAGCTTTCAGTTTAAAATGATCACACTTTCAAAGTGTAGTAAAGGCTTATTAGATAACGCAAACTTCGCCAAGAACATCAATATTGTCTAAAGCAAGTCCTGTTCCAAGCACAACTGCTGATAATGGATCATCAACAACAGTAATAGGAAGTCCTGTTTCTTCTCTCAATAATTGATCTAAACCTTTGAGTAAAGCACCGCCGCCTGTAAGAACAATACCTCTGTCAACAATGTCAGCAGCAAGTTCTGGTGGTGTGCTTTCAAGAGCAGAACGAACTGCTTGCACAATACCGTCTACTTGTTCAGAAATAGCTTTACGGATTTCTTCTGAAGTAATGGCAACGCTTTTTGGAATACCTGAAGCAATGTCTCTGCCTTTTACTTCTATTTGTTCTTCATGCTCTAATGGGAAAGCAGAAGCAATTTTAATTTTAATGTCTTCAGCTGTGGACTCACCTATGAACATGCTATACTTACGCTTTACATGCACCATAATGCTTTCGTCCATTTTGTCTCCGCCAACACGAACTGAGTGAGCATAAACAACACCTGAAAGTGAAATAACAGCAACTTCTGTTGTTCCTCCGCCGATGTCAACTACCATGTTTGATGTAGGCTCTTGAATAGGAAGATTTGCACCAATTGCAGCTGCCATTGGTTCTTCGATCAAGTAAACTTCTCTAGCACCAGCACTTTCAGCAGATTCTTTCACAGCACGTTTTTCAACTTGTGTAATACCAGTTGGAACACAAATCATAATACGTGGACGAACTAAACGACGTGAATTGTGAGCCTTTGAAATAAAGTGTCTAAGCATAGCTTCTGTAACTTCAAAGTCGGCAATAACCCCGTCTTTCATTGGGCGGATAGCATCGATATTACCTGGAGTTTTACCAAGCATTTTCTTTGCATCAAGTCCAACTGCAAGCACATGCTTTACGCCGCGTCCGTCTGTTTTTACTGCAACAACAGATGGTTCACGTAAAACAATGCCCTTACCTTTCATATATACACATATATTTGCTGTGCCTAAATCTATTGCTAAATCGCTAGAAAAAAGGCCTAAAAATTTATCTATTAGTTTTCCCATATTTTTCTCTCAGTTTTTTTAATTGGCTTATTATTATCAATAATCCAATGTTAAGTCAACTCTTCTTAAAGCCCAATTAAGTTTTTTTAAGGCTATAACCTCCTCTTAAAGTCCTCATAATTAAAGTTTTTATCGACGATAACTTCATCTTTATCAAGGCGTCCAATACTTGGTAAAGCTAAACCATTGAAAGTATTAGTTTTCACCATTGAATAGATAGCCATGTCTTTAAAGACTATTTTATCGCCTATTTGTATTGCCTCATCAAATGTATACACACCAATATTATCCCCTGCCAGACAAGATTTTCCTGCAAGTCTATAAGTATTTTCTTCAATTGGCATAAGATCTAAATGCACCTTTGCATTAAAAACATTTGGTGTGTAAGGAACTTCTAAAACATCTGGCATATGACAAGCAGCAGAACAATCAAGTATGGCTGTTTTAATATCCGCATGCACAATATCCAAAACTGTAGCCACTAAATAACCGGCATTCAAAGCTATTGCTTCGCCTGGCTCTAAGAATATTTCAAGATTGTATTTTTCTTTTACAGAATTTATGCAAGAACAAAGAAGTTCTATGTCATAGTCGCTACGTGTTATATGGTGGCCACCACCAAAATTCAACCATTTCATCTGGTGTAAATATTCGCCAAAACTTGCTTCAACAGCTTTAAGTGTTCTTTCAAGTGCGTCTGAATTCTGCTCACATAAAGTATGAAAATGTAAGCCACTTACATGCTCTAAAAGCTCAGATTTAAAATCACTTTTTCTAATGCCTAAACGAGACATTTCCGAACATGGATCGTAGAGAAAATGTGCTCCCTCTGAATGTTCAGGATTAATTCTTAAACCAATTTCTATATTTTTATTATTTTTTGCATTGTATTCTAAGACAGATGGAAGAAATTTCTCTAATTGATAGAAAGAATTGAAGACAATATGATCGCAACAGAGCAATAAATCGTCGATATCTTCTTGTGAATAGGCGGCTGCAAATGCATGCACTTGCCCTTGAAATTCTTCTTTAGCAAGCCTTGCTTCGTGCGGCGAGGATGCACAACAACCATAAAGAGCACCATTAAAAGTTTTTGAAATTTCAGAAAAAGTAGAATATTGAGCAAAAGCTTTGAGAGCCAAGAGAATCTTTGCATTTGTCTGCTTTTGCACAGAATCTAAAATGGCTATATTCTGACGTAATTTTTCTAAATCAGTAATAAAGATTGGTGTGTTCACTTTTTCAAATGCTTTAGAATAACTCATAGCCCTACTCCTAGCTTATTCTCATTTGTTTTTGCATAGTTAGCAACAAAACTTCACTTGAAACATAGATTTTGCTGCATTGCATAGCCTAGTCTCACTACGCTCACTCTTTTCGAAAATTTCATCTGAAATTCTAAGTGGGTAGAGTGTGAATTTAAAAAACATCCCCTACTCCGTCTTTAAGATAGAAATTAGCATGTATAAATTGAATAATCAAGCGTTTGCATATGCTTATTTTATTTTTCTTTAATTTATTATACTGAATTCCTTTATTTTAAAATCAAGAATACGCACTGACATTAAAGAAAAAAACCTCCAAAAAAGGAGGTTTTTATAAAAATCAATGGAATTTATTAATAAATTAAGCTATCTACGCTTCTAGGACACCATAAGGCCTAAAGGGTCAACAAAGACAAGCAAATTTTGCAATCTGCTTTCATCAAAAAACTTTGAAAAAATTAGCAATTAGCTGCTTTTAATAATTCTTCAATATCTTCTAATGCTGTGTCTGAACTTGCTCCAGCTTGAGCAAGTAAGTCTTTAGCAAAAAGCATGAAAAGTTCGTGTGGAACTTCTAATTGCTGTTTTGCATCAGACATATGTAAAACAGAAGATTGCACAGCGAGTGAATAGGCTCTTGAAGAACGGTTTGAACCATCGCCTTCAAGAATTGCATACACTTGTGTACCTTTGTCTGTTTCGTAAATGCGTTGACGAGTAATACTTTGATTTGCTTCGTCAAACCAAGAGGTTTCAGCTATCATTGAGCCGAAAAACTCCATAGATTTACCATTGTCTAACTTCAAAGAAATTTTTTCTAATGCGAAGTCTTTTGTATCTGACATAATTTTCCCCTAAGAGTAAATAAGGTCTTAAAAAGTTTAATAAATTCAATTTAACGTCTAAATATAGGTTAAATATATAAATATTTAGGCTAGTTGTCAACATATATTTTTAAGAAAAAGTTTAATGTTTTTAAAGAGTTAAATTCATTAATGTTTTTTCCTCAAAAGTTAAAGTTATAATTCCTCTTTTTTAAGAAGAAGTTAATAAACAATTTCAAAGAGATAGTCTAGACTTTTTTTAGAAAACTTGACAACTTTTACTCTTATTTTACCTTTGGTTTTGCATACACTTCATCATAGATTTGTGCATACATTTGTGCTGATTTTTCAGCTTCTATTTCTAAATCCATGCTTTGTAGATTTTCGATTATTGTCGATCTACATTCTGCGTCTTGCACCATTTTATGCATCATACTTGAAAGCGAAAGAGCTGTTTCTAAATCTGGTAGAAGTAGATTTTTGCCATTGGCTATTTTTTCAAAATACGGCATTCTTTGTGTAATAATTACAGGTTTATAGCTTGTCCACGCTTTACAAAGATCTTCTAAATTATATTCATCTTTATAAGTGGAAATTATAGAAATTTCGGATTTTTCAAAATCTTCTTTTTCAATATCTTTTCTAAAAATCACGATATGTTCTTGTATATCGTATTTTTTAGCGTATTTAAGAATTTTTTCAACATCAACTTCAGAACCTATAAAATAGGCTTCCCATTTGTGTATATGCCCTTCGTATTCATGAAAACACCTCAAAGCATTTGTGACTAAATCTAAATCTGTGAGTGCAGCTGAATAAGGCAGAATAAAACGTATTTTTTTCTTACTTACATTATAAGGCAAAAAGTTTGGACTAATATTTTTTGTAGTTTTATCTTCTGTATTTTTTGTAGAGGATTCATCTTTATCAAGATTAATCTTTATTGCATCTTTTTCTAGATCTTTATCTACAATTTTCTCAATAAATTTGTTCTCAGCTTTGCTTTCTTTAGTGATTTTGTCAGCTAAATCTTCTTTATTTAAGATTTCTTTTACTGCTTCATCCTTCTTTTCATCCCTTTTCTCATCTTTTTTATCATCGAGAAAGCTTGTATCTTTAGTAATAATTTCAGAGTCTTCTAAAGAGATGACATCATCTTGCCCTTCTTTTTCAATGTCAACAAGAGGAAAGATATCTGCAAGAAAGAAATCTACTGGCCTATGCTCTTCTTGATATATATATTTGTATTTATATTGCCCCTCATAAGACTTATGAGCAAAAATACAGGCGTCTAACTTTTTAAAAGCAGGAGTAAGCAGCATATCGTCTTTTTCTGTATTTCTATTTTCAGAATGTATATGCTTTACAGAACTTGCAAAAGAAAGTGCTTTTGTTGCGACTTGAGCTGAAAGTAAATCAAATGTATGAACAATATCAATCTTATATCTTTTTAACAAAAGAGCCAATTTCAAAGCAGAGAAAAAACCTTTCGGCTCTAAGAGGCAGTCAATATGGTATTTCTTTGCGTATGGCAAAAGATCAGATTCTGGATCTGTCAATAAAAACACTTTATTTCTAGTATATTTCTTCATCAATCGTGCAAGTTGCACACAATGAGCAGCACTGTGAGCTCTTTTATTAGATGAATCTAGATAATTTAATTCCAAAAGTAATATGTTCATGAGATGAGTATAAAAGAATTTTTATTTCGGTCAAGTTTTTATTCTATTTTTTTTTCTAGACTATGTATAAAAAATTACATGATATTTTTGACTTGACAAGCAGCCCCTGCTTTGCTAAAAATCGAAATCAAGCGATAACACGCTTTAAGCCTTTGTAGCTCAGTCGGTAGAGTGCATCCTTGGTAAGGATGAGGTCAGCAGTTCAATCCTGCTCAAAGGCACCATTTATAATACAAAAGTCCATAGAGTGAAAACTTTATGGACTTTTTATTTTAGCGAGAGAAATATTAAAAAAGCTTGGATTTGAATATCTTACACTTTTCCAAAAAGATAAAGAAATTAATGTACTTATATAATTATACGTCATTGAAAGCATTTTGCGTATCAATTTCCTTAATTGCCTCTTACAAGAATAGCTGAATTTATAGAGCTTCATCAAGACCAAGAATTAATAGTTCTAGGCATGAGTCTAGCAACGAATCTTGGTAATTTTAAAACCTTTAGATATTCCATAGTAGCACAGTAGGTATCAGCAAGCCCAACGACAAAAGCCTCTTTAGATCTTGGTATAAGGGTGATGTTGAGTGGCCACATATGTGACAATATAATATTTTGTTCACGCTCTGTTAATGTAAAATGTTTTTTTGCATCTTGTAAAGCCATTTTACTGTGGCTAAAATTATTTTTATATTCGGCACTGTCTTCCAATCTAAAATCATGCAACAAAGCTCCGCGCACTGCTTCTTTTTTGTTGAGATTAAAAATATCGCATATGCAATATGTAACATAAGCTGTATATATTAAATGTTCTAATAAACTTATACTTTCTGAATGTTGCTTCATAGTTGCCATATTTTGAACAATGGGTTTATCTAATAAATCTTTTACCAATTGCTGAAATTCACGAATGTTTCTCATTTTTTATTTCCTTTCTTAATTTAAGTGTTTAAATTCAAATTATAAAGCTGTACTTGATAATAGTATTGCATATGTTAACTCAAAGCTTTAACTTTTCATATTTTCAATCGAATTTCTGTAAACCTCTTCTATCGATTTAGCAAAAATTTGTGTGGAGAATTTTGTCACGCTTGTTTTTGCAAAAGATTTGAGAGAAAGATTATTTTCTTGATTTAATATTCTTATGGCATTTACGCAAAATTCTGCATAAGAATTAAAGAAATAGCCGTTCTTTTCTGGAATAAGCACATCATCAAGACAAGTATCGTATTTACAAAGCAGAGGCCTTGCATTAGCAAGTGCTTCTATATAGGTAAGCCCTTGAGTTTCGCTTGTTGAAGCAGAGATAAATATATCGGCAAACTGATAATACTTATATATTTCATCTCGAACTATCATGCCTGTAAAGCGCACTTTTTCTTCTATATTCAAAGCTTTTGCTCTTTGTTTCAGTGCATCAAGATAAGGGCCACCGCCAGCAATAACAAGTATCCAATCGGGCTTTTGGCTTTGTGCAATGTATTCAAGCAGACAATCTATGTTTTTTTCTTTGGCAATACGCCCAAGTGAAAGGAAAATTTTCTTCTCTTTCTCAATAGATAGTGACTTTCTGAGTTTGGCCAATTCCTCTTCACTCGCAAGTGGGAAATTTATATCAATCCCCGTCGGAACAGTAGTAATTTCCTTTTTTATGTTATAATCTAAAAGCATATCCTTGATTTTTTTTGTGGGGGCAATAATATGTGCCACAGGATTTAAAATTTTTCTGAGCATAAAAGCGACAAAGGCTTTCCCTATGTTTTTTGGTAAAAAGATATAATGAGTATAGTCCTCATAAGAAGTGTGATAGGTGTGAACAATGGGAATATTAAGTTTTTTTGCTATTTTCTTTGCAAAGAGCATCGTGGTAAATTCACTTTGTGTGTGTAAAATATCTGGCTGCCAAGCACAAATGTCTTGAAAAATTTCTTCATCAAGCTTTAAGGAAACATAGGCATCAGGATAGATTTTATCTACACATAACGCACTATTATAATAAATATTATCCCGAATACATTTCTTTTTTTCCAATGAGAGCACACGCACCTCATGCCCCAAATCGCAAAGAGCTTTACTCAAAGTAGAAGTTGAAGTAACAACGCCGTTGATGATGGGTAAATAAAGTTCCGATAAAAGTAAAATTTTCATAAAGTACTCGCAAATTGAAAGCTGTAAGCCAAATATCCTATGCAAAAACCAAGCAAAATTCCTGCCAACACATCACTTGGGTAGTGTACGCTTAAATAGACACGCGAAAAAGCTATAAGACAGGCAAGGGGAAAGGCAAAGAAGAAAATGGGGCTTTGAGCTAAATATAAAACAGTTGCCACAATAAAGGAAGAGCATGCATGCCCTGATGGGAAGGAATAATCCTTATGCTTTTTTGCAAGAAAATTGAAATCAATTTTTAAATCAGGCCTTGAGCGAGCAAAGAATTTTTTCAATGTTAAATTGCACACAAGCACGTGGAGAATAAGGCCAATAAAGATAGCGAATGCGAGTGTTTTCAAACCAAACATTGCCATACAAAACATAAGTATAATCCAGATAAAGCCGACATTACCAAGCTTTGAACAAGCCTGCATAAAGGCATCCATCTTTCTTGAACGTAGTCTGTTTTGAATAAAGTACAGAAAGTCATTTTCCCAATTTTGAAAGCGGTAGAAATAGCAAGACAAGGTGTTTCTCATGTTTACTCCTCAAGTTTTGAAAACACAATTTCTATTCTATTGTGTTCCTTTTTAAAGGTTTCACAAGATATATTGAAAAATTTATCCTATAATTCACGCTATCGAGCAAATCATAATATATTTTCCAACGAACTTTCTGCTTATAAATCTTGCACAAGTGTGTGACAATTTTATGAAGCCTTAAAGCAATTTTCAAAAAAATTGAATCTTGCCAAAAATCAACAGAAATCAATGGAACTCAAATTTCTCAATTTTTATTTATTCTACCAAATCAAATTAAAGTTTTTTTTAGCTTTTTTAGAAGAATTTGAGAAGATATTTTATAGAAAATATAAAGAAGTTTTAAGATTTAAAAGTTTTTAAGCTGCAGGAAGTTCGCAGTAAGCAAAAAATACACTTAAAAATCTTCAATAAAATTCAATGACTTACTTAACAACCTCAGTCCTGCTCAAAGGCATTATTTATAATACAAAAGTCCATAGAGTGAAAACTTTATGGACTTTTTATTTTGCTGTCCTCTTATTATTATTCTAAACTCATGATGTAAAAAAAGCCCTTACTAAAAGTAAGGGCTTTTCAAAATTAATAATGAAACAATCAGTTATACATTATAGTGTGCAAGTAAGATTTTTTCAGCTTCTGCATTCCATAATCCTTTATGTGCTTTCACGCTTTCGTGTAATTTAGCAAAAAGTGGATCTGTTTTACCAAGTTCTTCAAAATCATCAATTGCTGTAAGTGGCATATCAAATTGCGTATAACTTAATATCTTTCCTGCACGGATTTCAGGCAGAGTTGCGGTTGTGTTAGCAATAGCATCAAGCCCGCAAATATGGCTCACCATAACAGCAGTATGCAACTTTCCTTCTTCAGAAAGTTTTATTGCTTCTTTTAGATCGTCTGTATTTCCGCCTGTGCTACCAAGAATATGTGTAGAAATATAATGGCAATTGTAGAGGTTCATACTTGCTGTAAAGTCTGCATTAGATGGGCCAGCAAAGAAGTTTAAACAGCCGTCAAAAGCCATAAGTTTATCACCAAGTTCGCATAATTCTTTGATTGGTGCGTAAACAAAAACATCATGATAACCTTCGCCATCAGTAAGGGCTAAAAGATCTTTGTATGCATCTTCGCAATTCATTGGATTCACATACACTAATTCAACATTGTTTTCTTTTGCAAATTCAACGCTGATCAATTCTTTCGCACGTGCTATACGATTATCGTCAACATCTGTCACAACAACTCTTTTTGGCTTATTGCCAGCAACAAGTGGATATTCAATAGCACCAAGCCCCATAGGGCCGCAACCACCTAGAATAAGAACGTTTCCGCCTTCTTTAATACCCATTGCATGGTCGTAATTCACTTTATTTGTGTGATACATAATATTATAGCCACCGATAACACAGCTCATCGGTTCGCCAAGTGAAGCATCAAAATAGGCTTCGCCATTGTAGTGAAGAAGACAACCTAATTCCATTACTTCTTGTGGAATAATACAATATGTTGCTGCACCGCCGAAAAATTCGTAAGAATATCCAGGTGATGCAAGGCTTCCTTTATAATTTAGAGCAGGTTGCAATGCGTATTTTTCGCCAACTTTAAATTCCTTTTCCCATTTTTTACCGACTTTCACAATATCGCCAGCAAATTCATGCCCAATAATAATTGGATTTGTATCTACATTTTGCGGACAACGTTTATGTGCTTTACCTTGTCTTAATAATTTATAGGTTGACATACAAAGACTGTCAGAAATAATTTTTACTAATATTTCATCGTCTTTGATTTCAGGAAGTTCAAATTCTTCTAAACGTAAATCGTCTGCACCATACATGCGGACTGCTCTGGTTTTAGTACCCATAATAAATACCTTTTAAGTCATTTTTGTGAATATTCACAGTTTAATTATAAATTTTATACAATATCTACTATAAATAGAGATATATTTTAACTAATTAAGATTTTCTTCTTGCTTGTCAATAATTATTTCTATTTATACTCGAATTTCACTTCTTTAAGTAAAGCATTGATACATTCAATAGAAGGTGCTTTTGTGCCTTCAGTTGTTACAGCCCCAGCACTGCAAGCCATTGCGTATCTTATAGTATCTTCAAAGCTTAAATTATTTGCAAATGCATAAGCCACAGCACCAACCATGCTATCGCCTGCACCAACGGTTGACGACACTTCAACCTTTAATACTGGAGCAATAGCACATTTATCTTTTGTCACAAAGATCGCGCCCTCATGCCCTAAAGAAAGTGCTATCATGCCAACATTATGTTTTTTTATAAGCTCTCTACAAAGATCTATAAGTTCATCTTGAGTTACATCTTTCTCAATGCCAAAATGACGCAATAATTCTTCTTTATTTGGCTTTACAAAGTCAGGTTCAGCTTTTAATGCTTCTTTAAAGGCCTCGCCGTCAGCATCTACAAAAACTTTCGCATTTCTTGCCTTTAGGTTTTTTGTCAACTCTCTGTAAAAATCTTTGCTTGCGTCTTTATGCATACTGCCAGCAAGCACAAATAAAGTTTGTTCTGCTGCATTATCGGAGGTATTTTCTATAAAGGAATAAAGTTTTGCTAAAAGAGCTTCTTCCTCTTTTTTTGTCACTTGAACACCAGGATCATTTATTTCTGTAATACCATTGACTTTATCAAGAAGTTTGAGATTTATTCTTGTTGTACCCTCTACATTAATAAAGTCGTGTACTAAAGAAAGTTCTTCAAGCATAGCCAAAAGTGCGTTTCCTGTACTTCCGCCAACAAAACCAGTTGCTATGCTCTTTGCACCAAGATTTCTAATCAACTTTGAAACATTTATGCCCTTACCGCCAGCATCAATCGTGCTTGTTTCAATTCGATTTAGTCCGCCAGGCACAAGGGGAGCGATGTTTGCAGTTTTGTCTAAAGCAGGATTAAGTGTGAGAGTAATAATCATATATTATGCTTTTTGCCCTGTAAAAGTTTCTATGATTTTTTCAACGCTATTTGCTGCAACTAAAGCTTCAACATCACTTTCTTCTTCTAATGTTTCTACTATATTAGAAAGAATTTCAAGATGTTCATCACCCAATGCGGCAATACCAATCACTAACTTTACAGGAGTGCCGTCCCAATCCAATCCATCAGGATAAGTAAGAACGCACATACCAGTTTTTTTAATGTAACAAGCCGCTTCTTTTTCAGCATGTGGAATAGAAATTAAATTTCCAATCGCAACAGAAAAACCTGCATCACGTGCAATCATGCTTTCAATATAAGGTTCTTCAACATAGCCTGATTTATTGAGAAGACTGCCGCAAAGTCTAATAATATCTTCTTTTGGAGCAGCTTTTTGACCGAGTAAAATATTTTCTGCTTTTAACATTATAATCTCCTAGTATTTTTGTCTAAAAGGAAGCATTTCAACTCATTTAAAATTCAAATGCTTCCATAAATATTTTCTTAGAAATTGCCGTGAACTGCATCATCTTTTTTTTCTAATTGCCCTAACAATACGTCATATTCAGGCGCACTCAGAAAATTGCTAATAAGCACTAAGTGTGCTGTTGGATTAGCATTTTTAGCACGTTCACCCAATTGATTATGCGTTACAACAACATCAGCGTCATTTGGAATTTCACTTACAGGCGAATGAAGAACTTCAATATTTTCATAGCCAGCATCTTTCAATTTTTTACGTAATTTTGTTGCACCCATAGCACTACTGCCCATTCCAGCATCACAAGCAAAGATAATTTTCTTCACAATGCGTGAAGAGCTTGCACTTGCTTGCACTTCTGTAGAAGCAGTTTGAGTTGTAGTACCTTTTGCCGCTGCCTTCATATCAGCCATTTTCGCTGTAGCTGTTTCCATAATGTCTTCATTTTCAGAATCTTTAGCAAACATTTTCAATAAAACAACAGCCAATACAAAAGTAACAATTGCAGAAAGTGAAATGCCTGAAATATTAGCAAAATATGAACCTGCTGGTGTCATAAGCATTTCAGCAAAAATACTGCCAGGAGCAGCAGGGCCTGTTAAACCACCACCAAGCATACCAATTGTGAACACACCTGTCGCACCACCAGCTATCATGGCAATAATTAAAATTGGATTCATCAAAACAAATGGGAAATAAATTTCATGAATACCACCAAAGAAGTGGATAATTGCAGCACCAGGAGCACTTGTTTTTGCTGAACCTTTACCAACAAGCATATAAGCAAGCAATAAACCAAGACCTGGTCCAGGATTTGATTCAATCATGAAGAAGATGGATTTTCCAACTTCTGAAACTTGTTCAGCACCAAGTGGAGTAAATACACCGTGGTTTATAGCATTATTCAAGAAAAGAACTTTTGCAGGCTCAACCAAGATAGAAGTTAATGGTAAGATTCCTTTTTCAACAAGCCAAGCAACACCGCTACCAAGCATAGCTGTACCGGCTTCAACCATAGGACCAACAGCATAAAATGCTATTACAGCAACAATAGTTCCTATAATACCTGAAGAAAAGTTGTTTACAAGCATTTCAAAGCCAGCAGGAATTTTCCCGTCAACGGCTTTGTCAAATTTTTTAATCGCAAGTCCACCAAGTGGCCCCATAATCATTGCACCCAAAAGCATAGGCGTAGAAGGGGCACCCATAATTATACCAAAAGTTGCAATTGCACCAACAACACCACCTCTTACATCAGCAATAACTTTACCACCTGTATAGCCTATAAGAAGAGGAAGTAAATAAGTGAGCATAGGCCCAACCATTGTCGCTAATTGTTCATTAGGCCACCAACCAACAGGAATAAATAATGCTGTAATTAATCCCCACGCTATAAATGCACCAATGTTTGGCATAACCATTCCACTCAAAAAACGCCCAAACTTCTGTAAACCTTGCTTCATAATATCTTTCCTCTTATAAATTATGCTTGCCCCTTTACCTAGGTTAACAAGCTATTATTCTATATGTGAATTTTTATACAATACATAAAAACAATGTAAATTGCAAGTTTTTTATAAAAGTTTACTCTACAGTCACACTTTTTGCTAAGTTTCGAGGTTGATCTACATCAAGATTCAACTGATTTGCTACATGATAAGCAAAAAGCTGTAGAGCTGGTAAAATCAGAAAGCTTTGGAGAGGTTGAATTTGAGTTAAAGGCAATTCCCATTTATTATCAGCTTTAATAGGGGCATTGGCATATGTCAGCACAATAGTTTTTCCTCTTCTAGCTTGAACAACCTCAGTATTAGAGCGAACTTTTTCAAATAAATGATCATTCGCCGCTAAAATAAAGGAAGGAAATTCATTATCAATAAGTGCAATAGGGCCATGCTTCATTTCTGCTGAAGAATAACCCTCTGCATGAATATACGACAATTCTTTCACTTTAAGTGCGCCTTCCAAAGCAAGTGGGAATTGATAACCTCTACCTAAAAAGAAGAAATGCTTTTCTTTATAATAATGCACAGATAACTCTTCAGCCTTTTTAGCTAAATTTGGTAATTCTTTTTCTAAAGTGCCTGATAATTCGTTTATGCCTTTGATATATTCAGCAATCAATTCATGATTCAAATTCTTTTTCTGTGCATAATACATAGCAATTAAAAGTAAAAGAAGAAGCTGACTTATCATGGCTTTGGTTGAAGCAACACAAATTTCTGGTCCTGCATGTGTGTAGAGAGTAGCATTTGCTTCTCTTGCTAGTGAAGCACCAAGCACATTACAGATTGCAATTGTTGGAACATTTGAGCTATTTGCCTTACGAAGAGCAGCTAAAGTATCCGCAGTTTCTCCACTTTGACTAAGACAAAGCATAAATTCATCATCAAAAAAAGCTGGTTTTCTGAACGCAAATTCCGAACCAAGTTCAACATTTACTGCAACACCTGATAATTCTTCAATAATATCTTTGCCCCATAAAGCAGCATAATAAGAAGTTCCGCACGCGACTATATGAATACGGCGTGGAATTGGTAAATTATCAAGTTCAGGCAATTCAATTTTTTTATCAACAATTCTTGAACGTAAACAATCTTCAATAACGCGAGGTTGTTCAAAAATTTCTTTCAGCATAAAATGCTTATAGCCTTCTTTTTGTGCTGAAACAGTATCCCATTTCAAAGTAATTGCTTCTCTTTTAATTTCAGACAAGTCAGAAAGTTTTTTCAATACATAACCTTGCGAACTACAAGATAAAAGTTCGCCTTCATTGATAAATACAACATCTTTTGTCCAAGAAATAAAGGCAGGTGCATCAGAGGCAATAAAATATTCCCCTTGTCCAACGCCTAAAAGCATTGGCCCCGCTTGCCTTACAGCCCACAACTTGCCAGGAACTTTCAAATCTGAAATAACAAGAGCGTAAGCACCTGTAACTTTCGATAAAGCTGTTTGCAAACCTTTTTCGAGATCGCCTTCTTTTTCAACATAATGTGCAATAAAGTTTACCAATACTTCTGTATCAGTTTGCGATTTATATTCAATGCCATAATCTTTCAAAAATTCTTTCAATTCAAGGTAGTTTTCGATAATACCATTATGAACAATGGCAAATCTGCCAGTATTGTCTATGTGAGGATGTGCATTTTCTACAGTAGGTTCGCCGTGCGTTGCCCATCTTGTGTGGCCAATTGCACATGTAATCGGTAAATGAAGTTCGTTTTGCACTTCTTTTTCAAGATTTTCTAATTTGCCAGAAGCTTTAATCACTCTAAACTTATGACTTTCAATAAATGCGACTCCAGCTGAATCGTATCCACGGTATTCTAATTTTTTTAAAGCATCAACTGCTATATATAAAGCGGATTGAAAACCGGTATATCCAATAATTCCACACATATGAACTCCTTATTATGCAAAATTGATTATCCAAGTTTATTTTCATCATAAAAGATTTTATGACATATTTTTTTATAAACAAAGACTTGTCACAGACTGTTTAAATACGGACTTAAATATAATTTTTTTTCTAAATTTTGTCAAAAAATAATGTAATACAAATTTTCTTGCTATTTTCTTACTTGTTTTCTCTATAATTATGCAATATACTCTTTTTCAAAATCCATAAACATCATTTTTTTAGGATAGTTATGAAGATCTACGACCAACATTTACATTCCTTTCTTTCAAGCGATTGCAGTGAAAAGCAAGAAAATTATATTGACATAGCCATTGAAAAAGGTCTCACACACTTTGTCACTACTGAACATCTAGATCTTTCCTGTACCTCACTTGGCTTTGACGACGTCTATGATATAGCTTTACAAGACGAAATTCTGAAAAAATTTCAAAAAAAATACAATGAGCTGACATTTTTAAAAGGCGTCGAGCTTGGTTATAAATATTCACGGATAAAAGATATTGAAAGTATTGCTCATTCAAATAATTATGATGTCATTATAATGTCAATCCATGAAGATGAAATAGCAGATTGTACAACAAAAGTCTTTTTAAAAGATCTTAGTGCAAAACAAGCTTATGATAAATATTTAAACCTTTATATCAACATGTTAGAAAATATTTCCTGTTTTGACATTGTTGGGCATATAGATTTTATATTAAGATATATCGATGTAGTTCAGATTGAAGAACACAAAGACAAGCTTGTGCAAATTTTTGATTTAATAATTGAAAAAAATAAATCTCTTGAGCTTAACACTCGCTTTTTGTATAGGCATAAAGACGATTCGTATTTGAAATACATTTTCACACTCTACTATACACGTGGCGGAAGAAAGGTTTCTCTTGGAAGCGATGCCCACACAAGCATTGACTATATGGGAGCTTTTGATATAGCCCTTATATTATTAAAAGATATTGGTTTCACAGAACTTTCTTTCTATCAAAAAAGAAAAGAAATCACTTTATCAATATAAAAAAAACCTCTGTATAGCATAGTATAGAGAGGTTTATTCTTTGTTTTTCAGTATTTTTTAACTTTGTGATATTTTTTCACGCAAGGATAAAACTGCGGAAGGTGTGACCGATAATTCATCTAAACCGACTTTATTGAAAAATTCGGTAAGTCTTGTATCATAGGCTAATTCTCCACAAATTCCCGCCCAAATACCATTTGCATGAGCGTTTTTACACATAATTTCTATCATGCGTAAAATAGCTTCATGATGCGTATCTGAAAATTCAGAAATGCTTTCATTTTGCCTATCAATTGCAAGTGTATACTGCGTAAGATCGTTGGTTCCCATACTAAAGAAATCAACTTCTTTTGCAAGAAGATCGCTTATCATAACAGCTGCAGGTGTTTCAATCATGATACCAAGTGGAACATCTTCGCTAAAAGCTATATTTTCTTTTCTCAGTTCGGCCTTGACTTCTTCTACAATTTTCTTGGAACGCACAACTTCGTCAACAGAAATAATCATCGGAAGCATAACATACACATTCCCGTGTGCTGATGCACGATAAATCGCACGCAATTGCGTTTTAAAAATTTCAGGCTGAGTGAGGCAAATACGTATAGCACGCATGCCCATAGCAGGATTTTCTTCTTTTGGAAGATTGAAATAATCTGCTTGTTTATCAGCACCAATATCAAGTGTGCGGATAATAACAGGTTTATTTTCCATTTTTTCCACAACTTCTTTATAGGCCTGATACTGCACTTCTTCAGTTGGGAAATCTGTGCTTTCTAAATAGAGGAATTCACTACGGAAAAGCCCAATACCTTCTGCATCACTTTTTAGCACAGCATCAACATCTGCCGCACTACCAATATTTGCATAAAGTTTTACTTCACGGCCTGATTTAGTGAGAGTTTTTTTACCCCTAAAAGCTTCTAATTTTGCTGCTTCTTCTTCGAGATTTTTTTTCTTTTCTTCTTTGTTTTTGAGAGTTGCTTCATCAGGTTCTATAATTACTTCGCCTGTTTCGCCATCAATTATAGCAAGAAGCCCATCGTATTTTTCGTCTAATTCATTTTCTAAGCCAATAATAGCAGGAAGACTGAGCGTACGAGCAAAGATTGCTGTATGTGAATTTTTACTGCCTTGTGCTGTGACAATACCAAGAACTTTTTCACGATCAAATTGTGCAGTTTCACTTGGTGTAAAATCTGGGCCAGCATAAATTCGTGCGTCATCAAGGCTGTCATCTGTTTGTTTATTGAGTAGTATTTCAATAACGCGACGTGAAATATCTTGTACATCAAGTGCACGAGCTTTCATATATTCATCATCCATTTCTGAAAACATTTGCGCAAACTGTTTAGCAGAAAGGCTTACGGCATATTCTGCCGCTGCTTTATTTGATGAAATTTCATTGGTTATGACATCTCGATAATCCATATCATCAAGCATCATTTGATGAACTTCAAAAAGCATTGCATTTTCTTTTCCAAGTTTTTCTTCGGTTTTTTTAGCTATTACTCCAAGCTGCTCTATAGCTTTTTCTCTAGCTTTTTCAAAACGCTGTAATTCTTCTTCAACATCTTGAATACTTGAAAAGGCAATATTTAAATCAAGTTGCGAGGCGAAATAAAGTTTTCCTATAGCAATTCCTTTTGAAACGCCTTTTCCTTGTAATTTAATCATAAATTTTCCTCAATTATTCTTACTTATATAACAGTGTTCTATAGATGAATTTATGCAATTTGCTTAATGAAAAAAAATAATTATTAAAAATCCATTGTATAGAATTGAGCACTATCGAAGGTTAATTATAAGTTTTTCTCTAAAAAGTCTTTTGCTACTGCACATGCTTGTTCTGCATCATCGCCTTCAGCTGTAAAGATAAGTTCGTCGCCTTTTTTTGCCGCTAAAGCCATAACCGCAAAGAGTTTTTTAGCGTCTGCTTTTTTTTCACCCTTTTGAATTGTGAGCTGTGAGGAAAAAGCTTGTAATTCTTTAATTAAAAGCCCAGCTGGTCTTGCGTGTATGCCTTGTTCGTCCTTCAAAATGTAAGAAAATGATGTCATAACATGTACCTGCCTTATTTTTTATTTTCAAAAATATTGTTTGTCAAGTATAACACACACTTTTTGTTTTTGCAAGTTTTTCACCCCCTCTACCTATTCTTTTGACAAGTACAACTATTTTTTTATATTTTGAGCGCTTTTATGGGATAAAATGTGCACAATTTTATATCTGCTTCATTAAACAAAAAACTGCTAAAAATTTCTTCTCAGCAGTTTTAAGTATTCTACATTTTTCTAGAAATTCAAAAAATCCTAGAATTCGTATTTAAACAACAAGCTACCTCTATGGCTTTGTTGATCGCTTCCGTATTCACCATTGTAGTTAAGTGAAATAGAAAGAGCGTCGCGTTGCCATTCGACACCAGCATTTGCTGTGAAAGTTGTGTCGTCTGAACTTGCAACATTCTCGTATCTTGTACCAAAGATTTCAGTAGTTGTGTCTACATCAGAACCTGTGAGATTTTGACGTAAACCAAGTCCTACACTTGGACGGAAGATATTATTACCCTTTGTAAAAGTTCCTTCCCAATTCACATTGAAATGAGCATAAAGAGCATTTAAATTTGTGCTACCAACAGCCATATTGTAAGCTGATAAATGAGCAAAATCTAAATCGTAAGCATCAGTATTTGCAGATAAATAAGTAAGGCCTGTTTCTACATTGATAATATTATCTTGATTGATTTCAAACATATAACCAGTATTTAATGAAGCAAAGAAAGCATTTGAAGAATATTCGGCATTTGCTGTATCAGAGCTGACAGAATAGTCCATGTCATTTGAAGTATGAGCATAGCTAGCAAGAGCTGATAAATACCATGCATCATTAAGGAAATAGTTTGCATGCAAACCGAATGCGAATGATTTAGAATCGTTGTGCATATCATCGCTTTGGCTTGTAAGTGAATTTACATCAAAATGGAAACCAAGTGCAAATGCGTCAGAGAATGCATGTGTTGCACCAGCGGTTAAACCGTATGAAGTTCCGTCAAAATCGTATTTGCTATTGTTTGTATAGCCAAGATATGGATTGAAGAAAACATTCCACTTAGATTCTGGCATCATCATTTCTGAACCAGCAGGCATACCGCTTTGTTCTTCAGAATTTGAAGCTAAGATTCTTCTTATAGATTGACGGTATAACTTACCAAGTGCGGTACGTACAGATGTGCTGACTGAAGACGCAGTATCTAATGCTTTTCCAATTTCAGCAGCTTTTGCGTTTGCTGTAGGCAATTCACTTGCATCTAATCGAAGAGAAACAAGCTTTTCTCCAGCTGCATTTGTTGAAGTAGATAAGACAATAAAATCTGCTTCTGTAGCTAATGCTGCTTGTTGAATATTAGCAGAACTATTACGATCTACACCAGCAAAATTATCTAAGGTATATTCTTTTCCAAAAGCAAATTCACCTGAAGAAATCTTGCCTGGACGAAGATAAAGAGTTGCCCTACTAAAATCTAAGGAACTAGAATTATTCACATAAAAAGTTTTTATTTCCTCACCAGCTTCGTTTTGTTTTAATGTAAGTGCATAATCTCTTACATATAAGCTTGACTGATTATCCACATAAACTTCGTAAGTATTCCCAGCATCAACATAAAAATTAATAATACCAAGATTATTTATTGTTCCTGATTTCACCTCACTAGCATAGATACCGTATGCATTTGTATATCCTGAAGCTGTTATATTGATAGTGCCTGTATTATTGAAATGACCTGCATCTGCCCAATCAGCACGCATGCCATAAAGGCTTGCTCCTGCATATCTTACAGGCTCATTCGGTCGAGTTGAGACTAGATCGATTGTGCCACTATTGTTGAGTGTTATAGTTGAGTTTACAATATTTCCTATGTCAGCTGGAATTGCATATGTCTCAAGAGAGGTAATCCTAAAAAGATCCGAAGTAGCGTACATACCATAAGCATTTCCATTTTCTGAAGTAACAAAAATCTTATTTGTATTTGTTAGTTCTAGATCAGAATTTATAACAGTTGTTGGTTGTTTCATCGCAGCTAGAGGAGCAAGAGATTCCACTTCAAGGCCACCTGAACCGACATATGCATACATGCCATAAGAAGAATATCTTCCTTTCACATCAATAGTTCCAGAATTTAGCATCTTTATTGAAGACGAATTTATTTCACCATAGCTCGCGCGTGAATACATACCAAAAGCTTCTGAAGCGCTCGCAACTTTAACAGTAGAAGTATTTGATAAAGTATGTATACCACTGCCATAGCTAGCTATACCATAGGCGTTATTGCCCGAACTTACATTATTTATATCTATTAGTGCATTATTTGTAATGCTCCATTTACCAGCAAGCTCACTGCCTGCCTCAGCTAGAATACCAAATATTGGCATATTTTCATTGTTAGTAAATTGTATAGCAGAAGAATTTGTGAGAGAAACACTTTCTTTATCTTTGCCATAAAAACCTACTAAAGCATCATTCCATGTTAAATTAGTATCAACTTTAGCTATTGGAAGCCCATTATTATTTTCAAGATTGATTGCTGCATTAGCAATAGTTGGCACTGCCAAAAAAGTTGCTAAAGCTAAAGTTCCAAATGTATTAAGTAGATGACATTTTTTTAATACTGATTTATAGCGATTTGCTAAATTCCCCATTGCATTTTTAGTTAACATACTAAACTCCTAAATTTTCAATATAATTTTTATAAACCCACAAACAAAGATGCCAACTCTTATCTCCAAAAAAATTGGCATTTATTCTATTTAGCATACTATATGCAATGATTGTGCCAAAAGCAAGCTATAAGTATTTTTTTGAATTTATGGCCACGTCGCAAGCTCCTCGCAATGACGAGTCTAGTGTAGTTTATTTAAGACTGACGATTTATTTTAAGAGTTTTTTATCAGAACTATTTATTCCATTAAAATAGCTTTATAAACTAGTCATTGCGAGGAGGAGTATAACGACGACGTGGCAATCCATGTTTTTTTTATTCCACATTGCAGTTCATTCTATTGTAATATTCAAGCTTATGCTTCGCCCCTCGCCTCCAGCGTGGGTCAAGAGAGGCAAAAGGACAGCGCCTGTCCTTGGCGCCCCCTCTTGACAAACACCCGCCTTACCTGCGCTTAAATTGGCACAAAGTCGTCTTGACTGTACAGGCATACAACGATTTTTTTTGCAAAAATCAGTATGCTTTATCTGCGTATGTTCTACTTATCTGCGACGACAAAAGGCATGTGCCAATTTCTGTTACGCGAAAATCTTAGTTTTGAAGAGAACTTTGTAATTTAATAATAGAAATGTAGGTTGTGAATTGAATTTTCTAGCTTCATCACTAGTTATAGATTGCCACGTCGCAAGCTCCTCGCAATGACGAGTCTAGTGAATTGCATTTAAGACTGACGATTTATTTTAAGAGTTTTTTATCAGAACTATTTATCCCATTAAAATAGCTTTATAAACTAGTCATTGCGAGGAGGAGTATAACGACGACGTGGCAATCCATGCTTTTTAAAGATGAAGAACACACCTACTCACATTTGGAACGCAGTGACAAATGGTACACAAATCTTAATTAGAATTAATATCGCCCTATTTTAAAGCGAAACAGTATTTAATGTTTTGGTGCAAAGCAGCAAAACTTTAAAACTTTTTCGCAAATAAAAAATAAACTTTCTTCTTTAGCCACTTTCCTAGGCACTACCTTGCATACTAAGGTTTCCAAAGGAAATTATTTCCTTTGGCCGCCAGAGGCATAGGAGACAAAAAAACAAAAATGAAAAAACTATTTATATTCTCACTTTCTTAAGTCTTAGAGCGTTTAACACTACGGAGAGCGATGAGAAAGTCATGGCTAATGCGGCAAAGGCTGGGTTGAGCAGAGGGCCATTGAAGATATAGAGCACGCCGGCGGCGGCGGGTATACAAAGTATATTGTAACAAAAGGCCCAAAAGAGATTTTGCTTGATATTTGTTATGGTTGCTTTTGAGAGTGCTAGGGCTTTTGTCACTAATTCTAGATTATGCTGCATGAGCACCATATCCGCTGAATTTATGGCGACATCAGTTCCATTATGCATGGCGATGCCTACATGTGCGAGGGCGAGTGCTGGTGCGTCGTTTATGCCATCGCCCACCATAACAACTGTTTTTCCTTCTGCTTGCAGATTTTTTATGACTTCTAATTTATCCTGCGGCAATGCTTCTGCATAGATTTTCTTTATACCGATTTGTGCGGCTATACTTTGTGCTACTTGCTTGTTATCGCCTGTGAGCATGATACATTCGATATTCATGCTGTGTAATTTTTCAATGGTTTGTGCTGTACCTTCTTTGAGCGTGTCGGCAACTGTGAAGAGGGCGAGAGTTTCTTGTGCTGTGCTTATGTATAATAAACTATGCCCTTGACTTGCTTGAACTTCTGCTTCTTTGATAAGAATAGCTGGAATTTCTTTTGCTATGCTTTGTTCAATAAATTTTTGGTTGCCTATATAATAAATGCTATTGTTTATGCTTGCTTCTATACCAAGCCCTGAATACACTTTGAAATTTTCAACCTTACTTTCAAGCGGATTTATATTGCCCTCGCTTGCTTCTGTGTAGGAGAGGAGTACAGCTTCTGCTATTGGATGCTCTGAATATTTTTCTAAGGCGGCGGCGATTTCAAGTATTTCATTTTTTTGCAGTGTACTTTCTTTTTCATTGTTGAGAACAAATTCTTGCACACGAAAACGTCCTTCTGTGATAGTGCCTGTTTTATCAAAAACAAGAGTATTTGCTCTTGCTGCAATTTCTAATGCACTTGCACCTCTGATGAGAATGCCCATTTCAGCACCTCGCCCTATGCCTACCATAAGGGCTGTTGGCGTTGCAAGCCCAAGGGCACATGGACAAGCTATGAGTAAGACAGCTGTGAAAATTTGTAGAAGAAAGTTTGCTTGTGCTCCATTGAGATACCAGAGAAATGTTGTGAGAACTGCAATAACAAAAACACTTTGTACAAAAATGCCTGAAACTGTGTCGGCAAGCTTGGCAATTTGTGGCCTTTTTGCTTGTGCTTCTTCAATAAATGTAATGAGTTGTGCAAGAGTGGATTCTTTACCTAATCTTTGAGCTTGTATTGTGAGCGTGCCATTTTTATTGAGAGTTCCGCCTATGACAGTGGCGTTGACATTTTTATAGACAGGCTTGCTTTCGCCTGTGAGCATACTTTCGTCAACATAGGACTCGCCTTTGAGAACAAGAGAATCACATGGAATTGAATCGCCTGCTTTCACGAGTAAGATATCGTCTTTTTTTACTTCGCTAAGTGGAATTTGTATTTCTTGCTCATTTTCTATCTTTGTTGCCATTTTTGGCGTTAAATCCATGAGTGCACGAATAGCATTACCTGTTCTTTTTCGGGCTAAAGCTTCGAAATATTTACCTAATAAAATGAGTGTGATAATCATGCCTACAGATTCAAAATAAAGCTGATGTAGATAATGAATATCACCCATATAGAGCATATAAAGAGCATAAAGACTATAGATGAATGCGGCTAAAGTGCCTACAGCGATAAGGGAATCCATATTTGGCGATCGATGATAGATGGCCTTTATTCCGCCTGTATAGAATTTATAACCTATGAGCATTACAGGAAAGGCTAATTTAAATTGAATGAGAGCAAAATTTATTGGATTTGTCTTTGGATTTAGATATTCTGGTATTGGTAAGGCAATGATATTCTGTATAAAATCCATTTGCCCCATAGATATATAGAAAAGAGGCAGTGTGAGCAATAAGGAAAGAAAGAGCTTTATTTTCTGTGTTTTTTCGCTTGTATTGTCTATATGCAGATCTTGTTCTTCTTTTGCCTGCCATTTTGTTGCAGTAAAACCAAGCTTTTGCACTAGTTCTTCTATTCTTTCTTGGCTGACAATCTTATTATCGTAGGAAATATGTAATTTATCGGTAGCAAGGTTTACAGTAGCAGAATTTACGCCCTCAACCTTTGCTAATCGCATTTCTATTCTTCTTGAACAGGCGGCACAAGTCATGCCCTTTATTTGATATATTTCGTTTAACATAATTTTTCCTTTGTTTATCTGTATTTTATAGAAGATTAAGGAATTTTTCAAGCTTTTAGAATGATATTTTCTAATTTTTTGAATTTTACGCTATTGAGAGATAAATCTATTTCTTTTCCATTCAAGGCCGAGATGGTATTGCACAAATGCATCAATGACTTTATTGTAAGAAGCGATAATTTGTGGAGAAATTTCATCTGACATCCATGTGCTTACTTCTAATGTCTGCACTTTTTGCAAGAAAAGTACGGCTTTTTCTGAAATCACAATATGCATGGCTCTTGAAGAGGCTGCTCTTGCACAGTCTAAACACAAGATTCCGCCATCTTGCACTGAAAAAACAGCATTTTCATTTTCTTCAAGAATATGAGAACATTGCACACAAGAATGGATATGTGGTGCATAACCTTGAATTGAAGCTAGTTTAAAACGAAAGAGAGGAGGCAAACAAGAAGCTTGGCCAGGATATTTCATGAGATGATCAAAGAAATCCACTATAAAATCAAAGCTTTCAAAGGAAGTTTCTGGATCTATATTTAATGCTTCGACAAAACGTAAACAATTGGTTGCAATGCCTGTGAGTCGCCAATCAGATCGAACTGGAATCGATGAGATCAATGAAGTTTCTTTAAGTTGTAGAAAATTCTTTTTTGGACTTTTTTCTATAGTGGCACTGACAATATTAAATGTGTCGAGGCAACCAGCAAAACGCCTTCTGCTCTTACTTGCACCAAAGGCAAAAGCTGTACAAATACCGCTACTTCTAGTGAGTAGGCGAACCCATGCATCGTATTCACGAAACTTGCCTACATGCAGTATAAGTGCGGTATCGTACATAATATACTATTAAAGGGCTACTGATTCAAACTTTGCTAGCTTTTTATCGCCTTGCTTTAATTCTAAACTTGAACCGTGAATAATATAAGAATCTGCTTTGTCTAGAACTTGTAAAAAGTCTCTGCCCTGTGCTTCTAAACCTTCTTCATGGCATAAACGCATAGTGGATCCACCAAGAATAATGTCTAATTTGTTTTTATTTGGAGTGTTCCATGTAAAGAAAAATGAATTACAACCATCCGATCCAGCTCCCTTACCACTTTTTGTATTTTCTTCTTCTATATTAAGAATGAAATGAGATTCTGCTGGTGCAGAAATGAGATCTTCTTTGTTGTTTAATTCTGTAAGTCTCCAATAAGTATTGGTTAAGTCTACATGTGCAGCTTTATCTTCTTCATTCTTTGCTTCTGCTGTAGAAATGATATTTTGCACATCAAAAAAACCATCGTTAGAATAGGCTGCATTCACTTCAAGATAGATGCTTTCATTATTTGCTAATTCATTTAAAATAGGACTCACTAAAACATTACCAAGAAGCTTAAAGTTTTCAGTAAGGCCAGCTGGCTTGAAGTAAAAGGCATTGTCTTTTTTAACTGCATTTCCTTTAAGGTTAAAATAGATTTTTTCATCCATTTTTTTATCGCTTGGTATGAATTCTATATTGTCTACAGCGTCAAAAAGATAAAGTCTGTCAAAGAAAATCTTGCTCTCTTTATTGACAGCACCTGTAAGGGTTTCTTTGCCTGAAACTATGAGTTCAATGGAGTGTCCACGCCCAATTTGATTCCAATAACCCCAAGTAATATAGGATTCTTTTTCATCAATACCATCATTTTTCTCGTCTCTGTCTTGAATAAGAAAGAAAAGATTTTTATCTTCTAAGAAAAGAGTTGCTGTGTAAAGAGCGTCTTGTGCATCTTTTGTAAAAGTGAAAGATTGCGGTGCGTTGAGTTTTGTAGGCGAATTTTCTTCATTCGTGACACGCATAAGAAGTATTTCTTGCTCTTGGCTTGCGTCAAGTTGAATGTATTCTTTGGTAGAAAAAAGTGCATTGTCTTTATAATAAAGAGTGACAAAAAGCTCTACAGGAAGGTTTTTATCGTAATTTTTACTGAGATAATGAGCGTTAAATGCTAGAGGAATTGAACCCTTTGCAGAATAATAGGCAGAATTTAGAATATTCTTACCTTCATTTTGTGTGAGCTGATAATATACAATGACTTCTGGCGGTAAAGCAATTCTTTCTCTGTAAAAGAGTTTTGCTTTTGCTGTATTCACATTTGCGTGAGAACGATTCCATGTCACTTTTTCGCCGTCTTTATCAAGCAAGATAAGACGAGCTGTTCGCACAGTTTCAAAAAGGTAGACTTCTTCCTTTGGCTGATTTGCTGGCGAATCTAGAAAAGAAAGAATGAGTTTATCTTCTTCAATTCTCCAGCTATAACCAGCAATAGCAATTTTATTCACTGTTTCAAATCTACCGTCTTCATAGAAATTGTAAATATCTTTGCCAGTATCCCACATACCAACAATATGCGTATTTTCAACTTTCTTTTCTGCTTCTTCTTGCGAAGAAGAGCAAGAGACGAGGATAAAGCCCAATAATAAAAGTAAGGTAAATTTAACTATATGTTTTTTATTTGTATTTTTCATAATAATCCTTAAGCAAGGGCAACTAAATCGTATTCCTTTGTTTCTATAATTTCTGCTATAACTACTTGACCTTTTTGTAAATTATTTCCACTTACATAGGTGATGCCGTCAACCTCAGGAGCTTGAAACCATGTTCTTGCTGAGAATAATCCATCCCATTCTTCTATAGCATTGTCAATGATAAGTTCTTCATTTGCGTGAAGATAAGTAGCTAAAATTTCTTCGCTTATCTCAGCTTGTATTTCCATCAAATTGTCTCTACGCCATTGCTTTTCAGCATCTTCTATTTGATCTGGCATAGCCGCAGCCTTTGTTCCATCTTCTGCTTCGTAAGCAAATACACCCATATTATGGAAACGAACTTCTTGAACAAAATCACATAAAGCTTGATATTGCTCATCATTTTCAGATGGAAAGCCGACAATGAGAGAAGTACGCAAAGCCGCTTTTGGCATATAGTGACGGATTTTTTCAACCACAGCATAAGGATCTGCAGAAAATGGCCTGCCCATTTTTTTCAAAATATCTTGATGAGCATGCTGTAAAGGCACATCAAAATAAGGCAATAATTTCTTGTCTGCTTTTGCCATGTATGACAATAAATCATCTGTTAATCCAGATGGATAAAGATACATTAAACGTATGCGTGCAAGTTCGTCTATGTCTAAAAGGCCGTCAAGTAATGGACGAAGATCTGCTTTTGCTTGTAAATTTTCTTTCCACGCAGTCACATCTTGTGCCACTAAAACAATCTCTTTCACACCCTCATTTGCAGCTTGTCTCGCTTCATTAATGAGGAAATCTTTATCGTAAGAAAGTTTTGTTGGCCTTATTGATGGAATGGTGCAAAAAGAACAATTATGTGTGCAGCCTTCACCTATCTTAAGCCAAGCATAAGATGGTAATGTACTAATAATACGAGATTTTTCAATTTCGCCATCCTTTATACCAAGTGCTAAAGCAAGCTGTTCTGCCCAACTTTCAATTTCATTAGGTATAAGCCAAAGATCGACTTCAGGAATTTCACTTGAAAGTTCTTTAGCACCAAATCTTCCGCTTAAGCAACCTGCTACAGCAAGGAAAGGCCTTTGTTTGATTTCATTCATGTCTTCAATAGCAGACAAAATAGTTCTTACACTTTCTTGTATGGCTGGTGCGATAAAGGCACAAGTATTGATAAGCACAACTTCTGCGTCAAAAATATCTTCTACCATTTCAACTTCTGGCATAGAGCCAAGAAGCCTTTCGCTGTCTACCCTATTTTTAGGACAGCCAAGACTTATACAAAAATATTTCATAATTTCTCTTAATTAAGCTTTCTCAGCTTTATTTTCTTCGCTGTTTTGATTCTCTGCTTGCTCTTTTTTTGCTTCTTTTTCTTCTGTAGGAGCTTTGTTTGCTTCTTTTTCTACTGCTTTTTCATTTTCTATTGGAGCTTGAGCATTGTTTTCAGCCTGTTCTGTATTAGCTTTCTTTTTTTCTGGTTTTTCAGGATAAGCAATACGTAAATGGAATAGGCCATTGAGAATACGTGTAAAGGAATCTGACAATGAATTTAAATCTCTAAAGGTAAGCTCTGATTCATCAAGTTGCCCTTCTTCGTAAATTCCATGCACTATATTCTTCACATGCGATTGAATACGTGCTGGAGTTGGATCTAGCAAAGTTCTACTTGATGCTTCAACTGCATCTGCAAGCATGATTATTGCAGCCTCTTTCGATTTTGGCCTTGGGTTAGGATAGGAATAATCCGCTTCTTTAGGCGGTTCTCCCTCGCCAGTATGGTTTTTGATTGCTTTATTATAGAAATAAGAAATGCAACGGTTACCATGGTGTTCAGAAATAATATCAGTTATTTCTTTGCCTAATTGGTATTTTTCAGCATATTCAATACCTTGCTTTACATGCGAAATAAGAACCAATGCTGACATTGCAGGTGCTATTGTGTCGTGTTTATTTGGAATATTTTTCTGATTTTCAATAAAATATTCAGGACGTGCGATCTTACCTATATCGTGATATAAGGCAGCAACCTTACATAAAAGACTGTTTGCATTGATGTTTTTTGCTCCTGCTTCCACAAGGTTTGAAACAACAATAGAGTGATGATAGGTGCCAGGTGCTTTCATCATAAGTTCTTGTAAAAGTGGTTGTTCAAGATTCATTAATTCCATCAATCTAAAACGAGTAGTGAGGCCAAAAAGCATTTCTGTAATTGGGCTTATAGCAAAAACTAAGAAAAGTGCGAGTATGGAATTTATCATCACAGCTAAAATCAAGGTTCCTAATTCTGCAAAAACCACATGTGAGAAAAGAGCCGCCGCCAAAGCAAGAATGCTTTGTCCTAAGAAAAGAATCAATGTGCTTCTAATAACGTCTTGTCTGCTTTGTGATTTGATAAGAAGCATAGTGTTAAGCATACAAGAAAGGAAATAAAACATGAAAATTTCTAAATTTCCATTCAATGCAACAGTAGTGAACAATGAAATTATAAGGCCAATGCTCACAAAGCGTCTTGCAGAGAAGACAAGAGCCGCAAGGCCAGCCGCACCCGAAACAGGATAGGCATAGAACCACACTTCAGAAACTTGCATAGCTAAAAGGCTGAGGCCAAATTTATAAAGTATGGCAAATAGTCCAAATATAAGTATTAAAAAAGCTATAAAATATTGTGCACGCGGATAGAGCTGTGAGCCTCTTTCTGCGGCAGGAGAAAGGAAAAGGCCAAAAACAAGCACACTACCAATAAGAAAAAGACCAATAGAGGTTTCAAAATCAATAGTGCTTGCTGAATATTTATACAAGGCTTGCATCTTCAATTGTTGTTCTCTAGAAACAACTTCGCCTTGTGCTATAATAAGTTCGCCTCTTTGAATATAGTAGTATACAGGCGGAACAGTTGAGGCAACTGTTGTCGCTCTTTTCACCGTATCTTCTTTGTTAAGAACTAAAGAATAAGGGGCTAATTCTTCTACTAATTGCATTAAAGCACGGTTTTCTGGTGGCGAGAGAGTTGATTTATTCAATTCTTGTCCAACGCTTAAATAAAGAGAAGTCATGTCTGGAAGTGTGCTTCTGTTTGGAATAAGAAGTGATTCGTTTCCAAGTTCTGGATCTCTTATTAAAATGGTTGCAGAAGAAGGGCTGATCTGATCTCTGTTGACAAAGATACCACGTAAAAGAATTTTTTCTGTATAAGGGAGAAGTTTACTAGTAAGATAGTTTTGTACTTCAAGACGAGAAAGAAGAATAAAGAAATCTCTGTCAAAATTTCTTTGAGTCTTTTTATTGAAATTTTCTTGTACTTTTGTAAGGCTTTCAACATCTTTTGAAGTAGCTGAAAGAACAGTAAGAAGATGTAGTATATCTTCTCTAAATGCTCTTATAGATTTTTTATCTAAATCAAATAAAAGTGGCTGTAGCTCCATATTTTGGTTTCTACGAAGCTGTGTAGCATAAGGATCTTCTACTTTTAATGTGCGTATTGCAAAAACGTCCGCCGCTGCAGTTTCCCCTGCCATGTATATCTGCCCTTTTGAGGAATTTTCAAGTCCCGCAAGTAAAGACAGTATAAAGATTGAGGCAAAGAGCGCCCACGTTGCATAGCCCGCATAATGGCTTAAAAAAGCTGATTTCATCAACTTCCATACATGAGCAATGCCAAAATTATTTGTTCTTGTTTTTATCATAAGCGTTTACAATTTTATTTACCATTGGATGTCTTACGACATCGGCATTTTTAAAGTTAAAGATCCCAATTCCTGGCGTATTTTTTAAAACATCAAGACTTTCAACAAGCCCAGAGCGTATCACTCTAGGAGCATATCTTCCATCTTGACTTGAGGAATAAAGAGAAGTTGGGGGAAGATCTATTTGTGTAATATCACCGGTTACGACCATTTTAGAGCCAAAACCCATACGTGTAAGAAACATTTTCATTTGTTCAGGCGTGGTATTTTGTGCTTCATCAAGAATGAGAAAAGCATCACTTAAGGTTCTACCACGCATAAAGGCAAGAGGAGCAATCTCAATCATGCCAGCCTCTTGTCTTGCAATGCATTGGCTATGGCCAAGCATTTCGTCAAGAGCATCAAATAAAGGACGAAGATAAGGATCTACTTTTTCATTCATAGTACCAGGCAAGAAGCCAAGCTTTTCACCAGCTTCAACCGCAGGCCTTGAAAGTATGATCTTCTTCACTTTCTTTGTGATAAGAGCTTGAAGAGCCATTGCAACAGCAAGATATGTCTTGCCTGTTCCAGCAGGCCCTATCCCAAAGACAATATCGTTTTTCTGCATTAAATCAAGATATTCTTTTTGTGATTGATTTCGGGCAATTATCGTCTTTTTAGGTGTTTTGATTATGCTATAGTCCTGATATTGTTTTTTAATATCTATTTCAGGTTCAGCTTTTAATATTGTGTAAATTTCTTCAAAAGATTGAGAGTTTACTGTTTTTCCCTCTTTAATAAGGGCATAGCATTGCGTAAAGACATGTGCTATAGTGTTGAGATCTTTTTTACTGATATTTTTATCATTTGTCTTTATAATAAGCTCATTACCATGTGAAGAAATGGCTGCCCCAGTCAAATCAGACATAAAGTCTAGATGTGAATTGAGAGGGCCAAACAATTCAGTGGCAAATACGCTATTATCAAAGGAGAGATTTGTGCTTTTTTCTTGCATAAGGAATTTAGCTCTTTTTACTTTCTTGTTTACGGATGTAATCAATTAATTTTTGTGCTTCGCTCACACTTGGATCAAGTTTCAATGTAGCTTCGGCAACTTGTATTGCTTTATCCCATTTTTTCCAATCAAAGTAAAGCCTTGCAAGATTGAAAAAAAGATTTGCACTCTTGCCTACAGCCTTTGCAGCTTGAAAATACAGTTTTTCTGCCTCTTCAAATTTATTTGTTTTACGAAAACACATGCCTGTTTTAATATACCAATCAAGCACACTAGGATTTCTATCTATAGCAAGCAAGAAGAATTGCCCAGCTCTTTCATAGTCTTGCTGTGCAAAGTAAAGCATAGCTATTTCTGCAAAATTTTCTGCTGAAAAGTTTTCGTAATCTTTTAATTCTAAAAATTTCTTATAGGCTTCTTCTTTATCTTCTTTAGAATCACTTTCAAAAAGTTTCTTTGCTTTTTCAAAAGCTTCTGCTAGAACTTTCGCCCTACCTTCTTCTTTTTTTGCACTTTGCAATTCTAAATCTGCTTGTGTTTTAAGATCTAAATATTCTTGATAGGTTTCTATGACGATGTCGAGAGTTGGAATAAGATCTTTTTCTTTTCCTTTCACGTATTTAACGTCCATACCTATAGCTCTTTTCACTTCTTGATCTGTCAAGATATACAAAGTGCCATTATCTACAAGAGTTTCTATTTCTTCTCTTTCTGCTCTTGTAAGATTTGAATAAGCAAGCAAGGACAGTGCGTCTCTTAAAGCTTTAAAAGCAAGCATTACTTTATTTTGTTTAACATGCGATTTAATAAAGCCAGCTTCTTTTCGTATTTTATTGATATCTTTTGACATATCTTTCCTTAGCAAAAAGCCAAACTACAAGAACTTTCTTTCTTGCATAATCTGCCTTACCTTTTCTAAATCTTCAACAGTATCAACGCCTTGTGAAGGATATTCAGTAAGAGCCACGTGTATTGGAATGGCGTTTTCTAAAAGTCTTAATTGTTCGAGTTTTTCGCTTTGTTCTAAAATGCCTTCTGGCAAAGAAGTAAATTGTTTTAACGCACTCAATTTAAAAGCATATAAGCCAATGTGAGCATAAAAAAAGTTTTCCTCTTCTTCTTTTTCATCTCTAAAATGAGGAATAGGCGAACGAGAAAAGTAAAGGGCTTTATTATCTTTATCAAGAACAATTTTAACTGTATTTGGCGATAAAAAACGTTCTTTTTCTTTTATAGTGCTAAGTTTATGTGCAAGAGTTGTGACTTGCACTTCTTTATTTGTCATAAAAGGCTCTATAAGCTCATTGAGCATATTTGGCTCAAGTAAAGGCTCATCACCTTGTATGTTGATAATGATAGAATTTTCGTCTAAATCTTTGTCGTTTTTGGCAATAATTGTGGCAGCTTCGTAGATTCTATCAGAACCTGAATTATGCTCCACACTTGTCATAATGCTAGGTATATTGTATTTTTTTGCAGCCTCGTCTATACGTGCATCATCTGTGGCAAGAAAAACTTTCTTGACATTAGCCTGAGAAGCTTGCGTATAAACATGCCAAAACATGGGTTTTCCATGAATATCAGCAAGAGCTTTGGCTTGAAGTCTTGTGCTTTGGTAACGAGAGGGAATAATGCCATAAACCTGCATACGGTATACCTTAAACCTAGATGGGATATATTAATTTATAACAAATATATTATTTAAGTCAATATGACGAAAGAAAGACAAAAAATTTATATTTTTAAAAATTTATTAAATCAAACACTTGTTCTTTAGTTGCCTGAAAGTTCTTTTTGTAATTCTTTAGCTTTTTCAATAAAAATGTCTATGTCTTCTTTTGTAGTGGCAAATGAGGACATTAAACGTATTTCGTGTATACGTGGATTAAATTCATAAAAATAGTATACTTCTTGCAATTTTTCTATCAATTGCGGTGGCATAATTGCAAAAACTGCATTTGCTTCTGTTTTTCTTGAAACTTTAACAGTAGGTATTTTGTCTAATTCTTGTGCGAAATATTGAGCCATTGCATTGGCATGCTTAGCATTTTTTATCCATAAATCGTCTTTAAAGTAGGCAAGAAATTGAGCGGCAATAAAACGCATTTTTGAAATATGCTGAAAAGATTGTTTACGTAATCTAAAGAAATTTTGTACAAGTTTTGTGTCAAAATAAATAAGAGCTTCGCCCATCATAAGGCCATTTTTTGTGCCACCAAAAGAAAGCACATCAACACCAGCATTTTTAGTCATTTCAACAACATCCACATCTAAAGCCGCAACAGCATTTGAAATTCTTGCTCCGTCCATATGAACAATAATGCCGTGTTTATGGGCTAATTCTGTAATGGCTTTAATTTCATCTATTGAATAAATAGTGCCTTGTTCTGTGGCTTGAGTGATAGAAATAAGGGCTGGCCTTGAATGGTGAACATTGTCCATATCGTGAAGGTAATGTTCTATAGCCTTTGTTGTGAGTTTGCCATTTTCAGCTGGATAGAGCAGTAATTTTGTTCCTGTATTTGCTTCGGGTGCGCCGCATTCATCTGTATGTAAATGGGCAACATCAGAACAAATTGTCCCTTCCCATAAACGCAGAAGCGATTTAATAGCAAGCACATTTGCACCAGTGCCATTTAAAGTGAAGAAAATCTTTATATCTTCGCCAAAAATCTTTCTGAATTCTTCTTCAGCTTGTTCGCAATATTCATCATTGCCATAAGGTTTGCACGCACCATGGTTAACATCAACCATTGCCTGCATAATTTCTTTGTGTACACCACTTGTATTATCACTTGTGAAAAGAGGATTCATAAATTCTCCGTGTTTTATTTATTTAATAGAGGCAGATAGACATTTAATGTCTGTTCGCCAAAAGCTTCAAGAGTCAATTCTTTAATAAGAGCATGCTGTTTTGTTCTAAGCCTTTGAAGCCATTTACTTTCTTCTGATTGCCTATCGTCAAGAGCTAGGAAAACTTTGAACATAAAGTCTGCCATCGAATCGATATTTGCCGTTTCAAAGCGTGCTTCATCTTCTAATAAGTCTGGCATTACGCCCACTTGCGAAGAAATGAGAGGAATATCACAGGCAATAAATTCTAAAGCTGCTCTTGCTATGGTTTCAGAACCTACTGAAGGCAAGATTGCCACATCACACATATTGAGAACATTATTTACTTCCTCAACCTTACCCGTGATTTGCACTCTGTCTTCGAGTGAATGTTCTTCAATCAAGCTTTGCACTTCTTTAGTAGTGAGTATTGTGTCAAAGCCAATGATGCAAAGTTTGAGTTTAGGTGTTTTTGTTGCGACTTTTGCTAAGGCTTTAATGCTTTCTTCCACCCCTTTGATAGGATCAAGTCTGCCAAGTAAACCCATGACATAATCGTTCTTTGTATAGCCAAATTTCTCTCTTGTATGTTGATATACTTGAGGTTTTGGATAGAAAAAATCAGTGTTCACTCCACCAATAATAGTGTGTAATTTGTGTGAAGGCACTTTAAGCTCTTCATTCAACTGCTTGGTTGTTGCTGAATTTGTAGAAATAATCGCATCTGTATAATCAGAATACAAAAACCTATTGATAAAATTATTTTTTGCCGGCCTTTGATCGCCACGAGTACGCACAAGTTTATAGGCAAAAGTTTTTTTCAAAGCCACAAAAAATGGATACAATTCGCCCCTATGACAATTGACTATATCTGGCCTTTCTTCCTTCAAAACTTTTTTGATGTAGGAATAAATTTTAGGAAATTGTGTCACTTTTTTTTGATCAAAAGGCATTGCAATATGTGGAATTTCCATCTTTATTGCTTGTTCATGAGCTTCTGTATTCGCTAATACTAAACATTTTGAATTATGCCCCATAGCATTCAGTACACGGCATAAATTCATTGCATACCAAGCCGTTGCATTGAAAAATCGAATATTAACTATATGTAATATATTATATTTCTTCATATAAAACCTTTTTTAATGTGAGAGCTTTTGCAGGTGCTGTTAAAATAGTGTCTTGCCTTTTCTTTGCTTCAACTATCTCCCCCACCCTTGTAATCGGGATTTTATTTTTCCCAACAGCAACAAGTAAACCCATAATATTTCTTATCATTTGTTTTAAAAATCCATTGCCTTCAAAATAAAAAAGGCTTTCATTTTCAGAAATATGTTCAATTGAAATGCTATTTATTGTTCGCACAGTATGGTGTAGCTCTGTGCCCACATTTTGGAAGGAAGCAAAATCGTGTCTTCCAATAAGATATGGTAATGCTTGCTGAATTTTTTCAAAATCTACTTTACCGCAAGGCCATGTATAAGGATGCATTCTAGGTGGAACATAGGACTTGTCTGCCCAAAGCGAATAAGTGTATATTTTTCCTATCGAATCCATTTGAGCATGAAAACTATCGTCAACTTGCTTTGCTTCAACTATTCTAATATCAAAGGGAAGATTAACATTCAAGGCTCTTTGCCAATTTACATTTTTAGGCTCAAAATCAATAACAAAATGAGCAACTTGCCCTTCTGCGTGTACGCCACTATCTGTCCTACTGGCACCAACAACTCTGATTTCTTTATCAAATAAAGCAAGAAGAGCTTTTTCAATTTCACCTTGTATAGTAGGAACTTGCTCAAGTCCAACATGAGTAGAATTTTTGGCAATTTCTTGAATTTGCCAACCCTTATACTCTGTCCCTACATACGATACCACAAGTTTTATCTTCACTATTCCTTTCCCTTTACTTGTGTTTTCTATGCCCTTTGTCCTTTTCTGTCAAGCATGAGAGATGGAGAGAGATTTTTATAAAACTTTATTCATAAAGTTTAAATAAGCCAGATAAAGCAAATAAGCCTTACTTTCTTTTCTTTGCTTTATCTATAGCTGCTGGATCTTTGAGATCTGGTATGGCATTGCCGGCAATAGCCCAAAGATAAAGACTTGCAACAGATGCATAGGGACTATACCTTTTATGAAAACGTGCAAATTTTTCTTTATCGATTTTCTTATGCCCATAAAGCATGCGTAAACCTTTATGTATTGCATAATCGCCATAACTTAGAATATTAAACCTTTGCATAGAAAAGAGTAAAAGCATTTCGGCTGTCCACACTCCAATTCCATTCAGCGAAGAGAGAATTTCAATAATTTCTTTATCTTCCATGCTTTCAAAAGCTTGTATGTTTATTTCCTTATCTAACACTTTTTGTGCTAAATTCTTTATATAAGTAACCTTTCTAAAACTTATGCCTAAAGCTTGCATTTCTTCATCGCTCAGACTAAGTATGTTTTGTGCGTCAACTATGCCAAGTTTATCACAAAATCTTTTCCAAATGGTTTTTTGTGCTATTGTTGAAATCTGCTGCCCTATTATGCTGTGTATAAGAGAAGAAAATACATCGCAATTAACTTCTCTTTGAATCTCACCTATATAATCTATTGCAGCTGCAAGTTTCTTATCTTTTTTCTTGAGATGACTTATATGTTCTTCATCATACTTGAAATACATGCTCTTCACTCTATTGCATTTTTAAAAATTAATTTCTTATTTCTTTTCCTTATCAGACGGAATGCCAGCCATAGCTCCAAGCTGCCCTTTAAATATCACAGCACCCGCAACTTCATCTGCTAATTCACCTAATTCAATCACTTGCTCAAGAAATTCTAACATCTCATATCGCCTATCTTGCACAGAATATTCAAAGTCTTCCTTAAAATTGCCCTCTAAATACTCTTTTATCCTTTCAACAGCCTTAAAATCCAACATAAAAACTCCTATAATTTTATATACTTACAATTTTCTTACAAAAATATAGCTTAAATGCAAAAAAAAGTCTTGCTTTTTTTTTCAAGCTATTATAGAACAAATCTCACGTTGCTTCGGTAGCTCAGTAGGTAGAGCAGAGGACTGAAAATCCTCGTGTCGGCAGTTCAATTCTGTCCCGAAGCACCACAAATTTCAAGGACTTAGACGATTTTTCTTCTAAGTCCTTTTTTGTTTTAAGCTGTTTTAAAAATGAAAATGGATAAAGGCTTCTTAACCAAAGACAGGGGCAAGTCCATTTTTGTTGATTCTTTTGAATCATTTACTTTCAAGTAAAAACTTTCGTCCACAATGTGGCGGAACAAATCAGAATAAGCTCGAGTAAAGCTAGCAATAATGAATAAAATAAGCTCTTTCTTGACAAAGTAGCTTGACAAAGTTATTCTTTTCTAAGGAGACTAGAATGAAATTTGTTGCATTTCAAATGGCAGCTTTTTTGAAGCATAGTGGCACACGCAGGAATGTTGCCTATTTTTTACGTTTTCTTGCATTATTAATTGCTTTAATAGCTCTTTTTAGCATTCTTTTTCATTATATTATGATGTATGAGGGCCAAGAGCATTCATGGCTTACTGGCGTCTATTGGACTCTCACAGTCATGACAACTTTAGGTTTTGGCGATATCACTTTCGCTTCTGATCTTGGCAGATTCTTTTCTATCATTGTCTTGGCAACTGGCCTTATATTACTCTTGGTAATGCTGCCATTTGCCTTTATTCAATATGTCTATTCGCCTTGGCTAGAAGCCCAAAAAAAGACAAATGCCCCTAGAAAACTTGATGATAATATAAGCAATCATGTTATCGTTGTAGGGCTTAATCCTATTTCATTAAACCTTGTCCAACTTTTATCGAATCATGGTTTTTATTGCGTTGTTTTAAGTCCAGATATCCAAACTTCTCTTGATCTAGAAGATCAAGGTTTTAATGTTGTTGTGGGCGATTATGACGACGGAAACACCTATAAAAATTTAGAAGTAGACAAGGCTGCACTTCTTGTTGCTTTAGATTCTGACATAAAAAACACAAATATCATATTTTCTGCACGTGAAGTGAATGATTTTCTTCCTATTATTTCGAGAGCGGAAAGTGTAGATTCAGAAGATATCTTGACGCTTGCTGGCAGTACAAAAGTATTTCTTTTTAGAAAGATGCTTGGGGAAGCACTTGCAGACAGAGTTTCAGGCGGGAAAAATGGTTTTAGCCATCTCACAAGTTTTTCTTCTCTTCTTATTTCAGAAAGAGCAATTGACGACACTAAATTAATTTCAAAAACATTAATAGAATTAAATATACGAGCAAAAGTTGGCGTAAACATTGTCGGCTTATGGGAAAAAGGCCGTTTTACTACAGTTTCGCCAAACAGTCCTCTCCCTGCCTCCTCCACCATTGTTATGGCTGGGACAAAGGAACAATTAGAAGATTTTGAAAAAGAGTTTGGCAATAAGGAAAAAGATGAAAAACAACAAAAAGTTTTAGTTATAGGTTGTGGAAAAGTTGGCTACGCAACAGCAGTGAAGCTCCACAGCCAAGGTATGGATGTTTCAATTGTAGACAAATCACATATCTCTAATCTTCCAGAAGGAATACGTAGTATTGCTGGCGATGCCGCAGATCTTGATGTATTAAAACGTGCTGGTATTGATGAAATTTCCTCTGTTGTTATCACAACCCACAATGACGATACAAATATCTATCTCACGATTTATTGTCGTCGTCTACGCCCAGATATACAAATTTTATCACGTGCTTCGCTTGATAGAAACGTAGGCATTTTGCACAGAGCAGGTGCTAATACCGTGCTTTCTTTAGTTTCTATGATAAGTAATGCCGTTGTGAATATGCTCGCACCAGGCAAAATTTTTATGCTACGTGACGGCCTTTCTTTTTTCAGCACAAAAGTAGATAAAAAACTTATTGGCAAAAATCTCATCACAAGTGAAATTCGTGAAAAAACAGGTTGTAGCGTCGTGGGTATGAAACACAAAGACGGTAATATCCACATCAATCCAGATCCTTATCACAAACTCATTAAAGACGAAGAAATTTATCTTATAGGTGATACTGAATCTCATAATAAGTTTATTGACTATTTTGGTGTTGGAAAATTCTAAACTTTCTTCATTAATCTTTAGATAAGTTGACTTCTAATCATACAAGTAGAACACTTGCTTCTAAAGCTTCGCCTAAAGACATAAATAATAATTTTTTTCTATTCTCCAGATAGTGTCGTCAAATTCAGAGATTTTGTTGAATTTTCAACTAAAATGGATTTTCTGCGCAATGGAGTGTATAAATAATACTAGCCTTGCGCAAAAAATTCACCTTTAGCAAGAAAAAATGCAAAAGAATGAATTTGACGACACTATCTAGTCTGCAAAACTTTCCCTTTAAAGAAAAATTTTCCTAGTTTTGGAGAAAAAACAAAAACATAAACACCTAAAATAACAACATAAACAAAAGATATTCATCTTTGGCACACATCTTGCTTTATACTTGGCAATGGTAAAAAATACCAAGAATAAATTTCGTATAGGAAGACGCTTCCTATAAAACAATAACTCTCGGGAGGGAAACCATGAGTTTAACAGCAAGTATGTGGACTGGCGTATCAGGTATGCTAGCACACGGCGACAAAATGAATGTTATAGGTAACAACATCGCTAACGTGAACACCATTGGCTTCAAATCACAAAGAATGGACTTTGCTGATTTGTTATATACCGATCAATACACAAATGGCGGTTTAAACCAGATGGGTTTAGGTGTAAGAACAGCAACTATTATCACAGCCTTTACACAAGGACCTTATGAATCAACAACAAACCCAACTGATCTTGCGATCAGTGGTTCTGGTTTTTTCCAAGTTCGCGATCCAAATTCTAACGAAGATTTTTACACAAGAGCTGGTAACTTCACTTTTGATAAAGAAGGTAATCTCGTTGATTCTAATCAATACATTTTACAAGGTTGGAAGATCGAAACTACTGGCGGTGTGACACGTTCATCAGGCGGACTAACAGCGAATGAATCTTCTAATACTTCTAATATCCTCGGAACAGGCACGCCTCAAGACGTGAAATTAGATGCCTTTACTATCAATCCATTTGCTACAACAAATGTTTCTATGATCACAAACCTTTCTGCAACTGCTGACGATGCTATAGGCAATGATTCAAATCCATTTGCAGCTCTCTTTGAAACTTGGGATGGAACACAACCTCCAATTAATGCATCAACTCCACCTATTCCTCAATCAGCTTATTCTTATGCCGCACCTATCGAAGTTTACGACGAAGCAGGCGTATTGCATAACCTTACAATTTATTACGATAAAGTTGATAAAGAAGACTACGAAGGCGGCGAAGGCGGCGGTGAAATTTGGGAATATATTATCACAATGGATCCAGCTGAAGATAAAAGACAATATTTTGATTACGATCCAACAAATCCAGAAGGCGGAAATCTCGTTGATGTTTCTTCCACAAAAATGGCTGGCTTACTCGGTTCAGGCACTCTCACCTTCAACTCTTCAGGACAAGTAACTAACCAATCAATGTATACATTATTTGGAGCTTCAACCCCTGAAAGCAATCCTAGCGATTTTCACTCTTATTACGATCAGGCAACTGATTCTTATATAGACGTGCCTATGATGAATACTGGCGGTTGGACTGTAGATCCTGTGACAGGTGCTCCAAGCCAAAATCCAGTTCTAGAAAAAAATATCTCAGATCAAGAAAATTGGCGTACAGCTGAAATTTCAGCAGAAGGCTACCCTATTCTTACTCCTAACTTCACAGGCCTTCTAGGTTCTCAAACAACTGGTTCTGAACTCGGAGCTGCACACGCTATAGAAATCAATCTTGGCCTCAAAGCATCTAATTTAGACGCCCCTTGGAGCATTCCAACCGGTAGTCTTGCAGATTTAGCAGTAGATCCATACAGAGATAACCCTAGCTACGACGCAAACGATCCATTTGGTTCAGGCGGCCCAGAATATTATTTGATGAATGAAGAATATTCAACACAACAATACAGCACTGTAACTGCCGAGTTAGACAGATTAAGAGCAGAGTGGGAAGCTGGCGGATATATGCGAGATGATGGTGCTGGCGGGCAAGTTGAAATCACTTTCTCACAATTAGTAAACGGAACTTATACTTCAGCAGATATTGTCGCTGCTACAGGTTTAGCACCAGATGGCGTAACTCCAGCTTCTGCAGCCACAGCCCAAGCAATCTATAACGACTTTGCTAACACTCCACTCACAAGTATAGATCCTCTTACAGGTAATACTTTAAGTGCAATGCAATTTGAAGTTGCTAACCCAGCTAACACTCTAGGCCAACTTCAATATATCTACAATACAGCACTAGGCGGCGGACAAAATGTAGACCGTTCCATCTTCTCAGCAGGAACTCCTGCAAACGCAACCGAACTTGCAACCTTTGTAAATCCAGTTATTGAAAGTTCAGCTACACAATCATTTGACGGTTCATCAGCAACCTATAAAAGTTCACAAAATGGCTATCCATTCGGTAACTTATCAAGTTATTATGTTGATCAAGACGGCGTTTTAGCAGGCGTGTACGACAATGGCGTAACCGTTCCACTTTACCAAATAGTATTGTACGATTTCACATCAACACAAAACTTGCGTAACGAAGGCGGAAACCTATTCTCACAAACACTAGACTCAGGCGATCCAAAATCTGGCCCAGCCGGTGTTGCAGGTTTAGGAACAATTTCTTCAAATACTATTGAACAATCCAACGTTGACTTAGCAACAGAATTTGTCTACATGATCACAACACAACGTGGTTTCCAAGGTAACTCAAAAATCGTTACCACAGTAGATACCCTACTCGGCGAAGTTATCAATATGAAGAGATAGTAATTTCTTTATAGCATGATAAAATCATAAAAATAAAAAAAAGACATGGTTCCCTCCCAATGTCTTTTTTTTATTTAATTTTATTTTTGTCTCCGACGGCCAAAGGAGCAATGCCCCTTTGGAAACCCGAATAAAACAAGGTAGTGCGTAGGGTAAGTGGTTAATATTATATCTTATTTTTTTGTTTGCGAAAAAGTTTATATGTATAAATTTCGTCAGCAGTAAATGAAATGTTCTAGATTCGTCATTGCGAGGAGGAGTATACGACGACGTGGCAATTCATGATTTTAAAAATGAAAAAAACTCTATTCACATTTTGAACGCAGTGAGAAATGCTAAACAAATCTCAATTAGAATATATTTTCTCACTATTTTAAAGCGAAACAGTATTTAATGTTTTGGTGCAAAGCACCAAAACTTTAAAACTTTTTCGCAAATAAAAAAATATATTTTCTACTTTAGCCACTTCCCTACGTACTACCTTGCCTACTAAGGTTTCCAAAGGAAATTATTTCCTTTGGCCGTCGGAGACAAAAAAATAAAGAAAATAATCACGTATAATATATTAAATAAGCCCAAATAGCCTGTATAAAAAACTTGACAAAAGACTTTTAGTCCAATATTTTTTTAAAAAACTTTCTTTTGCTGGATAATTATGAAAAAATACTTTTTACTCATTTTGATGAGCATTTTTACACTTTCTACTTTTACTTCTCATGCTTTTGCACTTTCTGCTGGCGAACAAGCTCAAAAAACTATTGAAGAGGGTGTGAATAAAATTGTTTCTATTATTGCTGATCCGTCTTTTACAAATCCTGCTACGCATGAAGCTAAGGTTAAAGAGGCTGAAAGCATTGTTATGCAACTCTTTGATTTTGAAGAATTTTCATCTCGTACTGTTGGTAAAAACTGGAGAAATTTCTCTGAAGATCAAAAAAAGCGTTTTGAAGATGCTTTTACACTTTTGCTTCGTAATACTTATTTAGACGCTCTTGATAGTTATAATGGCGAAAAGGTTCTCTACGATTCTGTGATTGAGGGAAATAATGGCACAAGGGTTGAAGTTCGCACTTCTGTTTTAGCGGATAACAAGAAAATTCCTTTTGCTTTTCGTATGCTTAAAAAAAATAATACATGGTTTGTATACGATGTGTTAATAGAAAATATAAGTCTCATAAAAAATTACAGAGAACAATTTGCTTCCTTCCTTTCTTCTTCAAATCCTGACGAACTCATTTCAAAAGTTGAAGAAAAGGCAAAAGAAGTTAAAGCGAATTAATTATCTCTTAAGGGGAAAACATGTATTATACTTCTTTTGGTTCACAGCAATCTAAGCCATTTTTCTTGCTTTTAATTTCTTTTGTTTTGCTACTTTTATTACAGGGCTGTGCGAGTAAGGAACATTCTGATTCTGCCCTTCAAAATCAAGATTTGACTTATGATTTTGAAGCTGAATACGCTGAAGATGTTGCACCTTCGGTTGAAGATCCTTTTGAAGGTTTCAATAGGACGATTCACAGCTTTAATGATTTTCTATTGCTAGATGTGATAAAGCCCGTGCATAAAGGCTATTCTTATATTGTGCCTACGCGGATACGTTCAGGCTTGAGTAATTTTGCAAATCATCTTGCTTTTCCAGTACGTTTTTTAAATGCACTTATGCAATTTGACTTAGGCGGAGCTGGTGTTGAACTTGGTTATTTTATCATAAATTCAGTAACTTCATTAGGACTTGCTGATATTTCACACACAAAAGAAGCCTATCACTATCATAATAAACAAGCCTATTCTTTTGATGTCACACTTGCTCGTTGGGGCTTTGCAGAGGGCTCTCCAATTATGCTGCCTATTTTTGGCCCAAAGGGTATACGTGGCGTATTTGGCTTAGCTGGCGATATTGCAATGGATCCACTTGCTTATGTGCTTCCTATTGAAGCTTCACTTGTTCAAGGCGGCATTAATTTTAATACTTTAGATCAGATCTATATGCCTTACGAACAGTTAAAACAAGCATCTATTGATCCTTATATTGCTATTCGTGATGCAGTTATTCTTAATCAAAGAAATCTCACAAGAGATCATTTGCAAAAATTAGAAGAAATTTATTTTTAAAAACATAGCCTAGTAAAAATATAAAAAAAACGAGTTCTATAAGTTGAACTCGTTTTTTTTATTCTTTATATTTTTATTCTAATCTATATTGTAAGTAGATTTTCTAAATCTTCTATTTGTGATTGGCACATATACAAAGGTGTAAAATATGCCAGAAAGAGCAAATAAAAAGAAGAAAGGAAAGAGAAAGAGTCTTGGTTCTGAAAATACAAATACGAAGAGCAGTAAAACAATTACAATGAATTGAAGTGGGTGTTTTTTAGCCCATCCAAATTCTTTGAAAGAGAAATACCTCACTCTGCTCACCATGAGCAAGCCTGTTATCATGCAAAGAGCAAGTTGGAAATAAGGCATTGTGAGTATTGGTAAGAGGTATTTATAAGGAGAAAAGAGAACAAATGAAGCTATAATTGCACCGGCTGCTGGGCTTGGAAGCCCTATAAAGAATTTCTTTTCATTTGGTTCTAGAGCTGCAGAAACATTGAATCTTGCTAATCTAAGTGCGGCACAAGCAAGGAATAAAAAGGAAACACCCATTCCAGCTCTACCAAGATCGTGCAAGGACCAATGCCACATCAATACGGCAGGTGCCATACCAAAGGCAATGACATCAGCTAATGAATCGTATTGAATACCAAATTCACTGGAAGTTCCTGTAAGCCTCGCAACTTTACCATCAATCCCATCAAGAAATGCAGACACAAATATACAAAAAGCTGCATTTGTAAAGCTTTGCTCAGAAGACAAAACAATACTCAAAAAAGCAAAAAATATAGATGAGGTAGTGAAAAGGTTTGGCAAAATATAGATAGCCCTTTTTCTCAAAGCAAGTTTTGGCTTTTGAGCAGGAATAATAACTTCATCCTTTGTATCAGGAGCTTCATTGGTATTATTGTTTTGCATGTTCTTTCCTAAAGTAATTCTTTATTATGATTTTTTTGTTGCAAGCACAGTTTCAGCTGCAAATACATTTTGCCCTATGGAAACAGATGGACTATGGCTATTAGGCAAATAAATATCCACTCTCGAACCAAAACGGATCATTCCAAAACGAGCACCTTTGTCTAATTCATCGCCTTCTTGTACTTTACATACAATACGACGTGCAATAAGGCCAGTGATTTGTACAAAAGTCCATTCATTATTATCTTTATCTACCATTTGATAAGCACAACGTTCATTGTCTGTACTTGCTTTATCGTGAGCAGCATTAACAAAAAGACCTGGTATGTATTTGATCTTTGAGATCTTACCGCTAATAGGTGCTCTGTTTACATGCACAGAAAATACATTCATAAATACAGAAATACAAAGTCTATTTTCGCCAGAAATTGGATCAATTTTCTCATTGATTCTAATAACTTTACCATCAGCAGGTGAAACAGCAAGTTCTTCTTCTTGTGGTGTTACTCTTTCTGGATCTCTGAAAAAATGCAAAGTAAAGAAAAAGAGCACTAATGAAATAAGTGTTGCACATTCCCACTCTAAAAGTGCGAATGAAAGAGTTGTGAGTATAAAAAAACAAAGTAAAGGATAGCCTTCATGGGCTATACCGTAAGTTCCTGCTGGGATTATTTTCTTCATAAGATATTCCTGTTTTTTTTATTTGAAAATTTAAATTTTCGCTAAAGCACAACACAATGTTTGAATTGTAAAAGCTTTTCTATCTAATAATACATATATACTACACACTATAAAAAAACTCAAGACTTGCTATTAGGTTAAAAAAGAAGAAGCTTAAAGCTTCTTCTTTATTAAATTTCATTTCTTTCTTCTGAATTTAGAAAGACATTCTAGTGTTTATCATTTTTTGCAAGGCTTATAATCACTCTTTTGAGTGGACCTTCGTCAATAGAACGAGTTTGAATATCAGACATATCTTGCAAGGCCAAATGCACAATTCTTCTTTGGTAAGAAGAAAGTGGGCGTGTTGAAGTGGATTTTCCAGTTTCTCTTGTGCGTGTTGCAAGTTTGAGTGCAAATTCTTGCAAGCGAGAATCTTGTCTAGAACGATAATCGCCAACTTCAATTTGTACACGTAAATGTGCGTTCAATTCTTTAATAAGCATACGTGCAGCAAGATATTCAAGAGAAGCAAGAGTTTGCCCTTCTTTGCCTATCAAAAGGCCAGAATTTTCAGTGTCTATGCTAATGCAAAGTCTGTCACTATTAACACTACACTCAACTTGAGCATCTTCAGCAATAAGCGAAACAAGAGTAAGTGTCACTCTTTTTGCCGCTTCAAGTAAAAGAACTTGATCTAGATCTTCAATTGAAAGCAAGCTAGAAAAATTTTCTTTGCTATCGGAATTTTCTACAGTTTCTTTTCTTTCTCTTTGCTTTGCTTTTTCTTTGTGTTCTTTATGTTCTTTTGTTTGAACTTGTTTCTGAGTTTTTTCACTTGTTTGCGGCTTAACTTCAGTTTTAATTTTTTCTTCTTTTACTACTTCAGTTTTAGCTTGTTCAGGTTTTTTTGGCTTTTGTGTTTTTTCACTTGGCTTTACTGCTTCTTCTTTTGCTTTTTTCTTGAATTTTTCTTCAAAGACAGAGTCTGTTTTTGCATAGAAAAATTCAGCTTTTTTAGCAGAAATTTTTGCATCACGAGCACCGAAAAGTCCAAAAACACCTGTTTTAGCATCTTCTAGAAGAGTAATTTCTAATTTTTCACGCTCACAATTGAAATAATCGCAAGCAGAATCTATTGCCATATCAAGAGTCTTGCCTTGAAATTCTTTATAATCTGACATTTTTTGTCCTTTATACTTGAATTATTTGATTTTTCTTAAAGTGTACCACTGTTGTGCAATACCAACTACGTTACTCATAAGCCAGTAAAGTACAAGACCTGATGGGAAGTTTAAGAACATGAAAGTAAAGATAATTGGCATAAAGAGCATCATCTTTCTTTGTGTTGGATCGCCCATGCTTGGTGTGAGCAACTGTTGTAAGAACATTGTACCACCCATGATTATTGGAGTGATATAGAATGGATCTTTTGCTGACAAGTCAGCAAGCCAAATATAATCTGTGAAAGGTAAATAATAAATAAAATCTGAATGACGCAATTCTAATGAATTGAGCAATGCTTGATAAAGAGCAAAGAATACAGGGATTTGAATAAGAATTGGCAAACAACCGCCTAATGGATTTACACCATAGGTTTTGTAAAGTTGCATCATTTCTTTGCTTAATTGTTCTTTATTGTCTTTGTATTTTTCTTGCAATTGCTTCATCATTGGCTGAATTCTCTTCATTTTTTCCATTGATCTAAAGCTTGCACGTGTGAGCGGCCAGAAAATAAGTTTGATAAGAATAGTAAGCAAGATAATAGCTATACCCCAGTTTGCATACACATTATCATAGATAAATGTCATAACAATCAAAAGAGGACGAGCTAAGATATCAAACATACCCATATCAGTTGCTTCGCCAAGTTCTTGTGGAGCTAAAGCTAACAAAGAAGCATCTTTAGGGCCAAACCACCAATAGTTTTGGAAAGTTTGAGCTTGATTTGCTTGGAGAATGAAATCAGATTCTTCCAATGCTACACGCCAAATACCTGATTGAATTCTTGCTTTAAGCGTAGCTGGATTTTGTGAAACAGGAGCAACTGCTGCTAAGAAATAGTTAGAAGCAACACCAGCCCAATTGAATATTTCACTTGTTGTAAAGCCAGTTTCTGTAAGTTCATCAACATCTAAATCTTCATTCAAATCACCATTTTCATACACAAGTTTCATTGTATCGTAAGAATTGTCTGGACTTGAAAGTGAAGCTGCTGCAAGAGTGAAAGCAAGACGTGCATTTGCTGGCACAGCAGATAAAAGCTCTAAATTTTCTTCAATTAGATAAGTTTCAGCATTGAAAGATAAAGTTCTTTTAAAGTTCAAATCACCCATTCTACCAATGAGTTCAATACTTTTGCTTTCGTTTTCTGCTAAAGAGATGTCTTGTGCATCTGATTGCCATTGGCCGTTAAACCAAGTAGGCTGTCCACCAAGCAAAATACCCATTGGAGAAACAAGGGCTGCTTGTTCTGAAATCATTTCAACAACAGTGCTTGAATTGAGTTCAGCATGGTATTTTTTGAGTTTGAAAGATGACAATACGCCGCCACTTGTATTGATTACAGCTGTGTAAAGCGGAGTATCGATAGTGATTTTGCGGCCTTCGGTTGGTGCAAAAACAGCCGCTGCTGGTGCTTGCGGACTTTGAGCTGGCATAATGTCAGCTGATGCTGAATCTTGCTCAACTTGTGCTTGTTCAGGAACAGGTTGCGGTGTCCATCCCATGTAAGTTGAAAGCTGCGACCAGCCTAGAAGAATGGCCAAACATAAGGCAGTAGCAATTAAAACGCGTTTAGATTCCATAAATAATCCTCTGTATTAAAGGCTTATTGTGCAGAATTCGAGTTTTAAAAATTCTATAAAATGTTTTTGCTACTTTATATATTCTTCTTGTTCTTCTTGGGTGGAACTGGATCAAAGCCACCTTCAAAAAGAGGATTACATCTTAAGATACGGCAAGTCGCAAGGAATAAACCGTAAAAAACACCATGCACTTCAATAGCTTCCATTGCGTAGTTTGAACAAGAAGGATAATAACGACACGCATTTGGAAGAAAGGGCGAAATGCATTTCTTATAAAACTTTATAGGAAACAAGAAAAGCTGTTTGACAATAAACCTAAAGTTATTCATATTTTTTTAAAAGCCCAAGTAGTTCATCTTCTACTTTTTTATAGTTCATTTCTGCGATTTTTATGTGTTTTTTAGGTGTAAATACAATATCAGCAGAAAGGGGAAGTGCTTCTTGATTTTTTCTGCAAAATTCACGAAGTAATCTTTTTAGCCTATTTCTCATCACAGCATTCCCAACTTTTTTCGTGACAGCCATGCCGACACGTGGATAATTTTGTTCTGCTTTTGTGTTGATAAATGCTAGAAATAATCGTGAATGGAGTTTTATCCCCTCATTATAACAAAGAGAAAAATCAGATCTTTTTAATAATCTTTTTTCTTTTTCCCAAGTTAAAGGCATAAACAATCCCAGTATTAAAACGTAAATATGACAAAAGGCTTGCTTTGCTTTCGCAAAGAAGTCTTTTGTCTTTTTGTCGAGAAAATATTAGTCTTCATAGAGACTAATCAAGAATTATGGGCTTTAGCATTTTCTTTCTGGCATAGTTACTATGCTCTTTCATAGAGTATAATGAAGAATTTTTTGAAAGAAAAGGGCTATGCTCAATTATGCTGATAAGCGCTTACGGCCTTTAGCACGACGACGATTGATAATAGCACGTCCGTTTGGTGAGCTCATACGTTCACGAAAGCCATGAGTTCTTTTTCTTCTGATTTTGCTTGGTTGGTAGGTACGTTTCATTATGTATCTCCTTAAATTATTGTAATAATGTAATAAATCAAGCTGTTTTGTTGATGAAATAAAAAAGCGTGAATCATTTATTTAAAGTAAGACGTTTCTTATAACTTGAGTTTTGGCTAAGGTCAAGTTTAAAATAGCCTGTTAAGGATTTTTTTTTATAAAAATTTATTAAAATTTCTAAGCTCTCATTAAAACAAAATTAAATAATTTCTACTATATAATGTAGTGCTCATTTTTCTCTTTATTTTTTATAATACTTTCTTATCATTTTAATAGTATTTATATTTGCTCTACATTATATATAATTTTTATTTTAACTTCACTATGCTAGAGTGAGCAGAGCGAACAAAGTCTTTAGCGAACTTTTGTTCACAGTCTGCCGAAACAAATTAAAATCACGTAGAGTAAAGTTTTGTAATATATAAAAAAATCCTTGCATTTTATTATTATTTAATGTTATTTATGTTAGTAATGAGAGGAATAGTTTTTTTGTATAAAAATTTGAAATTCTTTTTTCTCTCTGTAAAAAAATATTGACAATTTAAAAAAAATCAGTATGCTATAGGCATAAACAGGCAAGGCTCTTGCGTAAAACAAGCTTTTATTGCAGGCAACCTACCTGGTTTATAAATTGTAACACTTCAAAATGATTACAATTTTTCAAAAGAAATAAAATATTCATTTATTTTATTTCACTTTACTTGTCTTTTTTAATCTCTCTTGTTTGAGAGCATTAGTTTTTGCTAATGAGAAAAGACTGGTGTTTTTTTGTTAACAATGGTTTTGCTTTTTGCTAAACTTATTGTTTGTGGGGTTCTAGCTATAGTGGGAAAATGTGTTGTGGAAGCTTTGATTTTCCTATTCGTGTAAAACGCAGGCTAGAAAGTATTTATTACGTTAAAGCTTAGGTAAAAAAACTTTTATTTAAAAAGGAGTTTAGAGTGAGACATTTAAAAGTTCTTCTAATCTTGGCAGCGGTTGTAATGTCAGCTGGTGCAGCTCAAGCAAAAATGGTTGCAGCTTCACTTGAAAGAACTGTAGACAGCTACATGTATCTTATTGACAATTCAGGTTCTATGATGATGAACAGTAAAATTACTGGCATCAAAAAAATGGAAATGGCTAAAATGGCAGCAGTTAAAGTAGAGTCAAACGTACCTTACTTAGGCTACCAAAATGCTGTAAACCTTTTCTCACCAAATGCTATCGTAGCACCAGCAGCTGATAGAGATATCGTAGCTGTTTCAAATGCTATCAATGCAATTGAAAACGACGCTAAAGTATACCGTCGTTTTACAGAAATGGGTGATTCTTTAGCTCAAACAGCTCAAGTTGTTTCAGCTATGAAAGGTCCTAAAGCTGTATTCTTTATCTCTGATGGTAAAGAAACAGACGGCAGCATGACTCCAGCTCAAGCAGCTCAAGCATTATACAATGCTAACCCAGACATGGTTATGCACGTTATCTCAGTTGCTGATACAGCTGAAGGCGTAGAAAACTTAAATGCAGTTGCTGCATTAAACCCAAATTCACAATTAATCGACGCTACAGTATTGTTAGGTTCTGATGAATTAGCATACCAATTCACAAAATCAGCAGTATTCAACTACAACTACGCAATGAAAACAGTATTCTTTGCTGTAGGTAGCTACAGAATTACTCCTGCATATGCAGCTAAATTAGACAAATTAATTTGCTGTGTTGGTATCCACCCAGGTGCAGTTCTTTACATCCAAGCTTCTGCTGATCCAACAGGTAGCACAGAGTCTAACCAAATCTTATCAGACAACCGTGCAAACGCTGTTAAAAACTACCTCGTAAAAGGTGGCTTAAACCCAGAACAAATCTCTGCAGTAGGTATCGGTGAAACTGATATGTTCCCTACATACCCAGAAGATCGTCGTGCTGACATCCACATCCGTTTACGCGCAAAAGGTAATGCACACGAATAAGCCATTCTAGTCGAAAGACTATGAGGATTATTTAGTATAATCTTTAGGGCATGCCAAAAGGCATGCCCTTTTTTTTGTTTATTGAAATTTATTTTATGATGCTTATAAAGACATTGATTGCCACGTCGCTATACTCCTCGCAATGACGAGTCAAGAGAAGTTCTTTTAGGGCTTATGAGAAAAGTTGAAAAGAGTTGAAATATTTATCCCATTAAAAGAGTATCACTCACTCGTCATTTCCTCATGGCGAGGAACGAACAAAGTGAGTGACGTGGCAATCCATGTTTTTAAAAATGAAAAAAACACTCTATTCACATTTGGAACGCAGTGACAAATTCCAAACAAGTCTCAATTAGAATTTATTTTCTCACTATTTTAAAGCGAAACAGTATTTAAGGTTTTGGTGCAAAGCACCAAGGCCTTAAAACTTTTTCGCAAATAAAAAAATAAATAAACTTCTTCAGCCAAATCCCTACGCATTACCTTGCCTTATTCGGGTTTCCAAAGGGGCATTGCTCCTTTGGCCGTCGGAGACAGAAAAAAACGTCATAGACAAAAAACGTCACAGACAAACACGTCCTACAACATATTGATTGGATCGATGTCTAAGATAAATTTAACTTCGTTTAATTCCTTGATTTGTGAATTTTTCTCAATTTTCATTCTTTGAAGTTCGCTGTACACGTGGCGTATAGCTTGCCAATCTTGTGACTTGAGTAGACATTGATACCTTTTCATATTCTGTATTATGGCTAATGGCGAAGCTATTGGCCCGAGTAATCTCACAGCATGCTTTTGCGTGGATGCTTTTAATTGATTTTTTATAAGATCTAAAATTTGGTTTGTGCCTTGTAGTTCCCTTGGGAAATGAATTCTTATGAGAGCGAGCTTGATAAAGGGCGGATACTGCCTTTTTTCTCGGAGGGCGAGTTCATGCGCGTAGAAATTCTCGTAATCGTGTTTTTTGATGAATTCCCAACAATAATGCTGCGTATCACGTGTTTGTATGAGAACTTTTCCATGGTTTAATTCTCGCCCTGCTCTTCCGGCAGATTGTACGAGTAGTTGAAAAGTTCTTTCAGCGGCTTTATAGTCTGGAAAATTGAGTGTGAGATCGGCATCTGCGACAATGGCTAAAGTCACATGTGCGAAATGATGGCCTTTTGAGAGCATTTGCGTGCCTACAAGTATGGAAGCTTCTTTTTTTGAAAAGCGTGCTAATATTTCTTCCATACTGCCATGCCTGCGAGTGGAATCTCTGTCTAAACGTAAGATTTTTTTTGAAAATCCTTCTTTGAGCATGAAATTCTCTAATTGCTCTTCGAGTTTTTCAGTTCCATCACCTAATGGCAGAAAATGCATAGACTTACACTTGATGCACGGAGATGGAAATGACTTTGTATAATTGCAATAATGACATGTTAGACTTTCTCTTTTCTTATGGTAGGTGAGAGAAATGGAACAATGCGGACATTTTTGAACTTCTTTACAGTCAAGACAATAGAGTATTGGTGCATATCCTCTTCTATTGAGGAGGATTACAGCTTGCTCATCTCTTTGCATGCATTCTTTGAGAGCTTCAAGTGCTTGATTTGTGAGAAGTTCGTCTGTTTTGTCTGACATTTGAACTAATTCAATTTGCGGAAGCAGAGTGCCTTTTGCTCGAGTGCGTAGTGAATTATACTTTATTTGCCCTTGATTTGCGGCATAAAATGTTTTTATGTCTGGTGTTGCTGAGGCTATGAGCATAAGTGCATTATGCTTTTGGGCTCTAAAAAGTGCAATCTCTTTTGCGTGGTAGAAAAATTTCTCGTCTTGCTTGTAAGAAGCGTCGTGTTCTTCGTCTAGAACAATAAGGCCTATTCTTTGTTGCTCGTTGAGAGAGTGAAAAAGGGCTGAACGTGTTCCAATGATTAAACAAGGCTGATCTTCCTTGACTAAATCTTTAAAGATTTTTGCTCTTTTCATTGGACTTTGATAACCGTGTGAAAAATGAATTTTCATATGTGGTAAATAGGCTTCAACATCTTTTTTTAATTTTAATGCAAGAGAAAGTTCTGGTGCGAGTAAGAATACTGATTTTTTGAGCAATAAAGACTGCTTGGCTAATTCAAGATAGACAGCAGTCTTACCTGATCCTGTAACGCCATACAATAGACTTAGTTCGGCTTTATTTTGTATTATTGCTTGTTTTCCAGCTTGTATAGCTTGTTCTTGCTCTGCGGAAAAAGTGAAATCACTGTGTGATTCTAAGAGGGTGGACTCTAATAAAGAAAGTAATTTTTTATTCTCTTCTTCTATTTCGTCTTCAACTTCATAGGCTTGAATTGCAACAAGGCCGAGCTTTACTAAAGCTGTGAGTGTGGTGTGCACAGTATTGTTAAGTGCATTTTTTAATTGCTTGACAGAAGTATTGCCATTATTGTGTAAATATTCTAATAATTCTCTTTGTTTTTGGGCATTTGGACGTATATTCCAAGGCGGATCTTTGAGTAAGAGACAGAGTTCTGAAGCTGATTTTTCGTGTGCTAATTCAATGAGATCGACTTGATTATAATTTGAACTTTCAGAATTTGTTGAAGCATAATACTGCTGAAAAAGCCTTGCACATTCTTCTTTAGAAGATTGTTGTAAAGTTTTGAAAGTGTAGATTTTTGGCTTTGTCCCGACTTTATACTCTTTTAATCTTAATCTTTGCGTAGTTCTTAGAGCTTGAGGTAAGATATTGGCATAGATTTGTGCAATGCTTTGCATCTGCCTTGTTGCGAGATTTTCTGCAAGTGCGACTAATTCTGCACTTAAAAGTGCTTCCTGCGGTTTTTTATCTAAGAGCCATACAATTTCTCGTATAGTGATTTTTTCGTCAAGATTGTGCTTGTCGAAAATATCTGTCACTACGCCAACACGCAATGATCCATTGCCAAGTGGAATTGCAACTCTTGCACCCTTGAAAATGCATTGCTTTGGTAGGTAGTTAGGCAAGGCATAGGTGTAGATAGCGTAGGGAGCTGACAAGACGGCAACATTGCAAAACATATTATACAGCTGCGTTTAGAAGCATATTGTCTCTATGTATGACTTCTGGATAATGTGCATTTCCTAATAAAACAGCAACTTCCAATCTTTTCTTGCCTGCAATTCTTTGCATATCTTCACTAGAATAATTGATAAGTCCAACTGCAAAAGCTTTAGAATCGTGGACAATGCGAACAATATCGCCTTCTTTGAAATCGCCTTCTACAGAAATTATGCCGGCTGGCAACAAGGATTTTCCTTGTTCAAGTAAGGCTTTAGCAGCACCTTGATCTACATGTAAAGTTCCATGCGGTTCTGATTTATAAGCAAGCCAATACTTCTTTCTTGAAATATGATTTTGTGATGGTATTACCCATGTTCCAAGTGGATTATCTGGATTTTCTTTTAAAGCATCAAGTATGATATTTTCTTTTTTTCCTGCAAGGATATAGGTTGGCACGTTTAGCTGTGCCGCTCTTCTTGCTGAAAGTAATTTTGAATACATTCCACCTGTGCCTACTGCTGATTTTCCACCACAAAGAAGATCGAGATCAAGAGTGTCGATATCGTTTATGCAAGGTATAAGTGGGATTCTTTCGTTTTTCGCTGCTTTGAGCGGATTTTTTGACAAAACACCGCCAGTAGAAGTGAGATTTATAATCAAATCCCCCTCAACTGCATTAAGTATGTAGGAAGCAAGAGCGTCATTGTCGCCAAACTTTAATTCGTTCACAGAAACAGTATCATTTTCATTGATGATGGGAATGACTTGCATATCCAATAATTTCATCAAAGTATTTCTTGCATTTAGAAAACGTTCACGATTTTTGAAATCAAGCCTTGTGAGAAGTATTTGTGCTGATAGGAGCGAATGTTTAGCAAAAGCTTCGTCATAAAGATGCACAAGCCTGCCCTGCCCTATAGCGGCGGCAGCTTGCTTGCCTGAAAGCCCCTCTAAAAAAGATTCGTCAGTATTGTTCGTTCTTAAAGCAGCTCTACCAGCGGCAACTGCACCTGAAGAAACAAGAACAACTCTCTTTTTTTCTTTCACTAAAGTAGAAAGCTGTGAAACTATATTTTCTAAAACTTGCCTATCTATGCCTTGTTCGTTTGTGAGAACAGCCGATCCCACCTTAACTACTATAGTACGCATATTTTGTATATGCTTTTGCTTGAGTTCTTGCCAATTCATTTTTTCTTACTTCTTTTCTTCTATGGTATAGTCGTTAGGTGAAATATCATAAACAACGGAATCATCTTGCTTTTTTTGCTGTGGATTAATATATTTTAACCTTGTAGCTTCAAAATTTTCTCCGCTTTGTGTTTCTTGTTCTGTGTATTGATATTCTTGTCCGTACAAAGATTCTCTTTGATTTGATTGATAATAAGCATCTTCTTGTGCTTGTCTTTCTTGCTGCATTTGTTCAAATCTTTGCTGAAAGTTTTTCTTCGCCTTTCTTATTTTGAACCAAAAATAGACTATTAATACAAGTATGAGTGGTAATAAAGCCATTGTAAGAAAAAATCCAGCAACAAGTAAAGCTCCTAAAACAAGAAAGAAAATTACAAGTTGTAAGGGTGTCATTGTATTTTTTTGTATGTACATTTTTTTACCTAAGTATTGATTTTTATTGCATTGTATTGTTTTCAGCGGAAAAATTTTCAAATATCTTATCAAGATTTATTTCTTGCATTCTTGATTTTTGAGAAATATTTTCAAACTTATTCATTAAATTTATTGGTTGCAATCTACGCATTTCTCTTGCAGCAAGCATTGGATCTTGTGCTGAACAAATAGCCGAGATCACAGCAATTCCCTCTATTCCAGCTTCATAAATTGCAGACACATGTTCTTGTTGTATGCCACCACAAGCTATAAGCGGTTTTGAAGTTTCAAAACGGGCTCTCACTAATTGCTCCATACCAAATTTTTCATGTTTTTCTTCTTTGATTTCTTCTTCAAATATTGGATTTATAAGTAGATAATCAAGATCTTGTTTAGAAGCTTCTTTGAGTTGTTCCATATTTTGAACAGTTTTACCCACAATGCAAGCATCGCCAAGTAATTGCCTAATATCTGAAACATCTATATCTTTTTGCCCAACATGCACACCACTTGACTGAGAGGCAAGCATAACGTCAAGTCTATCATTGATAATGAGAGGCACTTCAAACATGAGTAAGTTTTTCTTCACTTCTCTTGCAAGTTCAATGAAATCACGTGTTTCCATATTTTTTTCTCGAAGATGCACAAGACTTACCCCACCAGCAACGCCAGCCATGATAATGTCAATTAAATCTTTACCTTTGCAAAGAGCTGTGTCGGTGATAAGACAAAGTGAATAGTCAACTTCAAAACGAGAGAACATCTTTTGTTTCCTTTGTTTAATGTAAAACAAGTATAAACATTCTTTTCTTTATTGTCAAAACATCGTACTACTCTCATTTATTTTTTATAATGCTTATTTTTTCTACTTGTGAAAAGCTGCATTTAATAATACTTGCTATTTAAGCCTACTTTTCTTATTATTAAAAAAATTTTTTGAGGTTTTGCCATTGTTTCTTATTGAAAAATTTGGTGTATGGGCTCTTTTTTGCCTAGAAACACTGTACGTTATTCCTAAAATTAGCAGAATTTTTTCAAAAACTCTCACACAAGTTTACACAATTGGAGCACAATCGCTTTTTCTTATCTTGCTCATTAGCCTGTTCACAGGCCTTGTGCTTGGTTTGCAATCTTATTATGCTATGAGTGTTTTTGGCGCACAGGCTATGCTTGGCTCTCTGCTTTCACTTTCACTTATTCGCGAATTAGCTCCAACCCTCACGGCTATCATGCTTGCTGGCAGAGCTGGTTCTTCTATGACTGCTGAAATTGGAATAATGCGTATATACGATCAAATAGATGCCCTTGAAGTTATGGATATCAACCCGCTTGGTTATTTAGTGACTCCTCGCATTTTAGCTTCTGCGATAGTTTTCCCCATGCTTACTGCGATTTTTAACTGTATTGGTATTTTTGGCGGTTATCTTTCTGCTTGTGTACTGCTTTCTTTAAATGAAGGTACTTATTTTTCAGGAATTGAATCTGCTGTCACAATGAATGACATACAGGCTACTTTATTGAAATCCTTTGTATTTGGCCTTATTGTGAGTCTTGTTTCTTGCTATCAAGGCTATACTGTGCATGAAAGAAAAGACAGTAAAGGCCCTGAAGCCGTCGGTAATGCAACAACTTCAGCCGTTGTGTCTTCTTCAATATTAGTGCTTATTGCCGATTACATGCTCACAACTTTTCTTCTTATATAAAGGACAAAGAGTTTTTCTATGCAAAAATGGGATATTGAAATAAAAAATTTACAAGCTGGTTATGCAAATAAAGAGATTTTTTCAAATCTTAACGCCAGCTTACCTGGTGGAACAATTTGTGCTTTACTTGGTGAATCTGGATGTGGAAAAAGCACTCTTTTAAAAATGATATTAAAACTCATTCCAGTAAAGCAAGGTGAAATTTTAGTTGGTGGACAAGATATTTGTAAGATGCCAACAAATGAATTTAGGCGTTTAAGAAGAAGATTTGGCGTGCTTTTTCAAGACGGTGCATTGCTTGGTTCGCTTAATTTGATTGATAATGTCGCACTTCCTTTAACAGAAAACACAAAACTTTCTTACAATATCAGAAAAGAAGCGGCACTTCGCGTTCTTGAACTTGTAGGTTTAAAGGAATACGCAAACTATTTTCCAAGCCAATTATCTGGCGGTATGAAGAAAAGAGCTGGCCTTGCAAGAGCCATTATCACAGAACCCCCTCTTTTATTCTGCGACGAACCAACTTCTGGATTAGATCCTATAACTTCTGCTCAAATGGATCAGCTTTTGCTTGACATGAAAAGCTATTATCCTGAAATGTCTATCATTTTAATCACACATGACATGGCTAGCGTTAAATCAATCTCTAAACATGTGCTTTTATTGCATGAGGGTGAATCATTATTCAATGGTAGTGTTGATGAATTCTATAAAAGTGAAGATCCTTATACAAAGCAATATCTTGCACGTGAAGCTATAGAAGAAAAACGTATGACGCAAGCTGTGCATGAAGAAGTGCGACATGCTATCGATTCATGGCTTAATAATAAGAAAAAATAACTATCTTTCAATAAAAAAAGGAATATAAAATGAAAAGTAAAGAATTTCTACTAGGAATATTTGTGATAATGGGCCTTGCTTGCCTTTCTTACCTTACTATTAAATTAGGCAGAATGGATTTTTTTCAAGGCGATAGTTATATAGTCAAAGCACATTTCAATTCAGCTTCTGGCTTAAAAGTTGGCTCGAATATTGAAATTGCCGGAGTAAAAGTTGGTTCAATTGCAAGCATCAGTCTTGATCAAGCAAGTAGCACAGCCTTAGTCGAACTCTCAATCAAAGAAGGTATTGAATTGAGCGATGATACTATTGCAGCTGTGAAAACCTCTGGCCTTATTGGCGATAAATATATTAGCCTTATTCCTGGTGGTTCGCCAGATTTATTGACAAATAATAGCCTTCTATTCGACACGCAATCTGCTGTAGATATTGAAGAACTTATAAGTAAATATGTTTTTGGAAGTGTAGATAATTAATACTGACTAGCTCTTGCAAATCCTCTTGTCTGCACTTGTGTATAAGCATTATTTGCGTATTGCTTGAGCTGTTCTTGATAGGCATTATTATTCATATTTGTGCTATTTTGAGCAAAGGAAATAGCAGATGGCATCAATACCTCGCTAAAAGTATTACTGTTTTTAGGCATTTGTCCTTGCCCTTGTCCTTGAGAAGAATGTGTAGTATGAGCATTATTTTGCTCTAAAGGCCTATTGTATTGAGCATACATAGCAACAGCTGAAAGAGCTGAGAGCGAAGACGATGCGAGAGCTTCGTCTGTTTTAGAATCTACATTTTCTGCAACAGAATTTGTTTTTTCTTCTTTTTCAGAATTTGTTAAACTTTCAACTTTTTCTTCGAGCTTGTTTTTTTGTGCTTCAGCCTTCATTTGACTTGCAGCACTTGCTACAGCATAGTCTTGTGCAGAAGGCGAATCCGCAGCTAAAGCAGCCGTACGTATTTTGTCAGCCTTTGCTATTGTAGCTTCTGGATCGTTTGAAACAGGCGAAGTTTCTATTTGAACTGAACCACCTATTGCGTATTGCTTTCCGTCTGGCCCAACTGTGTATTCATATGAAGGCCTACCTGTGATGCCTGCACCTGCTGCTGCATGTGCATTTTCATGTGCCCTCACTTCAGCATCTCTTTTTTCTAATTCTTCAACAATTTCCTCTTCTTCTTCTGTCAATTCGCCATAAGCAAGATCTTCGTCTTCTTCACTCAATGGCTTAGCACCTTTCACAGAAGGTACTGGACTTGTTGGACTATCTAAATTTGCTTTTGAACTTGAAGCTTGAACATTCTTTGCTTCTACATGTGGAATTTGAGGAGTTAAAAGCTCTTCACCTGTATTTACACTCTTTTCCTCTTTCGCTTTATTTTCTAAAAAAGCTCTTGTTTCTTCAGAAATAACTATACCTGTAGAATCTGTGCTTTCTTTTCTAAAATTACTGTCTGAACCAAATCCACGTAGTTCGTTTTCAGGCATGCTAAAAGGCTGTTCGTCTGCATGTATCTGACGAATAGACTTTACAGGAAGCCCAAAAGAGGCCATTGCATAGCTTGATTGCATACCTAAACTACTAACGATAGACATTTTTCAACCTTTTAATTTTTTATTTTATACAAAGCAAAAGAAAACATTCTTGCTCTTATCGTTTTTAACGGCATTTTCTTATTTTACTTTAGGCCTTAAATAAAAAAAAATTAAAATAAATTTTTAATCTGTTAATTCAAGCTCTTATTTTTTAATTTTTCTATAGACAAGAATCTTTTTTAGGAATAGGATATTTCTAATTTATTATTGGAGTTGATTGTAAAAGACATGACCTCAAAAAAAGATACCTTCCCTATTCTCGTCTACCTTCTTGCTCTTTTCAGCTATATTGCTGCCAGTCTTTTTATTAGAGCAACCACTCTTGATTCTTTAAATCTTTCTTTCTACCGATTTTTTGCTTCTTGCCTTGCTCTATTTCCATTTGCTATTATTTACAGAAAAGAATTTGATCTTGTAACTATTATAATTTCATTTTTTTCTGGCTTTTTCATGTCTTATGGTTCTATAGCTTGGGTTATTGCAATAAGGGAAACGAGTATTGCTAGTGCAGATATAATCATCTCTACATGGGCATTTGTCGCTATCTTTTTGTCAGCCATAGTTTTTAAAACGCGTCCATCAAGACTTGTTATCATCAGTTTGTTCGTTGCCGCACTTGGTTTAGCCATTATGATTCTTGGTCAAAGACATTCTACCTATACTTCTGGCTATGGTAATTTCCTTGCCTTTGTTTCTGGCTGTTTTTATGCTTTCTATATTATAGCTATGTATAAAATTAAAGGTACAACCAATCCTTTTGCACTTTTATTCTGGTGTTCATTAGGTGCGTCTACTTCATTATTCCTTGTTATGGTACTTTTCTATGAGTTAAGTTTTCCAACTACCGGAAATGATTATTTTTCTATTCTTATGCTTGCATTAGTTATGCAAATTGGCGGAATAGGCCTCACAACTTATGCTACAAAAAAACTCCCTGTATTAACAATTTCTTTGCTTTCTTTATTACAGCCAATCTTCGCTGCTATGCTCGGTTTCTTTGTTTTTGACGAACATTTATCCTTCTTAGAAGTTGTAGGTATCTCTATTACCTTACTTTCTTTATTTATTCCTAACCTAGATAAGATGAATAAAGTAACTCTTTCTCACTGGAAAAGAGGCCGTAAACTCAGACATTTGCAGTCTCAAAGAAAGAAAATGCACCATCATTAATAGCAATTGCATTATCTTGGATCAGAATACTTAGTTCGTCCTTAGAGAAAAAGTTATTTCTTTGGCCGGCGGAAACATCGCAGACATAAAGAAAAGACATGGAAAGCCACGTCGTCGTTTCTCTCCTCGGATTGCCACGTCGTCGTTTCTCTCCTCGGATTGCCACGTCGTCGCTTCTCTCCTCGGATTGCCACGTCGTCGTTTCTCTCCTCCTTGCAATGACGAGTCTAGTATATTTCTTTTACTGCTTACGACTTTTTTCATTACACAAAATACTGAACTCACATTTGGAACGCAGTGACAAATGGTAGCTTGTTTTATGCAAGAATTGATTTCCCACTATTTTAAAGCGAAACAGTATTTAATCTTTTGGTGCGGAGCAGCAAAAGATTAAAACTTTTTCGCAAATAAAAAAATAAAATCTACTTCTTTAGCTAAATTCTTTCGCGCTACCTTGCCTACTAAGGTTTCCAAAGGAAATTATTTCCTTTGGCCGCCGGAGGCAAAAAAAAGCGTCGCAGACAAAAAAGCAAAAAATTATATACCTTTAATCCAATCCACGATTTTCTTTTTTACTTCGCGTATTTTACAATACCAGTAGAAGATATCTTTCTTGTATGGATAGGGGCTTTGATTGCCGAAAGTTCGTCTGAACTTGTGCATATCTAGATGCCCGCCGATATTTCCAATATAATTATTTTTTAATCTTGTATCGATTGCTCTGAGATTATTATCTTTATCTATGAGAAAATTCTGTGCGTGCACGTCGCCGTGATAGGAACGTGCTTTATGTAATTTGAGCAAGAAATCTTCCACTTTTTTGAAGTCTGTTTCAAAGTTTAAGATTTCGCCATCTATGAATTCCATTATGAGAAATTGCTGTTTTATAAAGAGATTTCTTACTTCGCCTATGCCATAGACTTCGCCTAGTTCTGTGAAACCTTTTTCTCTGTATTTACAAGTGTTTATAAGTACTTCAAGACAATGACTTTTTCTGAATATTGAAAGAAATCTTTTACTTAGGGGGAGTTTGTGTATTTCTTTGAGTACGTATTTTTTGTTATCGATCTTTATTATTTGCGTATCTGCAGTTTTTTTGAGCATAAGACTTGTGTCGATTGTGTAGTCTTTTCTTAGTATTTTTTTAAGCAAGGGCAGATATTTCTCATCGTAATAATAGAGAGTATAATCATTTTCTATGCTTTTATTTAATACAGCCATTGTTCCGCCTAAACATAAATTCTTTTGCAAAAAAGGTATACCTTGATATTCAATTGATTGCAAGTTTACTGAAATTCTTTAGTTTTAATTTGTATAATTCCTATCAAGACTTCGATAGTTCACAGCTTCTGCGAGATGTGCGGTAGAGATATTTTCCTGATTTGCAAGATCAGCAATGGTTCTTGCTATGCGTAAGATACGTGTGTAGGAGCGTGCAGAAAGAGCAAATTTTTCTACAGTATTCCCTAAAAATTCTTCACTTTCTTTTGATAATTTACAGTATAAATCTAGATGCTTACCTGAAAGTTCAGCATTTGATGTATAATTTAGATCTTTGTATCTTTTTTCTTGTATTTCTCTTGCTTTTAAAATGTTTTCACGCATTTGTTTTGAACTTATAGATTGGGAATTTTCTCTTAGATCTTTATAGGCAACGGCTGGCACTTCTATGTGTAGATCGATTCTATCGAGTAGTGGGCCAGAGAGTTTTGCTTTGTATCTTTCTTTTGCATTTGTACTGCATGAGCAAGTGTGTTTTGGATCAGTTGCGTATCCGCATGGGCATGGGTTCATTGCGGCAACGAGCATGAAATTTGTTGGATAAGTTGAAGAATGGCTTGCACGTGCTATGGTGACATTATGATCTTCAAGTGGCTGACGCAGGACTTCAAGTGCATTTTTGGGAAATTCTGCTAATTCGTCTAAAAAGAGCACGCCTCGATGTGCCATTGAAACTTCGCCAGGTTTAGGATATTTTCCGCCGCCTATGAGTGCTATTCCTGAAAGTGTGTGATGAGGGGAACGAAAGGGTCTTGTTGTGATAATGCCTTTATTATGTAGTTCGCCAGACACGCTGTAAATTTTAGTCACTTCTAAGGCTTCATTGAAAGACAGAGGGGGTAAGATGCTTGGGATTCTTTTTGCAAGCATACTTTTGCCAGAACCAGGAGGGCCGACAAAAAGAATATTATGTGAGCCAGCAGCGGCAATCTCGATAGCTCTTTTTGCTTGCTCTTGGCCTTTGACTTCAGAAAAGTCTAGGGGGAAGTCGTCTTTATGTGTGAATTGTTCTGCTTTTGTTGTTTCGAGTATTGTTTCTTTTTTTAAAAAAGAGATTAATTGTAGGAGGTTTTTAATAGCATAGACTTCAAGCCCGTCGACAATGGCAGCTTCCTTTGCATTTTCTTCTGGGACAAAGAGTCTTTTGATATTTTCTTCTTTTGCTCTGAGGGCAAGGGGCAATATTCCTGCAACAGGTTTAAGATCGCCATTTAATGAAAGTTCGCCTGCAAAGAAAGAATGCTGACAAATTTCTGTGTCTAGGACATTACTTATACAAAGTAAAGCTATAGCAAGGGGCAAATCGTAGAAAGAGCCTAATTTCTTTCTGTCTGCTGGAGCGAGGTTTACTGTGATTTTCCCTTTTGGGTAGGGGAGCATATTTGATCTAAGGGCAGCAGAAACTCTATCTTTTGCTTCTTTTGCTGCTCCTTCTGCAAGTCCAACCATCAAAAAAGAGGGCAAGCCCTTGCTGTTGTGCTCAACCTCAAGATCCACTTTATAGGCGTCAACGCCGTCTAAAGCACCTGAAGTTAAGATAACAACCATTACTCTACAGCCCTTCCTATACGGCTAATGCGTGGTCTTGTTTCTTCACTATCCCATGACCAATAAAAACGCCATGCTTTTCCGTGAATAAGCTCTTTATCAACAAAACCCCAATAACGAGAATCTTCTGAATTGTCTCTATTGTCACCCATGACAAAATATTTGCCTTCTGGAACGGTGAGGGCGTGCATATTGTCTCTTACAGGGATAATTGAATTTGGTTCGGAAAATCGAACATACTCTTCTTGAACAGCTTCCCCATTTCTAATGAGTTGCTTGTCGCGGATTTCGATAATGTCGCCAGGCAGACCGACAATACGCTTGATATAATCAATGTCATTGTTTTGCGGATAAGCAAAAACTATAATATCGCCTATTTGCGGTTCATTTCCTTCTGTGAGATAGCCCCCACTTAAAGGATTTTTTATACCATAGGTAAATTTATTTACTAATAAATGATCGCCAATAAGCAAGGTGTCTAACATAGAGCCAGACGGAATTTTATAGGCGGCAATAAAGAAAGTTCTTATAATAAATGCGAAAAAAAGAGCGATAACAATGGCTTCAAAATATTCTCTTATCATGCCTTTTTTCTTCTTTGGTTTTTTAAATGAAAGTGTCATATATATATTCCTAATGGTATGTGTGTTTTGTATAAAGATAAAGTAATATATTATTTTTTAAATCGCAAGGCAAAATTTTTAAACTTTTTCTAAAAATAATCTATGACGTGAAAAAAGATATAATCTTTTTGGTTAAAACTAACATTCTGAAAAAAGTTCTATAAGCTCGTTATTATCAGCATTTAGAATGTATTGCGTGAAATCTATTGAAGCTAAAGCATTTTTTATGGCATTTTTTTCGTATTCGATATCGATTAATGTTTTTTCTATGATTTCAATATCTTTGAGGGCAAAAAAGTCGCCTTCAAGTAGGCAGGCCTTTATAAAACCATTTTTTACTTGATAGTTAACTTTAACAGATCCAAAAGCAAATTTCTTACGCAAAGAAGATGTAAAAGCAGGAGATTTTTTATAAGTCCAGTCTTTATGTGCAAATCTTTGTTCACAAAGCAGATGTGCTTCTTCTATTGTTTGTGCAATATAAGATTGATTTAATTGAAATTTTTCTTGTTCATGATTTGGGACAAAATAGTCACGTAAAGTATTTTTTATATAGTCCACGCATTCAATTTTGCTATATTGTTTCTTTGTTTGTTCAAATAAAATATCTTTCATGTTGGCTACACGCGAACGCACAGAAGCAATTCCTTTTGAAGTGTATTTGTCTGGATTGCCAGCAAGAACGTGTTCTAAAATGTCTAAATCAACATCGATGAGCATAGAGCCGTGTATTAAAATGGCGTGCTTGCCTTTAGTTTGTGCTGTTCCGCATATTTTTCTATCAAGAGCAACAATATCGTTTCTTCCTGTTGTTTTTGCAGGAATGTTTATGGCATTGAGTGCTTCAATCATTGGAGCTAGGAAAATATGAAAGTCAAGTTTTTGGCTTTGAGTTGGCACAATAAAAGAAAAATTAAGATTTCCTAAATCGTGAAAAACAGCCCCGCCGCCTGTAGGCCTACGAACTAAATCTATGGAATTTTTTTCTAAAAAATCAAGATCAACTTCCTCAAAAGTATTTTGATGTCTGCCTATGATAACAGAAGGCTGATTTTGCCAAAGCATGAAGATGGCATTTTCTTTTGTGAAATCGCTGTCTAAAAGCGAGGCTTCTAGAGCGAGGTTGAGTGCGGCTTTTGTATTTGTATTGTTGAAATAGTGAAAATCAATAGTTCTTGCGTTCATTTTTAATTTCCTTAATTTTTGCTTATTTTTCAAAGTATTTATTTTGTAATGTGTATGAATTTAATACACAGTGTATGTTTTAAATACACAGTGTGTCTTTTTATACACTTAATTAGATAGTAAAAAATATATTAACTTTTTAAATTAAAAAATAATAGGCAATTATTTCTCTTCAAGGTAGTTTTTTAAAAAGGCAGCAATTAATATTGCACCTGCCTGAGCTACATTAAGAGAGTCAAAATTTCTTTGCATTGGTATGAGCAAGGAGTAGTCACACTTGCTATGTACTAGTGGACGCACACCTTTTTCTTCTCCGCCTAAAACGAGAATAGCCGGGAATTGGAGTTTGTCTACAAAGGGATTTTGGGCAAGAATGTTTGCTTGCTTTTTTGTGGCTTTTGTAGTATGTTCTCTTTGTTCGTTCTCATTTTTTGTAAGAGCTGTTGAATATATTGTATATCCTGCGTCAGCGGCTTCTTCAAGAGATCTGGCAAGATTTGTGACTCTGGAAACGGGTATTAAGTCTAATGCACCAGCGGCACTTTTTTTGGCACCTACACTTAAAGAAGCGCTATTATGTATTGGCATAACCAAGCCCGCTCCGCCAAGTGCGTAGAGAGTTCGTGCTAATGTGCCTACATTTCCAGGATCTTGAACAGAGTCTAGAGCGACAATGAGCGGTAGTGGCACACTATTTGCATCAATGAGCATGTCTTCAAAAGATTGCGATTTAACTTCCTTGAGTTTTGCGATAACGCCTTGCGTATTTGCCTGACTTTGTGGAAGAATCCTTTTGAATGCAATGTCATCAACTAAAGAAAAGCGGATGGAATGTTCTGTACAAAGGTCAAGAATACGGCTTGTATTCATATTTTTCTGGCCTTTTCTAATCTGAACCCACTCTATTCTCTGCGGAGAGTTTTCAAGAAGTTCTTGAAGTGGTTTTATTCCAACGCAATAAAGACTTTCGTCAATATTCTGCCTAACATTATGCTTTTTATTTTCTTTATAATCTTTATTGTACATGTTTTTCTTGTGTTTATTTAGTTTAGAGGAGCATTTTTATGCATTCATCATTATCAGGGAAAAAAATACGTCAGCATAAAGCATTATATTTGCTTGCATGTTTGATTTTATTACCTTTTGCATTGTCCGCTTGTTCACCAAAGGTGCAAGAACTTAGTTACAATACAAAGCCAAAAAAAGCAAGCGTACGAGTTGAGATGCACGGAGCTGTAGCTCCTTATGCAGAAAAACATCCTTCTGGTTTCACTAGGAAAGATTTTCCGCATGGCTTTAGCGAAGTAGAAAAAAATGTCTTTTTGACTTATACAGACATTGAAGAAGGTATCACAAGAGAGCAAATGTTTGAAATTTTGCAATTCTATAAATGGTATCTTGACAGACCTGAATCCCTAGAAAGATATATTTCTCGTGCTGATCCATATTTAGAATATGTTATCGACGCTCTGAAAGAACATAATGTACCAACTGAAATAGCTTGTTTGGCTTTTGTTGAAAGTGGTTATGATATCGACATCCGCTCTAGAGCAGGCGCAACTGGCTTATGGCAATTTATGCCAGCAACTGGCAAAAGCTATGGTTTAAAGCAAGATTGGTACGGCGATTGGAGAAATGATCCATTCGCCTCTACACATGCGGCCATAGATTATCTTAAATATTTACATTCAATGTTTGGCGACTGGCATCTTGCAATCAGTGCATATAATGCAGGTGAAGGAAAAATCAAGAGAGCTTTGTCAAGCACAAATACTGACACCTTGGCTGAGCTTGTAAAAGTCAACCATAGATTAAATAGAAAAACAAGAATTCGTACTGAAACTCTAGAATACGCTCCACGTTTTATTGCTATGAAGAAAATTATGCTTCATGCAAAATCACTAGGCTTAGACGCACCAAATCAAAGAGATATCAGAAATGAAATCCATACAGCCTTAGTTGATACAAACACAGATTTACTCATGCTTTCACAAGATCTAAATATGTCATGGAATGAATTTAAATCACACAATCCAGCTTTAAAATCATATGTAAGCCCATCTGACAGACTTATAAACGTACACGTGCCTATTTCAAAAAAGAATGTTTTTGAACAAGCCATAGCAAGCAATAGTCTGACTCATGGTGTGCATGTGTATAAGGTAAGAAAAAACGATAGCTACAAGGGCTTAAGCAGATCTTCAAGAGTTCCAAGTTATGTTTTACAAAATATCAATTCACATCAAAGATTAATTGCTGGAAAAGAAATTGTTATTCCTAAATCTCCTTATTATAAGCTCTCTAGAGCAATAACACATCCATCTTCAGCTCCTGTAAAAGTGGCCCAGAAGAATACATCAACTAAAGCTTTAGCATCAAAAAATACAAGTGCATCGAAAAAAGTAGCAACTGCTGTCAATACCGGTTCACATAAAGTAAGAAAAGGCGATACCTTATATTCAATTTCTCGCAGATACGACGTGAGCCTAAATGATATCTATGCAGCAAACAAAGGCCTGAAAGCAAGTGCTTTGAAAATCGGTAAAACTATAAAAATTCCAAATTCACAAATAAAAACAGTAGCCATGAATACAACGCATACTGTGCAATCTGGCGATACTTTATGGTCTATTTCACGCAAATACGACATGAATGTTGACACCCTCATGCAAGTGAATAATCTTCCAAATTCAAAACTCAAATTGGGACAAAAATTAATAGTTCCATAGGAAGATAAAAAAAGATTATGCAAAATCAAAAAGCCTTTAGTCAAAAACTAAAGGCTTTTTTTGCGAGGATGTAATTTTGTCTTTTTTGTCTGCGACGCTTTTTTCTGTCTCCGACGGCCAAAGGAAATAATTTCCTTTGGAAACCTTAGTAGGCAAGGTAGCGCGAAAGAATTTAGCTAAAGAAGTAGATTTTATTTTTTTATTTGCGAAAAAGTTTTAATCTTTTGCTGCTCCGCACCAAAAGATTAAATACTGTTTCGCTTTAAAATAGTGGGAAATCAATTCTTGCATAAAACAAGCTACCATTTGTCACTGCGTTCCAAATGTGAGTTCAGTATTTTGTGTAATGAAAAAAGTCGTAAGCAGTAAAAGAAATATACTAGACTCGTCATTGCGAGGAGCATAGCGACGTGGCAATCCATGTTTTTCTTCTTTAGCTAGATAGATTTTAACTCGAAAAATCGAACTAAACTCAATATTCTATGTACTTACCATGCATAATGGGGTTTCCAAAGGGCTTCAACTCCTTTGGCCGTCGGAGACAAAAAGGATAAAATATAATAATAGTCTGGTATCTTCCCTCTTAGCGATTAAAATAAATCACTATGAGTACCAGTACGAGTAAGATATAAGATTAATTCATTATCACATATCTCATAAATTAAAAGCCAATCGGGCTGTATATGACATTCACGACAGCCTTTATAATTTCCTATAAGCTGATGGTCTTTAAATTTAGGAGGTAAAATTTAGGAGGTAGTGTCTCGCCTTTAGTAAGATAGTTCAAAACCTCTTCAAGCAGTTCAGCCTTATAACCTCTTTTTATTATCTTCTTATAGTCTTTCTTGAATGAATTATGATACTTAATTGTATATAATAAAGTATCAGTCATTTAAGTCTTCCATAAGTTCAGACACGGAATTAAAGCTTTTACTTACATTTTTACGAGCTTTTACTTCTTCAATAGCTTGAATAGTCTGTGCATTTAGAACTTTACGAGTAAGGGCAAAAGGCATGCCTTGCTCTCTAACAGATTGTTTGACAAAGGCAATCAAAGCCGAAGTCATAGACAAGCCTAAATCAGAAAAAAGCTCTTCTGCTTCTTTCTTTAGATTTTCGTCAATGCGTATAGTAATATTTGTAGTCGGCATAACATACTCCTTCTTTTAAAGAACATAGTGCATAACAAGTGCATTGTCAATACAAACCAAGTTATTTATCTTATATATTACACGATAAAATATAAAAATACTCGTCTATAAAACCTTTGTTCGTTTGCTCTCAGGGGCAAAGGGTAAAAAAAAGAGTTCCCAAAAAATGAGAACTCTATAAATTTCATAACGTCCACTTCCACGTGAATGGGCTTTGCCCATGTGCAAATCTTTAGCGAACGACGCAAGAAGCACTCTTCTTGCAAGTGAGGATTTTGTGCCTTTTAGGCCAAAACCTATAAAATATGGGGCGAAAGAAGGGGATTGAACCCTCGACCACCTGGACCACAATCAGGTGCTCTGCCAACTGAGCTACTTTCGCCATGTCGAAAATAAATAAATCATCTAGCCAAAAAGGTCAAGCATTTTTTTTATGATTTTTAATTTTCCTTTTTTCATGATTTATAGAAATATGGAAATTATTGCTTTATTTTATTCTATCTTTCTAAAAAACAGATATCTTCTGCTTGACAAAGCAAAAAAGTCACAATAAAATCATGAAACAAACTTTAAAAGGAGCAAAAATAATGAAAAAGCTACTTTCATCAATGCTAGTTTTTGCAGTATTGGCAATTATGCCAACTTTTGCGCAAGCAGGCACAATCCTCATTTCAACTACAACAAGCACAGAAAATTCTGGTCTTCTTGATTATCTCTTACCTAAATTTACAAGAGACACAGGAATACAAGTTCGCGTTGTTGCAAAAGGCACAGGTGCTGCTATTAAAGACGGTATGGACGGAAACGTGGATGCTATCTTAGTTCATGACACTCAACGTGAAAACCAATTTGTAAAAGATGGTTATGGCACACAACGTTATTATGTTATGTTCAATGATTTTGTAGTCATAGGCCCTGATTCAGATCCAGCAAAGGCAAAAGAAACAAAGAGCACAGCTGCTGCTTTTGAAGCTATTGCAAATGCAAAGGCTCCTTTTATTTCACGTGGTGATGATTCTGGTACACATTCAAAAGAAGGCAAAATCTGGGCAGAAACTAAAGTTAATTTAGATGGCAAGTTCCCTGCAGATGCTTCTTGGTATAGATCTATTGGTCAAGGCATGGGTAAAACAATTATCATGGCTGACGAAGTACAAGGTTATACATTGACTGACCGTGCTACTTATTATGCAATGAAATATGCACAACCAAAAGCAACTACAGATTTAGAAATCATTTCTGAAAACCACAGCGATCTTTTAAATCCTTATGGATATATTCCTGTAAGCCAAAAGAAACATAAACATGTAAACATTAAAGACGCATCAGCTCTTGGTGGCTGGCTTGTTTCTCCAAATGGCAAGAAAGCTATCGAAGGTTTTAAAGCACAAGGTAAACAATTATTCTTTGTTCCAAAAAAATAACTCTTTTTAAATAAGATTTTTATAAAGCATGTCTTTTAGGCATGCTTTTTTTATGCTTAATTCTTTTAGCTTTTTATTTATGAGAAGAAATTTCACCTCTGATTTGTATTAATAAAAAAAGCATGCCGAAGCATGCTTTTTATTTTATTTATTCAATACAGATTATTTTTGAATTGGTACTGAAATAAAGAGTTCTTGTCCTTTACGCATGATTTGCAATAAAACAGCTCCACGTTTTGTTGCTTCAGTTTCGATAATTTTTTCAAGTTCAGAAGCGTTTGAAAGTGGTTGAAGGTTTGCAGCAAGTATAACGTCATTTCTTCTTACGCCGTATTCAGCTGCTATACTGTCGTTTGTGAATGCAGTCACCAAAAGGCCTGATTCTATTTCAAGGCTTTGTTTTTCGTTATTTTGCAATGGACGAAGTGTCAAGCCTAAAACTTTTTCAGGGCTTGCTGCTTTTGTATTATTATTTGCAGATTGTGAATTTCTATCGCCAAGCACAATGCTTAAATCTTTATTTTTTCCATTGCGGATAACTGTGACTTTAATCTTTGTACCAGGAGCGTGGCCAGCAATCGCTTTTAATAATTCAGATGAATTTTTTACTTTCTGACTACCAACTTGCACAACAACATCGCCAGCTTTCATGCCAGCTTTATCTGCTGGTTCATTCTTCATTACAGATACAATTAAAGCACCTTCAGTATTTTTAAGTTGTAAAGCTTTTGCTGTATTTTCGTCTATGTCGTTAATACCAACACCAATCCAACCGCGTGAAACCTTAACACCTTTTTTCAAAGCTTCAACAATTTCAGAAGCCTGTGAACTAGGAATAGCAAAGCCAATACCTTGTCCAGAAGCAATAATTGCTGTGTTAATACCAATTACTTCGCCGTCCATATTGATAAGTGGGCCGCCAGAGTTACCTGGATTAATGGAAGCATCTGTTTGGATAAAGTTATCAAATGGGCCTGAATGTATGTCTCTACCTTTAGCAGAAACAATACCAGCTGTTACCGTGTGTCCTAAACCAAATGGATTACCAATAGCAAGCACCCATTCGCCTACTTCTGAATCGTTAGAATCGCCAAATTTTAATGTTGGCAATTTTTCGTTAGTTTCAACTTTTAGCAAAGCCAAGTCGGTTTCTGCATCTGTGCCTATGATTTTTGCTTCTAAAGATTCGCTCTTACCTGTTTTACCTTGTAAATTGATAGAAACTTTATCAGCACCTTCTACCACGTGATTATTAGTTACGATATAACCATCAGATGAAATAATAAAGCCAGAACCAAGTGAAGATTGTTTTCTTTCTCTTGGTGCTATATTGTTTTCAAACTGGCGGAATAAATCGCCAAATTCTTTTGGCAAGGATTTAAACATTTCATCAGGAAACATTCCTCTTCCTCTATTAGAAGAATTGATAGTTGTTTCTGTGCTGATATTTACCACAGCCTTTCCTGCTTCTTTAGCAAGTTCTACAAAATCACCAGGTATAGCTGAAAAAGCTTGTGTCGTAGTTGTTAGAGTGAGTACAGAAGCCATTAAAAAGGCTGATACTTTTTTTGTTACTTTCATATTTTCTCCAAAATAATAGTAAAATTTAGTATAGACAAAATTCCCAAAAAAATTGGGAAGAAGTGAAGATAAATAAAATCAAACTGACTTTATTTATTTGCCTCAACCTCCGCCGCCGATCTGTGCTGTGGCGGTGCAAGAGGCAGCATTAGGGCAAGTGCGATTGATATTTGCCATCTGAGCTGCCGTAGGCATTTTCTTTTTATTGTCTACTTTGTAAGGAAAAGGATTTGTCTTTAATGGAGATGGTGCGGATAACCTGCGTTCGGTATCTGCTGAGCCGCATTTTTGGCAAGGTGGTTTTTCGTTCTCTTCAAAAACAAGCTCTTCAAATAAGGCATTGCAAGTGTTACAACCAAAATCGTATAAAGGCATATAAACTCCTAAGTATTTTTCTCTGTGCATTTTAATAATAACACAGCTTTTAAAACTTGCAATACGACAAATTTTTGTACAAAAAAACTCTTCTTGCACTCTTTTTGACTTTATGCCATACTCTTCGTGTGAAAAACATCAAGCTAAAATATTCAAATTATTATAAAAAGTGTTTCAAAGCCAAACACTGCTCTTTATCTGCATTCTTTTTTGCATTGCTTGTCTTTTTTATACCAAACAAAGCATTTTCACAGGATTATTTTATATTAAACCATTCAAATTACTTATTAAATAACAATGCATTACAAATTGAATTATTTTTTTCTTTCCACGAACTTCAAGAATTAAAAAGAATTGTAAGAAGTGGAACAAGTATAAATATTCATTTCACTTGTGATTTATTTAAAGATAATTTCTTTTTTGACGATAATATGCATACATACAAAAAAGCATGGCAACTTCGTTACGAAACTTTGAGCAATGAATATATCTTGTATAATGAAAAATCTCTTCCAAAAAGATCGCATGATTTAGAAAATTTACTCTCAACCATCATACAAAAAAAATCTTTTTCCCTAAACAATATTGGTATTCTTGATAAGAAAAATGACTATTATCTTGAATTACATTTTAATATGCAACAAGCAACCACACCCCCTTGGCTAGAAACTACACTTTTTTTCTGGACTTGGGATGTGGCAAACATTAACTATCACATTGATTTGATACTAGATTAATATGACGAATACAGAAGCAGAAGAAAAAGCACTCAATAGAGAGAAAAGAGTAAGGAATAAAGAAATTGCATTAGCTGTACTTTTAATTATTCTTGTTTCTCTTGGCGCGTGGGGACAAACCACTTATTTTGCTTCTGATTCATGGTATTTCATTGGCTTGTTAAATCTCAATGCCATTTTATTGCTCGTTATTTCTTATCTTGCAATACGAAATGTCATCAAGCTTATTGCTGAAAGAAGAAGAAAGGTTTTTGGTTCTAAATTGCGAACAAGGCTTATGCTTGCCTTTATTTCTCTTTCGCTTATTCCTGTTTTCCTTATGTTTTTAGCCGCTAACCGCGTTGTTATTAAGGGTATTGATTATTGGTTTACTAGCACTGTAGAAAATTCTATGTCTGCGGCATTAGAAGTTGGCCAAAGTTTTTATATTGCATCTATAGACAGGTTGACAGAAAGAATAGCCTATTTAGACGAGCAAATCAGCCCTATCATTGTGAAAACAGTAGAAGAAAGTGCAACTCTTCCTTATTTTGAACACGAAGAAAATTCAAATAAAAGAGATATAGAAATAACAGAAACTATTGAAATAAACAAAGATAAAAAAATTGAAGATATCACTCAAGAAGTGAATAAAAGTGATGTCTTAGATCCTGTTTTACTAGCACAAAACAAAGTCAAAGCAATTGAAAAATATTTACTTTCCCAAGAAGGACTTCTTAGAGGAAATATACTTATTCTTTTTGAAGCCTCTGAACATGCACCTTATGCACGTTATACTTTTGCCGCACCACATAACAAGACTACAAGTCAAGTTGTGCAAAGATTATTGCAGTCTATTTCTTGGAAAGAAGTCACAACAACTCCATATTCTTCAATTATTCCACTTGAAAGCACAGATTATGCTGTGTCTATGCAAAAATTATTTTCAATGCCTTCACATTATATTATTCTTGCTGAAAATATAGGCAATACCTCTTATTCAAAATTAAGCAGTATTAGCAAAGGTTTTGAAGAATATACTTATCTAAAATCTTTGAGAAAACCTCTTAGACTTTCTTTTTCGCTTATTCTTGCCATCCTTGGCCTTATTATGATTTTCTCATCAATATTTATGGCAATAAGGCTTTCCAAAGAACTTACAGCACCTATTGAAGCTCTTGCTAAGGGTTCTGACAGAATCACGCAAGGCGAGCTTGATTTTATTTTAGAAGATAAGGGTAAGGATGAATTAAGCCAATTAGTGCATTCCTTTAACTCCATGACAAAGCACGTTAAAACAAGCAATGAAGAGATAAAACAAGCAAATAATAATCTTGAACAAAGAAATCTTTTTATTGAAACTGTGCTTGAAAATATTGCTACTGGTGTTTTGGTTTTAGATAGTCAAGGCAAGGTTCTTACTATCAATAAAGCGGCTTCACGCATGTTTGAAATGCGTATTGAAAATTGGAAAAACAGATATCTTGCACAATATTTTCAAGGCAATGAGCTACATGCCTATATAGAAATGATGACTGCCCTTAAAAGTTTTCCTGAACAAATTTGGAAAAAAGAAATGGATATCACTTTCAATGCACAGACTGTGAAAATTCTTATCACTGCACTCTATATTCCCTATTCTACAAATGAAACACCTAAAGATGAAGAAGGTATTATTATTGCTGTTATTGAAGATCTTACAGAATTAGTGCATGCTGAAAAACTTGCAGCTTGGCGTGAAGTGGCAAAAAGAATCACACATGAGATGAAAAACCCGCTCACACCAATACGTTTATCTGCTGAAAGACTAGAAAGAAAGTTTAATACAGATGAAGGCAATCCTGTTTTCAGCGAATGCACTCAACTTATTATTAACGAAGTCAATAGAATGCAAGCAATGATAAAAAACTTCAAAGAATTTGCTCAAGTGCCTGAAACAAAACTCAGAAGTGAAAATATTGTTTCCTTAGTAAACGACAGTTTAAGACTTTTCAAAACTTCGCACCCATCCATAACTTGGATATACGAAGGGCCATTTGAAGATATTCCTTCTGTGCTTTTAGATAAAATCTCCTTCAGGCAAGCTCTTATCAACATCTATCTTAATGCTGCTGAAATAATTGAAGAAAAAACAGAAGAAGAGAACAAAAAGCAACAAGCTCTTGTCCATACAAAACTTGAATTTTCTGAGGATAATTGCCTTATTGTTATTGCTGATAACGCCCTTACTTTACCAAAAGAATCTCTTTCACGTCTTTTTGATCCTTATTACACAAAGAAAAAAGACGGCACAGGATTAGGCCTAGCCATCGTGCAATCTATTATTAAAGAGCATAATGCACATATATATGCTGAAAACAATGAACTTGGTGGTACAAGTATTTGTATTTCCATACCAATTAATAAAAATTTTGAAGCATAATAATAAAAAAAAACAAAAACATCTTGAATAATTGACTTTTTTGTTTTTACAAAAAATAGTTTGTAAATAGACTATTTTCAAAAAGTAAAGCTAAAGAGTAAAGCCTTTTAAATTTCTAATCTTCTTCAATAGGCGAAGAATTTTCTAGATTTATCAATATAAATTCTGCTAATTCAATAGCACCTTCTAAATTTCCAGCTAAATAACAACCTCTCTCGCCAGAAGCAATTCCTGAATTAATAATAACATCATGCACTTCTTTATTCATGCCTGAAAGAATGAGGTAGGCATCTCTTTCTTGTAGTTTTTGCATAAATAATTCAATAACTTTTGCTCCAGAGCAATCTAAGAAATGCATATGACTCATGTGTAGGATAAAAAGACGAGGATCATTTGGTAGATTTTTTATAAAAGTATTTTCAAAATTATCGCTCGCACCAAAAAAGAAAGCACCCTCAAGATCATAAAGTGCTACGTCTTTATTTTCAAAAACCCATTCAGAAGAAAAAGAATGCAGTCTGCCTCTGCGTATTCTTCCTATAGAAAGTTGCGATTCATTATTTAAGAAAAGCCCAAGAGAAAGAATAACGCCCACTATAAGAGCTGTGTCGAGAGCAAGAAAGATAACTGATAATAAAGTCACATAAAAAACCAATTTATCTTGCTTACTTGTTTTTAATACAAAGAGAATATCTTTTTTCTTGATCATAGTGATTGAAGTGAGAATAAGCATAGCGGCAAGAGATGGGATTGGTATATAGCCAATAGCATTACCAAAAAGCCCAATCACAACAAGAAGCATAAGAGCTGAAAAAACTCCAGCAAAATGCGTTTGTGCTCCAGCGGCATAATTTAGGGCTGTTCGAGAAAAGGAACCAGAACCAGCAAAAGACGAAGTGAAAGCACCAGCAATTTTTGCAAGCCCTTGTGCCCATAATTCTTGATTCACATCAAAAGGATCGTTCTTTCTATTGGCAAAAATTCTTCCATTGGCAATACTGTCAACTGAAGAAATAATAGCAACAGCTAAGGCAGGCATAAAAAGTTCATTTGCATGCGAAAATAAAAGAGGAAAAGGATTAGAAAATGGAGGAAAATAACTATTAACAAAATCTGCCATAAGAACATTTTTTGAACGAAAATCAAAAAAATACGCAAGCAATGATACGCACATAATGGCTAAAAAATGCGCTGGAAGATTTTTATTAATACGTGAAAATGTAAAAGAAAGAAGAATTGTTCCAATTCCTATACACACAGAAAAAAGATGTATCTTATCAAAATGTAAGAAAATATTATATAAGATATCAAAAGTTCCTACAGCTAATTCAAAATCCAATCCTAAAAAGGTTTCTAATTGGCCTATAGCAATAAGTAAAGCACAGCCTACTGTATAGGCAACAACAACAGGATAAGATAAAAAAGAAGCAAATTTACCCAATTTAACTATGCCAAAGAAAAGCTGAATAACACCAGAAATGAAAGCAATAGCAAAGAGATAATCTATGCGTTGTTCCATAGGTAAAGTAAGAAGCACTATTCCATTGACATGTATTTGGGCAAGCGAAACATAGAGAAGCATAGACACAGTATTTGTTGGCCCACCAATCAAGAAACGAGAAGAGCCAAGCAATGAACCAACCACAACTGGAATAATTGACGCGTATAAACCATATATAGGCTCAACGCCCGCCATAATAGCATAGGCCATAGCCATAGGTAAGCCTATCACAGTCACTGTGAGTGCAGCTGTAATATCTTGTCTAAATTGTGCAAAAGAGTAAGGATTTTTAAATATGTTCATATTTTAATATAAAGTAAGTGTTAACAAGTAAGTATACGATAGCAAAGAGAAGAAGAGCATGCAAGCTTTTTATATTTTTAAAGTCAAATAAAAGACTAAGTAAGAAGCGGTAAAAATGCAAATTTTACCTCAAATAAAGCTGAAAAATGCAAGAATTAAAAAGTTGACGAAGAAGTTGAATAGATGTACAAGAAAAGAAAAAATAAAAGCTAGGAATGTATATGAATTTGACGCATAAAATCCTTGAAGCCCACCTATTAGACGCTTCAAGAAAGATCGCTGATTATGCAATAAACGAAGAGTTAAATATCAAGATTGATCAAACACTTACGCAAGATGCTACAGGAACTATGGCTTGGTTACAGTTTGAAGCTTTAGAAATCGATACTGTACAAACAGAACTTTCCATTTCTTATGTTGATCACAATACTTTACAAATGGGCTTCAAAAACCCTGATGATCACAGATTTTTACAATCTGCTGCTGCAAAATTCAATGCAATATACAGCCCTCCTGGCACAGGCATTTGCCATCAACTTCATATTGAGAACTTTGGCATTCCAGGCAAAACTTTAATTGGTTCCGACAGCCACACTCCGCATGCTGGCGGTTTAGGCATGATTGCTATTGGTGCAGGTGGACTTTCCGTTGCGCTTGCTATGGCAGGACAAGGCTACACTATCCCAATGCCAAAAGTGCTTGGTGTAAAACTCACAAATAAATTACAAGGCTTTGCTCAAGCTAAAGATATCATTCTTTATTTACTTAAAGAACTTTCAGTCAAGGGCGGCGTTGGTAGAATTGTGGAATATTATGGCGAAGGCGTCAAATCCCTTAGCGTTCCAGAAAGAGCAACTATCACAAATATGGGTGCCGAACTTGGTGCAACTTGCTCTATCTTCCCTAGTGACGAAGAAACTAAGAAATTTTTGACCTCAATGGGTAGAGAAAAAGACTTTATTGCACTTAGTGCTGATAATGACGCAAACTACGATGAATATATTGAAATTGATCTTTCAACTGTAGTGCCTATGGCTGCATGTCCTTCAATGCCAGATTTAGTCAAGACAATTGCACAAATAGCACAAGAAAATCCAGCAATGAATGTAGATCAAGTTTGCATAGGTTCTTGCACAAATTCTTCTTATGCAGATGTTTCTTATGTTGCTCAAATATTAAACAAAGATTATATTGCAAGACATACAGACGTCAATCTTTCACCTGGTTCAAGGCAAGTTCTACGCATGCTTTCTTCAAGCGGCCAATTAGAACAACTTATTGATTCAGGCGTGAGAATTTTAGAATGTTCTTGTGGCCCTTGTATTGGCATGGGTTCATCGCCAAATACTTCTGGTGTTTCCGTGCGTACATTCAATAGAAACTTTGAAGGACGTTCTGGCACAAAGGACGCAAATGTCTATCTTGTAAGCCCTGTTACTGCGGCTTTTTGTGCTCTTCATGGCAAGTTCACAGATCCTGCTACATGGAATAAAGAAATTTCTTTCACGCATTTGCCTGATTCTGTGCCTTCCATAGCTCACAACTTTATCTATCCGCCTAAAACACTTGAAGAAAGAAAAAATATTGAATTGCTTCGTGGGCCAAATATTGCTCCATTAGAAAAATTCGATGCTCTTCCTGCAAAGCTTGAACTTGAAGTTGCCATTAAATTAGAAGCAAATATCACTACTGATCATATCATGCCAGCTGGTGCTGAAATAACTTCACTTCGTTCAAATATTCCTGCTATTTCAAGACACGTTTTTGAAAGAGTGGATGCAGAATTTGCAAATAATTGCGATGCCATAAAGCAAAAAGATCTACATGCTATGATTGTTGCTTCTTCAAATTATGGACAAGGCTCTAGCCGTGAACATGCAGCTCTTGCCCCAAGACATTTGGGAATAAGAATTGTGCTTGTGCAATCTTTTGCCCGTATCCATAGAGCAAATCTTGTAAACTTTGGTATACTCCCTCTTTTATTTGAAAATGAAGCGGACTATAATAAATTTTCACAAAGCACTAAGGCAAGCCTTGATCTTTGCAATTTTGCCATACAAAAATCTTCTGAACTTCTTTTAGAAAATGGCGAAAAAATCAGCGTGACAAACGATCTTACAGAAAACGAATGGGAAATCATTAAAGCCGGCGGTTTTCTTAACTTTATCAAACAAAAAATCTCTTCATAAAGGTAGAATATGTTAGACATTATACGTAACAATTCCCAATCAATTTGGGTTAAAATTGCTTTTGGCCTTATTATTCTTGTTTTTGTTTTTCTTGGTGTTGGTTCTTTCCAAGCAACTTCAGGCATTATTGCTAAAGTAAATGGTATTGAAATCAACGAACAAGAATTTGTTCAACTCTATTCAGAACAAGCAGAAAAGCTTCGTCAACAATTCCCAGAAATCAATGAAGAGCAATTAAAAAGCATGGGTTTTGCTAATTTCGTACTTGAAAGCCTTATTGTTCGCACTCTTTTACAAGAAGAAGCAGAAAGAACAGGCATTCGCGTCACTCCGCAAGAATTACTCTCGCTTATTTCAACCTTTCCTTTCACAAAAGATGCTAATGGCAAATTCAGTAAAGAAATCTATTTAGAAGCTCTTAGAAATGCAGGACAATCTCCAAAAGTTTTTGAAGAAAATCTTGCTAACCAAATGCTTGAAGATAAATTTAGAGAATATTTTTCTACATTTAGCTACACATCTGAAGCTCTTGCAAAGCAAATGTATGATTACCAACTTTCTGAAAGAGCTTTCAATTCTTTTAGCATTCAAGTTGAACCATTGATTGAAACAGTTGAAATCAGCGATGAAGATCTACAAGAATTGTATGAAAAAACTAAGTCTAACTATATCATCCCTGCTTCTCTTTCATTGGATATGATTGAAATCACACCTGAGAATCTAGCAAAGAAAGAAAATATCACAGACGAAGAAATCGAAAATGAATATTTAATGAATAAAGTAAGATACGACATTCCAGAATCAGTTTCTGCTTCACACATACTTATTTCACTTGCTGAAAATGCTAAAGCAGAAGACGAAGCAAAAGCAATGGAAAAAATTAAAGAAATCCAAGCAAAATTTGCTAAAGATGCTGACTTTGCTAAACTTGCAAAAGAATATTCAGACGATCCAGGTTCTGGCCCAAGTGGCGGAAGTTTAGGTAATTTTACACGTGGCCAAATGGTAAAACCATTTGAAGACGCTGCTTTTTCTTTAGAAATTGGCAAACTTTCTGAACCTGTACGTTCTCAATTTGGCTACCATTTAATCTTAGTAGAAAATAAAATCCCTGCACAAGAATTAGACAAAGAAGCAAAAAGAGAAGTTATAGCTCCAAAACTCGCTCTTAATAAAGCAAGAACAAAACTTCAAAGCGTAGCTGATAGTCTTTTACTCCAAGTTCACGGTAATGCAGATGCAAAAACTGCTGCAGAAAAAGAAGGCCTCACACTTGTTTCAAAAAAAGATATCACTCCAGCAGAACTAAAAGTAAATTATGCTATTTCAGATGCTGATATTCAACTTATCCACGCTCTAGAAATAGATGAATTTGCAAAAGCTGCTATAGCAACAAATCAAGGCTTAGTCGTTGTGCAAGTAAAGGAAAAAACACCAGAACAAGCACAAGATTTTGCTCAAGTAAAAGAACAAATTCTTGGAATTGCAAAACAAACAGCAGCAAACGAAGAAGCAAAAAAGCTTGCAGAAGAAATGCTTCTTGATACAACAAAAATCCCTACTAATGATCTTGAAAAAGCACAAATCAATAGAGCCGGTGCTTCAAGCCTTGGCGTGAGTACAGAACTTGCTGACGCTCTTTTTGATGTTGCTCCAAATTCAGATTGGTTAGAAACACCTTATTTCCTTGACAATGCTTATGTTCTTGTAAAACCATTAGGAGAAATAGCTGCTTCACAAAGCAATTGGGAATTACAAAAAGATATGATGACTGCTCAAATCCATTCTTCACGTAATGGCATTTTAGTAAATGTATTTATAGAAGAATTACGCAGAACAGCAGAAGTTCAAGTCTTGAACCAAGCTTACTTTCAATAAATAAAGAGTATAGATAGAAAAATGTCCCAAAATTCACTGAGTAAAAACTCCTCTTTCTCTTCTTCACGCAAGTTTGAAAGTAGCTCCAATTTTCTTTCAAGAATAAATTGGGCACTACTTTTCTTTAGTCTTGTCCTTATAGGCGTAGGACTTATAAATACTGCGTCAACAAGTGCGATTATCAGTGATTCAGGTGTAATAGAATACGAATCTTTCTTACAAAGACAATTTATTTGGGCAGGCATGGGAATTGGCTGTATGCTTGTGGTGAGTTTTATCAATTATCACAAACTCTCATTTATAGCCTATCCATTTTATGTCTTTGTGATTATACTTCTTGTTCTTGTACCTATTATTGGTGTTAAGGCTGGTGGCGCTCAAAGATGGCTAAATATTGGCTTCATGAATATTCAACCTAGTGAATTTGCTAAATTTGCAATTCTTATCGTTGGTGCAAAAGTTTTGGCAAAAGATGGCGACGCCCTTTCTTGGGTGAGATTACTCAAGGTTTTATGCATAGGAATGCTTCCTTTTGCTCTTGTTGTTATTCAGCCAGATTTAGGAACTTCTCTTATTTTACTCTTTATCTTGGGTGGCATTGTTTTATTTCATGGAATAAAATGGCAGGTGCTACGCGTATTACTTATCATTGTCCCCCTTGCATTACCCTTTGCATGGCTCTACCTAAAAGATTATCAAAAACAAAGAATACTTACCTTTCTTGATCCAACAAAAGATCCGCATGGTGCAGGTTATAATATTATTCAATCACAAATTGCTATAGGCTCAGGTGAATTTTTCGGAAAAGGCTTTCAACATGGTTCGCAAAATCAATTGCAATTCTTGCCAGAAAAACACACAGACTTTGCCATAGCGGTTTTAGCTGAAGAATGGGGTTTTATAGGAATATTGTTCACACTTACAGTCTTCTGCCTTTTCCTTTATTCTATTTATAATGGTGCAAAAAACTCTAAAGACAGATTTGGCTCCTTGCTTTGTGCTGGTATCTTCTTCTATTTCTTTCTACAAATATTGATTAATATTGGAATGGTTGTTGGTATAATGCCAGTTGTTGGTATGCCTCTTCCTTTTATTTCGTATGGCGGATCTGCTATGCTTGTAAATTGCTTACTTATTGGCATAGCTCTTAATGTTTCTGCACCTAAGGCCTTATATTAAAACTTTTTTGGAGTGTTTATGGAAACAAGTATGTATCCTTTTATGCAGTTTTCTCTCTTGCTTTTATTTGCAACTTTACTAGCATTTGCTCTTTTCTTTCTTTGCGTCGAGCAAATTTCTGTTCTTTCTAAAGCAAAAAACACAGGAAGAGCCTTATACAAAAAAAGAGCTCAACAAGGATCTCAATTAGCTTTTTCACTTAATATCATCGCTCTTGCTCTTGTTGGCCTTTATTATAAAGAACTCTCTCTTGCTATCTTCTTTGGTGCAGGAGCTTTAGCCTTTAATTTATTCTGGCTACTTGGCATTCGAAGTGCAAACAGTAAAATCTCTGTCTTTTCAGGCTTTTTCTCCTTTCTCTTCTCTTTATCATTTGCTATCTATCTTTTCGGCTCTGCTTATGTGCAATTCTACACCAACTATCCGCTCACATTTCTTTACGAACAAATTCCAGCCACAGTAGATCCATTCAATTTCACACAAGAACTTTTCAAAATTTTCTTGCCATATATCCAATTCACAAATGTAAAAATCTATCTTATTCTCTCTTTATTCTTTACTCTTACATTTGCAGGAAATAGTATTGCTTTTTCATTACTTTTACAAAACACTCTTTTTTCAAGAAAAAAAGACGATTTTGGCAGAGATTATTATTCCTCAACTATTAAAGAATTAGCCAAGAATGCTTTTAGAACATCATTTATTCTTTGCCTTATTATACTTGTATTTATTGGCCTGTCTTATACAAAACATAATTATTTCCCTTTTACTCTAAGCCAGCTCTCAGCTATCTTACTCTTACTACCTATAGCAACAGCAAATTTTGCTATTCTAGCCTTGAGTTACAATCCTTTGAGACATAAAATAGCCCTTGTTGTAAGCCCATTACTTACTTTCACAGCTTCTGCTTACTTTTTATTTCAAAGTATTATACCTCTTTCACAAAGAGTTTTGGAAAAATTATAAAACTTTTTTATCTATAAATACAAAAAAACCCTTTTGTTCATTCAAAAGGGTTTTCTATTTATATAGAATTATGATTTATTGTGCTAATAAAGAGTATCTAAATAAATCAATACCTTCTTCAACTTCATCATTCTCTTTTACATAAACATCAAGAATGATGATTTTTTCTTTTGAATAATAATCACAAAGTTCAATAAAAAATTCTGCTTCACGGATTTTTTCTTCCCAAGCAAATATATTTTTATAAGAATTTTTTACATTTTCCTGTGCTTTTATTAAATTATACTTTTCTTCTTCAACTCTTTTATATTCAGATCTTGCACTTTCTAATTGCTTGTCAGCATTTTTCTTCATAATTTCGGCATTATCTTTTTCGCTTTTAAGCTTTGCCTTTTCATCTTCTTTAGTTGATGGTTTGCGTAATTGAAGCTGTATTTTTGCAAGATTATTCGCCCAATATGTATATTCTTTGACTAATGCATCGAGCTTAGTTTTTACGGCTGAAAATTCATTTTCTTTTTCTTCTATAACTTTTTTTATTGTAAAAGAATAAGGAAATGAGCTTGGTTCTTTGCCAGCATTGATCAAGTCAATATTTGCTTTAGACAATTCAATTTCTGCCTTATACACATCACTATTCATTTCTAATAAGAGTATATTTGCTTCTATTATATCGCCTTTTGCAATATTTATTTTTTTTATTTTTCCAGAAAGTTTACTTTGCATAACTTGGCTTGTTTCTTCATATTTTGCCAAATCTATTGAAGAAGAAGAATAAAGATAATATGCAAGTATGGCTAATGCTAAAAATACAGAGACTAAAATGATTTTATTTCTTGATTTTTTATCTTGTATATTCATAGAATTTTCACCTTCTTATTTATTATAAAAATAGAGTGAGTCAAAAAAAGTTTTTTGTCAATCAATGTTCTTTAAACAAAAAGACCCTAGTTGATGAGAAAATCAACTAAGGCCTTTATTCAACATCTTAAATATTGACTAGAAACCTTGTTTAGCCATATGCATTGTAAGATCACAAATACGGTTTGAATAACCCCATTCATTGTCATACCAAGCAACAATCTTTGCCATAGTACCATCTTGAACATATGTGTATTCTGCATCAAGAATTGAAGAATGTGGATTGCCTTTAAAGTCCATTGAAACTAATTGCTTATCGCAGTATTCAAATACACCTTTTAAGTAAGTATCAGCCGCATCTTTCAATTTTGCACGTAATTCTTCAGTTGTAGTTGCTTTTTCAAACATAACTGTAAAGTCAATAATAGAAACAGTTGGAGTTGGTACACGAAGTGAATAGCCTGTGAATTTCCCTTTAAGATTTGGTAAAACTTCAGCAACAGCTTGTGCAGCACCTGTTGAAGTAGGGATAATATTACAAGCAGCAGCTCTTGCACGGCGTAAATCTTTGTGAGGAAGATCAAGAATACGTTGATCGTTAGTATAAGCATGAACAGTTGTCATTACACCAGATTTAATACCAAATTCTTTGTCTAAAACCATAGCTATAGGAGCAAGACAGTTTGTTGTACAAGAAGCATTTGATAATACGTGATGTTTTGAAGCGTCGTAATCATTGTGATTTACGCCCATAACAATAGTAATGTCTTGATCTTTTGCTGGTGCAGAAATAATTACTTTCTTCGCACCGCAAGCAATATGAACAGCAGCATCTTTCGCTGAGCGGAAGATACCTGTTGATTCGATAACAATATCAACTTCTAATTCAGCCCAAGGTAAAAGTTTTGGATCTCTTTGAGCCAAACATTTTACTTTCCAATCGCCAACAGTAGCGATATCTGCATCAAGCTGTGCATTAAGATTTGCTCTACCATAATTTGTGTCGTATTCTAAAAGATGCAAATTTGTAGCTGCGTCAAAAAGATCGTTGATAGCAACAACTTCTACTTGATCTTTAAATTCGGCATAAAATGCACGAAAAACTTGACGTCCAATACGTCCAAAACCATTAATGGCAACTCTTATTTTTTTCATTTCAATCATTCCTTAAAATTCTTTTTTAAAATTGTTTACAAGACTAGTCTTCAAAAAGCTGATACGCATATTCTTTTTGAAGTTCGTAATTTTGTTTGAGTTCTGCAAAGAGACGAGCATTGTTAATTGCAATTGCTGATACTTGAGCAACTGCTTCTAAAAATTCAATTTCTTCTGGAGAGAAAGAGCGTGTTTCATCAGAATAAACACGTAGCAAACCAATAACATCGTCATTGAGTTTAAGTGGAACTGAAACAACAGAAATAAGGCCTTCAGCTTTCGCTTGTTCTGGATATTGGAATCTTCCATCTACAGTAGCATCTTCTAATGCAATAGTTTTACCTTGTAAAACTTCTGCATCCAAACCACTTTTTTCAATTTCAACTGGGCCTTTTCTCATATAGCCTGTTGATAAACCGCAAGAAGCTGTTGCTAAAAGAAGTTTTCTTGTTGGATCTAAAAGACGCATTGTGCTTGCTTTTGCATTTATGGTTTTTACTGTTTCTTCAACTATTAATCCATAAACAACGTCTGGAGAAAGCGAAGAATTAACCGCTGACACTAAGGAATATAAAGCCTTAAAATAACCTGTTGTACTCATAATAACCTCTTTATCTGTAAAAGTTATAAATTCTATTTCTAGTATTGTTAAATGATTTTTTTCACTTTGTAAAGTAAAAATGTATTAAAAATTTACTGATATTTTATTTATTTTTTCGATAATTTACTATATAATAGAAATAAGTAGTAAAAATTAGTTAGATGTTTGTAAGTGAAGATGCATTTTGTGTTATCTTATGAGACAAGATATTCACAACGGGTACAAGTTTCTGCTCTTGTTCTATTTTTTTGCAAGCATACATAGCCGTTGTATGATCTTTACCGCCACAAACTTCAGCTATATTTGCGTAAGAAAAGCCAAGTAATTTTCTGCATAAATACATGCTTATCTGCCTTGCTAATACAACATTTGCAGCACGGCTTTTACCCCTGATATCATCTACATCAAGCGCATAAAACAGTGCTGTTTGCTGTAGAATAAGTTCTGGCGTGAAATAATGTTCATCTGTATAGCCTTTAAGCATGATTTCTAATTCTTCTTCACTAAAATTCTTTTTTGAAGATTTTGAATAAGCAGAAAGGGTTTTAATAATTCCTGTTAATTGCCTTAAATCAACACAAAATCGGGCAAGCATTAAATGCATAGCCTTTGTAAGATTAAGCTTTAATTCCTTTGCACTTTTTTCTGCAAAACGCATTCTCACATCGAGATCTGGCGGATATAAATTAATAATTATTCCTGAAAAAACCCTTGATAAAAAGGCTTGCTCAAAATTCAGCATCTTGTCCACAGATGGAGTAAAAAGATCTTGCCTTGCTGATGTAAAACTTACGATGAGCAATTTATCATTTTTAATAAATAAATCAAAAAGTGAAACAAAATCTTCTTGAATTTCAGCGGCATTTGAAAGCAATTGGATATCGTCTAAAAGAATAATATCTGCTTCTTGCAATTCTCGTATACGCCTTAATGAAGACTTTTTATCCGTAAAAAACTTTGTTAAACCAGCAGCTTGCCCTAAAGCAATCTTAAGTTTTGGATTTATTTGATGAGCTTTTTTTGCAATGGCTTCAAGCAGCATAGTTTTACCCGCTGCTGTAGGTGCTTTTATGAGAAAGGGATTATACTCACTAATATTTTCATTATTTGCCTTTGTGTATATGGCTCTTTCTAATATTTCTGTATTATAAGAATTTTGCTTTCCTGCAATAAAATCAGTAAATTCAGGCAATGAATTCCATTTTATAGAAAAATAATCAACATTTATCATTGCACACCCTACATTTAATTGTATTAATTCAGAAGTTTATAATTGACTGAACAAAAAAATTTACTATAACTACATTTTTCTTATTATATGCAAAATCTTTCTTCTGTCAAAGTATAAAAATTTATACTTAATCCACTAGAAAAACATGAAATTTTTACAAGTTAAATCTAGACAAAATTCGAAAATTATATTATGTTGAAGAAAATAATCCATAATTTATTGGGAAAAATATGCATAAATATAAAAAAAATAAAAGACGCATTATTGTTGCCTTTCTTTTCTTAAGTCTTGTTCTTGGCTCTTCTTATTTTTTATTTAGTTCGCCATCTGACAATGATCATAATCTAGCTCTCAATGACAGCGAATATAGTTTAGAAATTATTACAGAGCTTTCCACACAATTACCAAGCGAAGATGACAATAAAAGACTTTTAGGCAATACAATTGCCGTTAAAGATTTTTCTCAAAAAGCAGAAGAAGTTAAAGAAATTATCTCAGTAAAGAATGCTCAAAAAGAAGAAAAAGCTTCTTTCTTTTCTTCGCTTTCCTCCTCTTTTTCAAATGTTGCAAATCTTGATTATTTTGACGAAAAATCTGATTCTAAGCTCATTCCAGTTCAAGCTCCTGATTTAGAAATCAATAATGAAAGTTCAACTTCCGTCGAAGTTGCCGAAATAAAGCAAGCCAAAAATCCAAATGTGGAAGTAAGTCTTTCTGGCTACGAATTAAAAGATAATGAATTAATAATAAGAAAAGAAGTTGTCAAAGGCGACACTATAGGAAGCATACTTGACGACTTCCTCACTCGTAAACAACTCTACCAAGCCATAGCAAAAGCAAAACCTATACGCAATCTCGAAACTGTAAGAATTGGACAAAGCTATGAAATAGTTCATGATTCAGAAAACAATCTTGTACGTTATGAATACGAAGTCAGTCTTGATGAAACATTTGTATTGCATGCAAATATCATCAAACCTGAAATTGAAACAGAGCTTGCAACAAAAAATGTAAATATTGCACAAAATACATTAGAAAAAAGTGCACAAAAAATCCTTGCTGAAAATACCTTACAACCCGAAGCAGGCGACTTTGCACTCGAAATCGATGAAACAATTGCTCAAGCAGACGAATTAATCGCTTTAGCTCCACATGAAAACACAAGCGAAGAAAAAGCAGAACAAGAAAAAGCACAATTAGCCTTAGCTCAGACAGCACAAGATCTTTCTAGTGAAAATGAACAAAATGCACTTTCACAAGAAGAAAAGCAAATTGTACGTGAATACACATTCAATTCTGAACTTGTTCCTGTGCTTTACGACATCAAATTAGTCACTATTGACGGCAACATCCAAGAAAGTCTTTCCTCAGCTCTTGCAGATGCAAATGAAGGTTTTAGCCTTTCTTATTCTATCACTAGAATTTTCCAAGATAAAATCGACTTTTTCTCAGATCTACAAAAAGGCGATTCTTTCAAACTTCTTGTTGAAAAGAAATACAAAGACGGAAAATTTGTAAAATACGGTAAAACTTTGGCCGCATTTTTCAAAAATAGAAATAAACAATACACAGCCTATAGATTTGAAGACAGCAAAGGCCATTCCGCTTATTTTGACAAAAATGGGCATTCATTACAAGGCTTATTGCTTAAATCGCCTTTAGACTATACACGTATCAGCTCTGGCTACACTATGAATCGTAGACACCCAATCTTAGGTGTTGTTCGTCCACACCAAGGCATCGACTATGCCGCTCCTTCAGGAACTCCTATTGTTTCTATTGGCGATGGCGTTGTTACTTTTGTTGGTTGGAAAGGCGGCTATGGTAAAACTATAGTTGTACGTCATACAAATGGCTTGCAATCACAATACGCACATATGCGTTCTTATGCAAAAGTAAGCAAAAAAGGCGCTAAGGTTTCTAAAGGACAAACTATAGGTTATGTTGGCTCTACAGGCCTTTCTACTGGTCCACATCTTGATTTTCGTGTCAAGCAAAATGGCAAATTTGTCAATCCAGCTTCTGTAGTTTCTGAAAGCGTTCCACCACTCAAAGGCGATGAAAAAAACAATTTCCTTATAGTTATGGATAAACTTAACGATTATCTCAATGGTACAAAGGCTCTCACTAGCTATAATCCAGATGTAAATCTTCAAGACAACGAAGGCTAAACAAAAACAATAAAATCTAGCTAACTAAGTTAATATAAAAAGCAATTTTCAAAAGAGAATTGCTTTTTTATTATTTATGAAAAGAGCCAAGAAAGACGAACTTTCTTGGCTCTTATGTATTCTTTTATATTGAATGTATTTCTAGTAAATTATAATTTATTATATTCTTCTGCTATCTGCATTGTCATCTCTTGTATAAGCAAACTTTGCACTTCTAATAATTCTTCAAAAGAAGCTGAAACAGGCATAGATTTAATAAATTTTCCTTGTGCTAAAGTTTTATTTTCTTCTCGCAAAACCCAATAAGCATTCACACTTGCTTCATTATTTGTATTTCCTTCAAAAAGAGAAATATCTACAGAAAGCTTGTAGTCTACAGGAAAAGTAGAATTAAGTGGGAATGCAATGGTATTAGAAGACATAATTTCATTCGAAAGTGAAACAGCTACCAATCTTTGCAACATAGAGTCCAAACTTTCTGCCCATCTTCTGTTTTGTGCAACAACTAAGCTAGTGCTATTCTTTGATTTTAATAAGATTTCCGATCTTTCTAAATAGCTTGGTATAAGCACAGGTAATACTGCGATATATTTAGTTTCTTCCTTGCTTTGTTCTTCTAAAGATGTGCTTTTTGGTTCAGGCAAGAGATAGAATTGCGTGTTAGAAAGTGAGGAAGAACAGCCCATAAGCAGAGAAAAAAGAAAGAAAGTTATAAGAAGTGAAAGAGAATTTTTTTTCATAATATCCCTGCTTATAGTTTAATTAATAATGGATTAAAGCTTTGCTATAAGTGCCTTTAAGTCGGCTAAAGCGGCATCTAAACCTTCTGGTTTATTTCCACCTGCTTGAGCTTGATCAGGACGACCGCCACCAGAACCATCTATATGCATAGCAATGCTTTTAATAAGATCAGGTGCCTTTATTTTGTCGTGTAAGTCCTTTGAAACATAGACAATCATTTGCACTTTACCATCAACTATTGAAGAAAGAGCCGCAATACCAGACGGTAATTTTGATTTCACGTCGTCCATCTTTTCGCGTAATAATTTCACAGGCAAGTCAACTAAAACAGAAATCACAGTTTCTATACCATTGATATTTTCCTTTGTTTCAGCCGAACCTTGTCCAGAACTAGAAGAAGAAAGCTTTGCTTTTTCAAGATCTTTTTTAAGATTCTTGATTTCAGCTTGCATAGCTTGAATTCTATTTTGTACTTCAGATGGTTTACTCTTTAAATCTTGTGCAATTGCGTTAAGTTCTGCTCTTTCTTTTTGCACTAATTCTAGAGCATTCCAGCCAGTTACAGCTTCAATACGTCTAATTCCTGAAGCAATACCAAATTCAGAATGAACTAGAAATGAACCAACTTGTCCTGTCGCTTGTAAATGCGTGCCGCCACAAAGTTCAACACTGTCTTTATCACCAATATTTATCACACGTACACTAGAGCCGTATTTCTCACCAAATAATGCTATTGCGCCAAAATCATTAGCTTCTTCTTGGCTCATTTCGTGAGTTTCAATACTTTTATTTTCAAGTATTAATTTATTGACTTCATTTTCTACAGCCTTAATTTCTTCTGGCTTCATGGCAGAAATATGTGTGAAGTCAAAACGCAATCTTTCAGCATTCACTAATGAACCTTTTTGCTGAACATGCGAGCCCAAAACCTTACGCAATGCAGCATGCAAGATATGAGTTGCTGTATGGTTACGAGCAGTTGCAATACGTGTACTTTCAGTCACTTGCATATCAATTTCTTGATCAGCATGACATATGCCTTCAACAACCTTTATTACATGCACAAAACAATTTGATAAAGGTTTTAATGTATCAACAACCTCCAAGACGGCATCTGGAGTTTTGATAACGCCTTGATCGCCAGCCTGTCCACCTGATTCACCATAAAAAGCTGTGCGTGAAGCAAGCAAGAAACCTTCTTCGCCTTTATCTAATTTATCAACTATATTGCCCTCTTTGTCTAAAAGAGCTGTGATACGAGAATGAGCTTTGAGACAATCATAACCACAGAATTGTGTTTCTAAACCATCTTCAACTAATTTGCTGAAAATATCATTGATGTCTTCTGAGCCAGAACCAAGTAAACCCTTGCCTTTTTGAGCATTACGTGAACGAGTTTTTTGTTCGAGCATACATCTTTGATAGTCTTCTAAATCAACTCCAAAATTGCGTTTACGTGCAATATCTTCAACAATATCAAATGGAAAACCATAGGTATCGTAAAGAGTGAAGCACACTTGCCCTGTCACTGTATCTTTCTTTTCTTTTTCTAATTTCTTAAACTCATCATCAAGCATTACAAGGCCTTGATTGAGAGTTTTAGCAAATCTTTCTTCTTCTTCTCTCACTACGCGAGAAATAAATTCTTTTTGTTGTAAAAGTTCTGGATAGGCATCTCCCATACAGTCGCAAACCTTGCCTGCAACCTTATATAAAAAGGCTTCTTCAACTCCCATAAGAGTTGCAAAACGTAAGGCACGGCGAAGAAGTCTGCGTAATACATATGAACGGCCCTCATTGCCAGGCAGAACACCGTCTGCAATAAGAAAAGCTGCTGCACGAGAGTGATCTGCAATAACTCTTAAAGCTGTGTCAACATCATTAGTGTCAGGCGCGCTAAAAGAATATTCTACATGTGCTGTTTGTGCGGCAAATTGAATGATATCTTGGAATAAATCGCAATCGAAATTTGATCTTTTGCCTTGGCAAATAGCTGAAATACGTTCTAAGCCCATGCCTGTGTCTATAGATGGCTTTGGCAGACTTTCTCTGCCTGCTTCGCTTTGATTGTATTGCATGAAAACCAAGTTCCAAATTTCTAAGAAACGATCACAATCACATTTACCAATACCGCAATCAGGGCCACAAGTCATATCTTCGCCTTGATCAACAAAGATTTCAGAACAAGGGCCACAAGGGCCAGTATCGCCCATTGCCCAGAAATTATCCTTAGCTCCTATACGGAAAATTCTTTCAGGTGCGATATTTGCTTCTGATTGCCAAAGTTCTGCAGCTTCATCGTCTTCTGTAAAAACAGTGACATAAAGTCTGTCTTTAGGAAGTTCAAGTATTTCAGTAATGAAATGCCAAGCATGTCTGATAGCATCTTTTTTGAAATAATCGCCAAAAGAAAAGTTTCCTAGCATTTCAAAGAAAGTGTGGTGTCTAGCAGTTCTGCCAACATTTTCTAAATCATTATGCTTACCACTTACTCTTAGACATTTTTGACTGGTAACCGCTCTTACATATTCACGTTTTTCTTCGCCCTGAAAGAGTTTTTTGAATTGCACCATGCCTGAATTTGCAAAAAGCAAGGTAGCATCGTCTCTTGGAATAAGAGGAGAAGAATCGACAATTGTATGGCCTTGACTTTTAAAATACTCTAAAAATAAAGTACGGATTTCTTTAGCTGTATAGTTTTTCATAAAATTCCCTAAAAATTTTCTGTAGTTATAACAAGTTTAAAATATGCCAATTCTCGCCTAAGGTCAACTTAAAAGAGGCCTTTAGAGCATGAAATCGCTCTTCATTAAAGCTTCTTGCGTGCACCTATTTCTTTTTTGCTGCAATTAAAATAGCATTTGTGATTGCAGATTTCACGGCTTTATCCTCTAAATGATTCACGCCCATGATTGTTACGCCCTTTGGGGAGCATACGGCTTGTTTCAAGTCATAAAAAGAATCTGTGCTTTGGCTTGCAAGTTCTGATGAACCTACAAAGGTTTGTGCTGTAAGCTCTCTTGCATCTGCATGGCTAAAGCCCATTGTGACAGCGGCTTGATAAAAGCCTTCCATAAGATGAAAAACAAAACCTGGCCCACAACCCACTAAACCAGTGAAGGCGTCTATTTCTTCTTCCTTCAAAACAAGAGCAGAGCCAATAGAAGCAAAGAGTTCTTCTACATCTTTTTTTTGTTCAACACTAAGCAAGCTGTCTTCAAAGCAAAGAGCAAATACGCCCTTACCAACAGAAGCTGGAAGATTTGGCATAGAACGAATGACAGGTACTTTGCCTTTAGCGTATTTCATCATTTCATCTAAAGTCACGCCAGCAGCAATAGAAAGTATAATTTTATTTTCATTGATAAAAGCTAATGCTTTTTCAATGCTTTCACATATATATTGAGGCTTTGTTGCTAAAATGATGATATCCGATTTCTTTACAACATCTTCAAAAGTTTGATAATATTCATCATTCACACAAGTTTTTAAAGGATCATAGGCATAGATAGTCTTGCCTTTAGCCGCAAGTCCATGGGCTATGGATGAACCCATTTTTCCAAAACCAATAAAGCCAATTTTACCTAAAGCCATAATAATACTCCTCAATTCTCTTTTTATATACAAATAAGCAAAGTATAAATTTCTAAAAAATTTTCTCTTAATATTTTATTAATTCTTCTTCTCTCATTATTCTTCTCTCACTATTCTTCTCTCACTATTCTTCTCTTTGTCGAAAAATATTTTGAATAAAGTTCAAAGTATCTATTTCTTTGAATAAATAACCTTGCATGCCAGCATTCTCTGCCGCTTCAACATCACGTACATGATCTCCAAGCATAAAAGACTGCGTCAAATCAATATCGTATTTCTTCGCCAAATCTAAAATCATGCCTGCATTTGGCTTTCTACAAGAACAAATTGTTTTATATTCTTCTACCATGCCTTCAGGATGGTGTGGACAATAGGCAAAATCATCTATATATGTGCCTATTTGCTTCAATTCTTCTTGCATAAAATTGTGCAATTTCTGTATATCTTCTTCTTTATAAAGACCTCTTGCAACGCCAGATTGATTTGTCACTACAAAAACCATATATCCCTTTTCTCTACAAAAGGCTATTGCTTCTTTAGCATTTTGCATCCAAAAAAAGTCTTGAATTTTATAGACATATCCATAGTCGTGATTAAGTACACCATCTCTATCAAAAAAAACTGCTTTATTCATAGTCTTACTCTAGTCTCGTGCTACATATTTTGATTGTGCTACATATTTTGTAGTTGTTAGCTCTTTAATACCCATCACGCCGTAAGAATGTAATTTTGAAGTACAAATTCCAATTTCTGCACCAAGTCCAAGCTGCCCACCGTCGTTAAAACGCGTAGACGTGTTCACTAATACTAAAGACGCGTCTACATCTTTTTGAAAATCGTTTGCCATATCAATATCTTGCGTGCAAATACATTCAGTATGATTTGAACCATAATTTTGAATATGCTCTAAGGCATCTTCATAGCCATCTACAAGCCTTACTGCAAGAATAAGATCATGAAATTCTTGACCAAAATCACTTTCTTCTGCCTTGACAATTTTTTCAGAAACAAGCTTTAACGCATCTGCCATAGCGTATGCACGTGAACAAAGACGGCATTCAACATTTTTTTCTTTCAAAACAGGAAGAAGCTTTGCTAAAAAGACTTGTGCAATTTCGCTTTGAATAAGTAAACATTCTAAAGCATTACAAGCAGATGGACGCTGAACTTTTGCATTGACAATCAAGTCTATACATTCGTCTAAAAGTGCTGATTTTTCAACAAATAAATGGCACACACCTTTAAAATGCTTTAATACAGGCATTGTTGCTTGTTCTGTTACAGCACGTATAAGATTTTCGCCACCACGTGGGATAAGCACATCTATATATTCATGCAATTTACATAAAATTTGAACTGCTTCTCTCTCTATAGTTGTAATAATTTGCACTGCTTTTTCAGGCAATTGAGCTTCGTTTAAAGCCTTACTTAATAATTTTGCAAGAGCAGTATTTGCGTGTATGGCTTCTGATCCACCACGAAGAATAACAGCATTGCCAGCTCGCAAACAAAGAATAGCCGCATCAATAGTCACATTTGGCCTTGATTCATAAATAATTGCAATAACACCAAGTGGCACACGCATCTTTCCAACAATTAATCCATTTGGCCTTTGCCATTGCTCTTCTGTCACGTTTATTGGATGTGGATATTGAGCTGCATATAGACAAGCATCTGACATTTCTTGGATTATTTTTTCATCTAATTGTAAACGCTGTCTATCGTGTACAGACATATTTTTTGCTATAGCTTTTTCAATGTCTTTATTGCTTTCTGTAATAAGTTCTTCTTTTTCTTCCAAAAGTAGTTTTGCTAATATTTCAAGAGCATTTGAAATATCTTTACCCTTTGCTCTTGAAAGTTGGCGTGAAGCTTTTTTTGCTTCTTTTGCCATATTTGTAATATTTTCTTGTAGACTCATATTTATCTCACTTTAATTTTCATTCATTCTAAAATTTTTATACATTATATTTAGCTTATTTAGCCATTTTCAGCAAGTGAATTATAGCAGCCTTAAAGCTCTTGATCCTTTAAAACAATATCCTTTGTTTCTTCAATAAAATCAAAAATATCTTGAATTATTCTGTCCTTTGTTTCAGGATGTGTCACTATTTGATGTTTTTTGGAATATTGATCAAACATTGTATACATCACAATTTTCTTATATTGCGAGGATATCAATTTTGCCATTTCCTTAGGGCAAGATTCTGGCACGGTTTTATCGCCATAGGCTTGAAGGATTAAGATAGGTGTTGTTAACTTATATAAATTATTACGAATTTCATGCATCTTTGCTATCATACTTGCAAGTTGCACGGGATAGTAATATGTGTCTTTATCAACATGTGCAAGAGAAAAATATTTCTTACTTATTTTCTTAGTAAATGGCTTTATTAGCGAAACTAAAGGTAATAATGGATGCAAGATTTCAAATGTTGAATATTTATTTAAATAAAGAGGAGATGCAATAATCACAAGAGAGGTAATACTTTTGTCATTGTATTTTTGATTCAAGGCTAAAGAAAGAACTCCGCCTAAAGAATGTCCTATTAAGCTGACTGTATAGCCTTGAGATTTATAGTATAAATACTGCCTTTCTACAGACTCAAACCAATCATTCCAAGCTGTTTCAACAAATTCATCCTTGCGTTCATCGTCGTGCCCTGCAAGGCTCACATTATGTGTTTCAAAGCCCTTAGAATTTAAAGCTTCTTCAATAGAAAGCATATCAGCTTTAAGCGATTGGTAACCATGAATGAGCATAAAACAATGTTTCTTATTCATAATCTTACTCGTATTTGTTGTAAAGTTCAGTTTTGTTTACTATAATTGACTTTTTAAAAAAAAGAAATACGAATCTGCTGAAAAGTAATTTTTCGCCTTTTTGTCATTTTTGTATTTTTTTAAACAATAAAAAAGTAAATTTTTTATTTTCTGGAAATTGGGCTTTTTGCAAGTCTTGAGTTAAAATACTTGCTGATCTTACTCACTTCCTCCCCTGCCCATTGTGGCAAGGCAAATTTTTCTTCTATAGAGCTTAATTCAATTTCGGCAACTATAAGGCCAGCATTTGCCCCTTCAAAAACGTCTAAATCCCAAATATGTTCCTTGTGTGGAATTTTATAACGTGTTTTTTCAATAAAACAAGTACTGTCTAGAGAATTGAAAATTTGTTCGGCATCTGCTAAGGGAATTTCGTATTCAAATTCGTCACGGCTAATAGTTTCTGATCGTGTCTTTATTGTGAGATATGCTTTTTCGCCAGCTTGCCTTACTCGCACAACTCCCCAATTAGTGTCTGAAAGATAAGCTTGTCTAATTTTAATACCAGAAATATTCTTTTCTTTCACATCATCTAGCCAGCTTGAATCTTTTATCAGAAACTTTCTTTCAATTTCTTTTGCCATTGTATTATCCTTGTATTTTATTCGGAAAAGATAAACACATTTATTTTAAAAAAAAAGTGGCTCTTACAAGCCACTTTTCTACTAAGCTATATTTTTTACAACTAAAGCACCCATTTCAGAAGTAGACACTAATTTCATGCCCTCTTCCATAATGTCGCCAGTTCTGTATCCTTGTTGGAGAACTTTTTGTACTGCACTATCAATACAAGCTGCTTCACTTTCAAGGCCGAATGAATATCTAAACATCATAGAAAGTGAAAGTATGGTTGCTAATGGGTTTGCTTTATTTTGTCCTGCAATGTCAGGAGCTGAACCATGTATTGGTTCGTATAAAGCTGGGCCAGTTTCACCCATAGAAGCCGATGGCAACATACCAATAGATCCTGTAATTACAGCTGCTTCGTCTGATAAGATATCGCCAAATAAGTTTCCTGTAACTATAGTGTCAAATTGATTTGGATCACGCACTAATTGCATAGCAGCATTGTCTACATACATATGTGTAAGTTCCACTTCTGGATATTCTTTAGCAACTTCTAAAACAATTTCACGCCATAATCTTGAAACAGCTAAAACATTTGCTTTTTCAACTGAACAAAGACGTTTTGTACGCTTCATCGCAGTTTCAAAACCAACTTTTGCAATACGGCGGACTTCGTCTTCGTCGTAAACCATTGTGTTAAAACCAACTCTCTTGCCATCTCTTACTTCAACACCTTGTGGTTGACCAAAGTAGATTCCGCCAGTAAGTTCACGAATAACCATGATATCAAGGCCAGCTTCTACAATGTCAGGACGAAGTAAACAAGCACCTTTAAGTTCAGGAAACAAAAGAGCAGGACGTAGATTTGCAAATAAACCTAAAGCCTTACGTATGCCCAAAAGACCGCGTTCAGGACGAATAGCAGGATCTATAGTATCCCATTTTTCACCGCCAACTGCACCAAGTAAAACAGCATCAGCAGCTTTACATTTTTCTACAGTTACATCTGGAAGTGGTACACCGTCAGTATCGATTGCAATACCGCCGATAAGAGCTTCATCAATTTCAAAACTATGGCCAAATTTATCGCCTACAGCTTTTAATACTTCTAAAGCTTGTGCAACAATTTCAGGCCCGATGCCATCGCCAGGCATTACGCAGATTTTTTTGTTCATTTTTTATACCCTAAAGTAGTTTATTGTGAAAACTATTATTGTAATAGTTTATTGAAGATTTACTTGTTTAGTGAGTAAGTTGACTTCTCTTCTTCCGAGAAAATAAGCAAGAAATTTTGTGGAATTTTCAATGAAAATGGATTTTTTGCGGAATGGAGTGTATCAAATAATACACGACTGGAGCAAAAAAGACAGTTTTCAGTAGAAAAAACGCAAAAGAATTGCTTATTTCAATTTTTGTGCAACGTAAGGAATTAACCCACCCTTATACTACACAGATTCGTTTTGGCACTCTGTGCACAAAACCTCTCTCACAAGAAGTGAATTCTTGTTCGTTCGCTAAAGCCTTTGTGAACGAGAAAATTTCTCGTTCACTCTTGCTTATTTCAATTTTTGTGCAACGTAAGGAATTAACCCACCCTTATCAAGTAGCTCTTGCATTGAAGCAGGTAAAGCAGGAACAGCAATTTCTTTTCCTGTTGTAACATTCTTCAAAATACCCTTTGTTGTGTCTAATTCTACTTCGTTTCCATCTTTAAATTCTTTATAATCATCGCCAATTTCTACGAGCAATAAGCCCATATTGAAAGCATTGCGATAGAAGATACGTGCAAATGAATGCGCAATAACAACTGGCATACCAGCACCTAATATAGAAACAGGTGCGTGTTCACGTGAAGAACCGCAACCAAAGTTTTTGCCTGCAACAATAAGATCGCCCTTTGCTACTCTTTTCACCCAGCCTTCTTCAAGGCCTTCCATACAATTTTCGCCAAGTTTGACAGCGTCTGTAGTTGTTAAAAAACGTGCAGGAATAATTGCATCTGTGTCAATATGATCGCCGACAATATGTGTTTTACCTTTATATAACATTCTTATTCCTCACTATATTTTATTCGGATCTGTGATGATGCCTGTGATTGCAGAAGCAGCAGCAACAGCTGGATTTGAAAGGTAAACAAATGATTTCAATGAACCCATTCTACCTTTGAAATTACGGTTTGTTGTTGCGATACAAACTTCGCCATCACCTAAAATACCCATATGTCCGCCAAGACAAGGGCCACAAGTTGCTGGGCCAACAATACAGCCTGCATCCATAAAGATTGAAATTAAGCCTTCTTCTAAAGCCATTTTCCAAATAGTTGGAGTTGCTGGCAATACAATAGCACGAACCTTATTATTTACTTTTTGCCCTTTTAAAACAGCAGCAGCTGAACGTAAGTCTGAAATTCTACCATTTGTGCAAGAACCAATAATTACTTGATTTACTGCAACATCTTTCACTTCAGCAACAGGTTTTACATTGTCAGGTAAGTGTGGGCATGCAATAACTGGAGTCATTGAAGATACATCAAATTTAATATGTTGTTCGTAAACAGCTCCCTCATCTGCTTTCAAAAGAGGAGTGTTTGGACGACTGTGTGCTTTACCGTATTCTTGTGTTTTTGCATCAGAAGCAAATAAACCAACTTTACCGCCTGCTTCAATAGCCATATTTGCCATTGTCAAACGTTGTTCGATTTCTAAAGCTTCAATAGCAGAACCATCAAATTCTAATGCTTTATATAAAGCACCATCAACACCAATCTTGCCGATTAAAGAAAGAATTAAATCTTTGCCTTCAACAAATTTTGGAAGTGAACCTTCGTAAGTAGCTCTTATTGTTGGTGGAATCTTGAACCAAGTTTCACCTAAAGCCATACCACCTGCAATGTCAGTTGAGCCCATGCCTGTAGCAAAAGCACCTAGTCCACCATAAGTACAAGTGTGGCTATCAGCACCGATAACAATATCGCCAGCTCCTACCAAGCCTTTTTCAGGGAGTAATGCGTGTTCGACACCGCAATTTCCACCTTCGTAGTAGTGGGTGATTCCCATTTCTTCGGCAAAAGTTCTTGTAGTGATGACCTGGTTAGCGGAATCGATATCTTTTTGTGGTGTGAAGTGGTCCATGACAAGGGCAACTTTGTCCTTATCAAACACTTTTTTTGCGCCCATTTCTTTGAAAGATTTGATGGCAAGTGGTGCTGTGATATCATTGGCGAGTACGAGATCGACTTTACATTGTACGATCTGACCGGCTCCTTTAATTGTATCTTGCGTGTGCGACTGCAAGATTTTTTCTGCAAGTGTATGCGACATATACTAATCTCCTTATAAAATTCCATAGTTCCCTAAATATTTACTTTACCACGCTTTAGAGCATGGCAATAAATTTAATCTTTATTATCTTCTTCTTTTTTCACTAATCTATTAAGAGCATCTATATACGCTCTTGCAGAGGCAACAATAATATCAGGATCTGATCCCTTACCTACTGTAGACAAGCCGCCTTCAGTGATATTCACCATAACTTCGCCTAAAGCGTCAGTTCCGCCTGTGATCGCGTTTACTGCGTATTTTTCTAGCACAGGGCGACGCTCAACAATGTGAGAAATCACATTCAAAGCTGCATCAACAGGGCCAGCACCAAAACCAGCATGTTTTTTCACATTTTCGCCAATTTGCATAGCAACAGCCGCAGTAGCTGGCAATTCGCCTGAACCAGACTGAACTGAAAGTGAAAGTAATTTATATGTGTCAGGCACACGGTAAATTTCGCCCATGATAAGTGATTCGATATCTTCGTCATGGATGATTTTCTTTTTGTCTGCCAAAACTTTAATAGCATTGAAAATTGTTTCTAATTTTTCATCGTCAAAATCATATCCAAGTGAGGAAAGTTTTGAACGCACAGCATTTCTACCAGAATGCTTGCCAATAACTAAATCAGAAGTTGTTCTACCAATAGACTGCGGTGTCATAATTTCGTAAGTTTCACGATTTTTGAGCATGCCGTCTTGGTGTATGCCTGATTCGTGTGCAAATGCATTACCACCAACAATAGCCTTGTTCGCAGGAAGAGGACGGCCAATAATGAGGGATAAAAGTCTGCACGCAGGATAAAGTTGTTCAGCATTGATATTTGTTTTGAAAGGATAAATATCTTGTCTTGTATTCATCACCATAACAAATTCTTCTAAAGCCGCATTACCAGCTCTTTCGCCAATACCACAAAGAGTGACTTCAGCTTGTCTTGCACCAGCTTTTACAGCAGCAAGAGTGTTTGCAACGCCAAGCCCTAAGTCGTTATGGCAATGCACAGAAAAAATAGCTTTGTCTGAATTTGGTGTATTATCAATAACATACTTAATTAATTCGCCATAATTTTCAGGTGTTGCATAACCAACTGTATCAGGCACGTTAATTGTTGTTGCGCCAGCATCGATAACAGCAGTAAAAAGTCTTACCAAGAAATCTTTATCTGAACGTGAAGCATCTTCAGCTGAAAATTCTACATTTGAAGTATAAGAAGCAGCACGCTTTACGCCAGTCACTGCCATTTCAACAACTTCATCAGGACTTTTGCGTAATTTATATTCCATATGAATAGGAGAAGAAGCTAAAAAAGTGTGTATGCGTGGGTGTTTAGCGTCTTTAATCGCTTCCCAAGCTCTGTCTATATCATTAGGAACACAACGAGCCAGCGCTGCAACTTCTGATTTTTTCAGGCTGTTAGCAATAGCTTGCACAGCTTCAAAATCTCCATTGCTAGAAGCAGGAAAACCAGCTTCGATAATGTCTACGCCAAGTGTTTCAAGCTGAGCTGCAAGACGTAATTTTTCTTGCAAATTCATTGTTGCACCAGGACTTTGTTCGCCATCTCTCAAGGTTGTGTCAAAAATTTTAATTGTGTTCATAAATAGCACCGTACATTAACTAAAAGTTTGTATATCTTTGTAATGCACAAAAATAACTAAAAAGCCTTTTTAATGCAAGAGTTAAAAAACGAGTATTCGTTTTTAATTGTTTTTCGCCTTAGCCATAGAAAATAGTTTTTCTTTTTTGCTCCAGAAAAAAATAATTAATTATTCTTTCTTTAACTTGACAGACAAAAGAAAAAACACTATTTGTGTAAAAAGCCAAATAAGCAAATATGAAAATTTATTTTGAATATCAGCAGAATCTTCATGAAAATTTTCACTAAAGAGCTAAGGAGTTTTATTTGAAAAATTACACAGAAATTAATGTCTCAGTACAGGGGCTACAGGGAATAAAAAACATTGAAAATCTTTCTGAAAAGCATATTGAAGACATGGCAAAGATTTTCAAAGCTTTAGGGCACCCCACACGATTAAAAATGGTGGATTTTTTGCGTAAGGGCGAAAGTTGTGTATGCGACTTACAAGAAATAATAGGCGATGATATTTCCACAATTTCAAGACATTTGAATGTCTTAAGAGAAGCAAAAATCATTTCTTCTGAAAAAAGAAAAACATTTATGTTTTATCGCTTAGAGCTAGATTGTCTAGATAATTTTTTAATTTGCTTGAAAAAATATAATGAAAAATAGAGGTTAACATGTCAAATTGTTTTGATAAAGATAAGGAACAAAAATCCCCATTTACTATTGGTTCAATGCCAAATCCCAGTGACGCAGCAGCCGAGCAAGCACAAGCAACACCTTGTTGTGCTAAGCCAGTAAAGAAAGTTGAAGAAAGAAAAGACATAGCTGACAGCGAATTAAATAAAGTTTCTTATTTTGCTAAGGGCTTGATAATTGCTCTTGTGTGGTTTGCTCTCTATTCAATTATTGAGCCATTAGCCAATTACCTAACTTTCAATATCTTCGGCTTAGAAGAAGGTAAAGAATTAGCTTTAGCTGTTGAATTTTTTATTTACGATACAGCTAAAATCCTTATGCTCCTAGTCTTTATGGTTTATCTGATTGCATGGCTTAGAGCTGGAATGAACACAGAAAAAGTTCGTGATTTCTTAGCTGGCAAGGCAAGAGGAGTTGGTTATTTTGTAGGCGGATTTTTTGGTGCAGTCACTCCATTTTGTTCATGTTCTTCTGTTCCTTTATTTATTGCTTTCACAAATGCACGTATACCAATTGGCATCACAATGTCATTTTTGATAACTTCCCCACTTATCAATGAAGTTGCAGTCGTTCTTCTTTGGGGCTTGCTTGGTTGGAAATTTACATTAGTCTATGTGAGCGTTGGTATTTTAGCTGGTGTTATCGCTGGTGCTATCATGGACTTTGTAAAAGCAGATAGATGGTTACAAGATTTCTTACAAGAATCGATGAAAGCAAAACCTATGATGTCACTCACATTAAAAGGTGGCACTCAAAAAATTTCACTTATGCAAAGACATTATTTTGCAAAAGACGAAATGCTCAAAATTGCAAGTCAAGTATGGAAATGGGTAATTATAGGCGTTGGCTTAGGTGCTATCTTGCATGGTTATGTTCCACAAGAATGGTTTGAACAACATCTAAGTGCTGGCCAATGGTGGAGCGTACCTCTTGCTGTTGGTGCTGGTATTCCGCTTTATACAAATGTGACTGGTATTATTCCTATTATGGAAAGCTTATTACTCAAAGGTTTGCCAGCTGGCACAACATTAGCTTTTTGTATGTCTGCTGTTGGTGCAAGCTTACCAGAAATTCTTATGCTCAAACAAGTAATGAAATGGAAATTATTAGCTTTATTTATTGTTTTACTGCTCATTATTTTCACTATTGTTGGCTGGATTTTCAACTACACACACACTTTATTGATCTAATTGAATAGAATAAATTCTCATAAAAAAAATAATAAAAAATGCCATATCTTTGAACTTATGGCATTTTTTTACTTTATAAAGTAATAAATTTAGAAAGCGAGATAAAACATATAAAAAGCTATAAGCAAGATCAGAAAACCCATAATAATCTTTACAGCTAATGCACTTTTTGCGTATTGTTTATTATTTGAAATCTTTTGAACAAAAGAAAGAGAAGTGCCTGCAATTACAGCAAGTATTCCATGCCCTATTGAATAAAGCAATAAAAGCAAAATACCGTAGGACAAATTGCCCTTTGATGCGACAATAGTCAATAAAGCTATTAGCACAGGAGTAGAACAAGGAGAGGAAAAAATTCCTGCTAAAATCCCTGCAATAAAAGCACCTAATTGCCCTTTTTTCTTATTTTTTGCAAGAAGATGGTTTGATGGAATAAAATTATATAATTCCCATGTTTGCAAAGCCATAAGCACCATAATTACACCCAGAAAAGCATACCAAAAAGTTGAGTGTTGACCAATAAGACTTCCTGCCATTGAAGCAAGCACGCCAAGCAAGGTAAATGTAAGTGCTGAACCAAGTGCGAAAATAAGGGAAAGAGTAAAGGCTTTTTTTGTATTATACGTGTCTAGTCCACCTAAATAGCCAATTATAAGGGGTATAGTTGAAAGTGAACAAGGAGTAAAAGAAGTGAGCAAACCTGCAATAAAAGCAATTAAAGGTGCAAGCCAATAAGAATCAAGCATCAACCTCGTTAATTCATCAAGAAGAACTTCCATTACATCTTCCCTGCTATAACAGCAGAAGCTTCTTTTTGTGCTGTATTTTCTTGCATATCTTGCAATATAGCACGCATTTCTTCTTCATTCAAACCGCCTAGATGCACAGTGAATAAATGTTTTCCGCCTTCTTTATCAGAATAAAGTGTGAATTCAAGATTTAATTCATCTATGTTTTTAGAGGGAACATAGGGCTTGCCATCAGCCGTGTAAAAAAATTGTGTCGGTATAACCTGCACAGGAAAACCTTGTGCCGCTTGCGGGTTTTTCCACACATCTACAAATTGTATAATAGCAGTATCTTGCATTTCTGCATTTAATTTTCTCAAAATAGGAGCCATTTCTTTACAAGGAATACATGAATCTGCTCCAAAATCTATAATTATCGCCATCTTATGTTCTTGCAAAGAAGCAAGATCTACAGAAGCAATAGTCAATGGAAATTTGAAATTTGTCGAATCCACTGAAGCTTCTTGCTGTGGAAGATTTTTAATAAAATAAATACCTATAATCACCGCGAAAATAAGCATTGGCACAAGCATTTTTAAACTTTTTTTATTCATTTTTTATTCCTTACTATTAAATCAATTTTTTTTGATGTGTAATATATAAAAATAAGCATTTAAATGCTTATCATTTTGAACTTTTTTAAAACTCAGTAAGTTCTTTAAAAATCTCTATTGCTTTTTTACAGCCTGCTTTATTGATTTTGTAATGCGTCCATTTTCCGACATTCCAAGATTCAATAATACCGCTTTCACATAGAATTTTCATATGATAAGAAAGTTTAGACTGTGCAATACTCAATTTTTCTGAAAGTTGACAAGCACATTTTTCTTCATGCTTCAACATACGTATAATTGCCACTCTTGTAGAATCGCAAAGTGCTTTATAAATCTGTGCTATTTCTTCATCGTTTAGCATAAAAACCTCAAATCAAAATTAATTGATATGTAACTCTAAGAAAAGCAATACTTATTGTCAAGAAATTATTTGCTTACATGGATTAGGATTGACTTTATAAAAAAAAGTCACATATTAAAAACTTGAAGCAGAAGAAAAATTGAGCTAAAGTTCTGAGAGAAAAAAGAGCTTTTAAGGAGATATATATGCTAGAAATTTTGAAAAAAAGACGCTCAGTAAGAAAGTTTACAGACAAAGCAATTTCAAAAGAAGATATTGAAACAATACTCAAAGCTGGTCTCCTTTCGCCTACAGGCATGGGCAATAAACATGTGGAATTTATTGTCATTGAAGACAAGGCAAGCATAGAAAACCTTGTTAATTTCAAAGCCCATAGCACAAGGCCATTTAAAACAGCTAGATTAGCTATTGCAATCTTAGGAAATTTAGATATCGCAAAAACATGGATAGAAGACACTGCCCTATCCGCTATCTATATGCAATTGCAAATCGAAGAACTTGGCTTAGGTTCAACTTGGATTCATCTCGACGAAAGGCAAACACCAGACGGCAGAAATTCTAATTTAGCTCTAAGAGAATATCTTGGCTATCCAGAAAACAGAAAAGTTTTATGTGTGCTTGCAATAGGCTATAAAGATGAAGAAATAGCCCCCTATACCGAAGCCGATTGCGACATGACAAAAGTGCATTACGAAAAATATTAAAGGGAATAAAATGAGCGTTGGAATCATTGTTCAAGGCATGGCAAAAGACCATGAAAAAGTTGTAGAAACTTCATTTAGAGAAATCGCAGAAAAACATAATTATCACTTCCAAAAAACTGAAGACGGCGCACTTATCACTTTGTGCAATCTTGGCGAAATCTATGTGACTTTGGGAAAGCATGGAAAAATCATCTTAGATTCAAGCACTTCCATGCTTGGTGCTGGTTTTCATCACGAAGTTTGTCTTTTTATGGAAAAAATACTTCCCTTTATGGGCAATGTTATTGTTCAAGACGAAACAGGCTATTATGCTGACAGAAATCTTGAAAAATTACACAAAGAACATTTTATAAAATACCTTAGACAAATAGTTGAAGAATTAACAAAAAATATAGACGCAAAAGAATTAGCAAAAGGCAAGCAATACGGCATGCGTTTAGTGCATTGGAATATTAATAAATACACTCCTCAAACAATAAACAACAGTATTGCAACACCTTATGGAAGATTTTCATACAAAAAGCTTCTAGAAATCAAACAAAAAGATTTGTTCGAAGAATTTGCAAACTCGTTCTACATTTGGAACAAAATCGAAAAAGATGCCTATTTTTATAGAAATGCTGCCCTACACATGATGTGGGATAGTTTACATTATTTCAATAGTTCTCGTTTTACTCAAGAATTACAAATGAATAAAGAAGTTATCATGCTTCTTGAGCAAGCAATAAAACTTGATAAGAACATTCCATTTCCTATTAAAGAATATAAAGAAATTTGCACTCTTGCAAATCACGAAGCCATAGACACATCTAACCTTACAGACTTAGCAAGTGAATACAAGATAGGCTATAGAAAAGACATAGTCTTTCAACGTTTTGGCAATGTAAATATAGCGGCTGATGGTGTGCTTTTATTTGAAGAAATGGAAGTGCCAACTTGGTTTAGTGCTGACGATGATTGGAAAAACATTGAAGTAGGCGGACATCTTTGCAATTCAATAGAAGAAATGACAAAAGAGCAAGAAAATCTTGTAGAAAGATTGAAACAAGAAGCAAAAGTTATTGAAGTTAAAGTAGGCGAAACAAAGGCATATATAGCAAATACAAAAAGAGAGGATTATTTTCTTTCCTTTGCTGTGCTTGCCTATGATTTGCAAATTACAACTGTGACATTTAAATATAAAAGTGAAGAAAACAAGGTTTGGGCTTTAGATTTATTGAAGAAATTTAAATTTATAAATAAATAAAAGGAATGTATATGCAAATTCAAGACTACACAGGACTTGCTTGTCCAGAACCAGTTATTCGTTGTCGTAACTTTATTGAAAGTTCTGATATAGAATTTTTTACAGCCATAGTGGACAATGAGCCAGCAATGGAAAATGTAAAAAGACTTTTAGAAAAATCTTCTTATTTCACGCAAGTAGAAAATGAAAATGATAAAATGTGGAAAATTATAGCAAAAAAAGATTCTGCTTCTATTATAAATGAAGAAGAAAATGAAAGAGCTATCACAACAAAAACTACTTCTGGCAAAACCTTGCTCATAATTGCTTCTGAAGCTTTTGGTACTGGAGATGAAGGACTTGGCAGAAAACTTATGGGAAATTTTCTTTCTACCATGCCAGAATTTGGTAATGAATTATGGAAGATAATACTATTAAATGGAGGTGTAAAATTAAGTGTAAAAGAAGGTAAACCTTTAGATGCTTTGAAGAAATTCGAAGAAGAAGGTGTTGAAATTCTTGTATGTGGATCATGCTTAGAATTTTATCAACTCACTAAAGAGCAAAAGGTTGGACAAAGCACGAATATGCTAGACGTAGTGAGTGCTATGCAATTAGCAGACAAAATTATAAAAATTTAATTTGGAGAAAAAATGACAAAAGAAATTAATATTTCAGCTCTAAGACAAAGAGCTGAGCAGTATTACAGAGACGGAGACTTCTTCTGCTCTGAAGCTTTGTTAAAGTCTATTAAAGATGGCTTTGATGCTCCTTTTTCAGACGATATCATCAAACTCGCTTCTGGCTTTCCAATTGGCATGAGTTCTGGCTGTTCTTGTGGTGCTGTGACAGGTGGTGTAATGGCTATAGGTATGTTCTTTGGCAGAGACAAAGCTAAAGGAAAAGAAGTAGATAAAGCAATGAAACTCACAAAAGAATTGCATGATCATTTTGCAAAAGTAAGAAAAGTTGCTTGTTGTAAAATCCTTACAAAGGGAATGAGATTAGGCTCTAAAACACATATGGAACAATGTATAGCTCTCACGGGCGAAGTGACACAAATAACGGCTGAAATCCTCGCTAGAGAATTGAAATACAAAACAGTTTGATTAAAGAAAAGGCTTTGAGTTCAAAGCCTTTTTTTTGTTTAAAATATTCCCATTGCAACCGCAAGCATTTTTTAAAAGACGATAATGAAATAGAAAAGTTCAGATTTTTATGTAAGAGCAAGAAAGAAATGTTTTCTGTGCGAGGAGTGTAGAAGAGTCTACATGACTAAGCAGAAATTTTCTGACAATGCTCTAACAAAAATATGGGCTTTTATAGCTCTATATTGCCCAAATCACGAATTTATGCTTATTTGCAAGTTCTAATGCCTCTTCTCTATTAAAGAAAATAGTTTTTT
>CAYJAZ010000004.1:150180-159253 GCA_964368455.1 uncultured Desulfovibrionaceae bacterium
TTATGCTTATTTGCAAGTTCTAATGCCTCTTCTCTATTAAAGAAAATAGTTTTTTCAGCCTGTATAACAATAGCTGCATATTTTTTTTCTATTAGCAATTCAATAGTTTTAAGTCCAATAGTAGGTAAATCAGCTCTTTCGTCTTGCCCTGTTTTAAACATTTTCACAAGTATACAAGCTTTATCGCCATGCATGCCTAGTTCAGCACCACGAATAATTGTCGCGTCCGTTCCCTCTAAGCACTCAACAGCAATCACTATATTGTCTTTAACCACCATACTCTGCCCTATATCGAATTTCCCCATTGCTTCTGTGATTGGCAATGCATAGTCAAGATTTTCTTTGATATAATCGCTAGGCTGAGTTTTAGTAAGCACGCCCTTAGGAGCAAGAAGACTTGGGACAATGCTTGCCGCAGACACTATAGAAAGATTTTCTTTTTCTAATTGATTTATAATAGCACGCAAAAGAGCATCGTCTCCTTTAGACTTCAGCGAAAAAATAATCTTTGCCGCAAGCCAATCAGGACGAAATTCCATAACCTTTGGTTTATTGATTGTTCCTGCAAGACAAACTTCAAATATATTATTTTTATGGAAAAATTTTATAATTTTAGCAAATTGTCCAATAGGAAAACTTTCTGCAATATCAGCCATTTCTAATGTTTCGCTGTCTGTATGCCCATTAAAACCAGCCACGCAAATATGGTAGCCTAATTTCTTTGCTTCTTCTATGATGACTTTTGGCAAATTGCCGCCACCAGCTAATATTCCTATAGATTTCATAATCTTGCCTTTATATCCTATTATAGATATCAGAAGTTTTCCAACCGCGAACTCTTGCCTGCACTCTTTTTGCCAGATTTCGTGGCGAACTTGCTTCCGCTCTTTCTTCTTCAATAATTCTATCTACTTCTTCATTTGATGAAATGCCCAACTCTTTTGCTGGCGAGAGAACAATAGTGATTTCTCCCAAGAGGTTATCGCATATTTCTTTATAATCATTGATGTTTTTTAATTCAAAATGAATAAATTCTTCATGTATTTTTGTGAGTTCACGCGTAATACACACATCTCTATTTCCAAGTATGTGAAGAGCAGTTTGCAAGGTGCTATAAACTCTATCTTTTCTCTCAAAGAAAATCAATGTACTTTGCACTTGAGCAAAAGGATGCAGGCTTTTTTCTTTATCTGCTTCCTGTCTTGGCATAAAGCCTAAGAAAGTAAAGGGTAAAGGTGCAATACCAGAAGCAGCCAAAGCAACAACAGGAGCACAAGCACCTGGAATAACAGTGACTTTATAATTATTTTCATGGCAAGCCTGCACTAAAAGATAACCAGGATCGCAAATAATAGGCATACCCGCATCAGAAATAAGTGCGATATTCTTTTTTTCTTCTAATTTATGTAGTATGAGCTGTAGTTTATCTTTTTCATTATGTTCATTGAGAGCAAAGATTTCTCTTGTTTTTATCTGGCATCTAGCAAGTAAGAGATGGGCTCTTTTTGTGTCTTCTGCAAGTAAGAAGTCAGCCTCTTCTAAAACTTTTCTGGCACGTAGTGAAAAATCGTCCACATTCCCTAAAGGAGTGGCCACAAGAAAAAGTGTGCCTTTTTCATAATTAGGCTGTGCAGTTTTCAAAATGCTCAAGGCTTATTTCTCCCAATTTATTGATATTAATAGCAATTAAATCTAATTGTGCTGTGCAATCATCATCCATCTGTGAAAGATAAATTTCAATTGCACGCAAAAGATTTTGCGTTTTCTTATAGCTCAAACTTTCGTGGGCTAAAAGCATGCCTTCAAGTTTGCGTGTTTTCACTTCTACAAAATGTAATATATTGTTTTTCTTTGCAATAATATCTATTTCTAAATGCTTGTGTCGCCAATTTTTTTCAAGAATGCTATAGCCATTTTCTCTAAGATAGGCAAGGGCAATTTCTTCGCCCTTTCTTCCTTTGTCTAAATGTTCAGCCATATTTGCCCTATATATCAAATAAAGAAAGTTGTTCTTGTTCAGGCCTTACACCTTTAAAAGTCTTTCTATGCGAGGGGCAAGGCCCAAATTTCTTGATCGCTTCTCTGTGTTCTTTAGAACCATAGCCCATGTGTTTTGCAAATAAATAGTCTGGAAATCTCTTGTCTATTTTTTGCATAAGTTCGTCTCTAAAAACTTTTGCTATAACAGAAGCAGCTGAAATTACAGGAATTAATGCATCGCCATCTACAATAGCTTCTTGTTTTGGTAAAATATGAATATTATTTGTGTATGTTTTAAAATAATGAGTTGGAATTGTTTTATTGCCGTCTATTAAAAGTGAAGTCGGCTCTTGTTTTATTTTGTGAACAAGTGCAGAAGTGGCTCTTGCCATTGAAATAAGGCTTGCTTGCAAAATATTTTCTTTATCTATCAAACTTTGCCACGCAAGGCCAATACCATAACAAAGAGCAAATTCTTTGATTTCTTCAGAAAGTTCTTTTCTTTGTTTTGCAGTTAATTTTTTAGAGTCGTCTAAACCAATAAGATCAAAATCTTCTTTAAAAACTACGGCAGCAGAAACCACAGGGCCGGCAAGTGCACCGCGTCCCGCTTCGTCAAGGCCAATTGGCAAAAGTAATAAATTTTCAGACATATACCTACTCTTTTGTCACAAGAATAATAAAAAGCTAGCACAATTAGCAAAAAAAATAAAGCCTTAGAATATGCTTAAAATAAAAAAGCCGTATAAATACGGCTTGTGTCATGCTATTTGAAGCGTGATTTAGGCTTAATACGAGCAGCCTTACCTTTGAGCTTGCGTAAATAGTAAAGACGTGAACGACGTACATCGCCTTCTGTTACCATTTCGATACGATCGATAAATGGAGAATGAAGAGGAATAATACGCTCAACACCAACACCGTCAGAAATCTTACGAACAGTGAAAGTTGCACCTGTTGTTCCGCGAGCAATACGAATAACATTGCCTTGGAAAACCTGAATACGTTCTTTTTCACCTTCAATGATACGGTAGTGAACTTTAATATTATCGCCTGCTTTGAAAGGGATAAGATCAAGTCTCATGTGTTCTTGTTCAATACTTTTAAGAATATCCATTGTGGACTCCCATAATTCTAGTGCTAAAGCACCGAGCTTACGCTCTTGGGTTCATGCAGTGCCCTGTTGTATACTAAACAAGTTTAATACAGCGGTTTTGCAGGGGTACAAGGTCTATTACATAGCCATAAGGAGTTGAATTATTAGCCTGTTTCGCCAAGTAATCTATCTAAACAAAGGGCTACAGCCGCTCTGACAGAAAGATGATTATAAGGTGCAAATGCCCTCAATGGCGGAAGCATAGCGTCAAATTCACTCAGTAAGGAATTAGGTATGCCATGACTCGTGCCAAAAAGCAAGAGAATTGGTGCAGAATTTAAAACTTTTTTTACTTCTTCCCATGATGTTGGCTCTACAAGAGCTTTTCCCCTTTTATGTGGGATTTGAGCAGAAGTGCCAACAATATATGGCTTCACTCCACTTCTTTCTTCAATCTCTCTTGCCGCATCTTGCCAAGAATAAGCATGACGCACTAAAGATAAAGCATCTTGCCTGTCCTTATTTGCCCTCGAGCCTTGCCCTGTCGTCCAATAATTCGTCAATGTATGCAAAAGTTTTATCTGATCTTCAATCGGCGTTACAGCATAAAAAGCATCTAATCCATATGTACAAGAAGATCTTGCTATATCGTGTATGTCAAGATTTGTGATAGATGAAGAACCAATTTCATTGTCTTTGAGCAATACTGGATGATGCAATAAAGCAAGTGAAAGATTTCTGCCAGCTCTTGCATATTCAACTTTTTTCAAGACTTCAATCTCGTCTCTTGAAAGAGCTTTTTTCTCAATTATATCAGGACGTATTGCTAAAGTCTTTGTCAAGGCTTCTTTTTTACGCCATTTTCCAATTTCAGCATGATTGCCAGAAAGCAATACCTGCGGAACCTCTTCATCTCTATAAAGAGGCGGTTTTGTATAGTGTGAATGCTCTAAAAGGCCAGAGCCATTAAAGGATTCCTCTTCAAAGGATTGCTCCTTACTCATAAAGTCAGGCAAAAGCCTTGCCGTCGCCTCTATAAGACAAAGTGCCGCAGCTTCGCCACCATTCAAAACATAATCACCCATAGAAATTTTTTCAATTTCAAAAATATCAAATAACCTTGCGTCAAAACCTTCGTATCTGCCACAAAGCAAGATCAATTCCTCTTCCTTTGACAATTCTTCCGCTTTTTTCTGCGTAAAAGGAATGCCATCCGGAGACAAAGCAATTATCTTCACCCTCTTTTTAGTCTTCACACTTTCAATAGATTCCAGCGTGTCCACAAGAGGTTGCAAAGTCATCAACATGCCCGCACCACCACCATAAGGCGTGTCGTCAACATTATTGTGTTTATCCGCCGTAAAATCACGCGGATTTAGAAAATCAAAGTTCACAAGCCCTTTTTCCCTAGCCTTAAACATAAGACTGTGCGAAAGAGGGCTTGTAAAAAAATCTGGGAAAAGTGTGAGAAGAGTATACTTCATAAAGAAAAATTAAATCTGTGCAAGAAGTTTTTCTTTAATTTCATTAATTTCGCCTTCGCCATCTATTTCAATGTATTTAGTCTTGCCTTGTGCAGCTAAGTCTTTGAAATAATAAGCAGCAGCTAAAGTACCATCTACTGAATTATAATAAATATCATGTCTTTTATTGATAGCATTTTCATCTAAATCATCTGCACGAGCTGAAAGTTCGCCTTCGCATACACGGCAAACATCGCCATGAGGCTTAATAGCATCAATAAAAATATTGTTTGGGTGATTATTGTTATTCTTACAAAGTCTTCTGCCCATAATTCTGTTTTTTGCAATTTCCCTAGGAAGCATGATTTCAACAACATAATCAAGTTGCATATCAGCTGCCTGTAAAGCTTCGTCTAATTTACGAGCCTGTTCCATATTACGTGGAAAACCATCTAAAAGCCAACCAGCATCGCCAGTGTCTTTCAAAATGTCTAATATCATCGGAATAGTGATCTCATCAGGAACAAGTTCGCCCTTGTCCATATATTCCTTCGCTTGCAAACCAAGTGATGTTTTACCGCCTACATGCTTTCTGAAAACAGCACCAGATTCTATATGTGCAATACCAAATTTTTCCATTAATAAAGCACCCTGTGTGCCTTTACCACTACCATTTGGCCCAAAAATAAGAATATTCATAAAAACCCCCAAGATATATATAAACTAGAATTAAATACTCATAAAAGAGTAAACTACAAGATATTAAAAAGCAAGAAGGAAAATGTGCCTCCGGCGGCCAAAGGAGTTGAACCCCTTTGGAAACCCCAATGAGGCAAGGTTAGTGCGGAGGGTGTCGGCTAAAGTAGTTTTTTATTTTTTTATTTGCGAAAAAGTTTTAAGAGTTTGAGGCTCTCGCCTCTCACTCTTAAATACTGTTTCGCTTTAAAATTTGAAAAGTCAGCTATTGTTGAAGTTCAAGTTGCCATTTGTCACTGCGTTCCAAATGTGACTGAATTTTTATAGATTGCCACAATCGCATTTTGAGAAAATGCTCTTTCGCAATGACGAGTCTAGAACATTGTATTTACTACTGTCGATTTTATTACTTATTTTTTATCAACAGCAAAAAAGAATTCACATTTGGAACGCAGTGACAAATGGTAAATTAAGCTCAATTATAATTAATTCCCCACTATTTTAAAGCGAAACAGTATTTAATGTTTTGGTGCGCAGCAGCAAAACTTTAAAACTTTTTCGCAAATAAAAAAAATATCTTTTTTCTTTAGCTAAATCCCTCTGTGCTTAACTTGCATATTCGGGTTTCCAAAGGGGGCATGCCCCTTTGGCCGTCGGAGACAAAAAACAAATCAGTCGCAAAAAAGCCCACTCTTTCGAGCGGGCTATTTTATTTATTTTACTAGACTTATTCAGTATCTATAAGAATTGGATTTTCTTCGATTTAGATAGATTTTGGTGCAACTGCACACAAAATCCTCGCTTGTGAAAAACGCGGTTTTCACTTCGCTCGCTAAAGAAGTGCTTCGCTTTGCTCAGCCTTATTCAGTATCTATAAGAATTGGATTTTCTTCTAATTCTTCGAGGAATTTGTCAGGTTTTTCTTTTTGTTCTGGCACATTGATATCTTGGTTTACGTATTCACGGTAACCGGTACCAGCTGGTATGAGTCTACCTACGATAACGTTTTCTTTGAGTCCTCTGAGGTAATCTTGTTTACCTTTGAGAGCTGCTTCTGTGAGAACTTTTGTAGTTTCTTGGAATGCAGCGGCTGAAACCCATGATGAAGTTGAGAGAGAAGCTTGAGTGATACCGAGAACTAATGGTTCAGCGGTAGCAGGTTCTCTACCTTCGTTCATAACTCTTTCGTTTTCGAGTTTGAATTCTATTTTATCGACTTGCTCACCAACTAAGAAAGTTGTTCCGCCAGAATTTGTAACTGTGACTTTCTTGAGCATTTGACGCACGATGATTTCGATATGCTTATCATCGATAGTAACACCTTGGAAGCGGTAAACTTCTTGAATTTCGTCAACTAGGTAACGAGCAAGATATTTTTCGCCGCGAGCACGTAAGATATCGTGTAGTTCTGGATGTCCTTCTGTGAGTGGATCGCCTGCTTCAACAAAATCGTCGTCGAGAGCGATGATATGCTTACCTTTTGGGATAAGGTATTCTTTGATTTCACCAAATTCAGGTGTAACAATGATTTTACGCTTACCTTTTGCTTCGCCAGCGTGCATAACAGTACCACCGATTTCAGAAACGACAGCCATATCTTTTGGCTTACGCACTTCAAAGAGTTCAGCAACACGTGGAAGACCACCAACGATATCCTTTGTTTTTGAAGCTTCACGTGGTTTACGTGCGATGATATCACCTGCTTCAATAGCTTGATCGTTTGTTACCATCAAGATAGCGCCAACTGGAAGTGAGTAGTTTGCACCACGTTCGGCACCTTCAATGCTACCAGGACGTTTACAAATTTCGCCTTGTTCGTCTACAAGTGAAATCATTGGACGTAGGTTTGTTGTACGGTATTCAAGAATTGTTCTTGTTGTCTGACGAGTTGCCTCATCGATTTTTTCTTGAACAGTTCTTCCTTCGATGATGTCGGTATATTTAACAATACCGCTCACTTCGGAGATAAATGGTTCGTTGAACGGATCCCATTCAGCAAGTGGAGCACCTGCTTTGATATCTTGCCCATCTTTTACATATAGACGTGCACCTTTTGGAAGTGTGTATTTTTCTCTTTCACGGCCTTGATCGTCGATGATAACGATTTGTGCACTTTTTGAAAGAACGAGTTCAACACCTTCTTTATTGATAACGCTTTGGATACGGTTTAATACAACCTTACCAGTGTATTTTGCTTCATAGCTAGAACGTGAAACAGTTGCAGTAGAAGCAGTACCACCGATGTGGAAGGTACGCATTGTAAGCTGTGTTCCTGGTTCACCAATGGACTGAGCGGCAATTGTACCTACAGTTTCACCGATGTTTACCATATGTCCGCGAGCCAAGTCACGTCCATAACACATAGCACAGATACCGCGTTCTGATTGACAGGTAAGAGCTGAACGGATTGTTACAGTTGTAACAGCAGCATCTTCGATTGTTTGTGCTTTTTTATCGTCGATAAGTGTATTTTCGTCAAAGATAACATTTGATGGATCGGCTGGATCGTATACTGGATAAAGGAGCACACGGCCGATAATACGTTCACGTAATGGAACTTTTACTTCATTACCTTCAACTAAGGCTGACATTTCAACGCCGTCTACTGTGCCACAGTCAAATTCACCAATGATAACGTCTTGTACAACGTCAACTAATCTACGTGTCAAGTAACCAGAGTTTGCAGTTTTAAGCGCTGTATCGGCAAGACCTTTACGAGCACCGTGAGTTGAAGTGAAGTATTGAAGAACGGTAAGACCTTCACGGAAAGAAGCTGTAATTGGAGTTTCGATGATTTCACCAGATGGTTTTGCCATCAAACCACGCATACCAGCTAATTGACGCATTTGGTCTTGGTTACCTCTAGCACCAGAATTAGACATCATAAAGATTGGATTGAATGATGGATTAAGTTCTGTTTTACCAGTTTTAGCGTCTACCATTGTATCGTTTGAAATTTCTTTACTCATTTCATTTGATACGTCGTTAGTAGCCTTTGTCCATACGTCAACAACTTTATTGTATTTTTCTGTTACTGTGATGATACCTTCACGGTATTGTTTTTCGATTTCTTCAACTTCTGCAGTAGCTGTTGAAATGATATTTTTCTTTGTTGATGGAATGATTAAGTCTTTCACACCAATTGTAATACCAGCACGAGTAGCGTTTTCGTATCCAAGTTCTTTTAATTTATCACAAAGGATAACAGTTGCTTTAATGCCTGCTTCGTTATAACAAGTGCCAACAAGCTTTGCTATTGTTTTCTTTGTAAGAACTAAGTTTACATTTTCAAATGAAAGTTCTGCTGGCAAGACTTGTGAAACCATAACACGACCTGGAGTTGTGTTATATGTTTTACCGTCTGGCATACGCACTTTAATACGAGCGTGCATTTCAACTTCATCTGCATCAAAAGCAGCGATAACTTCCCAAGGAGCACAGAAAACCATGCCTTCGCCTTTGAGGAAAGAACGTTCTGCTGTCATGTAGTAAAGGCCAAGAACGATATCCTGTGATGGAATGATAACAGGTGAAGCGTTTGCAGGTGAGAGCACGTTATTTGTACTCATCATAAGAACACGACATTCAATCTGTGCTTCTACTGATAGAGGAACGTGAACAGCCATTTGGTCACCGTCAAAGTCAGCGTTATAAGCAGAACAGACGAGTGGGTGAAGCTGAATAGCCTTTCCTTCGATCAATAATGGTTCGAAAGCTTGAATACCAAGTCTATGCAAGGTTGGAGCACGGTTTAGGAGAATTGGGTATTCGCGTACGACTTCGGATAAGATATCCCATACTACCAATTCTTCTCTTTCCACCATTTTCTTTGCACTTT
>CAYJAZ010000005.1:0-144795 GCA_964368455.1 uncultured Desulfovibrionaceae bacterium
AACAAAAGAATGGTATAGTGAATAATCTTTGTAAAAATCATAACAATTTTATAATATTTGAATTTCGATTAATTTATAAGCATTAAATAAATCTTGGGAAAATAATATGAAAACAATCCTCATTACTGGTGGAACAGGTTTTTTGGGTTCACATCTCTGTAGACGTTTTATTTATGAAGGACATAAAGTTATTTGCGTTGACAACAATCAAGCTGGCAAAATGAAAAACATAGAAAAACTAATTGGCAACCCTAAATTTACTTTTATTGAACATGACATATGTGATCCTCTCTATGTTGCAGACAAAATAGATCAAATATACAATATGACATGCCCCGCTTCCCCACCTGCTTATCAAGGAGAATTTGCAATCCACACTACTAAAACTTGTGTCCTTGGAGCGATAAATATGCTAGGTCTTGCAAAAAAACATAATGCAACAATTCTGCAAGCATCTACTTCAGAAGTTTATGGGGAACCTCTTCAGCATCCACAAGCAGAAAATTACCCTGGCAATGTAAGCCCTACTGGCATTAGAGCTTGCTATTATGATGAAGGTAAACGCTGTGCAGAAAGCTTTTTTTGACTATCATCGAAAGCATAATCTTGATATCAAAATTGTTCGTATATTTAACACCTATGGCTCTCAGCAGTAATGCTAAAAGAAAAGAGAAATAGCTGGAAAAATTCTTCTTGCTATAAAAGGTATTGAGAAAGCTCATATTGCTATTCTAGAACTTGCCTTTAAAGACGGAACTAACGATTGTCGTGAAAGCCCTGCTATGGAAATCATCACACATATGCTTGAACATAAAATAACTATAAAAGCTTATGACCCAGAAGCTATGGAAAATGCAAAAGACATAAATAATCTTGCTCAAGACGCTGATGTTTTAGTAGTGCTTACCGAATGGAATGAATTTAGAGACATCGATTTAAAATACTTTGCTTCAAAAATGCGAACTAAGAAAATATTAGATTTTAGAAATATATTAAATAAAAACGATGCACTTGCTTTGGGTTTTTCATACACAAAAATTTTAAATTTTACAAATCTATAATATCGTTAAATAAAGGATAAATATGTCAACATTTTTAACTCTTATAATTCCTTGTTATAATGAAGAAAACACTCTAACAAATTGCGTAGAAAGATGTCTAGCGCTGCAAGAGCACAATATAAGACTTGAACTTATTATTGTAAATGACTGTTCTACAGATAATAGTATGGCAATAGCTAATTGTTTACAACAGAAATACTCTGACATAATTACCGTACTTTCACATGAAATAAATCAAGGAAAAGGAGCAGCTTTAAGAACTGGTTTTACCCATGCAAAAGGTGATTATGTTGGTGTACAAGATGCTGACATGGAATATAATCCTTTAGATTATTTAGAATTATTACAACCACTTCTTGCTGGTAATGCAGATGTAGTTTACGGTTCGCGATATCTAAAGCCTGAAACAAGAAGAGTTCTTTATTTTTGGCATACGTGGATGAACAAAACCTTAACATTCACTTCCAACATGTTTTCAAACTTGGATATTACTGATATGGAAACTTGTTATAAATTATTTCGCCGCGAGGTGCTACAAGAAATCGCTCCAAATTTAAAAGAAAATAGATTTGGTTTTGAACCAGAAATTACTGCCTATGTCGCTCAGGCCAAACTGAGAGTATATGAATGTGCTATTAGCTATAATCCACGAACACACGATGAAGGCAAAAAAATTGGTTGGAAAGATGGTGTCAGAGCCCTTTACTGTATTTTGCATTATTCAGCCCATACTGCTCCACTACCAATGCAATTATTGATTTATTTTTTCATAGGTATTAGTTCTGCAATAACAAATTTAATTTTCTTTATGTTAATGTTAAATTTCAATTACAGCCAGCTTTCATCTATTCTTTTTTCATTCCTTGTTGCAGCATGGACAAACTACTATTTATGTATAAAAATCCTCTTTAGACATAAAGCAAGATGGGACACTAAAGGTGAAATTATTGCATATCTTATAACTATTGGAATTATGGGATTAGTAGATTATTATACAACTGTAGGACTTATTTATTTAGAAATGAACGTGTTTACAAGTAAATTCATCGCAATAATAGTTGGTTTCATAGGAAATTTTGTATTACGTAAAAAATTTGTTTTTTAGGAAGTTTATATGAAAGAGCAAATATTAGAACCATTACTTAGGCAAATGAGAATAAATAGAGTATTGCCTCATATTGAAAATATAAGAAAAAAAAATAATTGTCATTTACTAGATGTTGGTTGTGGCTGGGAGGCGAAATTTCTCTATGAAATTGCACCATACATAATTACTGAAGATGAAAATACTGGTAGTGTCTGCGGAATTGACTTTAAGGCTCCATATATTAATAAAAATAATTTTACTACAATCTCTGCTCGTATTGATAAAAAATTGCCTTTTCAAGATAAAAAATTTGATATTGTAACTCTACTTGCTGTCTTAGAACATATGGATCATCCTCTAGAAATAGTTAAAGAAATTCATCGCATACTAAAGCCTGGTGGTATTTTACTTGGTACAGTTCCAAGTAAAGCGGCTAAACCAGTTCTTGAGTTCTTATCGTATAGGCTAAACATTGTAAACCCTGATGAAATAAGAGATCACAAAGAATACTATACTAAGACAAGTTTAGAAATATTATTTACACAAGCTTCATTTATTACATTCGAACACAAATATTTTCAATTTGGAATGAATAACTTTTTTGTAGCAAAAAAAGGAGAATAGTAATGTTTACAAGAAAATTCCAAAATCATAGTGACAGTTTAATTAATTTCTTGATTTTGCTTTTATTAATAAGTATTTTTTTTACAAGATTTTATTTTTATTTTAATTACAAAGACCTATGGCTCGATGAGCTTGCATTAGCTCTTTCAGTTAAAAACTTTTCTCTTATTGACTTCTTTCTCAAACCTTTACTCTACGGACAAAGTGCACCTCTTGGTTTTATGCTTATTTCTGAACTTATTTCTAGTTCATCACAGCCTACCGTATTAGAACTTTATTTTTTGCCATTTATCTCTTCTTTATTTCTTGGCATTATTGCCTATTTTTTTATGGCAACAACTTTTGATAAAAAACATAGCCTTATCTATTTATTTTTTATAGCCACATCCTATCCTTTGCTCTATTATAGTGCTGAATTTAAACAATATGGGGTTGAAGCACTTTCATCTCTTATATTACTTTTTTATTACTCGCATTTTAGAAAAGAACTAGAACAGAAACTTTTACTTTCTTTTGTATTATTAAGCATATTTTGCTTACTTTTTGCAACAACAACAATTTTTGTTGTTGCGGGCATAGTTCTTACATTATGTATCAAAATTTACTCTCCAAAAAATATAAAGAATTATATTATTAAAAATAAAGTAACAATATTAGGCGGAATTGGATTTTTTTTCCTCTACTATTTTCTTTATTTGGAAAATGCTTCTATAGAAAACATGCAAACTTATTGGAATAAAATGTTTATTCCTCTAGAAATAGATAAATTTATAATTTTTTATAAAGAAATACTTACCCCAACTCTTTCTGCATGCTTTTTCATGCCAATGGAATTGTTTTTTATTTTTTTTCTTTCTGGCCTTATCGTACTATTTAAAATAGATAAAGAAATTTGTTTCTGTATTATTTTCACAACACTCATACTTTGTATTGCATCAATATTACATTATTATCCAATTGGACATGGAGGTGTAAGAGGAACACGCATGTTACTTTTTTGGATTCCAATCGCGTTTATTCCTATTACAGTGTTACTTAATTTTGTACTAGAAAAAATAATTCGATTTAAAATCTTAATTTCTCTTATATTTATATTTTTAACTTTACATGCTCTTAATGTTGAAAAAAAATTTCTTTTGAAAGGAAATTCTATGCAACAAACGAGTAAACTTATACATATTATTGAAGAAAACTATACTGTTCAAGACAGTATTCTTCTTTATCAATCTAGTGAAAAAGCATTTGAATTTTACAAAAAAAATGCTAGCTCTAACTATATCATATTTGATAGAGCAAAGGCAGTAGATTTTCAGTTAAATGAAATTATTAGCACCGAACAATCTAAAAACAAAGAAAGGCTCTTCATGCTTTTTTCACATTATTCAATACCTATTTACAAAGAAGTGCTCGCACATTTTTCATCAAAAAATTTAAGTTTTATAAAAATAACAAATCCAGGAGCCGTTTTACTTATTATCGACTTGAAAAACAAAATAAACTAACGACATCTTCTATTTTTTTAAAGGTATAAAGAATTATGATTTTAATCACAGGCGGTGCAGGTTATATTGGTTCGCACATGGTAAAGCATTTGTTAGAATATGGCTATGAATGTCTTGTTATGGATAATTTAGTCTATGGACATAAAGCATCTCTCGCCCCAAAAGCTAAATTCATGCAATATAAGCAAGTAAGGATGCAAGTATAGGCGAAAGCCACATACCTGAGACACATCTTATCCCTCTTGTCCTAAAAGCAATTATACGACAATAATCATCTAACTAGAAAAGCATTAATGACTTTTGAAGACGATTTCTTACCATTCATTCTTTCAGGAAAAGAATAAAGATTATATTGCTATTATAAATTAGCTACAAAATCAATAGCATGTTTAATACAAATATCATGATTATGGTGTTGATGTTCTCCCCATCGTCCTAAGCCGAATAAGTTTTTTGATTTATATTTTTCAAGAATTGTTTGTATTGCTTTGCTTTTGCCAAGCAAAGGAATTGGATAAGCAGCATCAGTCGTATAGTTAAATATATTTTTTCCCTCGAAACTTAATTCTTTTTCGTTAAATCTATTGAGATTTGTTTCAGTAAAAACTCCGTATTGTTTACTATTTTTTACAAAATTACTTATATATAATTCTCTATGATGTTGCACATCAAGCTGAGGGCGATATCGCCAATGATAATTTACAGATTTATTTTCAAGTTCGAATAATGATATTACAAGGCGAGTATTTTGAATTTTTTCCATTTCTTGCTTGATATCTTGTGGTTCACCTAAAGCAATATATAAATCCTTCCATGGAATAGTAGTAATAATATTTTTTGTTTTAAAATAATCATTTATTAACCATTCGTTTTTTTTCTCATCAAAACTAAGCTTTTCTATACTTGTATTAAATAGAATAGAATGCAATTCATCTTTTGCAACAGCATCTATAACTCCTCCATAACCACCTGATTTTGGATAATAAGGACGATTATGACAAGGGAATTTTTCAATATCTTGTTGTCGACTTAATGAATATTTTAAAACTTCTTCTACTTCAACTCTTGGAATTTTATATATCCAATCAATATCCATTTCTGCTGGACTAGCACCCCATAATTTAATATTATACGGAATTAGATAATTATCACAAATTTTATCTCCTAATTTCCACCTAATCCATTCTTCATAGTTTTTCGGTTCTGACATTCCTAAAGCTTCGCCATTTCTTATCACAGAAAGTAAATATTCCACTTGTTTATTAATTGGTAGTTGCCATAAATTGGATTCTAAAGGATAATCTATGTCCTTATTTTCTATATTAATTTTTGTTATACGCGGATCTATCTGGTACCATTTATCTTTAGGAAAAGATTCAAATAAAAAATCCTCTACGTCTTTATATTTTGTTTGAAAAAAATGCCCTCCAATATCAACAACATGCCCTTGCACATCAAAGCTACGACATAGTCCACCAGGCATATTCTCTTTTTCAATTGCAAGAATATTAGTGATATTTTTCTGTCTCATTTTTTTTAATAAAGTTAAAGCTGTTATACCGGCACCTAAAATTATATAGTCATAAAGCATTATGCTATCTCCTTATCTTGCTATGAGCGAAAGCTTTTTTTTATATTTTTTTCTTGTTTTTCCAATAGTTACATATCTTAGAAGATAATAACGTATATGCTTAAAAGAATATTTTTGAAACTTTGCAACTGCAACTTCTTTAGGATCAATGTGCTTTATAGGGATTTTCTTTTCTTTCATTGTTTCAATATCATCAAATAAAATCTTATAATCGAAATTCGATATATTGAGTTTTACATAGTGCTCTTTAATCATTTCAAGCATGCTTTGTGGTAAAATCTTATAGCTATAATATCTTGAAATTATTTCTTCTGTTATAGGACAAAAAGGATAAAGATCCTTCCATAGAAGGGTCATATTTGTTATTGTCGCTTGGCTTGCTTTTCCATCTAAATCAACAGTTGCCCCTCCAGGACGAACTGCAAGCATAGGCATATCGACATGTGTTCTTTTTTTGCCTGCCAAAACTAAAGCAATATTAAATTGATAATCAATTGCACTTTTATATTTTAAATTATGAAAACCTAATTCTTGATAAATTGCTTTTTTGCAAACAAGTGTCTCATGCTGATATGTCATACTTCTATAACAAATTTCATTAGCGGTCGGCTTTTTTACTGTATTAAGACTACTTGGATTAACTAATGTTCCTTCGTACGTAATTGGATGTGCATTTGCAGTAGAATAATCGCTTTGAGTAACCTCTAATTGTTCAATGCAAAGTGCTAATATATTATTAGTTAAATAATAATCATCAGAGTTCAAATAGCACAAATATTTTCCATTTGCCATCTGTGCACCTGTATTCATAGCTTCCCAAAGTCCACTATCGGCTTGACTGATAACTTTCATTTTTTCATGCTTACATTTTTCAATAAGTTCTAATGTTCCATCACTTGACGCCCCATCAATAATAAGATGTTCTATGTTCGGATAATTTTGCTCAACAATAGACTGTACGCATTTCTTAAAAAAATCTTTTCTGCCAGCTTGTATTAAATTATATGTTACAGTAATAACAGTTAAAAGCGGTGGTGTTTGTATACTTAAAGCATATTTAGTTATTGGATAACGTTTATTAATATCATTTAAAAAAATTTCATAATTAAAGTTTTGCAATTTCAATTCTATGAGACTATCTTTAAGGCGTTGAAAAAAATTTTCATGAATACTATTGCAAGAATCTGAAATATCATCCCTTATAGCTTTTGCCGCATTAATAGTAGAAGCAACGGCTGAACCATCTTTATTGTGTGTTGTTCCACCAAGTCTTCGAGCTAACATAGGCTTATCTATGTGGATACAGTTAAATTTATCCGCCAATATCATCTTAATATTAAAATGATAATCTATACCAGTTTTATATTTTAATTCATGAAAGCCCAATTCTTCATAAATTGATTTTTTGCATATAAAAGTTTCATGCATATATGTCATATTAGTATAAAAAAGTTCTTTAGCAATGGGAGAATAATAATCATATTTTAAACTCAAACTACCATCATGGTTCAAATAAATAGCATTTGCAATAGAAGCATTTGCTCCACTTGATTCGAGTTGTTCAACGCATTCTGCAATTATATCATCTGTAAGATAATAGTCATCAGAGTTCAAATAACAGAGGTACTTACCTGTTGCCATTTTAGCTCCAGTATTCATGGCTTCCCACAATCCATTATCTGCTTGGCTGATGACTTTCATTTTTTGATGTTTGCATTCTTCAATAAGTTCTACTGTTCCATCATTAGATGCTCCATCTATAATGAGATGCTCAATATTTGGGTAAGTTTGCTCTGCGACAGATTGTACACATTTTTTAAAAAAATCTTTTCTTTCCGCCTGTAACAAGTTATATGTAACTGTTATTACAGTAATTATAGGAGAATCAAATTTAATCTCTTCTGGGCTTGCATCACTTTTCATAAACTTTACTTTTCCTAGAAATTTAAAATCATATTTTATATAGTAAATTAGAATAAAAAATTTATCCTATCACTTCCCCACTTCTTTCATCAAAATAATCATTCAGATTATAAAATTTTTCATCATCATAAAAGCGGATACAGCCTCTGCCCTCTTCTTTTACTTTATACATAGCAAGGTCTGCGAGTCTGAAGAGTTCTTTTGGTGTATTTGCAGTTGTTGGGTAATGAGTTGCGCCAATACTACAGCCGCAAGATATTGTATATTCTAGATATTCATGTTTAGCACGGAAAACAGCAAAGAGGTTTCTTATAGTTGTTTTTGTATTTTCTGGGCTTTGATTGTCTTTGATAAGTACCACAAATTCATCGCCACCTTGTCTATAGATTTTTAAGTCATCCGACTGAATTTTCTTTAAATCTTCTGCTATAGCTTTTAAAAGGAAGTCGCCTGCTTCGTGCCCTAGGGTATCATTGATTTGTTTAAAGCCATCTAGATCGCAGAAAAGAAGAAACCATTTTTCGCCAAACAAGTTCTTTTTGTCAATAAAAAGCTGGACATCGTCATGCAAAGATCTTCTATTTGCAAGGCCTGTAAGATAGTCAAACTGAGCTAATTTTTCAATAACTATCTGGTTTCTTTTGCTTTCAGTAATATCAATACTAGCAACTAAATGTGCGATTCTGCCATCCATCCAAGGAAAAGAGGAACTTAACACTCTAAACCAAGATTTATCAAAAGGTCTTTCATAATCCCATTGATATGTTTTATTTAAATTACCATTTTCGTCGAGTAATCTTGGTTGTGGGCAAAATTCACAAGGTTCTACTTTGTCGTTGAAAATAGCCTGCCAACACTTCTTGCCCATCATATTTTCTATACCGCCATAGGGAGCTGCCATAGATTTATTCGTGTATAAAATATCATGTGTATAATAGTCATTCACATAGATATCAATTCCTATATGGTCAAGAACATTTCCTAGAGTTGCTTCTGCATTTGCAATACCTTTTTGAAACATTTCAAGCTTGACGGTATTTGCAAGTAAATTCAATAATGAACAGGCTTTATGGATATCTGCATTTGCATGCCTCACTTTTTTTCTGCGGTCGCCAAGTCCAAGAAAAGCTGCAAGTTCATAACGTTGATTTAAAATAGGAATAAAAATAAGAGTATTCAAATCCATTGTTTGTGCAAGTTTTTCTTCAAAATCGCTTTTTGGAAGATCTCCACTACAAACAATAACCTTTTTAGAGCATAGTTCACTAAAATATTTCAAACCTAATGAAGTTTTTAAATTAATACTTTCAGGCAGTGGATTTCTTTGAGTCACTGCATAGTATTCTTTGCGTAAAAATTCGTCTTGATGATTTGTTTCATAGATGAATGCATGAGATATATCAAAAAAAAGACACATTTCTTCCAAAAAGTTGAATTTAGAAATTTCGTCATTAAGTATACTCAATTTTTCAATCATGCTTTGAAAAAATTCTTCGACATTATGATTCATTTCTTACCCTAATAATAAAATTGATTTTTTAATTATCCCAACAGATTGGAAAGACAGCATTATCCCAATTTAGTAAAAGCCCATACTTATTACAAAATTTATGATTATAGCTCAGTCACAGGTTTTGGCATGCTATATAAATAACCTTGTGAATAACTTACAGCATGTTCTTCTAAAATCTTTTGAATTTCTTCATTTTCCACAAATTCTGCAATTGTTTTAGCACCTATAAGATTTGCCATATAACAAATAGATTTTAAAATAATGACATTATTTTCGGAATTTGTGATATCTTTTATAATTGTGCCATCAATCTTGATGAAGGCTGGCGAAAGAGCAATTATGCTAGTGTAGGTTGCATATCCTGAACCAAAATCATCCACAGAAATACGACAACCATAAGAGCGGATTTTCTGAACAAAATCAAATAGAATTTCGTCTTGATAATTTTCAGTTTCAACAAATTCAATAATCAAACGTGAAGCATTTTTATAGGATTCTAACTGCCTAAAAAGCCATTTTCTGAAAGTTTCGCTTGAAATATCATAGGCAGAAATATTAATAGAAAGCTCTTCGCTTCTATTTTCAAATTCATCCATAGCTCTTTTGATCATAGCTATACTCAAGCGATTATAAATTTTATATTTTTTTGCAATATCCAAAAATTTTATAGGAGAATATACTTGACCTTCAAGATCAACTAAACGAATAAGAGCTTCGTATTTTTCGATTTTACCATTTGCATTATTACGTATGCCTTGATAATAAGGAACAACTCTATCGCCTTGCATAGCAAAATTTATCAAATCCAATATCTTAGCATCATTTACAACAGGAGTTGTATCGTCAAAGATATCAGGAGTAATGATAAAGTTTTCACGCGTGTCTTTTGCATCTTTTAATGCATGAAAAGCTCTTTCAATTAGTCTATCTTCCTGTAAAACCACAGCAAAACGTGAAACAGCACTCACTTCAACAGCAGACGAAGCAGCAGATTCAAATTGAGTAAAAAACTCTTTCATCACATTCAAGAAATCTTCTTTCGAAATTTCAGCCGTTCCAGCTAGAACGAAATTATTATAAGTATAGCTGTATAAAAAAATCTTCTTATCTAAATTGGCATGCTGTAGATAAAGTTGAACATTCTCTAGGACATCCCTGCAACCCGCCTGATACACTTCTTCACCATAGGCCGCGATAGCCAAATCAGCATTCAAAACTTCAGTCATGCAAAGTTTATTAAAAGCTAATTTCTCTAGGTCATGGTGGTATTTCAAAGTATTTGCTACATTCATATTCGAGTCGTAATATATATTTGTTGCTTCCAAAGTAAACTTCCTAAATTAAACTAAAATTAGTATATTCCTTTTTTTCAAAAAGCACAAGAGCATATACATATAAATAAACTTTTTCTAACTATCTATAATTTCATATTAAAAATAAATATTTTCTCTACAGATGAAAAAGTGATTTTACTGTTTAACTTTTATTATTTGTCCATTATTGTAATTATTTTTTAACCAAGCAATTCGTACTATCTTTACATTTTTACTAAAATATGAGAATATTTTAATTAATATAAGCAGGAATTTTCTTTCTTGTATATTATTAATAAGGAGTTTTACCTTGAGTAGTCAAATTTTCTGGCAACTTGCTTTACAACTATTTCTTATTCTTAGCAATGCTATTTTCGCCTGTGCTGAGATTGCAGTTATTTCCATGAGTGAACATAAACTCAAAAGACTTGCTCAAGGTGGAAACAAAAAAGCTTTTACATTAGTCAAACTTACAGCTCAACCTGCAAAATTTCTAGCAACAATTCAAGTTGCAATTACTTTTTCAGGCTTTCTTGCTAGTGCTTTTGCTGCCGATAACTTTTCAGATTCTTTAGTAAATTTCTTTATAAATATAGGTATAGAAGCCGACTATCGACTTCTTGATGCTATTGCTGTTGTCCTTATCACTTTCATACTTTCCTACGTTACTTTAGTTTTTGGCGAATTAGTGCCAAAAAGAATAGCTATGAAGAAAGCAGAAAGCATCGCTCTTGCACTTGCTTCTGTTATTTCTTTTGTTGCCACAATCACAGCTCCTCTTGTATGGTTGCTCACAAAATCTACAAATGCAATACTCTATCTTTTTGGAATAAATCCAGATTCTGACGAAGGAAGGGTGAGCGAAGAAGAAATCATTCTTATGGTTGATGAAGGCATGCAAAAAGGTTTTATCGAAAAAGAAGAAAAAGATATTATACAAAACATCTTTGATTTCGATGATATAGACATATCTAAAGTAAGCACACACAGAACACAATTAAATATTCTTTGGCTTGCAGACAATGTTGAACAATGGCATGAAGAAATTTGTCGCAGCAAACACGCTCACTATCTCATTTGTGAAGCTTCCATTGATAATGTCATAGGTGTGTTGAAATCAAGAAGTTATTTCTATTTAGAGGATAAATCTAAAGATAACATACTCAATACTATAGTAAAACAGCCTTATTACGTCCTTAAAAGCGTGCACGCAGACATCGTTTTTAGACGAATGAAAGCAGAAAGACAACAACTTGCTGTTGTTATTGACGAATACGGCGGCATTTACGGCATAGTCACGATAAACGACTTGCTTGAAGAACTTGTAGGCGAACTTGACGACGATGAATACAGAGATATCGTCGATCCAAACAACCAGGATATCATATGCTTAGGTGATGAATGGCGTATTAAAGGCAGCACATCACTTGAAGATGTTGCACAAAAACTCAATATAGCATTGCCTACCCAAACCTACCAAACATTCACAGGCTATATCATGGGCATATACGGCTCAATCCCTAATGATAACACTAGCATAGAAATTAATACTGAAGATCTTAATATCAAAGCTGAACACATTAAAGGAAAAGTTATAGATACAGCTCTAGTCAAAGTGAAAAATAGAGAAACAGAATGTGACGTAGTCGAGCTTGAAATAAATCGTCTGCTAAATGACGAAGAAGAGAAATAAAACTAATATCTTATCTCAGATAGATAAAAAAAGGGGACAAATCCTTTTTCAAAACAAAAATCTAAGACAAAGAAAAAAGGCTAAAGTATTTTTTATTTTTCTGCGTTAAATTATGCTCACATAGCATGATTTTGCTTGCGGATTTAAAGTAAATATCGCCTTGAAATTTCTTGTTGACAAAGCACAAGCAAGTTTCTATCTTTGTACTTTATATTATATATCTAACTTTTGGAAATATTGTGAAAATTTGTGTATTTGGTAATATCAATTCTGGAAAATCCCACATTGTAAAGAAGCTTAGCCTTCTTTTCCCAGATTATAAAATCATAAAAATTGATGAATTTCGAAAACAGTATTCTGACGGCACTAAAAATGGTGAAGTCTATGCTCAAGAGATTTTTATTAAAAATATAGCTCAATCTTCTCAAGCCATTATAGAATTTACGGGTTATGGCTCAATAGCTTTTGCTTTATTTCGCACTATTAGCGACAATTCCTTAGTTATTTTAAATATTAAAGCAGAATTAAGCCTTTGTTTGGAAAGAATAAAAGAAAAAGATTTTTCACAAACTCCTTATCCTGAAAGCACAGATACCATAGAAGGGGTTATAATACAATTATCAAAAATACTAGATGAAGAAGATTTTATTAATACATTCTGGCATGTCAAGGCAAGGCAGATTTTTGATATCTCTAGCTTTACAAATCTTAATGAATTGAATCTACAGGCATTTACTACTTAATAAGATCTATAATTTTCAATTATTAAATACTGCAAATATCTCCAATAAAATCCCTTTTTATTTAGAGTAAGCTATATATAATTCGCCTCGTGCGGCATGCATATAACTTATATTATATTCTGTAATACTAGGACCATTTATGTTTAGATTATTATCTAACTTTCGCTGGAAACTTTATATTTCGCTCCTTTGTCTTGGGCTATTTCCAAGCATATATACAAGTGTACGTTTGTTTCTTATAAATGACTTTCCAAGCGAGTATGGGCTTAATATTGCCTCTCAAATTCAATGGCTTTCTCTTCTATACGAAATTATACAAGAGGGCTTGATTCTACCTTTATTTTTTCTCTTTGGAGGAACAACAAAACAAGCTGAACTTTTTCAATCACGAGTGAAAACAGCCTTGTTTATTTCTTTGCTTTTTTATTCATGTTTTTCATTCCTTATATTTATAAATTCTCAATATTTGCTAAATATTATGAATAGTGCAAGCAGTCTTGCCCTTTCTTATATTCGACTTGAATCTATCGCTTATATTTTTGTTCCGCTCAATCAAGTCACTATCCTTGTATTGAGTTTTATGAATGATTATAAGAAGATATTTCTACTTATTGCTGTCCAAACATTTTTGACTATAATCTTTGATATTTTCTTTATATCAAAGCAAGTATATTCATTAGAACTTGGTGTTTTAGGAATTGCTTACAGCAATATTCTTAGTTATGGATTAAGTTTCTGTTTTGCTTTATTTTTAATCAATAAATCTATGCCAATTTTTAAGACAAAACTTGATTTTTCATGGTTTAGGCAATGGTTTAAGATAGGTGGATTGGTGGGAATTGAATCTCTTGTAAGAAATCTTGCCTATATGTATATGATTGTTTATATGATGAATGCCATCGCAAAACAAGGCATATATTGGCAAGCAACATCATTTATCTGGGCGTGGCTATTGCTACCAATACTCAAACTCACTGAATTAATTAAACGAGATACTGGCGAAGGTAAAGATATTTTTTCAAAAAATTATCCTGCATATATCTTTATAAGCGCTTGTGTTTTGGCCATATGGCTTATGTGCATACCTTTTTATGATGATTTTCTTAAAAACATACTAAATGCAAGAGAAATAGCAAAAATTCTGCAACTATTAACAATACTATTGCCCTGTTATGCAGTTTTTTCATTCGGCCAAATCTGGAATAGCTATCTTTATGGAATAGGCAGAACAGATATGATTTTATATGCATCACTTTTTATGAATTTAGTATATTATAGCCTTTTTTATATTTTTTATAAAGTAGGTATCTTTATACCAAGTTTATCGTCAATATCTTTAATGTTTGGTGGAGGACTTATTCTTTCATCATGTATAAGTTTCATTCAATTCAAATACTTAAGGAAAAATTCTGCTTTTGAGGAATAATCATATGTTATCACTGAGAAATATATCTTTTGAAGAACTCAACTTGCCAACTTGCTTTGCTAAGGAATTTGACAAGAAAGTCGAGTTAAAAAACAATCGCTATATAGCTATAGGCCATACAGACAACAAAGCTTTGTATTCCTACCATATAAATGAAGTTAATAACATTCCATTTATGCAATATTATTGTCTTTTTAATCTTATCAATGCTCTTGAAACTTCGCAAAAAGTAGAAGAAATTATTAGCTATGGTTCTTTAGCTTCTACAAGATTTTCAAAAAATTCTGATATTGATTTATTTCTTGTTTCACCATTTTCCACGATTGAACTCCATGAAATTATTGAAAATATCTTCGATATAACTTTTATTCTTAATTCTTCGATAAAAATTATCCATGAAGATCTTCTTATTGAATGCGAGCATATACAGAATATTGACGAAACAGTAAAATATCTTCCTGAAAGCCCTTATGTTGAAGAGCATAAACGCATTTTTCTAGCAAAAAATTTTGATGAAACAAAGCATCGCTTAGAAAATATAGCACGAAGAAAAATTGATATAGAAAGAAGAATTGATGAACTGAAACTGCAGCTTTATTATACTGTCTTCAAGCTTCCAAAATATAAAAATGATTACTTCAGATTACGCTTTCACGCGCAAATTATTGAACATGCTATAGTAAGGCTAAGAGCAATTAAGCAAAATAATAGTGCACACAATTATAGTCCGCGCAATGCCATAGAATCACTTTCTAAAAGCGAATGGGCTATAGTTGCTTTTGATATATTTGACGATGCTGAAGACTATATTAAAAGAATAAATTCATTTTCAAGAGAAATTATAGACGAGATGGGTGGATTAAGTTTTCTTCCATACTTTGCTATTTAAATACTTGTATAAGATTGTTTTTATGAATTATTTAATATAAATCTATTGATTATTTCTTCTTTTATATAAAATTTCAGGTAAAAGGTTTTTTTGAGCATGAATGTCGCGAAAGACTACAGTTGTATTACCTTTATTGTGATAATCTGTACCGACTGACATTATAAGATTATGTTTTTTGGCAAGCTTTTCCAAAAAATCAATCTCATCAACAGAATATGCTTCATAAAAAACTTCTATCCCGTCTAAACCCAAGGGAATAAAGCTTTCTATTAAAGCTTGTGTATATATTTTGTCTATACGGATTTTTGTACTATGATTAAATATTTCAAATGGATGAGCCATAATAGTCAATCCATTTGCCTGATGAATTGTGTCAATTACCGACTTTAACTCTAATTTTGGACTGGTAAAATGTGGATATTTGGTTTTTAATAGCTTATATCCCTCAGAAACTTCATTTATATAATTATTGTTTTTCAATGCATAAACTATGTCGGTTACACTTGAGAAATCACTCTCAGGCTTTATTTCAAAAAGATAGCCGTCATTATTGAGTTGTTTTACTAAGCTTTCAATATACCTGTGTTTTTTGAGACGTAAATCATCAATTAACTTTTCTACAATTTCTATGTCAAAATCATAACATAAGAGATGAAAGGATTGAGTGCTAGAGTCTGGAAGTGGTATCGACAATTCAATCCCTGAAACACAATCAATATTATATTTTTTGGAAAGCTCAAGGCACTCACGAACACCTACAACTGTATCATGATCGGTAAGAGCAAAAAACTGCACATGATTTTTTTGCATTGCATCAACAATCTCTGTAACTGTTGATAATCCGTCACTATAGGTCGAATGAGTGTGAAAATTTACGCGATAAGATTCATTATTCATGTGTCCTCCAAGAATAAAAAAAGAAATAGATTGCCACCTCACGACTTCATTCTTTATACAAAATAAAGAACACACATTTGGAACGCAGTGACAAATGTTAACTTAACCTCAATTAAAATTTATTTTCCCCATTTTAAAGCGAAACAGTATTTAAGGTTTTGGTGCTTTGCACCAAGGCCTTAAAACTTTTTCGCAAATAAAAAAAATAAAAACTACTTTAGCCAGCACCTTCTGCACTCACCTTGCAAATTGGGGTTTCCAAAGGGGTTCAACTCCTTTGGCCGCCGGAGGCAAAAAAAAGCGTCGCAAACAAAAAAAATCATAAGTCAACTTCAATTTCTTCTAGTTTCTCTTTCATTATGGCTTCTACACAGATGAAATCGTATATATCATCTATTTCATAACATTGCCACCTTTGCAATGGATAATGTAACATTCCAGATGCATAGAGAGATTTATTCTGCATGAAATGATTTGTTTCGACAAGATAAATATAACCATAGGAAAAATAGACTTTTTGTGCGGCTTGCCTACGTGTGAGAGCGGGGGCATTTTCGATATAAGGCTCTAACAATCCGTTTTCATTTATTTTTTTCATAAATACGGGATGAGCAGAATGCACTTCACCTATGGAGATAAGTGCTTTTGCTTGTGGAGAGTCGAGTAATTGCTGAATTGCTTTTTGTAGATCGTCTTTTTTTCTTAGGGGCGAAGTAGGCTGAAGGAGTAATATGTAGTCATAATATTCATTTTCTGCTTCAAGTAACTGAATTACATGACTTATTACATCAATTGACGGACTTGTATCTGTGGCCAAATGTGCGGGACGTAAATGTGGAACTGGTACATTGTATTCTTCGCAAACAGAGGCTATTTCAGGACAATCAGTTGAAATGTATATTCTATCTATGAGCGGACATGCTCTTGCACTTTCAAGTGTCCACGCGATAAGTGGCTTTGTGAGAAGTTTTTTGATATTTTTCTTTGGCAAACCTTTTGATCCGCCTCTTGCGGTGATGAGAGCGAGGATTTTCTTATTTTTATACATACTTCACCTATTTGAAATTTCAGTATTTTTTCTTGAAGAGAGATTAATGCTTGAGAGTATAAAATTCTTTCATACTTTGAAGATGCTCTTTATTTTGCAAGAAATTGAGAAGTGCGGCTATTATTTCTTCCTTTGTATTTGCTTTTTCATAAGGATTACAAATAGTTTTAAGACTTTCTCTGCTTGGTAAATTTTCTAAGATAGCAAGAATTTGTTTTTTTTCTGCATCGCATTGAATCACGCTTGGGGCTTGTATCCGCCCTTTTTGCCTATTGCCTATATTTATTGTTGGCAGCTGAAAGGAAGGAGCTTCAAGTATACCACTTGATGAATTTCCAAGAACGCAAGCAGCATATTTCATCATTGACATATATTTTCTTATACCTAAACTTGCAGAAATACGAAATTTTTCCTTATATTTAGCTGCATATTCATCAAGTATTTTGTTAAATATACTTGCATTTGTGTCTGCATTAGATCTTGTCGCTAAAATAGTATAAGGACTTTCTACTAGAGCTTCAAGAACTTGAATGTATTGTTCTTTTTGTGATGAAACTTCTTTTGTGAGGGGATGAAAAGTGAAAAGAATAGTGTTTTGACAATCTATATTAAATTCTTTGTCTAATTCTTCTTTTGTGTAAAAATCAAGAGTATGAATTTCTTGTAAGGAAAGTGAGCCAACATTATACACTTTTTGTGGTAATTCACCTAATTGTATGACTCTTTTTCTATATTCTTCGCATGAAGTGAAGTGCAATGAACTCATTTTTGTAATACTATGCCTAAAAACTTCGTCTATAGCACCGGCTGTAAGCTCGCCTCCGCCTATGTGGGCTATGCTTAAGTTTAGAAGTGTGCAAGCAGAAGCTATGGCAAAAATTTCGTATCTATCGCCTAAGAGGATGACTATATCAGGCGATAATTGTTTGAGCGATTGCCCTACTTTTGTTATGGCATTTGCCATTGTTTGCATAAGCCCATCAAGACTGTCATCTGCAATTATTTCTATACATTCTAAAGAGTTAAAGCCATCTTCTTTGATTTCATCTATAGTATGCCCATATGCTTTTTCAAGATGTGTACCTGTGACAAGAATTGTTAATTCAATGCCTTGCGTGTTTTGTAAGGCCTTGATAAGAGGTTTTAAAATACCATAATCTGCTCTTGTGGATGTGACTACACAGATTTTATACATTTTCTACCTCATTAAGTCCGCTAAATTTGCCAAACTTTTCGGCTTCTGCTCTAGTGTTTGAACTACTTGTATTTGCTAGAGATTTTATTTCAATATATTCATCTTCTTCAAAATCTCTATGAGCTTTTTGGCCGATAACGCTATCCCATAACATTGGAGAAAGCCCCTTTGACGGCCTTTTAACTGTAGTATTTTCTTCAGAAAATATTTCGTTTTTTGCTATTTTTTTGCTTGCAACTATGGATCGTCTGGCTATTTCTTTATTTTTTATCTCAGATTGTGTGGCTTTTTTTTCAAATGAACCTAAGGCTTTTTCAATATTTCTTATAGAATTAACCATTTGCTTTAATTCATCTATTTCTATGCTTGCCTTATGATCTGGCCCTTGCATTTCTTTGTCTAATGTTATGTGCTTTTCTATAACTTTTGCCCCAAGTGCAACGGCGGCAATGGCAACTTCTATTCCCTTTGTATGATCTGAATAGCCTACAGGCAGTGAAAATCTTTCATGCATGGCTTGCATTGCCTTTAGATTTACTTCATCAAATGGGCAAGGATATTCTGTTGTGCAGTGTAATAATTGGACTTTACAATCTTTTAATATATTGAGTGCTTCTTGAACTTCTTCTAGATTTGCCATGCCTGTTGAGAGGATTACTTCTTTTTTGTAGGCATTTATTTTTCGCAAATAGGGAAGATTTGTGATTTCTCCTGATGGAATTTTGAAACATGGCATATCTAATGAATGAAGAAAATCAACACTTTGCATATCAAATGCCGTTGAGAGAAAGAGGATATTCCTTTCTTTGCAATAGTCGTTTAAAATGGAAAAATCTTCAAATTTTAAAGTGAGTTCTTCTAACATAGCCAGCTGATTTTCGTCACTTTTACTCGCAGCAGTAGCTTTGATTTGGTATTCAGCTTTTTTTGCATATCTTGTGACAACATTCTTTGCACAAGCTGCTGTCTGAAATTTTACGCAATCACATCCTGCTTCAACAGCCATATCTACAAGTTTTTTTGCAAGCGACAAAGAACCATTATGATTGACACCTGCTTCGGCTATAATAAAAACTTTTTGCATATATCTTCCTTTGTATACACAAGACTTTAGCAGTGAAAAAAGCTGTCGTCAAATAGAGTGCAAAGAGATATTGAATCGAGAAATAAAAAATCCAAGAATTTTATTTCTTGGATTTTTATTTTTTACTTTAGAAAGTGAATTTAATTGAACATAAAGAGTGAAACCTGCGGGAAGTAAGTGATAACTAAGAGTAAAGCCACCATAATAGCAATCATTGGGAATGCATATACAGAAAGTTCTGTTATCTTAGACTTTGTTATGCCTGAAGCAACAAAGAGGTTAACACCAACTGGCGGAGTCACAAAGCCAATTGCAAGGTTTACAACCATGATAATACCAAAGTGTAATGGCGTTACACCAATGCTTATAGCCACAGGCAAGAGAATTGGTGCTAAAATCAAGATAGCCGCCAATGTTTCCATAAAGATACCAACAAAAAGCAATAATACGTTTATCAAGAGAAGTAAAACATATTTATTGTTTGAAATTGAAAGTAACATTTCTGTAATCATTACAGGCACATTTTCTAGAGTCATGATATTTCCAAAAAGTGTGGCCATTGCAATAAGAACAATAATAGTTGCTGAAGTTTGTGCTGCACTCACACAACAATCTATCACGTCTTTAAGTTTCAATTCTCTATAAATGAACACGCCTACAATAAGACCATAAAAGGCAGCAATAGCAGCAGCTTCAGTAGGAGTCATAAGCCCACCATAAATACCGCCAAGCACAATAACAGGCACAAGCAAAGCAAATTTTGCGTCCCAAAAAGCTTTTGCAAGAGTTTTTACACTACGTTGTCTTTCTTCACCCTTCCAACCACGTTTACGTGAATAAAGATAGGCATAAAGCATAAGTGCAAAACCAATCAATAAACCTGGTACAATACCACCTATAAAAAGATCGCCGACAGAAACTTGCGTTGTTACACCATAAACAATAAATGGATTACTTGGTGGAATCATAACACCAGTAGCACCAGCAGCAGCAATGAGTGCACCACAGAAATATTTATTATAGCCTCTTTCAATCATTGTAGGCACAGTGATAGCACCAATAGCGGCAACCGTAGCTGGGCCAGAACCTGAAATAGCACCAAAGAACATCGAAGTTCCAACAGCTGTCAATGCGAGGCCGCCATGAAGTCCGCCAAGCATTTCGTCTGTGAGATTTAAAAGCCTTTTTGAAAGACCGCCAGCACCCATAAATGCACCTGCGGCTATAAAGAAAGGAATAGAAACAATAGGAAATGAATCTATCGCGGCAAAGGATACTTGTGAAATATATTCTATAGGAAGCGTTTCGGCTGTGACAATTGTCGCTATGGCAGAAAGAGCCAAAGCAATAGCAATAGGCACACCTAAAAGAGCAAGTAATACAAAATATCCAAATATTACAGGCAATGGCGGAATGTAATCATAGAAAAATGGTGGCGGATCTGGAAAGCCTAAATACATAGCCCATAAAATAGGATACAAAGGAGCCCACACAGCAATAGCTAAGAAAAATCCTAGAATAGAATCTTTAAGTCCACACACTTTGCATTGTTTATAAATATCTTGCAATAAACGCAAAATCATTAATCCAAAACCAAATGGAAAAATAAGGTATGGAATTAAAAAAGGCATATCAAGAGCCACAGAATATTGTGGATATTTTATCAATCTTTCTAATTGCCCAAAACCAGTATAAAAAACTAGAAAGGCAAAGAGTAAAAAACAACAATCTGCAATAATCCAGCTTATTTGCTGAAATCTTGGCGAAAGTTGATCGTAAAGAATATCAACACGAATAGAAGATCTGTGCTTGATTGCAAGAGGAAGAGCAAGATAAGAAATCCAAATAAAGATAAATCTTGTGGCTTCCTCAGCCCATACCATTGCACTTGCTGAATCTGTGATTTCAGCTAAGAAATATCTGTGTATTGTTTGTGCACTAATAAATAAAATAATTGTGAGCAAACCAATCACTAAAAATATTTTTTCAAAATTATCATCTAACCAATTTAAAATCGAACACTTATTCTCTAAACCAGCATTTTCAGCTCTAACCATAAATACCTCCCCAGGAACTTTTATGCCAAGAAACATAGTGTCGTGTAGGTTACATATGTAACCTACACGGATAATATAATTTTTATTTTTGTGTTTCTTCTATGAGTTGAAGAAGTTTAGGTGGAAGATCTTTCATAAATCTATCACGAACCTTTTGAGTTTGTTCAACTAATTTCTTTCTTTCCTCGTCTGAAAAATGAGCAATCTTGATACCTGATTTTTCCCATTGTGCTAAAGTATCCGCTTCTCTTTTATTTGCAAGTGCATGCTGCCAAGCCATTGCTTCTGTTGCAGATTCGCGTAAAATCTTACGTTGTTCGTCTGTGAGAGCATCCCATTTTTCTTTGTTCATGAAAAGATGGTGCATAGAATAAGTTTGCTTTGTGTCTGTAGCGTATTTTAAAATTTCTGAATGCTTTGCTTCGTGTGACATAGCCGCTGTATTGCTTACTGAATCAACAACACCTTGTGCTAAAGCTGTATACACTTCACTCCAAGCAATAGGAGTTGGAATCATACCAAATGAATCTGCAATAGCAACTTCGATAGGTGAATCTGTTGTACGAATTTTCATACCACGTAAATCGCTAATACTGTTCACAGGTTTTTTCACAGATTGGAAAGAACGGTAACCATAATCGCTGTAGATAAGTGGTTCTAAGCCAATGCTATTTGCTATTTTACGAATTTCTTCGCCAAGTTCGCCATTTTGTAAAGCGTCTAAAAATTTAGTGGTATTTTCAGCAGAAGTCACATAAGGAAGATCTAATACCATGAAATTCTTGTGGAAACCTGCCAATGCAGGAGTAGGAAGAGAGACTAATGGAAGTGTTCCAGATTGAACAGCTTCGCCTAATGTTCTGTCGTTACCAAGAACAGCATTACCAAAAACTTCAACTTGAATCTTGCCACCGCTTTTTTCTTTAACTATTTCAGCAAACTTCAAATAACCTTGACCAATACTGTGGTTAGTTGAAATTGCAAAACCTAAACGCAGTTTTAATGGTCGTCTTGCGTCAGCATTAGACACTGTGGCTAAAATAAAGGCCATACATAAAAACACAGTCAAGCAATTAAACAATTTTTTCATACAGTTCTCCTCAGAATTTTATATAAAATTTATTATATATTAATTATTTTTATAATACCCTTTTGTATTTTTTGTCAAGAAATATAAAAGAAAAAATTCAATAATTTCTCTTATAATTTCATTAAAGACAGTGATTTTCCTTGTTAAAGCTGTTCTAACAAAACTTTTTAAACAGAATTTATATTTACAAATATATTGACTTCATAGAGAACTAATAGTTATTCTAAGAAAAAAACACATAATCATTCATCCTATAAGGAAAACATTATGCAATTAAAAAATAAAAAGGTATTAGTGACAGGAGCTGATGGATTTATTGGTTCACATTTATGTGAAAATTTACTCAAAGAAAACTGCCAAATAACAGCTCTTTCACAATATAATTCTTTCAATAATTGGGGATGGTTAGATGACATATCCCAGATCAATTCCATTGAGGTTGTGAATGGTGATATTCGAGATCCTTTTTTTGTGAAACATATCACTAAAGATATCGATATCATTTTTCATCTTGCTGCATTAATTGCTATTCCATATTCCTATATTGCTCCGCAAAATTATGTAGAAACAAATATCAATGGAACGCTCAATATCTGTCAGGCCGCTCTAGAAAATAATGTAGAAAAAGTGCTTATCACGTCTACAAGCGAAGTTTACGGTTCTGCTCTCTATGTGCCTATTGATGAAAAACACCCTCTACAGCCACAATCGCCTTATAGCGCAACAAAAATCAGCGCAGACGCCCTAGCACAAAGTTTTTACAATTCTTTTAACCTACCCCTCATAACTGTACGCCCTTTCAACACTTATGGGCCAAGACAGTCAGCTAGAGCCGTTATACCAACAATTATCACGCAAATAGCAAATAATAAAAAGCAAATACTTTTAGGCGATACAAGTCCAACAAGAGATTTTAACTATGTTACAGATATCTGCAAAGGCTTTATTATGTTAGCAAAATGCGATAATTCCGCAAAGAAAGTTTTTGGCGAAGTTTTCAATCTTGGCTCAAATAGTGAAATATCTATTCTCGATACATTAAATCTTATAAAAGACATTATGCAAAGCGATGTGGAATTTATTGTTGATAACGATAGAATAAGACCAGAAAATTCAGAAGTAAATAGACTTTGTTGTGATAATAGTAAAATAAAAGAATATGTTGGCTATGAAACTCAATATTCTTTGAGAGAAGGATTAAAAGAAACAATTGCATGGTTTAGCAATAAAGAAAATCTTAAAAAATATAAGGCAAACATTTATAATATTTAATAATATTATATACTAGCCAATATTTTTAAAAAATACTTTTCTCAATTATTGCCTCTTTCTTGACATCATTAAAGACTTTAAATATTCTTATAAAGAAGAATAAAATCTCTATAAAAATATGGAAAAGATATGAAGATATTGCTAGCCGCCTTAAGTCCTGTTTATTTGCCACAAAATATAAAATACATGTTAAATTCGTGGTTTATAGCATTTAATCAAGCTCAAGACATAGATGCGGCCTGCCTTATTTCAGAAAATCTTCAACAAATGGATAAGCAAAGCAATCATCTCAAAAATTTGAACACTATATCCTTTATATACGATGAATATGTCCCTGAAACTATGAAGCTTTTGACAGAAGAAAAACTTATCACTTCAACACATGTCCCAAGCCCTTTGCTACAAATTGCAAGAGACACTTTGCCAGAAAATGAAATAGAAAGACTTTCAAAAATCCTCAAAGAAAAAACACAAAACTTTGTACCAGACATCATTATTTCCTATCATTCAGGCTCTAGTCTTTTGAAAAAAACTTTTCCAAATGCTCTGCTTTTATTTATGGAAAATGGAATTTTTTCTCGAGCTCCTTTTCCCCACACCCTTTATTTAAGCCCTTATTCAAGTTTTTGGCATGCCTTTATCACAAAATATAAAGACGATATAATGCAACTTCCTGTGAAGGATCATGACATCAATAAACTCATAGAAACAAAAAAAGAAATAAAGGAGCTTATAGAAAGACAGTCGCCATTAAAAAATGAATTGATTAAATTAAAAGAAAAGTTTCGTAAAATTATTCTTCTGCCCCTTGCTTCTGGTGGTGCACAGGTGCATAGTAAATTTTCTACAGAACTAGAATTATTACACTATGTATTAGAAAAAACACCAAAAGATATTGGAATAATACTCACTAAACACGATTCCTTTAAAGGCGAACCAAGTCCAGAATATCTTAAAAAATTACAAGAAAAATACCCTAATCTCATTTATTTTGATTATTTAAATTCTTTAAATTTTGCTTCTTCCTCGCTCTTTTTTATGCCACATATTGATGCTATTATCGGCCTCTATTCAGGCGTTGCACTTATGTCTTTGTTATGGGATGTGCCTATATTATCAATGGTTGAAGGCATGCACGATGCCTATAAGGATGAAGGCTGCATTGAAAATCTTGATGAGTTTTTTGCTCAAAAATATGAGGCAAAAAACACTTTTCTTTATTGGTATCTCACACATTATGTGCTCTTTATGGAAAGATTAAATAATAGCCAGTGGAATTCCAAATATTTCCATGAAAAACTCTCTCACTACAAGAAATACGGCGATGATTTTTCCTATTACAATAAAAAAGAAGATATTTTTGAAATTTGTGATTATCTAAAAGAATATGTTGCTGAATACTACCTTCAATGCGGCCATAAAGATGAAATTTTACTCAAATCCTATCTCAAAGATAAGAAAATAGAAGATATGCATGTTTTTCATTTTGCCGTCATCAAAGGAAATCTTGATGAAGCAAAAGAAATACTACAAAAAAATAAAGACTTATCTATAAATATCAAAACAAAAGAAATGCAAACTGCCCTGCATTTTGCAGCTGAATACGGCCATAAAGAAATACTATGCTATCTACTTGAAAATAGAGCCTATATCAATTCAAGAGACAGTAATGGCAACACTCCATTGCACATAGCAGCCGAAAATGGACAAAAAGAAATTGTACAAATTTTAATAGAATATAAGGCCAATAAAAAGATTACAAATGTTGATGGCTTGACGGCATACAATAAAGCTGAAAGCAAAAAACATCTTGAAATAATTGATTTATTAAAAATTTAAAGATTGAGTAAAAATGATAACGCAAGAAGAAGAAAAAAAGATAGAAAAGGCATGGACAGGAGTGCAGAAAATTGCCGGTACTGACCCAGGTTTGCACACAACTATTAGAAAGTATATTTTTCAAAGAGTGTGTGGAAATATGAAGCTAGAAGCTTCTGCTACAGCCCTACAAGATTATAATTTTGGCAAAGCCAAACTTTTAGAATTAAACAAAACATTTCAAAAAGCTCTTTCTATTGGTTGTGGCAATGCGGCAAAAGAAATGGCTATGGTAGAAGCTGGAATTGTAGAACACTTTGATTTATTTGAACTTTCAAAAGAGCGAATTGAACAAGGTATGCTTTTAGCAAAAGAAAAAAATATTGCTGACAAAATCACTTTTCATCATGGAGATTTTTTCAAATCAAAGTATAACATTTCAAAGTCTTATGATCTAGTTTTTTGGTCTTCTTCCTTACACCATATGATGAATACAAAGATGGCTATAATGATTTCTTACGATATTTTGAAAGACGATGGCTATTTCTATATGGATGATTATGTTGGCAAAAACCGTTTTCAATATTCTGATTTAGAACTTTTTATTGTCAATGCTGTACGCGAAGCTTTACCAGATGAATATTTCAAAATTCCAAACAGTGATAATCAAGAATTTTTTCGCAATGTCCGCAGAATTTCCTTAGAAAAAATCAAGGAAATAGACATTTCTGAAGCAGCAGATTCTGAAAATATCGTACCAGCCATTGCGAGAATTTTTCCTCACGCAAATATCATACATTATGGTGGTTTGATTTTTCATCTTGTATTGCGAAATATTATTGTAAACATTCCAGAAAATTCAGAAATTTTAGACTATCTTCTCAAATTAGAGGACGATACAATAAAGCATAATTTCTGGCATTATGCTTTTTGCCTTTGCCCTAAACATGCAAGTTAACATAAAAAAGGTTATAACATATGCTATAACCTTTTTGTAGTAATTTTTAAAATGCATTTAGATATGTAGCATCATACCGATTTCGTCGCATTTGTAGAATTTTGGACAATTTGAACAAGCATTCCACACAACAGGCGGAAGCTTTTCTCTTTGCACTTCGTGAAAGCCCATAGCTGCGAAGAAATCTGGTCTTAAAGTAAATGCAAATAGTCTATTTACGCCAATTTTCTTTGCTTCTTTTTTGACAAAATCTACTAAAACTCTGCCATAGCCCATACGTTTTAATTGAGGATGCACAGCAAGCGAACGTACTTCAGCTAAATCTTCCCATAATATATGTAGGCTCACACAAGCAATAACAAGATCATCACTTTCGCCTAAAGGACCTATCAACTTTTGCGGAGATGGAACTTTAACTACATAATATTCTTGTAAATTTTGATAAAGATATTGTGGCCCACGAGCAAGCATAACGCCATTTATTGCGTATTCATTGATCAAAACAGAAACCGCGTGTACATCTTTCACCGTTGCAGGAACTGGTGTCAAATTTCTTGGTATTGAATTTTCATCAATTTTTGGCAAAACTATATTTGCTGGATCGTAGTTGACAGGGAAAAATGAAGCTGGAAAATCGGACATCTATGCTTTCTCCAAAGAAAAAAATCTATGTGTATATAAAGCATGTTTTCTTTATAAAATCAAGCATTTTATTTTAAATAAAAATTGAATAAAATCAATCAATTGCAGTCTATTTCTTCTAAAAAGCTCTTCAAGAAAAATTTTATTTGCCTTATACATGAGCACAGATTATTTTTATTTTATTTAAAAAAATAAAATTATTTTTTACATTCCACTAACTAACTATAATTGTGAAATTTATTTTTATAAAAAAAACTTGACTTTTTATTTGATAATTCTATAATAGGATTAATTGATATTGCAAAAAAGCGATTTGAAACCTGTGAGCATTTAAAAGACTGCCGGGATTGAACGTATGATGCCTCTCATTATAGACACATTTGTTCATAAAGCCTTTCCCCTTATTTTGGGCTTGTATAATTTGTTAAAAATAATCTACATACGAAAATTATAATTTTATTTATTTTCTATTGCAAAATTTAAACCTAACTTGTTTAGAGCTTTCTAACCAAAGAAACTCATCAAGAAGCTTTTAACGAAGCTTATCATGGAGCTTATCATGGCAACTCTTAATCTCACTACACCTGTAGCTAATCAAAATAATATAATTAAAATTGACAACACTTATACACAAATAGATTTCAACTTTGAATTAAGCGATGTGCTTTTTGAAAAAGTTGATAACAATTTAGAACTCTATTTTAGCGAAAGCGATTCGACAATTGTTTTAGAAGATTTTTATTCAGTCTATTCTAGCGATAATATGCCTGAATTTCTTATGGCAGAAGGGCTTATTTCTGGCGAAGATTTCTTTGCTGCCCTTGATTCTTCATTAATGCCTGCTGCTGGCAATGAAAACACCACAATCACCAATGAAACACATTCAAGAAGTGACATGAATTTTGAAAATCTTTCTGATTCTGTTGATGCTCTTGATGGCAATGTTGAAGGTGGTTCAGCTTACAATATAGAAGGAGCACAAGGAATTTTTGGCTCTTCAAGTGCTGATTCTTCAAATAGTCTTGGCGAAAACTTTGTAGCAAATGCTGGATCGACAGAAAACAATGGAACAGATTCTTCAGGAGATTCTTTACCTGAAACTCCATCAATTTCTAGTCCAAATCCATCTATTCCGCCTCTTGGCGATGATTCTGCTTCTGGCGACGATTCAACTTCAGGCACAGAAGACAATCTCATTCCTGAACTCCCGTCTACAAGCACACCTCCTCCACTTCCAACAACTCCGCCGACAGCCGCAGCTTTGGTTGATGACTTTGTTTCATTAAATGCTGGTGCAAGTGCTAAGGGCAATCTTTTAGATGGCGAAGATTCTTCTTTTGAAAATGCTACAATAACAGGCTTTGAAGTTCCAGAAGGTTGGAGCGTTCAAGAATGGACATCTGGCGAATTTGTTTTGACATATAATGATAACCCAGATTTTAAAATTGTAGTACAACCTAATGGCGAATACCATTTCACAACACCTGAATATACAGGTGGTATGCAAGAAATCGATATTAATTCTATTTTGAAATATACAGTTGAAGATGCTAATGGAGTTGAGCACGAAGCTTCAGTGACTTTCTCAAGTAATTCAACAACAGAAGAAAATATCCTTATAGATGGCGATTTTACAGATCATACTATCACAATTACAAATGTTGACAGTCAAGATCAAAACACATATGAATACACAACTGCTGGCTATGAAAAAGGCGGCACTGACGTTTCTGAAGCGGCTCTTTCAGCTCTTTTCCTAGGTCAAACAGACGATAAAGTTGAAGTCACAGGTACACTTGGTTATGGAAGTGATGGAGTTTCACACCATATCTATGGCGACGAACTTCAAAACTATAAAGACGCTGGTAACGACACAATCACCGTGGGCAAAGTCACTAGTGGTGGTAATATCCGTGCTGATGGCAACCTCTATAATGGAGTTGTTGGCGGCGATGATGAAGTGAATCTAGGTACAGTAGAAGGCAATGCCGTCATTACTGGTGACGGCTGGCATCTATATTCTGGCTCTACAGGCGGAAACGATCAAATCAACATCGATAATATGAATGGTGGCGAAGTTTTAGGCGATGCCTATACACTCTACCACAATTCTACAGGTGGCGATGATCAAATCAATATCGGAACTATGAATGGCGGTTCTATCTATGCGGATTCAAAGACGACATCAGGCCTTGTTCAAGGTGGTGATGACACAGTTACTGTGAATGAATTTGGCACAGGCAAAGCTCTTATCAACGGTGGTGCAGGCGAAGACACATTCACTTATGCTTCAGAAGAAGATGCTTATATCGACTTTTCGGGCACAAATATCGTGATTGAAGGCACAAATGCCACTATCACTAATTTTGAAAATCTCAATACTGGTGTTGGTAATGATGTTGTAAAGATATCATCTGAAACTCTTGATTCCTTCATCAATACAGGCGAAGGCTTTGATTTAGTTTACACCGACGATGCTTCCATGCAAGAACTTTTAGACAGCAATAATATAAGCGATGCTGAAATGCTCCTTACTGGTGGCGGCATTGAAGGAACAAGTCAAGAAGAAATCTTTGAAGAACTTGGTATAGATAGAGAAGATGGTATGATCAGCCTTGACGATAGTTGGTCTATGCTTGGTTCAGAAAATGGCGGTTCTATCTTCAGCAATGGCGTGAACGAAATCTGGCTCAATTCAGAACAAGACTCTAGTTCCGCAGATACAGGTTTTGAACCTTTAACATGGAACTCTACCGACTTACTTGGTGGAACTGATATTGTTACTGATTTCCAAGAAGGCGATATGCTAGATCTTACTGAATTAAAAGAAGCTGGTTATGAAGTTACTGCAAGTAATGGCGAAAATGGCGAAGGTATACTTACCATCACCGATACAGCAGGCGATACAGCTCAAACTATTATTATCCCAGACGTAAAATTCTCAGACGATGAAATGCGTGATGCAGATAATATTGACTTTATCAATATGTAATTACAATAATAATTCTTATTTCCTATAAACAACAGAAAAACTCCCATTCATTCAGCCGAATACAATGGGAGTTTTTCTTATCTAACATATTATTATATCTAGTTAAATATAATAATTAAATTATTATTTAACTTCCTAATTAAAAACTTGACAATGCCCTAAGTCTGCATTACTCTCTTTTCACATTACATGTTTAGTAATAGAAAACCTGTGAGCATCAATAACATGCCGGGATTGAAATAATGCAGATTCTTCGAGTTGAAGACACATTTTTCATAAAGCCTCAAGAAGCAGAGCTTGTAAAAAATAATTTGTATACCCCCCTATAATTAAGGTTTATATACCTTTGTTAATATTTTAATTTAGTCTATTGAGGATTTTTTATGGCTGAACTTAATATCTCAAGCCCACAAGCGAATGAAACCATTGTAGTAAGCGTTTCAAGTAATGATAAACAAATAAATTTTAATTTCGATACAAGCGATGCTATTTTTGAAAAAGTAGATAATAATCTCGAAATATATTTTAGCGAAACGGATTCAACTATTGTTTTAGAAGATTTTTATCTTGCCTACTCTAGTGAAAATATGCCTGATTTTCTTCTTGCTAGTGATCTTATTTCAAGTGCTGATTTCTTTGCTGCACTTGACGCCGCATTAATGCCTGCTGCGGGCAATGAAGATATTGCTCAACTAGAATCAGAAAATCGCAGAGACAATACAGATACAAATGCTTTAGCAACAGGTATTTCTAGTCTTGGCAGTGTAAGCGGTGGTTCTGACTTTAGCAGATCAAATGCTCAACTAGAAAACATAACACAACAAAGCAAAAACAAAACTTCAAATGAACAAGAATTTGAAAGCACTTTTGAAAATCAAGAATCAACACAAACAAATACCGACACTAGTCTTTCTGATATTCCAAATGAAGAAGGCAATTCTTCAGGCTCTGATAAAGTAAAAGTTGATATTGAACTTGATAAAGGCGTTGAACCTGGCGATAAAGTTGAAGTGAAAGACGAAAATGGAAACACTCTTTTTGACGATATCGTAACCGAAGACATGATTGAAAATGGCCTTAATGTGGAAGTGCCTTATGAAGAAAATCAAGAAGAAGTGAAGCTTGAAGTAACAGTCACAGACAAAGACGATAATTCAACAACAAGCTCGCAAATTATCGACATAACTCCGCCAGAAGTTGAACTCGAGTTAGACTCAATCACAGCTGATGACATTATTAACGCAGCTGAAGCAAATTCAAATGTCACAATTACTGGTAGTGTGAAAGGCGAATTTAACGTCAATGATACAGTCACTCTAACTGTAAATAATCAAACTTATACAGCGAAAGTAAATCCTGATGGCTCATATTCTTTTGAAGTAAAAGGTTCTGATTTAGCGGCTGATAGCAATATTTCTGTTTCTATCACAACAAAAGATGCTGCTGGCAATCAAACCACAGAGCAAATAAGCAAAGATTATGAAGTAGACACTCAAGCAGAAGCTACAATCAAAATCAATGATATCACAGAAGATAACATTATAAACGCTACTGAATCAGAAGGCTTTGTTGAAGTTACTGGTTCTGTGACTGGCGATTATAAAGCTGGAGACACAGTCACTCTTACTGTAAATAATCAAACATACACAGGCAAAGTTTCTGCTGATGGATCTTATTCCATAGAAGTAAGTGGCCAAGATTTAGCACAAGCAAAGGGCGAAATTTCTGCTTCTATCACTGTGACTGACAATGCTGGCAATACTGAAACTGCAAAAGATTCACATACAGTTGAAGTAGACACTCAAGCAGAAGCTACAATCAAAATCAATGATATCACAGAAGATAACATTATAAACGCTACTGAATCAGAAGGCTTTGTTGAAGTTACTGGTTCTGTGACTGGCGATTATAAAGCTGGAGACACAGTCACTCTTACTGTAAATAATCAAACATACACAGGCAAAGTTTCTGCTGATGGATCTTATTCCATAGAAGTAAGTGGCCAAGATTTAGCACAAGCAAAGGGCGAAATTTCTGCTTCTATCACTGTGACTGACAATGCTGGCAATACTGAAACTGCAAAAGATTCACATACAGTTGAAGTAGATACTACTGCCAGTGCGGAAATTGTAATAAATAATATCACAGCTGATGATGTTATCAACTCAAGCGAAGCTCAACAAAATGTTCTTGTGAGTGGTTATGTTAAAGGCGATTATGTTATTGGCGAAAACATTACTCTTACTGTAAATGGCCAAACATATAATGGAATGCTCGGCACTGATGGCCAATTCTATATAGGTGTGAAAGGTTCTGATTTTGCAGCAGCTAATGGCGAATTCTCAGTTTCTGTAGAAGCAAAAGATAATGCAGGCAATACTGAAACCATCACTACCACTGAAACTATTACAATCGACACATCTGATTTAAAGGAAGATGGAATTTCAGTTGAAATTCTTACTGGCGATAATAATAATCTCAACAATACAGAAATTAGTGCTGAAGGAACTTTTGACACAAAGGTAACACTTGGCAAAGATGTTGAACTAGGCGACACAATCACTGTTAATTTTGGCTCACAAAAGCAAGAAATCACTGTAGACCAAGACATGCTCGACAATGGCGAAATCATTGTTTCTCTTGAAGCTCCATCAGCTGGTTTTACAGGCGAAATTCAAGTAAATGCAACTATCACAGACAAAGCTGGCAACACAGGTAATGCAAGCGATGACGCACAAGTCACAGCACCAATTGCCGAAGTAGTAGACGACTTTGTTTCACTAAACGCAGGCGCAACAGCAACAGGCAATCTACTTGCAGGCGAAGATGCCGCTTTAGATGGTGCAAAAATCACTTCTTTTGAACCAGCAGAAGGCTGGAGTATTCAAAAGTGGACTTCTGGCGAATTTGTTTTGACTTATAACGATAATCCAGACTTTAAAGTTGTTATACAACCTGATGGTAGTTATGTTTTCACTACTCCAAAATATACACATATGATGGATCAAATCGACATCAATTCAGTCTTAACCTACACAATTGAAGACAAAAACGGAAACGAAAGTCAATCAACTGCAACTTTTTCTAGTAATGCAACTACAGAAGAAAATTTACTTATAGATGGCGATTTTAGAGACCACACTATCACTATCACAAATGTTGGCAGTAAAGATCAAAACACTTATGAATACACAACTGCTGGCTATCAAGAAGGTGGTCAAGACTCTTCTGAACAAGAACTTTCAGCCTTATTCATGGGTTCAAACGACGATAAAGTTGAAGTAACTGGAACTTTAGCTGTGGGTTCTGATGGCACAACACACCATATCTATGGCGATGAATTACAAAACTATACAGACGCAGGAAACGACACTATCATAGTTGGAAAAGTTTCAAGCGGTGGTAATATACGTGCTGACGGCAATCTTTATAATGATGTTGTTGGTGGCGATGATCAAGTAGAAATAGGAACACTTGAAGGAACAGGCATTGTTACTGGCGATGGTTGGCATCTTTATTCTGGTTCACAAGGCGGTAACGACAATGTGGATGTAGAAAACATGAAAGGTGGCGAACTCACTGGCGATGCATATCTACTCTATGATAATGCAAAAGGTGGCGACGATACTATAGAGATTGAAAACATGACTGGTGGTAAAGTTACAGGCGATGCCTTTACTTTATATTCAACTGCTGTTGGCGGAAACGATCAAATCGACATCACTAACATGAATGGCCAAAGTGTATACGGCGATGCATATGCTCTGCATGGCAAAGGCGGCAACGACGAAGTCAATATTGACACAATGAATTCAGGTTCTGTTCTTGGCGATGGCTCTATAGCTTATAGTACTAGCCAAGCTGGTGACGACACTATTACTGTGAAAACTCTAAATAATGGTAATATTTACGGCGATAGCAACTATGAATATGCAGGTGCACAAAGCGGCAGCGATAATATTACTGTAGAAAATATGAATGGCGGTAATATTTATGCTGACGGCCTTTATGGAACTAAAGACGATGGCGGCAACGATACTGTTACCGTCAATAAGTTTGGAAATAATAAAGTAACTATTGACGGCGGACTTGGCGAAGACACTTTCACCTATGGTTCAGAAGAAGATGCTTATATCGACTTTTCAGGTACAAATATCAAGATCGATGGCACAAATGCAACTATCACTAATTTTGAAAATCTCAATACTGGTGCTGGTAATGATGTCATAAAGATTTCAGGCGAAACACTAGACTCTGTCATCAACACAGGCGAAGGCTTTGACCTTGTCTATACTGACGATGCTTCTATCAAAGAACTTCTTGAAAGCAATAATATCAGCGATGCTGAAATTCTTCTTACAGGCAATGGCATTGAAGGAACAAGTCAGGCAGAAATCTTTGAAGAACTTGGTATTGCTAAAGAAGATGGCATTATCAGCCTCGACGATAGCTGGACTATGACTGGTTCTGAAAATGGCGGCACTATCTTTAGTAATGGTCAAAATGAAATCTGGCTTAATTCAGATCAAGATTCTAGTTCTGCTGATACTGGTTTAGGAACTTTAACATGGAATTCTACTGACTTACTTGGTGGAACTGATGTTGTTACTAATTTCCAAGACGGCGATAAATTAGATCTTACTGAATTAAAAGAAGCTGGATATGAAGTGAGAGCAAGCAATGGCGAAAATGGCGAAGGCATACTTACCATAACTGATACAGCAGGCGACACAGCTCAAACCATTATTATCCCAGACGTAAAATTCTCAGACGATGAAATGCGAGATGCAGATAATATTGATTTTATCAATATGTAAATATAAAACCCCAAAAAAATAATAAATCCTCATAAGAAAGCCTCCTTTAGTTTTGCTAAGGGAGGCTTTCTTATTTTAATTGTGAATATTTCTTCTATAGAATTGAATTTATAGCATTCTTAGCTATTTCTTCCATTTTATTTTTGTCTAATTCTTTGTCTAAAAAAAGTTCTAAAGCGGCTATCGCTTGATGAATCAACATTCCTAAACCATTCATTGTCTCAAAATCATGCATTCTTGCTTCTTTGAGTAAGAGAGTTTCTTCAGGTTTATAAATTAAATCACACACTAAAGGCTTTTTCTTCAAATATTTTATAAAATTCAAATTTTCAAAAGAATTATATCCATACATCCCAAGAGGTGTAGTGTTAATAAGAATATCAATATCTTGCAAGCTGTTATCTTTAAATAAATCTTCAAAAGCATGAATTTTAATCTTTTCAGCAAATTTCACTTGCCCTGCTTTTCTACAATAAATTGAAAGCTCTGCACAAGAAGAAACTAAAACTTGAGCTAAAGCACAAGCCGCTCCACCAGCACCAATCATAGCTATCTTGAGCGAAGATAAATCCTTTCTTTTTGTAGCTAAAGCACGCATAAAACCAATACCGTCAGTATTATAGCCATAAAGCTTATTATTTTTACAAACAACTGTGTTTACAGCATTAATCTGCCTTGCTTCTTCAGAAATTTCCGTCAAAAAGGATATAATTTCTTGCTTTAATGGCATAGTCACATTAAAGCCTTTAAGTTTTATTGCTTCACTTTTTATCCATGAATCTAGTGAAGAGGGCGAAACTTGAAACTTAGTATATTCTTCTTGTATATTCAAATAGTTGAGCATTGCATTCTGTATAGTTGGCGATAAAGATTTTTCTATTGGATCGCCAATAACAGCAAGAGTTGGAAAATTAGGCATATTGTACTTTTCCCTTTTCTTGCTTAAATTTATATTCTTGTATGAAATACAAAAGAGCTGCCTTATAACCATAGATTCCTAATCCACAAATTTGCCCCACACAAGCAGCTGAAATCACAGATTTTTGTCTAAACTCTTCCCTTGCATGTATATTGGATATATGCACTTCAAGACAAGGAATTTCCACGCTTTTTATTGCATCGTGTAAAGCATAGGAATAATGCGTATAAGCCCCAGCATTAAAAACTATTGCGTCTCTATTTTCTTTAGCTTCGGCATTTTGTATGGCATCGATAAGTTCGCCCTCATGATTAGATTGTAAGATACGAAGATCTATTCCATTTTTATGGGCAAAATCATGTAAATCTGCACATATATCTTCGTAATTTTTATTGCCATATATATGCGGTTCTCTTTTACCTAGCCAATTCAAATTAGGGCCATTCAATATTAATATACGCATAGTATCACCTATTTTTTCTATATATTTCAACAATTTTTCCACAAATTCTTTCAAAAGAAATAGTATTTACAAGAATATGATCTGCGTATTTTTTATAAAGTTCAATACGTGCATTATAAAGTTCTATCAATTTTTCTTTACTACTCTTCACTAAAGGTCTGTCTGCAAGCTGTGATGATTGCAAAATAGCCTCTACAGGCCGATCTAAGAAGAAAATTATTCCATTTTCTTTAAGTGCAAACATATTTTCTTCTTTCAAAATAATGCCTCCACCTGTGGCAATAACAGATTTTTTCAATCTTGCTGCTTCTTTAGCACAAATACTTTCGTATTCTCTAAATCTTTCTTCGCCCTCTTCTTCAAAAATGTCTTCAATAGATTTTTTTGTTAAATCTACAATCATTTCATCAGTATCGACCAAAGGCATGGCATTTCTTTTTGCTATATATCTTGCAACCGTACTTTTGCCGCTTCCAGGCATCCCAATAAGCACAATATTATGCATGTTTTTGCTCAAATAAAGTAGAAAGAGCAAGTGCAGCAGCAGCTTCAACCACAACTACAGTTCGTGGCACAACACAAGGATCGTGTCTACCCCTTATTTCAAGCTCGGCTTCTTCATTTGTACGCATATCAATAGTATCTTGTTTTTTGTATATTGAAGGAGTTGGCTTAACAACTAAAGAGAAATTAATGGCTAAACCATTAGAAATTCCACCATTAATTCCGCCATTATGATTTGTTTTTGCATAGACTTTTTTATTCTCGTCTGAATAAAAAGCATCATTTGCTTCTGAACCACGCATTCTTGCAAGCTCAAAACCAGAACCAAATTCAATGCCCTTCACAGCTGGAATAGCAAACATTGCTTGAGCAAGAATGCCCTCAATATTTTCATTAATCGACGGCGAACCAAAACCAGCATCAAGACCAAGTATAAAACATTCTATAATGCCACCAAGCGAATCTTGATCCTTTCTTGCTTCTAAAATAGCAGCTTGCATTTTTTCGCCTTGTTCAGCGTCTATAGTTGGAAATACTTGTGAGGCTATCTTTTTTAAAGCCTCAATATCCTCTAATTTTGTGCAAACTTTATCTAAATCCTTGTCTTTAATTCCATCAATTTCACGCAATCTTGCGTATATCTGTATATTTTTTTGTGCAAGTTCTTTTTTCGCTACAGCACCAGCAAAAACAAGAGCAGCCGTCAATCTGCCTGAAAAATGCCCGCCACCACGAAAATCATTAAAACCTTTATAGCGTATGTGTGCAGCATAATCAGCATGACTTGGACGAGCTAAAAATCTTGTATCGTCATAATCTTTTGAACGTACAGAAGTGTTTTCAATCAAAGCACAAAGTGGCATGCCCGTTGTATGAGAATCAAAAACACCGCTAATAATCTCTACTTCGTCTTTTTCATGTCTGGCTGTACTTATAGAAGCTAAAGCTTTTGCTGATCGTCTTTGCATATCTATTTGAATTTCCTGCATATCTATTTCTATACCAGCAGGCAAATTTTCTATAACTATACCTATATGCGAACCATGCGATTCGCCAAATAATGTGTATTTCATTCTCAATCCTTAAGCTAATATTTCAGCATAAACATCCCAATATCTTGGGAAAGATTTATTCACAACTTCTTTATCATCAAATGCAAGCTTATTTCCATGCAAGGCAAATAAAGACATAGACATAGCAATTCTATGATCATTATGCGTGCAAAATTCAATTTCATCTTTTATTTCAGGCATTTTTCCAATACCATGCACAATCAATCCATCTGCAAGTTCTTCAGTTTTTATATTTAATTTTGTTAATTCAGCAATAACAGAAGCAATACGATCGCTTTCTTTCACTCTCAAATGCGGTACATTTGTTATGCGAGTTATTCCTTCTGCACAAGAAGCCAAAACAGCAACAGTTGGTACAATATCTGGACAGGCATTCATATCAACTTCGATTGCTTTTAATTTCGATGGTTTAACAATAACATAATCCTTATCTATCTCAACATGTGCTCCCATTTTTTCTAGTATTGAGAGTAAGGCTTTATCGCCTTGAGCAGACAATATATCTAATCCTAAAACTTTCACAGCTTCATTGCCTAAAGCACCAGCCGCTAAAAGATAAGAAGCACCAGACCAATCGCCCTCTGCTGTATACGAACCAGCTTTGTATTGGCCTTTTTTGACTTCAATACAAAGTGAATTTGGGCTTATTTCTCTTCTTTTTTCCCAATCTAATATTTCTGATCCATCATTATTTTTCACAATAAAATCAATGCCATATTTTTGCATAGTTTGCAAAGTAAGGGCAACATAAGGCCATGAAACAGCCTTTGCTCCTACAGGCACAAGTTGCATTCCATCTTGACAAAGCGGTGCTAAAAGCAAGAGGCCTGAGAGGTATTGACTAGATTCGTCTAAAGCTATCTCACATCTTCCGCCTTTGAGTTTTTTTGCATGAATATATAAAGGAGCATAACCTTCTTTTTCAGCATTTATTTCTGCACCAATACTTTTCAAAGCATCTACTAAAGCTCCCATCGGTCTTTGATGCATACGTGGAGCACCACAGAGTTTAAAAAAGCCTTCGCCTTGCGAGAGTATGGCTGTGAGTAAACGGGCTGAAGTTCCTGATTCGCCAATATAACATTCTATGCTTTCTTCAAGATTTGAGCCACCTTTTGCTTTATCGCCCATACCTTGAACTATAAAGTCTTTAAATTCTTCTTCATTTTCTGAAAGTGAAGTGAATTTTGCTCCTGCTTTTGTGAGTACGGCCATTGTTTTTCTTGTATCGTCGCAATCAAGTAAATTGTATATTTTTGATTCGCCCTCACTTAAGGCAGCAGAAATAAGTATGCGATGAGAAAGAGATTTAGATTGTGGTGCGTGTAGAATTTTCATTATTTTCCTTTAAAGTGTTTTTATATGCTCTTGATCTGCTGGATAAGAACCAAGTATTGTGAAAGAAGAAGATAAAGATTTTAATTTCTTTACAAGTGGTTTTAATGATTTATCATTAATATCAGCATCTAAATCTGCAAAGAAAAGATATTTCCATGCTTCTCTTGGCATTGGACGAGATTCTAATTTATGTAAGCTAATCTTAGCTTCTGCAAAAGCATTAAGAATTTCAGCTAATGAACCCACTTTATTTGCTAGAGTAAAGAGCACAGAACTTTTAATATTCTTAGTTATAGTGTCAGTATTTTTAGCTTTTTTAGTATTTGTTTTCTTTGTAATGAGAGCAAATCTTGTCCAATTTTTCTTGTCATTTTCAATAGAAACAGCAAGAATATTTAATCCAAAATCTTCACTCAATTTTATATGTCCAACAACTGCACTTCCCTCTTCTTCCTTAGCTAAAATGGCAGCCATAGCGGAAGATTCTACTGCAATAAGTTCTGCATGAGGAAGATTTGCACGCAACCATTCTGAAGCTTGCCCAAAAGGTTGGGCATGTGAATAAACTTTTTTTATAGCAAGAAAAGAATCTTCCTTACTTAAAAGATTTAAATTTATACGCGAATAATGTTCAGCTTCAATAGCTACATCAAATTGAGCAAAATAGTCAAAGCAAGAACCAATAGTTCCGTATAAGGAATTTTCAAGTGGCACAAAACCTAAACTATATGTGCCATTTTCTACTTTTTCAAAAATTTCATAAAAATCTGTACAAGCTCTTAGATCTGTTGCTTCGCCCATAAATTCTTTGGCTGCGAAATAGGAAAATGTTCCTTCTGGCCCTAAAAAAGCTAAGCTAGTTGAAGCTTGTAAAGAACGGGATGCTGAAAGAATTTCTCTCCAAATGCATTGAACATGCAGATTTGAAAGAATGCCATCTTGTTCAGAATTCAGAGCAAAAAGTTTTTCAAGAAGTTCTTTTTCTCTTTGTGCATCAAAAATTTTTGCGTCTTTTGAAACTTTTTTCTTCAAATTACCAATAGCAAAACTAGCTTCGGCTCTTGAATTAAGAAGTTTTAACAATTTTTTATCTAGAGAGTTAATTTTCTGCCTTTGCTTTTGCAAAGCGTCGATATCTTCTTTTTTCCAATTTACAAAATCCAGTGTATCCATATAACACCTCGTTATAATTCTTTTATTTCTTCTGAAACCGCCATGCCGAAATGCCTGCCTGCAATATCTTGCCTGCATAAAATTCTATCACCAATCTTTAAATCTACTATAGAAATAGGGAATGAATCACTTCGTGTCAATCTAATAGTTTCAGCATTTTGTAAAAAGATAGAACCTGTGTTTTCACCAATTTTTGCTACAATTTTAAGCATAGGGCGAATTTCAACCTTTGCCCTGCCTATTGTCACTAATGAAGTGCTTTTATCTGCCTGCACAGCCAACACTTCATCTCCAGAACGTAACTCTTCTAAATAACATGTTTTATTATTTGCCAAACGAATATAAGCATGAACAGCCCCAGCATTCACTCTAAATGGTCTTGCCGCAACATATTCATTTGCTTCAGTTTCTGCATGCACTAAGAAAGTGAAAGCAGAAGAATTGCCTATAAGCATACCCTGCCCTTTTTTGAAAACAGACAATGTATCAAGACAAACTCTATGCCCTAAACCTACTGGTGTTATTTCAATAATTTCGGCTTCTTCTAATGGTTCTTCGCCTTGACTTTGCTTACATGCATCAACAATTTCTTTTATATCATACACAGCCTTTGCATTCACAGCCACAGCCATTACACCGCATTCCAAAATTCCAGAAGCAAGTTTTGCTTGTGCTAAACTTTCCACTTCAAGACAGACACTCTTTACCTGAGCTAAAAGATTTTCTACAGGAATAATTTCCCAAGGATTTGCAATAACAAGATTTTCGCTTTTTTGCAGACAAGACAATATGCTTTCTTCATCCTTTTTATTCTGCATTTTAACAAGTGGAAAATTTTTATCTGAAATCACATCTATGCGTGCGAGTTGAGCTGTTTTCTCAAGATATTTTTCTTCAACAATAAGGCCGTCGATTCCAGATTCTAAAGCAAATAGTATATCTTCTTTCACATAAGGAATTGATCTGTAATATATTTTTGGCATCTTTCTTCCAATTTAAGCTGCAATGGCTGTTTTTTTAGTTGTATTTTTAACAATTTCTAATGCTTCGTCTACTGAATAATTTCTATGTACCAATGCATTTAATGCATGCATAAGAGCTATTCTATTTTTATGCTGGAAAACATTTCTTCCTATGGATAAACCTTTACCGCCAGCAAGAAGTGAATCGTGAGCCATTTGTAAAATATCTCTATCACTGTCCATTTTTTCGCCACCAGCAATAACAACAGGCACACAACACGATTCAACTATGCGTGAGAAAGATTCGATATCGCCACTGTAAGGAACTTTCACAAGATCCGCACCAAGTTCAGCACCAAGTCTTGCACAATGTCCAATAATTTCAGGATCAAATTGATTCTTGATCTTTGGCCCTCTTCCGTAGAGCATCATCAAAAGTGGCATACCCCATCTTTCACAGGCTTCGGCAATATTTCCTGCATCTTCAAGCATTTTAGCTTCATTTTCATCGCCTATATTCACGTGAATAGAAACAGCATCAGCACCAAACATAAGCCCTTCTTCAACTTTTGCAACAATTGCCTTTGTGTTTGAATGCACAGAAAGTGAAGTTGAAGCAGATAAATGCATAATAAGGCCAGTGCTTGAATGTTTATTACAAAGACGAGAATTACGAATCAAGCCTTTATGCATGAGCAAAGCATTTGCATTGCCATCAACTAAATCAGAAACAGTATCTTGAATGTTTTCAATACCTTCAACTGCACCAATAGTCATGCCATGATCAAGCGGGACAATGATTGAACGTGAACTTTGTGGAGAAATAATTCGACTTAGACGTTTTTGCTTACCAAGATTCATAAGAAAGCTCCTTGTTTTATTTACAAGACCTTCACTTCTTCGTCGACAAATTTTCAAAAAAAAGACCGCCGACAAAAAAGCCTGCGGTCTTGAAGTTTCTGTTAGTTAAGCACTCAACAACAACACTCCATACCACAGGACTGCATAAAATAATAGCTAAAATAAAATTCAGCATTATAATTATTTGCTACTGTGTATGAAGTTTGGAGTTTCATGCGTGTTCCTAAAATTTAATTTTATTTCCAATTTTTGAAAATCAATAAAATAATTAATCTAATTAAGCTTCTGCTTTCTATACTTTGACTCAATAAAAAATAAATTTCTTGATTGAGCAATCAAATTAATCACTTGCCCTAAGCATAAAGTGATATCTTAGATTTTGTCAAGCTTTTTTTTATAATTTATTTTATCCATTAATTTTATAAGTCATTTCAATACCTTCATGCAAGGAATTTGTAATAAAGCAACCTTGTTTCATCACTTTTTTCACTCTTTCAAAAAGTTCTGTGTCTTCTTTAGCAAAATCAACTTCGACTTCAATTTCAATCTTTGTCACTCTATCGACATTATTTTTATTCTTTGCTTCATTAACAAAAGCCTTTGCTTTTATGGAAGTATATTTCAAATCACGGCTATCCATTGCATCTGTCATAGTGCCTGCAAAACACATTAAAGCAGAAGAAGCCAATAAGAGTCTTGAAGTCCCATGTCTTCTTTCTTCTGGAATTCCTGTATTATCGATAATAATATCGCCTAATGCATCATTATCTGTTTTAATAATGTGTTTTTCGCCCTCACGTATATAATTCAATTCTAAAGTAGACATAAATACTCCAAAAATAAGATTTAAATAAGCAAAAAATATACTTATCGCTTAAAAAAATAGCATAATCTTGTTTTTTAATCAATAGTGGATTTTATCTATTCAATGATAAATTTCTCTACATTCTATTTATTTAAATTTGAAAGCCGACAGAAATGAGACTGTCGGCTAAATGGGGAGGATGTGAATCAACCTTCTGTTATCTGAGGAGTTTAGAAGGGTTATTCCAAATAAATTCTTTATATATTAACTATATAGAGAATAAATTCAAGACTTTAAAATCAATTAAAGCCATACACAGAAAGACTATCAAAAAATAAATAAAAAGTCAATAAAATATATCAGCTTTTTGCATACATAAAAAAATAAAAAAATCCAAGTATCTTCATACTTGGATTTTTTATTTATTTGAAATAAGAAATTATTTTTCTAATACAGCACGATATGCAGCAGCTGAAAGCATTTTATCATAATCAGCAGCATTATTTGCTTTTACACGAACAATCCAGCCTTTTTCATAACAATCAGCATTAAGAGTTGTTGGAGTATCGTCTACATCTTGATTGAATTCAACAATAGAACCGTCAAAAGGCATGAATAATTTATTCACAGATTTTACAGATTCAACTGTACCAAAATCAGCATTTGCACTAAATTCATCGTCTTCAGATGGCATTTCAACATAAACAACTTCGCCAAGTTGATCTTGTGCAAAATCTGAAATACCAAGTAAGAAAGTGTCGCCATCTTTCTTTGCCCAAACATGTTCTTCTGTATAATTTCTGTCTTCTGGTAAAATAATTTCTGCTAAAGCTTTCATCGTTTTTTCCTTTTATAATTTGTAGTTAAGATAAATATATTTATAAATTCAATAGACTTATAAATCTTTCAATAAAAATAAATTTAGGCTGTAGCCCAATTATGTGCAAGTTCAAATAAACCTTCAGCCAAAGTTGGGTGTGCGTGAATAGTGTGTGCTATATCGTATGCTGTTGCATTTAATTTCATTGCTAAAGCAGCTTCTGCAATTAAATCAGAAGCATGTGCACCTGCTATATGGCAGCCAAGAACTTTTGAAGTAGATTTTTCTATAATTAGCTTAAAGCAACCAGGCAATTCGCCCATAGCTTGTGCCTTGCCTAATTCTCTGAATTGGAAAATTGGACAATCAACTTCAATACCTTTTTCAGCTGCTTGAGCTTCTGTTATGCCAACACAGCCAATTTCAGGGCTAGTGAATATAGCAGAAGGCACAACAGCATAATTTGCTACTTTTTGTGTACCATCAAGGATATTATCAATGACTTCAAGAGCTTCAGCTGATGCCATATGAGCTAACATAATTTTTGCAGGCCCTAAAATATCGCCTATAGCATACACATTTGGAACAGAAGTTTCATAAAAATCATTTGTGACAATCCAGCCACGTTTATCCACTTCAACTCCAGCTTCTGCCAAGCCTAAACCTTCAGAATTTGGAACTCTGCCTGCTGCAACAACAATAACATCTGCTTCGATCACAGGTTCTTTCTTTGCTGATTGCGGAACTTCAGCTAAGAAAGGTGATGGTGCTAATTGTGCATAAACTTTATCATTTTCTATCTTACAACCTGAAACAATTTGACAAAGCTCTTGTTTTACGCCAGCTTTTTTCATTTCTCTTTGTAAGAGTTTTGACATTTCTTCATCAATAGACGGAACAGGCAATAAGCGAGTAAGGCCTTCAACTATAGTCACTTTTGAACCAAAGGTTGAATAAATACCAGCAAGCTCTGCTCCAATAACGCCGCCACCAACAATAACCATGCTTTCAGGCACGTATTGTAATTCTAAAGCATCGTCAGAAGAAAGAATATATTTATGATCTACTTTGAGTGATGGCAATTCTAAGCTTCTTGAACCTGTTGCAATAAGAACATAATCACTTGCAATTTCAGTCACTTCGCCTTCGTTATTAGTCACTTTAACTAATTGTCCACTAATAACTTGTCCAACACCTTTTACCACAGTAATTTTGAGGTTTGCACAGCTTTTTTCAATTCCACCACGTAAAACTTCAGAAACTTTACGTTTTCTTTGGACTATTTCTGGCATTTCTGGCTTTGCTTCGCCTATTCCTGAAATACCATAATTTTTAAGATTGTGTGCTTTTTCTAACACTTCAGCAGAAGCTTTAAGCGTTTTAGTTGGAATACAACCATAGTTTAAACAAGTTCCACCAAGGTAATCTGCTTCTACTAATGTAACTTCTGCATTCTTTTTTGCCGCAGCAAAAGCTGCAATATAGCCGCCAGGACCAGCACCTATAATTGTTATTTTCTTTGTCATATAAACTCACCTTTAACATTATTTAAACTTTGTGTAAGGCCATAGAATCTGTTATAGAAAACAAGTGCTTTTTATAACAAGCGTGTGTAAAAGAAGTATAATTAAATTCTGTATAAAAGGCAAGCATTGTGAAAAAATTCTTCTATTTTATCTATTTTCACTTATTAACTATATTAAAGCAGAAAGGCTTGCGTTTTTCAACACAAGCCTTTCTATTATTATTTTGCTAAGTTAAATATTAATAATTCCATTATTCGCTTCGTATTGATCTTTAAAACTATCGTAATCTGAAACACCCTGAAGAGTTATTGTATGTTTATAGGAAGTTGAATCAATTTCTGCAGTAAGTTCAAGAACTACAGGACTTGTTCCACCACCAGTAATACTCATTTCAAAACCAGCCTCTCTAAAGGAAGCTAAGTCTAAACTATCATCACCATCAACATTAATTGTGTCGTGGGCATTGTGTATGACATCATTATCACTCCAGCGATAAATATCCGCACCGGCACCCCCATCCATAAAGTCATCCCCTCTACCACCAAAGAGGATATCATCACCAAGGCCACCATAAAGCTCATCATCGCCAGCTCCGCCTCTTAATATATTCGCAAATGAATTACCTGTGATTGTATCATTGCCAGAGCCTGCTGTAATATTTTCAAAACCTATAATCTCTATTGAAGAATCAAGTCCAGTAATAGAAATTTTCCCATCATCGTTCAATTCAAATTCATTATAAGTACTATTGTTATAAATAAAGGTATCGTTTCCAGCACCAGCATCTATTTTTATATTTGCACCATCAAAACGAGAAATTTGTACAGTATCGTTGCCACCAAGAGCAGAATTTGTAGCAGAATCTGTATAGATAGAAGAATTAGCTCCCATAGTGCCAACTACAATTTTATCGTCGCCAAATTCACCACTGATATAGGTGTTTGTATCAGCATAGATAGTGCCAGAAAGTTCATTTACTGAAATAACATCATCGCCCATATTATGTTGAGAACTTGCAACATCGCCATAAATTGTACCAGAACTTACACCTACTTTGATAATATCGTTTCCACCAACTACAGATTGATTGTTTGAATCACCATAAATAGTGCCTAAATTAGTTCCTACTTCAACACTGTCGTTTCCTGTTCCTGCTGAAATAGAACCAGAAAAGACACCTGCATTTGGATCAACTGTGCCAGCTGGTGCAATAATTTGTATAGTATCATTGCCGCTGCCAGCATCAATGCTTGCATCTTTAGCGTAAGAAATGGAGATAGAATCACTTCCTGCACCAGCAATAATTGTTGAAGTGTCTAAAACATCAACTGCAATAACATCATTGCCCTCAGCAGAATTTAAAGTTGTAGAATTAGAAAGTTTTCCTAGAGCAAATCTGTCATTTCCAGCATTGCCATTATAAGTTTTACCATCTTCAACTTCATTAGCAATAAATGTTTCTCCTACTTGTGTAACTTCAGTATAATTTTGTACTAAATGAAGAGGATTTGAAGGAGCAGAAACCACTCCGCCATTTTCAATGCTGAAAGTAAAAGTTGGATTTTTAAGACTTAAGCCAGCAAGATCTGTTTTAAGAATATCTATAGTAAATTCGCCTGTTGACTTATTGTAATTACTTTCATTTATTTCATAAGTTCCAAGATCTTGTATAGTTAAATAGATGGTAAAATCATTAGCATCAATATTTTGCAAAGACAATTTACCTGTGAGCGGCATATAAAGGTTTGAACGAGAAAGAGCAGAACCAACTTGGCTAGGCATGATAAAAGCATCTGCACCTAAACCTAATTCTATATTTGCTTGTGGAATAGTTGGGGATATGCCTGGTGCTGGTGCAACTGGAGTTGATAAACCTGCTACGGCAACTCCTTCAACAATTTGCACATTCACTCTGGCTGTAAAAAACCCTAAATCAATGCCATCGTCTGCTAAAGACTGTTGCACAAAATCATCAGGCAAGGAAGCAATTTGTTCTGGAGCATCATTTTCATTTCTTCTGCTTTGCTTCACATTTTGTTCTTCTTTTTGAATAACAAATTGTGGGCCAAGATTAGCTAAAAAGGTTTCGCCCAAAGTAATTGCGCCATTTTGTGAAACAACTTCTGGCAGATTATCTGTTGTGTATACTGTATAAAAATCTTGTAAAACAATTTTTGAACCAAGTGCATCAAAAGACAGTATTAAATCATTATCGATTCTTTCAAAGAAAACATTCTCTAAAGAAAATCCTAACTCCAAGGCTTCGTACTTACCTTCAAGATTCACTATAACATTTTCACCTCTTGCAGGTGCAGTAAGTTTTAAGTCTGCCATATATACACTCCAATTTTATATAACTTATTAGGTATTCTAAAGTTTTTTTTCACTACCTAGACTACAAATTAGGCTAAACAAAATAAAGAAAACTTTACATACACGAGATAAACCGACATGAGCAAACGTTTGTTTTACGCTTTATGAACAATATGTCTTTATTCAAAAGAGGCACTATTTGTTCAATCTTGACATCGCTATAGATACTCAAGTTTTATAAAGACGATTCCATCTAAAACATTATGAAAAATTTAAATTTTTCAGATAATAAAATATCCGCAATCAATCTAAAAAAAGAATAGCATGACAGCATAAAAACTGTCAATATTCATAAGCCAAAAATTCTCTTTTTTCTTTAATTTAAAAATACAAAAATAAGACTAAAAAACAAATTCTACAAAAAAGTAAAAAAAATCTCTCCAATCTAAAATTTTGAACTTTTTCTTCTTTTTTGTAAATTTTGAAGAAAAAAATGAGAAAGTGAAAAAAATCCCTAATAAGTATCTAACAAAATTGTAAATTTTAAAAAAAACCTTGAATTCATTTAGAAAGCATGCTATAAAGAAAAAAAAGACAAGGGAGTAGCTTATGTTTATTGATTTAATGAATTGGCTCAATGGTATTTTATGGGGCCCTATTATGCTTGTTCTTTTGTTAGGAACTGGTATCTACCTAACAATTGGATTAAAACTTTTTTCTTTCACTTATCTTGGTCAAGCTTTCAGACTTATGTGGCAAGGCCGAGCGATCAAATCAAATGATGTTGGTGAAGTTTCTGCTTTTAATGCCTTAATGACAGCTCTTGCTGCAACAATTGGTACTGGTAATATTGCTGGTGTTGCTACAGCTATCTTTATTGGTGGACCTGGTGCTTTATTTTGGATGTGGATGACAGCCCTAGCTGGTATGGCGACAAAATACGCTGAAACAGTGCTTGCTGTAGAATACAGAGAAGTGACCGACAAAGGTTCCTATGTTGGTGGCCCAATGTACTTTATTAAAAATGGACTTGGTCCAAAATGGGCATGGCTTGGTGCTGCCTTTGCTATCTTTGCTGCTTTAGCAAGTTTTGGTATTGGTAATACTGTTCAAGCAAACTCTGTTGCTCAAGCTCTTAATTCATCTTTCAATATCCCAACTCACATTACTGCTGTAGGTCTTTTTGCTCTTTCAGTTTTAGTTATTATTGGTGGACTTAAACGTATTGCCGACGTTGCTGGTATTTTAGTTCCTGCAATGGCACTTATTTATTGTGCTGGTGGTATTATCGTTGTTGCTTTAAGAATAGATGAAGTTCCTGGTGCTCTTTCTCTTATCGTTAACGAAGCTTTCTCTCCTACAGCTGCTTCTGGTGGTTTTGCTGGTGCAACTGTTATGATGGCTATGAGAATGGGTGTTGCTCGTGGTTTATTCTCTAACGAAGCTGGTCTTGGTTCTGGCTGTATCGCTTATGCTGCTGCTGCAACTTCTGGTCCTGTAACTATGGGTCTTGTTGGCATGCTTGGTACATTTATCGATAGTATTATTGTTTGTACATTTACAGGCCTTGCTATCATCATCACAGGTTCTTGGACTTCTGGTGAAACAGGAGCTACCCTTACTGGCCTTGCTTTTGAATCTGTTATTCCTTACGGTGGTGCTTTTGTTTCATTGAGTATTGCTTTATTTGCTTATAGTACAATTCTTGGCTGGTGTGTATATGCTGAACGCTGTGTAATTTACTTATTTGGCGAAAAAGGCGTAAAATTCTTCCGTATTCTTTATGTAGCAGTTGTTCCTGTTGGTGCTATTGCTAGCCTTGACACAGTTTGGCTTATTGCAGATAACTTAAATGCTATGATGGCTATTCCAAACCTTGTTGGCCTTATTCTTCTTAGCCCAGTTCTCTTTAGACTAACTAAGAAATATATAACTGAAGGTAAAGGATAAAATCTATAAACTACATATTATTGTAGATTATATAAAATAAAACACTCTCTGTAAAAAGAGAGTGTTTTTTTATTTTTAATATATTTATAATTATTTATTGAGTAAATTCATTTTTGAATACAAAGTCTTCAATTTCGCTAGCAATTATACTTCCTTTTATATCAACAATATTATCTAAAGGACTTTCTTTTTCTGTATTTTCAGCAATCAAATTACTGCCTATAAGCGAACCAAGAATTTCAACTTCAGCCTTACCCTTTGTGACTATATCAGAATTTATTACATCGCCCTCGACTACAAATTGTGAAACAATTTCGCCCTCTGTAGCAGGATCTATTGCATTATCTTCGTTAAGATTTTCGCCAATTTCAACTGAAGAATCTTCTAAATTGCCCTCAATATTGAGAGCGGCTGAACCCTCACTCATAAAGTTTAAATTCTTCATTCCTTCTTCTGAATGAAGACTAGTGTGCCCACTACCAGCAGTGACTTTTAAATTATCCTGCCCTTCAAGTAAATGAATAGAATTTATGCCATCACCTGATAAAATCGAAGCTTTTTCAGAGGCATTTTCTAGAGTTAAATTATTATTGCCATTGCCTAAAGATAGGCCTTCTCTTTGCTCGCTAGAACCTATTGAAGAAAGGTTTATACTATTATTTCCATTACCTAGATGAACAGAACCATAACCTAAACGAACATGTTCTTCATCTTCGCTATCTCTACTAATGATGTCATGTACTGTATCTTTTACAACTAAATTATTGTTTCCATTACCAATACTTATAGAAGCAGAGCTTACTTTAAAGTTAGGATCATTGATATTTTCATATTTTTCAAGCTCTTTATAGGCTAAGAAAGCCTCTTTATTATAACTTGCGTTCACAATTATTTCATTATCACCATCGCCTGCATCTAAGGATTTTGTAAGAACATCTATATTGATAGTATTATCGCCATTACCTGCGTCTAATCTTGCAATTTGTTCAATATTTACTTTATTATTTCCATTACCAAGTTGAAGTTCATTTGCATAATCAACATCAATTATGCTATTTCCACTACCTGTTGAAATATTTTTTACAAGATCACTTTCTAATTTATTGTCGCCATTGCCAAGTTTTATATTTTCAAAGTAATGAGTATTTGTGTTATTTGCAATGTTCTTTACTATATTATTTCCATCACCTAATTCAATATTTCCAAAGACAGAATTTATTTCATTATTACCGTCTCCGCCCTTAAGATTCAAATCGCCATAAGCATAAAAGGTATTATTTCCATCGCCTACATTTAAAGTATTACTCATACCCGCTAAGGAAATAAGATTATTTCCATTGCCAGCATTAAGCGAAACAGAAGAAGCCCTACTCACAACTTGATTGTCGCCATCGCCTAAGTTTGCCTTAGTATTTTCGCCAAATATCACAACAGTGTCATTGCCATCACTTGAAGAAATCTTTGTATTATCTGAAATGCTTACAATCAAATCATCACTTTTAGAACCAAGAATATTTTTTTCTTTCACAAGAGCAGAATTTTCATCGTCTGGATCTATTTTCTTATCTTCAACAGTATTTATTATAAGATTTCCAGCACTGTCTTCAGAGAAAACTGTGTCCTCTTGGAGTTGTATTTTTTCGCTTGTTCTGCTGTCTGCATAATTAATAGTTGCTGTATAAAAACCTTCTGCATCAGCATTTGCAGAAATTGTCACTTGCGTACCAGAGGCAAAAGTTTTTGTTGTATTTGTGTATAAAGCATCTAAGGCTTTGCCCATCAAAGAATCTTCTGTCCTCGCAGAATTTGCTACTTGACTTGCTTTTTCTGCTTGATTTAGGCCTTCAGTCGAAATATTTACTTTGTCTTGTGGATTAAGAACATCAGAAATTAAAGCCTCTGATTTTTTTTGGCTATCATCATTTTTGGCTTTGAATTGAGAAAAAGATTGAATGCCCTCATTATTATTGGAAAATAAAGAAGATTTTGCACTTATTGTGCTTTGCGCAAAAACACTAGAAATACTATACATATCAACCCCTTATATTTTATATAAAACAAGAGTAATTTTACACTTCTTTTCTATAAGGAATTATCGGCAAATATATAAAATAGAATAGGCTAGATTTCTTTATTTAAAGTATATTCTTTTAATATTTCTTCATCTGTGATAGAGCGAAAAATTTTGCAAGGATTACCAAAGGCGACAACATTGTCAGGAATATTTTTTGTAACAACAGAGCCAGCACCAATAACTACATTATTTCCTATACTTACATTAGGCATCACACTCACATTTGCCCCAAACCATACATTATTACCAACTTTAATAGGATGAGCAAATTCTAATCCTTCATTTCTTCTTTGGTAATCTATAGGATGGCTTGCTGTGTAAAATCCACAATTGGGGCCAATAAAGACATTATCGCCAAAAGTGACTTTTGCAGCATCAAGTATAATTAAACCGTGATTAGCGTAAAAATTTTCACCTATTTCAATATTATAACCAAAATCACAATAAAAAGGGCTTTGCACAGCTAAAAGAGATTTTACTTTTGCAACAATACTTTTAAAAAATTCTTCTCTTTTTTCTGTATGCGATGGCAAAATCTGATTGTATATAAAGCATTTATCCTTACATTCATTCAATTCCTTGAGAATCTCTGTGTCATAATTTGCATTATACAAAAGTCCTAATTCTCTTTTATCTTTTTCTGTCATTGCAGAAGCCCTTCTTTTTACAATAAAAATCGCATTGTAAGCATGCCGCAAAAAGCATTGAAAACACTAATGAGAAATAATGGTAAATAATGTTTTGTTTCAATACCAATAACTGCAAGAATTCTGCCCATATACTGTAATTGTGCACCCATTAAAAAGATGCCAGGTAAGAGTATTGCTATATGTGTGCTGTTTAAAAGTCCTTCTGTATAGAGAGCGGCAGCAATACCAACCCCTGCCACAGCAGAAAACCATGTAGTGAGCAAAACTGTAACGGCATCGCCAGGCAGATTAAATATAGACATAAAAGGCTGAAATAATGTTGTTAAATATTCAAGAACATTCAGCACAGTCAAAAAATGCACTAAGGCAAAGGCCATAACAACATTTGGCAAAAGATGATTAGTCGCAAGCAACCAACCTTTGCGTAAGCCATCAACAAATATATCTATAATACTTTTTTTCTTTACTGTAGACATGCTATATCCCCTTATGAGTAAATGTTTTGATATATATTCTCATCACATTCACACCTACTAATTTATAAATAAGTATGATAGTTAAAGGAAATAAGAGAGAAATATCCAAAAAAGAAAAAACAGCCATGCCCGTAGTAAGATAATTCAATATGGCAGCACCAGCAGAAAATTGAAATGCCGCACAAATTAGACGCTCTTCTTCAGTTATATAGCCATTTTCAAAAAGTTCTCTTGTCATAGCCGCACCAGCGTCCGTGCTTTGCATAGAACTTATTAATGTAAGGCCAACAATGCCAGGTAAGCCCATAAGTGGCCTAAAAAGAGGTGTGAGCATTTTTTGTGCAGCCTTGAGTGCACCAAAATGCGTGGCAACTTCAACAATGCCAAGAGCGAGCATAATGCCAGGTATAAGAGAAAGAGAAAATAAAAATCCCTGCTTTGCCCCATAGCCCCCCTTACCTATGAAATTGCCTCCACTGATCTTTCCAAAATCTCCAATAAGTTCACTGATATTAAAGGCATCTGTCCAATTATCGTTATTGGAAAAAATACCAGAAAAGAAAAGCATTGTTGCAATAAGAGCAATATAACCTTTAAGAGAAGTTTTTTCTGCTTCTTGTAATTTTTCGTCTAATTTTACTTTCTTCGCAGCATCAACTGCATTTGAATCTATAGTATTGTCTTTAATTTCTTTTTCTGACATTTTATTCTTCTTTTTTAGCAACAAGCAAATTCTTGTGCAAGTTTTTTGGCTTTAAGCCTATCTGGTTTACCTGAATCCGTCAAAGGAAGTTTTTCAACTTGTATATGCATTTTTGGAACTTGGTATTTTGAAAGCACGCTACATCTTTCTTTCCAATCAGGGCAATTTTCTTCTGTAAGCAGCACCAATTGTTCGCCTAATTCCTTATGCGGAAGAGAAGTTATACGAAAAGCTATAGGCATAGAAGAAGCAAGTTTTTCTTCTATTTCTTCTATTTGAATCTTAATCCCACCACTATTCACAACATTATCTACTCTACCAAGTATTTGAAATTTCATATCATCTAAAAGAATTGCTCTATCGTTTGTGACAAGTATGTCCTTGCAAACAAAGGGAGCATCGATAATAAGAGTTTCTTCCTTTGATAAAGAAAGTTTCACATCATTAAAAGGAGTGAAAAAAGAAGAGGCATCTTCTTTATTAAGTTTTCTAAGAGCTATATGAGAGAGAGTTTCTGTCATGCCATAAGTGAGCCAAACTGAATGTGGAAAATCAAAAAGTTCTTTTTCTAATTCAGGCATAACGGCCATGCCACCAAGCATAAGATGCTTTACTTGCATCAATGCTTTCTTTTGCTCTGTATATTTGAGTGAAGCAGAAGCTTGTTGTGGTGTCATTGCTACAAAATACGGTGAAAAATCAATATCTTTCATTGGATTAAGCGAAGCTGGTACACAGTAAAGATCAAGTCCTGCAACCAAGGCTCGCACAACTATCATCTTAGCCCCAATAAATTTAAGAGGCATACATAATAAAACAGAAGAATTTTCTGGCAAAGAAAGAAAATCGCATGTTCTTAAAGCACTTTGCATCATATTTTCTTTCATTGCTTTATATTCTTTTGCTGTGCCCGTAGAGCCAGAAGTTTGCACCTCTACATAATCTTTATCATTAAACCATTCTTTCAAAAAAGCATACAATTCAAGATAAGCTTCTAAAAACTTATTTTGTGAAAGCATGTCTTCTTTAAGTTTTTCAAGTTCATTTGGCAAATATTTTTTGCCATTAAAATAAAGTATTTGTTTTTCTCTTTCGAGTATATAGTTTTTACGCATGGACTTAAATTCCTAAGGGAATTTTGGATACTGCTTAAAGTTTGGCTTACGTTTTTCTAAAAAGGCTTTTCCACCCTCTTGTGCTTCTTCTGTGAGGTAATAAAGCAAGGTAGCATCGCCAGCAAGTTCTTGTATGCCTGCTTGGCCGTCTAATTCAGCATTAAGACCAGCTTTAATCATACGAAGAGCCATTGGACTATGTTCCATCAAGGTTTCACACCAAGAAACAACTTCGTCCTCTAATTGAGCTAAAGGCACAACTTTATTTACTAATCCCATTTCAAGAGCTTCTTGTGCATTATACTTTTTACACATAAACCAGATTTCTCTTGCTTTCTTTTGTCCAACAATTCTCGCTAGATAAGAAGAACCAAAGCCAGCATCAAAACTCCCTACTCTTGGCCCAGTTTGGCCAAAGATAGCATTATCAGAAGCAATAGACATATCACATACAACATGAAGCACATGCCCACCACCAATAGCAAAGCCATTTACCATTGCTATAACAGGTTTTGGTAAAGAACGAATCTGCTTTTGTACATCTAAAATATTCAATCGAGCTACGCCATCTTTACCAACATAGCCGCCATGCCCTTTAACATTCATATCGCCGCCACTACAAAAAGCAGTTTCGCCAACACCAGTGATAACAACAACGCAAATATCTTGATCATTTCTACAAATATTGAGAGCTTCACTCATTTCGCCTACAGTTGTCGGCGTAAAGGCATTACGATATCTATCTCTATTAATAGTAATTTTTGCTATACCTTCATAAAATTCAAAAAAGATTTCTTCGTATTCTTTTATTGTTTGCCATTGTCTTTTTGCCATGATTTTATCCTCTTTTAATTACTTGGTATTATCATATTTGTTACGCGAACACTAGAAATAAGTCTTTCATCAGCATTCACAATATCTACATTCCATACATGCGTTTTACTTCCTTTATGCACAATATCAGCCCTTGCCAAAAGAATTTCATTCTCGTGTGCAGGAAAGACATGATTCCCAGAAACTTGCATGCCTGTTGCAAATTCATTTTCTTCACAAAAAAGCATATTTGAAGCAAAACCAGCCAAACATTCTGCCATAGCAAGTGAAGAACCGCCTGCAAGCCTGTTTTTATGGTGCATATTCCTGTAATCTACCTTCATTCTTGCTGTGCAAGGAAGGATTTTTTCTTCGTAAAGTTTTTTTATCAATTGTTTTTGAGGCAAATGCTTTTGTGATTTGATGAAATTCTTTGCATCTTCGTCTAAATAATCAATTTCAATACCTAAGGCATTGAGAATAGTGAGTTTTTCTTCAGTCATTTTCTTGCCTTTACAAATAAATTTATGCCCTTTCTTTGCCAAATAAAAAGAAAAGTAGTGATAGTTGAATCTATCGAAAACAAAGCATGACGTCAACTTTTTTCTGCTGTCAATTTTTCAAAAATCATAAATAAATACAGACTGAATTTCTTTTTCTTGTTCTTTTTATAAAAAAAACAAATATAAGCTAAAAAAACTCTATAAATAAATTATAATTCAATTATTTCAAGCTTATTTCATGAAATTATTGAAAATTTGAAAAAAACAAATTGACAAAAAACAATAAAGAGATTATGTTTTAAGAAAGTAGTAATTTTATAGTGCGAATTATTCTATTACTCGTTTAGTATGATTTTTGTTTTAGCTTTAGTTTTCAAGGTTTGGTTATTATGCTTTCAAGGTTTTCTTCTTTTCTTCTCGCCTTAAGTGTTGTTTTTTCTTGTTTTATCTTCCATGGCAACCTGCTTTTCGCTAACCAAATCCCTCCTGATGTTCTTGATAAAAGTATCACTTCTCCTGAGCTAAAAAACACTCATTTTCTGCACAAAGATGCCCATAAAATGGGCCTAGACAATGCAAAATTAGTCAACACAAAAAACAAACCAGTTATTACTGTTGGCTACACTAAAGGCATGACAATTATTTCCGATGATACTTCATACGATAATAAGGGTTATGGTTATGATTTGCTCACAAAATTTGGTTATTTTGCTGGAGTTGACTTTGAATTTGTTGAAATAAAAGGTTCTCTTCGTGAAGCTTTGAACAAAGGCATTATTGATTTAGGTGGACTTTTTTCTGTTACTGAAGAAAGACAAGAAGATATTGCTTTTGGCAAACTACCTATACATTTTGTGCAATATGCCCTCACAACAAAAAATAAAGATCATATTTTTTATGACGATCCTGCAAGCATTGAAAATAAAACAGTAGCAACTTTTCATGGTAGTCCTGGAAATGCTTTCTTAGATAATTATTTAGAAGAAAACAATATTTCTGTAAAATATGTCTATGCAGATAGACGTAATTATGAAAAAATTGAAGCAGATTTCTATCTTTTGCCTTCGATAAAAAAAACTGACCTGCCTTTCTATTCTGTCCTCAATCTTGAATTGAGACATTTATATTTTATTGCTAACAAAGAAAATCAAGCTTTACTCGATTATTTAGATGCAAAGCTTTATGATTTTTTTGTTGCCAATGCATCTTTTCCTCATTATTTAGCTGAAAAATACAAACATTCAGGCAACGAATTTCAAAACAGATCTCTTACAAGAAGAGAAGCTGCTTTACTTGATGGTAAAAACTTTAAAGTGGGCTATTTTGATAGACATGCCCCTTACCAAGAAACAAATGTCTTTGGCGAACCAGCCGGCATTGCAATTGATTTTATGAATATTTTGGCAGAAAAATATAATTTTAATGTTGAATATATACCTTATAATCTTAATACAAGTTGGACTGTTTTTGAAGATCTAGATATACTTATATCTCTCGTGGGCGAAAGAAATCATATTGCGAGATTTTACACTGGCACTGATCCTTATACACAGGTAAATTTAAATATTATCTATCAAGATAATTATTTAAAAGATCAAGAATACGATAAAGCGAATAAAGCCCTTCCAAAAAATGCACAAGTGGGCATATTAAATTATATAAATTTCCGCTATAACGATTTTTTTCGTGATTATCCTGATTTAAAAATAGTCCATCATACAAGTACTGATGATTTATTGAAGGCCTTTGTTGATGAAAAAATTGACGCAATGATAGCCACGTCTATAGGCACAAATTCTGTTGCTTCAACTTCTGCAAAAGCAAAATACCAAACTTCACTCAACCTGCCTCTTGAGATGAATTTTCAGATCTCCAATAAAATAAAAGACGATTATCTACCACTTTTTGATATCATAATAAATAAAGAATCTGAAAATACCATAAGATCAATTATTGCCTATAACACTTCTCTCTATATGCCTACCTTTGGTTCGAAACAATTTATTCAGGCAAATCTCAAATATCTTATTGCAGCCTTCATTATTTTATGCTTTTTTGTTTTTGCCTTTGTTCTTATCTTACGACAAAGATCAAAAATAAATATCTATGCAAAAGACGATATCACTCCTTTGATGTCTGTTTCAAAATTTACAGAAGAGGCAGATATAATACTTTCTATTGCAAAAGAAGGCACGTATGAGATGATACTTATGGATATTGATTATTTTAGAATGATCAATAATTACTATGGGCCAGAGCAAGGAACTGAAGTAATACAAGCAATGGCTAATGCTCTTCTAGATGCCTATAAAAATACAAATACTCTGATTTGCAGACGTATTGCTGAACAATTTATAATCTTAAAAAAAGTTGATCAAGGCCCTGCTATTAAAGAAGTGGTAAAATCTTTTGTTGTGCCAAGAATAAAGAATATAGTAGGTGAAAACTATTCATTAAAAATGTCTATTGCTTATTGTAAGAATAGTGCCGAAGACACAAGCATGAATTCTTTACTTGATAATGTTAACATTGCCCATTCAGAAGCAAAGAAAGAACATAATTTTTCTTTTGTAGAATTTAACGACAATATGCGTAAAAAATCTTCAACAATGCTTAATATCATTTATAGAATGGAACATGCTTTAGCAAATAAGGAATTTAAAGTTCATTATCAAGCAAAAGTTTCTTTCGATACACAAAAAATCATGGGTGCTGAAGCATTAGTGAGATGGATTCCACCTATTGGCGACCCAATCTATCCTAACGATTTTATTCCTATTATGGAAGAAAATGGTTTTATTTCAGAATTAGAACTTTATATTTTTGAAGAAGTTTGCTCCTATATACAAAAAAATAAGGAAGCTTTTAAAGATTTAAAAATCGCTGTCAATATTTCACCAATAACTTTATCAAAAAGCATTTTGATAAAACAAATGGTAGAAATATTAAAGAAATACAGCATACCTCCTTCACATATTGAAATCGAAATCACAGAATCTGCCTTAGGCAATTTTGAAGACACTTTACCTCTTATCATCAAAGTTTTACATAAAATAGGCTTCTCTGTTGCTATGGATGATTTTGGTGCTGGTAATTCTTCTTTAAATAGATTGAGTGTTATAGAAGTTGATGTGCTTAAATTAGATAAAGTATTTCTAGATTTCCATGAAGATGCACCGCGTGGATCTTTAGTTGTTCAGCAAATTATTGTTCTTGCAAAGCAATTAGGAATGAAGATTGTCGCAGAAGGAATAGAACATGAAAATCAAGCAAAATGGCTTAAAGAGATTGAATGTGACATCGCGCAAGGCTATTATTTTGCTAAACCTATAAAAGAGAGTGATTTCTTAGACTTAGTTCTTGAAAAGAAAGAATACAGTCTATAAAATCATTAAAATAAAAAATTTTTTGTTACTTTAAAGACGGTTGAGGTGGTTTATGAGTGTCTTAGAAAATAAATTTATTAATGCCCTATTAAATTATGATCTTAAAGGAATAGAAAGAGCTGTTAATGACGGGGTAGATATAGATTATGCTTTCAATGAGGGCATGACTCCTCTTATGCTTGCTGCTAAAAACAATAAAATAGACATTGCCAAGTTTTTATTAAGCAAGAAGGCACAGATAGACCTTTTTGATCACGATCGCAAAACAGCTCTCTTGCATGCTGTAGAAAATGAACATACGGAAATTGCAAAACTTTTGCTTGATGCTGGTGCTGATATTGAAACAAGAAGTGCAAACAATAAAAATGCTCTCATTCTTGCTGCTGAAAAAAGAAATATATCTCTAGTAAAACTTCTTCTCTCTACTGGTGCAAATATAGAAGCAAAGGATGCTGATAACAAAACAGCTCTTAGCTCTGCCGCTGCAAAAGGCAATAAAGACAGCGTAAAAATCCTTATAGAAAGTGGTGCAAATATTGAAGCCTCTGATAATGAGAAAAAAACTCCTCTTATGCAAGCTTGTGCTTCAAATGATATCGAAAGCATTGAATTATTAGTAAAAGCTGGTGCAGATATTGAGGCAAAAGATAAAAATCATATGACTTCAAACATGCAAGCTTCTGCTAAGGGTAATACAGAAGTAATTCAATTTCTTTTAAAGCATGGTGCAGATATTAAGGCCAAAGATGCTCAAGGTAAAACAGCTCTTATGTACGCCGCAGCAAGTGCTCATTTAGAGAGTATACTTTATCTGCTATCTAAAGGTGCACAAATAAATACAAAAGATTCCAATGGCATGACACCTCTTATCCATGCCGCAAAAAATGGCCATGCTCAAACAATAGAACTTTTACTCGAGCATGGAGCAAGAATTGATGATGTTGACAACAAAGGCCAAAGTGCACTTTTTGCAGCTACTTCTGCTGGCCACATCAATGCTGTAAAAACACTCATTACCAAAAAAGCAAATATAAATTTAAAAGATTATAATAATATCACTCCTCTTCTTTGTGCCACGCAAAATAATGATCTTTCCGTGCTAAACAATTTGTTGCGTGCAGGCGTCAAACTTGAAGAAGAAGACAGCAGTGGCAAAACAGCTCTTATGCTTGCTGCTCAAAAAGGCTATATTGACATAGCAAAGGCTTTGCTTGGTGCACAGGCAAATGTCAATGCCAGAGATAAACATCACAATACTGCCCTCATTCTTGCTAAAAGAGCTAAGCAACACGCTATGGTTGCTATTCTTTCAAATTATGGAGCGGATATATCAACTTCTTGCCCACACTCAGAACAAGCACTTATTTCAGCTGTTATGGAAAATGACAGTGAAGCAGTTAAAAATCTTATAGAAAATAATGCGGATATTCAATCAAAAGACTGCAACGGAAGAACAGCTTTTTCTCTTGCACTTATGCACAAAGATTTGAAAATTGCAAAAATTCTTCTTGCTGCTGGTTCAGATATAGAAGCAAGAAATAAACAAAACGCAACTCCTTTACTGCAATTTGCAACACTTGGTAAGATTGAAGCTGTAAAGTTTTTACTTGAAAATAATGCAGATATTAATGCTATTGATAATAGTGGTTCAACAGCCTTACATTGTGCCACAGCCTATTCGCATCACAATATTGTTAATTTATTGCTTTCTTATAAGGCTAATTGTGAAGCTAAAGATAAATTAGGAAGAACAGCACTCATGCATGCAGCTGTGCAAAGCTCTACAGAATCACTACTTCTCTTACTCGACGCTCAAACAAATATCGAGATAAAAGACAATAAAGGCCTCAATGCTCTTATGTATGCCTCTCTCAAAGGAGAATCTGCGGCGACTAGAATTTTATTAGAACGCACAGCTCAAATAGAAAATAAAGACAAAGATGCAAGAAGCCCACTGCATTATGCCGCTCTTAGCAACGATACAGAAACAATAAAGATACTCCTTGAAAACGGAGCAAACATAGACGCAAAAGACGAATTCAATAGAACTCCTCTTATCTATGCCACACGCAAACTCCATTATAAGGCGATCAACTTGCTTATCAAGAATAATGCTGATGTAGATATTCTTGATAATACTATAGGCACAGCTCTTATGCGAGCTGCATATAGAGCAGATTTAGACATAATCGACATTCTATTTGATGCTAATGCTGATCCAAATATTATCAATAAAGATGGTTCGACAGCGTTAATGTTTGCCGCAGAAAATGGACATCTTGATTCTATTCAAAAATTACTCAAGAATGGAGCTTTTATCAATCAAGTTGACTATAAAGGCCAATCTTCCCTTATATATGCTGTATTGCACGGAAATGCTGCGGCTGTTAAATTCTTGCTCAATCATGGTGCACACGCTCATCTTCAAGATAAGGCACAAAAGCAAGCTATTGATTATGCAAGAGAAAAACAAAATAAACATATAATAGAAATACTAGAATTTTTTGAAGAAAATGGTAGAATTCCAAGCCGTAGAGAATTGCCGCATCCTGCTTTCATAAGATTCTTACGCAAAACATTTTTGAAAAACACAAATCCTGAACTCAAAGAAGAAAATGCTCAAAACAATGCAGGCATTGAAAGCAAAGAAAATACCACTCAAGAAAGAACAAGACGTTCTTTAGCTGAAAATGTAGTCATTAAAGAAAATAAAGAATTTGAAAATTCATCATTCTTTGGTGCTTTTTCTCTGAAAAAACACATAGATTCTCTTGTTAAAATACTTGAAACAGCTCTGCCAAAAATAGAGAAGCAAGAAAAAGCAAGTATAGAATTTACAATGGAAGAAACAGCTAACAATCAAAGGATATACCAAAATCCAAACACAAATTCTCAGCAATCTACAAGAGCAAGCCGAGAAGCCAGAGAAAAAACAGAAGAAAAACTCAAAACAAGAACTACTATAAGTAAAAAAGATGAACAAGCTAGCAATCTTTCAGAAAATGAAGAAATTTTAGACATGGAAGCCTTCATAGCAAGTCCAGAATTGCAAAAAAATATAAAAAGTAAAGTTTCTTCAATTCCAAGTAATGAACTTGTACAAAAGGCAAAGAAGGTAGAAGTAAAAGAATTGACTGATCCAGTACGCAGCATCATTGAAAAATATTATACTACTGTCTTTTTGAAAAATAGCTTTATTATACCATCAATACCAAAGCAAAAAGTGAATAAAGTATTAAATGCTATAGGCCCTGAAATATCAGAGCAAAAACTTTATTGTCTTTTGGATAAAGGCTTTCTCAATACTGAAGCCGGTATTGTTCTTTCAGATACAGCATTATATTATAAAGAAAAATTTAAAAATGTTTTAAAAATACCTTATAACAATATCAATATAGTTGAATACAAAGAAAGATTGAGCTATAATGATCCTGTTGAAGTTTTGATTTTAGAAACAAAGAGCGAAACTCTTATTATAAAAAATACACCTGAATTACATTTAGCTAATTTCTCAAAATTAATCAAAGAAATTAGACAAGAAATCAGGGAAGAAATCAGGGAAGAAATTAGACAAGAAGCAAGCTAAAAACATAAGCAAAATATTGTTTAATCAATACTAATTATCTGGAGTGAATCTGCTCTAAGAGAAAAAACAATTGCAAAAAACATCTATTTATAAAAAAGGCGAGTCTCATAAAAGACTCGCCTTTTTTGCAAAATGCTCTAAATATTTTTTCTCTTTCTTCTCAGCTAGAAATTATTCGTTTTCAGAAAAAAGATATTTATTCTTTCCTTCTCTTTTAGCCTTATACAAAGTAGTATCAGCTTCAACCATAAGTTCTTCGTAAGTGGCTTCATTTTCAGTGATCATCACAATACCAGCACTCACACTCACCTTTGCCAAATCAACACCACCTAAATTAATTTTTCTTATGTTAGCAAAGATATTATCAAAAGAAATTGCAACTTCTTCTTTATTTGTATCGTTGAAAAGAAGTAGGAATTCGTCGCCTCCAAGCCTACCTAAGATATTTCCAGGCTTAATAGCTAGTTTAACCGCTGACACAAAGGCTTGCAGATAAATATCGCCTGTATGGTGGCCATAAGTATCGTTAATATATTTGAAATGATCAATATCAAGAATAGCAAGAGCATGTTCAACACCTTTTTGCTTCTGACTTGAAATAACATTGCTGATTTTTTCAATTGCTGTTGCACGTGAGAAAGTTCCAGTAAGTGAATCTTTTTCAATGCTTAGTTGCAAACTGCTGCTCAAAGATTGACTTGCTTCTAAAGTTTTGAGAATAATTTGTCTATGTTTTCTAAATACTATTGTAGTGAGTGTAAAATAAATTGCATACAGGGCTGTAATAAAAGAAATAAGTAAAAATGTGCTTCTACTGTTACTTTTAAGCATTTGTGTATTTATTTCAGCTAAAACAATGCTCACCACACACCAATTGGTATTTGGAATACGCACCATAACAGCAGAACGTTCTTCTTCGCCTAATCTATAGTTGAGTAATACAGATTTTCCTACTTGCATATCTCTTTTTATAGATTCTGCAGTGTGTCCATTGAAAATATCTAAAGAACCTATAAAATCATACATATCGCCACTAGTAAAAGCATTTTCATTACGGCCGCTTAAATGGATAGGCGTTCCATCAACTTGACTTATATGGTAAAAAGCTTCGCCACCAAAAGATTTTAAGGCTAAAAGTTTAGAAATTTCATCAACTTTATACACACCATATATTTCGCCAACTTTATTCCCTTCATTATAAAGATTTGAACTAAAAACAAGCAATTTACGCCCTTCTTGGCTTATTGCAATAGGCAACATAACTATTTCATCGCCTTTTGCTTGATCATAAATTTGGCTATTTGGTAAAACTTCTGTATTCCCATGTGATGCTAAAACTACTTCCCCATCTACTGATATATAAAGACATTCAAATTTTGTTGCTTTAGATAATTCAAGTAATTCTTCTTGTAATTCTGAAAGCTCTAATCCATTAGCAAGATGAGAGCTCACTGCAACATTTATTATCTTCAAAGAGATTTTAGACTCTTCGGCAAATAAAGCAATTTTATCTGAAAGTCCAGAAGCAAGTTCTAGTAAAAAAGAATCGTTGATTTTCTTAAATTCTTGCTTATTGAAATCCACATAAAAAACAACTGAAAGCACAGATAAGACAGCGATTAAAAAAGCACCTACAATTAATAAAAGATTACTTCTACTTGTACTATTGCTGTTAAATATTTCTTCTTCATCAGCATCGTCTATAACATCCTGAACTTTCTCTTTATTTTCAGCAGAAACAACTTCAAGTTCAGAAAAAGGCATAGGTTTTGAGAAGAAATAGCCTTGCGAATAATGCACCCCACTTTGAATCAAGAGTTTCTGCGTTGCAGCAGTTTCAACAAATTCAGCAATGAGCTTAACATGCATTTTTTCGCCCATAAAGGCAATACTATTTAGGATATGATTATAATTAAAATCTGTCCCAAGCAATTTTGTTAATGAGCCATTAAGCTTAAGAAAATCTACTTCTAGATTACCAAATTCAATAAAGTTAGAATAACCAGCACCAAAATCATCAACAGCAATTCTACATCCATATTGCTTCACTTGATGAATAAAGATTCTCAATGTTTCTAAATCTGTAAAAGCTTCAGTTTCTAAAAGTTCAAAAATAAAATTATTAGGATTTGGCAAGTTTTCTAGATAATTAAAAACTGTAGTTCTAAATTCTTCAGAAAGTATGTCATAAGCGGAAATATTTAAAGTAATAACTTCATCTCTGTCTCTAAATAAGTCAAAAACCTTTTTCACCATTGCCAAACTAAGTGCTAAGTAGAGATTGTATTTCTTTGCTATATCCATGAAATCGTTTGGAAAAAGCATTTTTCCACCAGGATGCTGTAAACGCATCAAGGCTTCATACATAGAAAAACAATGTCTTTTATTATCGTAAATACCTTGAAAATAAGGAACAATAGCATTTTTATCTAAAATAGATTTTAAGGCTGCCACCATCTGAAATTCGTCATGTAAAGAATATAATTCAGTATTATCTTTCTTCATCTGACTATATTTTCTTTGCTCTGAAGGCATATCTTGGATTTTTGAAAGAGCAAGTAATTGCTGAATGGTGAGGCCATTTAATGTATAGGTGAAATCATTTATACAAGGAAACTCTTCGTCTATGAATTCGCCATTTTTACACGCAAAACTCAAGGCACGCACGAGATTTTCAAAGACAGTATCGTTGAGATTTTCTTCTATAGTAAAAAAGAAATGAGCAAAATCGTAATTATAAAAATTAAAATGATAAAAAGAATATTGATTTTTTAGAAAATCAATGATTTTCATCCTATTTTCTTCAGCTAATTCAATAAAATCTTTTTCGCCTAAAGCAAGCAAATGATCTTCAAAACTTGCAACAGAAATAAGGCATATTTGTTCTTGTTTATTTTTTGCTTGTCTAAGAAGAAATTCAGTTATGCTTCCTATTTCATCATTTGAAGCAGTAAAACGTTTTTTTATGCTATTTTCATGCGCAATGAGAGAAGAAAAAACTTCTGATTGCAGGGTGTTATTCACTGCAACAATAGAAGAAAGCAATTTGTCATTTGTTTCAATCAAACCCTCTATGGAATTGAATACAGAAAGATCAGGTTCTAAATGCTTTGCATTTTCTGCAAGAGTAAAAAAGCAAGAAGAGCCATTTAAATATTGTATTTGCGAATCTTTTGTGCCTATTTCGCCAAGCATAAAAGCACCAGAAATACCACTATTTTTGAATGCGCTCAATTCCCATTTAGAAATGCTATTTGAAAAATCTTTTCTAAACACACAAGAATAGCAATAAATTGCTTCTGCTGAAACCATCTGTAAAGTATGACAAACTTCTTGTAATTCTTCAGCACTTTTTAGAAAACTCAAATAACCTACACGAACTTTTTGCCCTACTGCTAATTCATCATTATAAAGTTCTAAATGCTTTTCTTGTTCGTTATAGCGAAGAAAACGAGTAGTAGAGGTATATCCATCTAAAACAATAGGGAAACGCAATAAAATATCAGTAGTAATGCCATCGCGCCAATCTGTATTTTCTGAAAAACTTTCTAAACCTAAATTCTTTGAAAACCATTCTAAAGCTGGAACATTATCAATTTCATCAACAGCCCTGCCGTGACTTTTTGTCACTATCATAGGTTCTGAAATTGGAGGATGCCCTGCAATGATATCAGAATAAGCAAGAACATAGTCAGAAGAAACTAAGATAAGTAGATAAGAGTCATAATAAACAGCTTCTTCATCAAAAACAAAGGATTCTACAGTAGTGCTAGAGGTGAATTTACCAACACAACCGCCAACAAAGGCAGTTTCTGGCAATAAAGAATTTAAATGATTTGTTACAGCAAAAACATTATCTTGCGAAAAATTAAAAAATAAATTTGCAAAACGGCTAGGAAGAATCTTTGCCTGTTCTGCAATACTATTAGCTATAGCTTGTGGGCTGAGTTGATGTGTTGACTGTATTTTTGTATAAAATTTTCCAAATTCTAACTCTCTCACCGATATGAGAGTGCCGCTTTCATAAATCTCTCCTTCGTAAATAACACCAGCAACTATTGCACCTACAACACGAGCGTGCGACAAAATTTTCTTTATATTAGCAGCTAATTCAACACATTCTTCTGGCTTCAGATTTGAAGTATGAATCAATACTAAACATTGTTTTTCGGCATTAATAGTCAGATTTTGAAGCCAAATTTTAAAAGCATCTATATTTTCGTAAAGGCAATTATAGCTCTTCATGTAAGTCTCATAAAAAGGATAAAATTAAGAGATTTTTATATAATATTATCTCAACAGTATTCCTACATTATAAGAAAAATCAATTTAAATCAAGTTTTTTTTCTTTTTTGATAAAAATTACTTTATCGTGCTTATTTAAATTTAAAATAAATATTTCTCGCCTAAGTCAGAGATTTTATTTCTGTAAATACACATCTAGTAGATTTTTTTATTGTAATGCTTGACAAAAATAAAAATAATTGAAATAATGTACTATAGTTTTATTATTTTGTGCCGAAGAATATTAAGTAAAAGTAGACTGTGAACTTTCTCAATTTGGTAATCATTCTTTTTTACAGCATTATATTTGCTTTGGAGGAATTATGACAAGCAAAATTCGTTTAATTCTCGGCTTTTTAATTATTACCTGTATGACTATGCTTCTTGCTATCATCAGTTTCAATTTTTCACGCAATTCAAGCATCAATCTTGAAGAATTTGTAAAATTTGATGATGCAGACTCTATCACCTACAGAACAGAAATTGATCTTTATAAAATCGCTTATTACCTAGACCAATTCAACCTTACCCTTGATACAGCCGACAGCGAACAAGTCAAGAAATCTGTACAAAATGCTTTAAAGGACAATAATCATTTATTATCTATTGTCTCTGACAAAAATTCTGTACAAAAAATAATTTCTTCTTTAGAGCAACTTTCTCAATCTACAGACAATTATTTTGCTCATGCAAAAGCATTAAAAACTCTTATCACTAACGAACTTTTGCATGCAGAACATGAACTTTCAAACGCACTTTCTGATGTTTTAGAAATAATGTTTGCTAGAGATAATTTTGCAATTACACAAAAAATAGTTGAAGCACAAAGAGAAATTATAAATTATCAAGGCCAATTAGATTCTTTTCTTCTCTCACAAAATCATTCTTCTTTTACAAAAGCTTTAGAAGCTGAAAAAATCCTTTTAGAAGATTTAGACGCCATCATAGCTTTAAGAAATACTGTTCCCTTTGCACAAGTTGCTTCTTTCAATATTTTAATTGAAAAAACAAAAAGCTTCAAAGAAACAGCTCTTATTATAGAAAACGAAAGTAAGAGCCTTGCTTCTGAAATAGCAGAATTAAATCAATTGAGAGAAAGTATTGTAAATATAAGCTCAAAATTAAGTTCTGCTGCTTCGCAAGGTGCAAGCAATGAATTAAACACACTTACCGACAATGCACATTCTTCCTCTAATACCATACTTATTATTTCTTTAATCGCAGTTATTGCAAGTATTGTTATCACCTTGTTAATAGTAACAAAACTTTCAAAAACACTCACTCAAATGGCTAATTATGCACAAAATATAGCACAAGGAAATTTCAATACACAGATTGAAATTAAAGAAAAAGGCGAAATTGGTCTTGTTCTAGGTGGAATTAATGAAATTAGTAATACTATCAATGATTTAATGGATAAACTTTACGAAACAGCAAATAATGTTTCTAGCGGTAAATTAGAAAATTTAGTAGACGAAAAACATTTCAAAAATGATTTTTCTAAACTTGCTTCAAATATTAACACTATAGCAAAATCTTATCTCAGCTTAATTGAAACAATGCCAGCTGGAATTTTTACTGCAGATCCGCAAAATAAAATACTTTATATCAATAAAACAGGCAAAAAAATGATCAAGAATGACAATGTGCTTGGACAACATTGCGGCGATCATTTCAAATCACCTGCTTGTCATAATGAACACTGTCTTGGCATGACAGCTTTCAATAAGCAAGGTGATATCAATGCCATTGCTCCTTGCCTACCTGGTGGCGAAAAGCTTATTCTTGATGTGCAAGCTTGTCCTCTTTATGATTTAGATAGCAAGGCTGTTGGTTTTGTTGAATTTTTATCAGATATCACAAAAGTACAAGAACAAGGCGATGCCATCAAACAAATGTCTGTGCAGGCACTTGAAATTGCTTCACGTGTCGCATCAGCAACAGAAGAACTCTCTTCACAAACAGAGGCCATTGTACAAGGTTCAAACTTCCAACGCGATCGCATTGAAAGCACTAGCACAGCAATGACAGAAATGAATGCTTCTGTTCAAGAAGTAGCTTCAAATGCTTCAAACACAGCAGAACAAAGCAATATCGTGCTTGATAAAGCAAATAATGGCATACAGACAATAGAAAAAATGTCAGGAGCTATGGACACGCTTACTGGTTCTGCTGAAAATCTCAAGTCAAATATGGAAAAACTCGATAGTCTTTCAGAAGGTATTGGAAGTATTATCAATGTTATTACAGATATTGCAGATCAAACAAATTTACTTGCATTAAATGCTGCCATTGAAGCGGCAAGAGCTGGCGAGGCTGGTAGAGGATTTGCCGTTGTTGCTGACGAAGTAAGAAAATTAGCAGAAAAAACAATGGACGCTACCCGTGAAGTTAGCGATAGTGTTCGTTCTATTCAGCAATCAAGCACAGCAAACCAAGAAGAAGTTTCAAAGGTTGTATTACAAATCACACAAACTGCTGATCTTGCTACTCAATCTGAACAATCCTTGCAAGAAATAGCAACTATTACTGGTCTTAATACTGATATGATTCATCAAATTGCAAGTGCTGCAACAGAACAAACTACTGTCTCTGAAGAAATCTCTCAATCAATGAGTGCTCTCAATGAAGTAGTGAATCAGAATGCAGAAGCTATTTTGCAATCGGCAGAAGCCATTCGTGAACTTGCCGAACAAGCACAAGAATTACAAGATGCTATGAGCAAAGTATAGCAAATAACTGAACTAAAGCATAAAATAAAGCCCTTTCTTCACTATTTATATTTTGAAGAAAGGGCTTTATTTTATATATTCATAGAATACTATAAATGCTCTAATGTAGGAATAAGTTTTTGGAACAAAGTCATCACTTTTTCACTATTTTCTTTCATCACACGCACAATCTCTTCCCAAGTTACAGCTTCAGTATTTTCACGCCAAGAGTCGTAATCAGTTGACATAGCAACAGTTGCATAAGGAATCTTTGCTTCATTAGCTAAAATAGCTTCAACACTTGTACTCATATTAATAATATCTGCACCCCAAGATCTAAACATATGCGATTCAGCTCTTGTTGAAAAACGTGGACCTTCTATGGTAATAACTGTAGCTTTTTTATGGTAGACATAGCCCAAAGAATCTAAAACAGAACATATAGATCTGCGTAATTGCTTATCAAAAGGATCTGCCATACTTGTATGCACAATTTCATCATTGAAATCTTCGTGAAAAGTGAGAGGGCGAAGTCTTGTAAAATCAATAAATTGATTAGGCACAATTAAATGGCCAGGTTCAATTTTTTCACGCAAAGAGCCTACAGCCGTACTTGCAAGTATGTGGCTACAGCCAACCTCTTTTAATGCTTGAATATTTGCTCTTGAATTCACATTTGTTGGGCTTATTTCATGCTTATAGCCATGACGAGACAAAAAGACAACAGGCACATTATCAATCATACCCTCTGTCAAAGGCGAAGAAGTTCTTCCCCATTTTGTGTCTATATTATATTCGCCAATTTTTGTAAATATTTCAGCTTTTTCTAAACCACTACCGCCTATAATTCCGATCTTATTTGCCATAATTCACTCCTTTTATAGTCCGAAAATTTGTGCTAAATCTTCAATTGTATTGGCATGAAATAAAATACCTTCTTCATGTCCACGCATAAGTATAACATTTTCAATAGGTTTCTTGCTTATTACATCAATAATGGCCTTTGCCATTTCAACAGTACCGTAAGGAATTTCCTTTGCTGTGCAAGGAATATCATCTTCTTGACAAAGAGCATTAAAAAGAGGTGCATGATGAATATGTACTATACATTCTACTCTTTTAATTGGATTTTCTTCAGAATTATCTTCTGAAAAAACTCTTGCAGATTCACGATAAAGAGCGGCATGACTCATGCTTTCAGAACTAGCCTTATATTGCCCCTGAGAATAAATTGTGTTTTTCTCTATATCGCTTTGATAGACAAGACTATAGCCAGAAAGTTCAAGTTCTCTTATACCCCCACTTCCGCTTGAAGAAATCAAGAAATGATTTTTACTTTCTTCATCAAAAGCCATACGCAGAGAAATATTTCCAAAACCAATACCTTCGGCATTCTCTCCAATATAGCCTCTATCAAAGAGTTTTGTTCGCAAAGCATTGAGCTTTTCAAATAAAATACAAAGCTCTTCATTTTTGAAATGTGGCAAGTCATTTATTGGCCTTATTTCATGCCTGCAAGTATATTTTATAATACCTTCTTTTTCCATAACTTTCTCTTTTTATTATTTAAATTCTGGATAAACTGCTAAAAGAGCTTCTTCGCTTGCCCCAATAACACCTCTATCTGTGATAAGTGCTGTCACAAGCCTTGCTGGTGTTACGTCAAAAGCATAATTCTTTCCTATAGTTTTTTCAGGACAAATTCTAAAATATTCAGCTTTATCAGAAAGCAATTTTCCCTTTGTATCGCATTGCACACCGTATAAAGTTTCCACTTCAAAAGGCGAACGTTCTTCTATTTCAATTTCTTTTCCACTTGATAGATGAAAATCGAGTGTTGAGCTTGGCAAGGCAACATAGAAAGGTATTTTATTGTCAAAAGCGGCTAAGGCTTTGAGATAAGTTCCGATTTTATTTGCAACATCGCCATTTTTCGTCACTCTATCAGCACCAACAATACACATATCTATCATAGCATGCTGCATAAGATGTCCGCCAGTATTGTCTGCAATAAGATGATGAGAAATTCCCTCTTCTGAAAGTTCAAAAGCTGTCAAACTCGCTCCTTGATTGCGTGGCCTTGTTTCATCAACATAAACATGTATCTTTATACCCTTTTTGTGTGCCAAATAAAGAGGCGAAAGAGCCGATCCATAATCGCCAAAGGCAAGCCAGCCAGCATTACAATGCGTGAGTATATTTACGCATTCGCCTTGCTTTTTTTGAGAAATTTCTTCAATGATTTTACAACCATATTCACCAATAGCCTTACAAAATTTTATATCTTCTTGCAATATTTCTAAGGCTTCTGCCTTTATTATTTCTACACATTCTTCTTGTGTTCTATTTTGCCATAAATTCTTCATTCTTTCTAAAGCCCAAGAAAGATTTTTCGCAGTTGGCCTTGTTGCAAGAAGAGTGTCGCTTGCACTCTGCATATAAGTTTGAAAAGCTTGTAAATTCAAAGATTTATCAGCGTTTTTCACAGCAATATAGATACCCATAGCCGCTGTAATACCAATCAATCCTGCTCCGCGAACCTGCATGGCAGAAATAGCATAACAACATTCTTCAACAGTATTAATATCCACAATTTCAAAGGCATAAGGCAATCTAGTTTGATCGATTATCTGCACTTTATCTTCTTCATTGATCCAAATCGTTGTGTAATTTTTACCTTGTATTTTCATAAAACATCCTATTCATCTGCTTGTAAAGAAGTGAAATTGAAGCTAAGAACGTCAAAAAGTCCTTTAGCTGTGAGCTTAAGTTCTGGAATAACTGAAAGCGCCAAGAAAGAAAGAAGAATAAGCGGTTCTACATTTTTTGCATGTGGGAAATCATCTAATTGAGCCTTTATCTTACTCACATTTTCAGCTGTGTCGTCTGACATTAAGCCTGCTATAGGCAATGGCAAAACATGCTCAACTCTGCATTCTCCATTATTATTTCTCACAAGTGCAATGCCTCCGCCATGTTCTTCAACCGCTTTCACAGCAGTATACATAGCATTATCACTGTCTCCAATAACAACAATATTATGCGAATCGTGCGAAACAGAAGATGCAATTGCTCCATTAAATTTTGCATTTTCAGCTATATAGCCATGTAAAAGCCCAAGTCCGATATTTCCACTTGCCTTATGCCTGTCTAAAACAGCTATTTTACAAAGATGTGGGTTTTGTGCATAATCAAAACATCCCTCTGCATCACTCTTTATTTCCATATTGAGTAGCGAAGTGACAAGAGAATCAGGACGAACGCCTATAACCTTACATTTACCAGAAGCTTTAAGTGCAAAAGATTCAAGACTATAAGGTGCTATTAGCATCGATTTCTTTAATGCTTTATGAGCAGAACTTACTTGAATTTCAAAAATATTTTCTTTATCTATCACAATAGGTTTACCCTTAGAAAAAACAGACAATATATTGAAATCTCTAAGATTATCCACAAAAACAAGATCTGCAGCATAGCCAGGCGCTAAAGCCCCTTTATTTTTTAATCCATAACAATTTGCGGTATTTATAGTGAGCATTTGAATTGCAATGAGAGGATCTAAGCCCATTTTTACAGCCATACGCAAATGCCTTTGCATATAACCCTCTTCCAAAATCTCTTTTGCACTTATATCATCACAACAAAAACAGCAACGGTGTGAATTTTTCTCGTTCACGCCCTGTAATAAAAGTTCTGCATCTCTGGCACTACTGCCCTGCCTAATCAATACATACATACCACGTGCTATACGTTCGTGCATTTCTTCTAATGAAACACATTCATGATCAGTAGTAATGCCTGCACCAATATAGGCGTCTAAATTTCTGCCCACAAGCATAGGCGAATGGCCGTCTATTATCTTATTGTGCTTATGAGCAAGCATGAGTTTTTGCATAACTTGATCATCAGCAAATAACACACCAGGATAATTCATCATTTCTCCTAGTGCAACAATTCTTTCGTCAGCTATCAATTCTTCTAAAGCCTGAGCATCAAGACAAGCTCCAGATTCTTCAAAAGGCGAGGCAGGAACACAAGAAGGCAAGGTAAAATAAGCATCTATAGGCAAATCTTCTAAAGATTGCATCATGTATTTTATGCCCTCAATTCCTAAAACATTTGCAATTTCATGCGGATCTGCAACAATACCAGTAGTTCCATTTTGCAAAACAAGGGCAGCAAATCGTTCTGGCGAAAGAAGAGAGGATTCTATATGCACATGTGCATCAATAAAGCCTGGAAGAAGAAATGCATTTTTTGCGTCGTAATAGTGTTTTGCTTTGACAGAATTTGCTTCAACTATGCCAAGTATCTTACCATTTGCAAATATCAAGTCTTTATTTTGCTCTATTTCGCGATTAAATATATTTACTATTTGAGCATTTTGTATGCAATATTCAGCTTCAATAGCATTTGAATTTACTGCATTGCTATTTGCCATTTGTATAAATTGTTTCAACTCTTCTTTAGTATTAAATTTATTTCTAGCAAAATTTTCAGATAATTTTGTTTTCATTTAATATTCCTCTCTTTTTCTAGATTGAAAATAGCATAAGACATAAAAGAATGAAAGCAAAAAAATCGTTCATGTTATTGTTATTCCATTTATTTAAAATTTAAAGCGGAAAAGTTTTAAGCTGAACTCAAAACTTTTCCGCAAAATAAAAAATCAAATAAAAAAATTATATACTTACTACCCAATTATGAGTGTCAACTTCTCTGCCGTATTGAATACCAGTCAAGACATCATACAATCTTTGTGAAACAGGGCCAATCTGGCCATTGCTCAAATGTATATCTTTATCTTTCCATGTAAGTTCTTTTATAGGCGAAATAACCGCAGCTGTACCTGTTCCAAAAGCTTCTTCAAAAATGCCTTTTTCATAAGCTTGGAAAAGTTCGTCTATGGTGATGAGTCTTTCTTCAATTTCATAGCCCCATTCTTTGAGCAAACAAAGACAAGACTCACGTGTTATGCCTGGTAAAACAGAACCTGTGAGTTTTGGTGTGATGATTTTATTGTCGATTTTAAACATAATATTCATTGAACCAACTTCTTCAATATATCTTCTTTCTACACCATCAAGCCATAAAACTTGTGCATAATTCTTATCTTCTGCTTTTTGTGAAGCACGAATGGAAGCAGCATAGTTACCGCCACATTTAGCCGCCCCAGTTCCGCCTTTTACAGCACGTACATCATCATTTTCAACATATATACGTATAGGATTTATACCTTCAGCATAATAAGCACCAACTGGCGAAGTTATAATGCTAAAAATATAAGAAGTTGCAGCATGCACACCTAATGCGGCTTCTGTAGCAAAGAGAAATGGACGAATATAAAGTGAAGTCCCTTCTTCAGATGGAACCCAATCTTTGTCTAATTCTACTAATTTTTTTACTGCTTCAACAAATAATTCTTCTGGTATTTCTTGCATACACATACGATCACAAGAAGCTATCATACGTCTAGCATTTGCTTCAGGACGGAATATATTGATTTGATTGTCTTTTGTGCGATAAGCTTTCAAGCCTTCAAAAATTTCTTGCCCATAATGAAGAACCTTTGCAGCAGGATCTAAGCTAAAAGGGCCATAAGGCACTATGCGTGCGTCATGCCAACCTTTGTCCTCGTCGTATTCGACGATAAACATATGATCTGAAAAATATTTACCAAAACCAAGAGAGCCTGGAGTTGGTTTTTGACGTGGATTTGTTGTTTTTTGAATGCTGATAGTGTTCATATTGTTCTCATCTATTTTGAAATTTTAAAACTATATTGTTTCATGAAAATATAATGAAGTCAAAAAAAAATAAAGTTAAAATCTGATTTTTTTTAAATTTAATCATCCCAGCCAAATCTACCTCTTTCTTTAGAAGCTTCTGAAAAAGAGGATTAATGCTCTAAATAATAGTTAATTTTTTATATGCTCATAAAAAAACTCTCCTCCCCCTACTTAAATAGGGGGAAAGAGAGTTTTTATGCAAATAAGAAGGTTAGTTTATATTATTTTATGAAGCCACGCAAGAACGCACAGAACTTTTCTTTGCAGGTGCGTCATTTTTTGCATTTGGATCGATAACTTTTATTGTAGTCACTTTATCTTGTACGAAGAAATCTACACCACACTTACCTTGCACTTTATTTGTGCCAAGAAGTGAGCCTTTAATTCCGCCAAATGGAATATATGGATGCGGTGCAGGAACACCGATATTAACACCAACCATACCAACATCAGCATATTTGCTGAATTTTTCAGAATAGAAATTGCTTTGTGTGAACACGCAAGCACCATTACCAAATTCTGATTTACGAATAAGATTCAAGGCATCGTCCATGTCAGCAATCTTGATTGTAGCTACAAGTGGGCCAAATACTTCTGTGTAGAAAAGTGGGTTACATGGAGTAATGTCTCTCACAATAGTTGGAGCAACAAAGTAACCATCTTTATTTTCTTCAGGAAGAACAGGGTTACGTCCATCAAGAGCTAATGAACATCCACCACCGTGGTTTAATGCTGTGTCAACAAAGTCTTTAACAGTTTTTGCTGCTGTAGCAGAGATAAGTGGTCCCATAAATACGTCTTCATTTAACGCATCGCCATAAGTAACTGTTTTTGCTGCTTCAATCATACGTTCAACTACTGTATCGTAGATTTCAGGAACGATAGCAACAACTGCACCAGCTAAACATCTTTGGCCAGCAGAACCGTAGCATGAAATAAGGTATTGTTGAATAAAGTTATCAATATCAGCATCTTCCATTACAACTAGTAAGTTCTTTGCGCCACCTAGAAGCATAGAACGTTTTGCACCTTTAGCACAACCTTCAGCCATTTTCTTTGCTGTAGGAGTTGAGCCAACTAAGCAAACGCCTGACATGCGTGGATCTTCATACCAAGTAGCAGGAATTTCTCTATTACCGTGAATAACGTTCACAACACCAGCAGGAAGTTCGATTTCATCAAAGATTTCACACATCAACTGCATATAGTATGGAGATTGTGTAGAAGGCTTATAAATAAAGGTATTACCAGCTGCAATAGCAAAAGGCACAAACCAACCAAAAACAAGAGCAGGGAAGTTGAATGGTGCAACACCACCAAAAACGCCAAGTGATTGCTTCACTACTTTACCTGAAATATTTTTTGAAATATCATCAAGAACGTCGCCTTGCATAAGAGCAGGAACAGTATTTGCCATTTCAAGAATTTCTATAACACGTGAAACTTCGCCGCGTGCTTCGCCAATTTGTTTAGCTTGATCAAGTGCGATTGCTTGAGCGAGTTTTTCGTGATCTCTTACCATGAGTTCTTTTATTTTATAGATATAAGAAACTCTTTTTGCAACAGGCACATCACGCCAAATATCGTAAGCTGCTGCTGCAGTTGCTATAGCTTCTTCGCATTCTTCTTTACCAGACATAGGCACTGTGCCTATTACTTTACCTGTAGAAGGATTGTAGAGTTCTGATGTTGGCAAGTGTGAACAATCTTGCCATTTACCATTAATATAGTTTTTTATTGTAATATTTTGCATACTATTTCCCTTTAAATATAATTAGATTTTTACTTCAGCAAGTGCATTGTCTACTGCTGTAACAACTTCGTCTAAGTCAGCCTTTGTTGCAATTAAAGCAGGGCTAAAACAAAGATTGTTGTTGAATTGTTTAAAACTTCTAGAAGTTTTTCCTATAATTACGCCATTTTTCATACAATGGCCTGCAATTTGGTTACATACACTTTCGTCAACAGGTTCTTTTGTTTCACGATCTTTCACAAGTTCAATACCAACAAATAAACCTCTTCCGCGTACATCGCCAATGAAATCATATTTTTCTTTCAATTCTTCAAAGCGTGATTTTAAGTATTCACCCATATTCTTAGCATTTTCTAAGAGATTTTCTTCTTCAAGAATTTCCATATTTGCTAAAGCTGCCGCTGGGCCGCCTGTGCAACCACCAAAGGTTGAAATATCACGGAAGTAACCTTCACGATCGCTTGGAACTGACATAAATTCTTGGAAAACTTTTTCTGTTGTGACAGTACAAGAGATTGCAGCATAGCCAGAAGCAAGGCCTTTAGCCATTGTGACAATGTCTGGTTGAATATCAAAATGCTGATAACCAAACCATTTACCTGTACGGCCAAGTCCACACACAACTTCATCTAGGATGAATAAAATATCGTATTTTTTGCATATGTCTTGAACATGTTTTAGATAATCCATTGGAGGTTCTAAAATACCGCCGCCAGCAGTGATTGGTTCTACAATGAGCCCACCAACAGTTTCAGGGCCTTCAGCCAAGATAACTTTTTCGACTTCTTCTGCAAATTTCTTACCAAGACTAGGATCGTTTGGGGCTAATCCATAAGGGTTACGGTAAGGGTAAGCAGCAGGAAATTCAACAAAACCGTCAGGATAAGGGCCGTATTGTGCTCTTCTTTCTTCTTGTCCTGTTGCTGCTAGGCAGGCAATTGTAGTTCCATGATAATCCCTATTGCGGAACAAAATTTTATTTTTCTTTCCATTGTATTTCAATTCTGAAATCTGTCTCACTATTTTAAATGCTTTTTCATTAGCTTCTGAACCAGAATTAGAAAAATATACTCTATCCAAGCCAGGCATTTTTGAAAGTAATCTTTCTGCAAATTTTGTCGCTGGAATATTTCCGAAAGAGTTTGCGTAATAATTGAATTTCAATAATTGCTCAGCCATAGCATCGACAATCTTTTTGCGGCCATAGCCAACATTTACAGTCCATACGCCACCAGCTAAACAGTCAAGATATTCTTTACCATTCACATCAGTCACACGCAAACCTTCAGCTTTTTCAAAAACTATAGGATCAGCATTTAAAAAATTTGAATGCGGTGTTAAATGGTGCCATACATGTTTTTTATCAATATCAACAATTTTTTTAGAATCTTGTGTCATAATCTTTCCCCAACAATAAAAAGATAAATAAATTATAAACGAAGTTTTTTATTATAAAATTTCGCTCAATTCGTGGAATTTAAGATCAAATGCTTCTGCAACACCTTTGTAGAAAACGTCGCCAGCATGTGTGTTAATGCCTTTTGCAAGTGATGCATCGTCTTGACAAGCTTTCTTCCAGCCTTTGTTAGCAAGAGCAAGCATGTAAGACATAGTAGCATTTGTTAAAGCAAAGGTAGATGTTCTTGCAACAGCACCAGGCATGTTACCAACACAGTAGTGAACAACGTCGTGTTTCATAAAGATTGGCTTATCGTGGTATGTTGCACCATGTTGAGCACATGTTTCAACTGAACCGCCTTGATCGATAGCAACGTCAACAATAACAGCACCTTTCTTCATTGTTTTAACCATTTCTTCTGTGACAAGCTGTGGAGCTTTTGCACCAGGAATAAGAACTGAACCAACAACAACGTCTGCTTCTTTTACGCTATTAGCAATGTTCATGCTGTTAGAGTAAAGAGTTTGCATTTGATTGCCATAAATGTCGTCGATATAACGTAAGCGATCGATATTATTATCAATGATTGTAACGTGTGCGCCTAAGCCAATAGCCATTTTAGCAGCAGCAAGACCAACAATACCAGCACCAACAACAGCTACTTTAGCAGCTGGAGTTCCTGTTACACCACCAAGTAAAATTCCTAAACCATCGTATTTCTTTTGTAAGAATTCAGCAGCTACTTGAGTTGCCATTCTACCTGCAACTTCTGACATAGGAGCAAGAAGTGGAAGGCTACGGTTAGGGAGTTGAACTGTTTCATAAGCAATACCAGTAACTTTCTTTTCGATAAGAGCTTCAGTTAATGCTTTTTCAGCAGCAAGGTGTAAGTAAGTGTAGAGTACGAGGCCTTCACGGAAGAATCCATATTCTTCTGCTAATGGTTCTTTAACTTTAACAACCATATCGCCTGACCAAGCTTCAGCTGCTGTAGCAACGATTTTAGCGCCTGCAGCAATATAGTCTGCATCTAAAATACCGATAGCCGTACCTGCGTCTTTTTGCACTAATACTTGATGGCCTTCATCAACAAGTGCTTTTACGCCTGCTGGTGTCATACCTACACGGAATTCTAGGGTTTTGATTTCTTTTGGTACGCTTATTAGCATAGTTTTGTTTCTCCTTAATAAAAATCATAATTAAATTCGCTTTTCGTTTCATGAAAACTGCTGAGACAATTGCAAGTCCCATGCCAATTTAAAGTGAGATTTTATATCGGAGATATTCTGCTGATATCAATAATAAAATTATTTATCAAAAAAAATATAATCTTTTTTTATTGAAAAAAAGTAAAAATAATGCAAAAATGACTTAGTGTAAAAAAATTCCACTATGACAATTTAATTCCAAAAGAATGAGCCTTACGCACAACGCTTGATTGGCTGATTCCAAGCTTTTTTGCGGCTTTATAACTACTTCCCTCTTGGCTTAATGCTTCTAGAATCATTGCTCGCTCAAGTTCTTTTACAGCTTCATTTAGATTTTGGCTTTTTGGAATATGTTTTCTCGTTATTTCTTCATCATTCTTATTTGTAAGAAGAAATGGATGTATATCTTCAACTGTGATAATGCTTTTTTCTGTCATAGCCGCAAAATATTCAATCGCACCACGCAGTTCACGCACATTTCCCGGCCAATTGTATGCTGTTAAATCCATAAGGGCTTTTTTATGAAAATGCTTTACTGTGCCAAGTCTTTCGCAGGCTTTATGCAAAAAGATATTTGCAAGAAGTGCTATATCTTCAGTACGTTCACGTAAAGGTGGAATAAGTATATTTAGCATATTTAGTCTATAGTACAAATCTTTTCGAAAAGCATTTGCTTTTACTAGTTCTTCAAGAGATCTGTTTGTTGCAGCAATCACCCTTACATCTACACGGATTTGCTTATCGCCACCAACTTTATAAAAGGTATAATTATCAAGCACATGCAATAACTTTGATTGAGAAGTAAGCGGCAGTTCTGCTATTTCATCTAAGAATAAAGTACCATTATCAGCAAGCTCAAAATATCCTTTCTTGCCTCCTTGACTAGCACCTGTAAAAGATCCTTTTTCGTAGCCAAAAAGCTCTGAATCTATTAGACTTTCTGGAATAGCTGCACAATTTATTACTATAAATGGTTTGTCTTTTCTTTGACTGTTTTCATGTATGAAAGAAGCAGCCACTGTTTTGCCTGTACCAGTTTCTCCTGTTAAAAGTAGAGCTGAAGATGATTTTGCGACTTTTTTTAATGACTGTAGATGTTCACGAAAGAGCACACTTTTTCCAGTAAATACAACATCATCAGTTCTTTCTTTGCCCAATGAATTTTGCATTATTTCTACTTCTTTTTCAAGCAAGACATTTTGAATTTTTTCAAGCTCTGTTAAATCTCTGATAACCCCTACAACACTTCTTACATTGCCCTTTTCGTCAAGAATAGGAGTGCTTGTATTTAAACATCTTTTCCCATTGTGGTAATCGTCAAATTCGCTCACTACTTTTTTTGATTTTAACGCTTTTAAAGTAACGCTTTTTTCAAAATCACCCTTAAGTAATGGCACAGTAACATGTTTACCTATAACATCTTTTGCATTGATATTTGCTATACGTTTCAAGGCTTTATTTACATGCTGCGTAATACCGTTTCCATCGATAATCCACACGCCGTCGTGTATGGAATTCAAGACAATTTCAAGCTCATTTAAAATCAAATCATCATCTATCTCGGCTGATGTCATAGTTGATGCATCAAGAGCTTCTAATATTTCAGTCCAAGAAAAAACATACAATTTCTCTGCATCGTCTAAATTTAATGCACTATTATCAAGTATATTAAAAAAAACACGGATTAATTTATCATTAAACCGTATTTCAATATTTTCTTCGCATAAAACATGTATTTTCTCAGAATGTAAATCTTTTTGCGACAGGCCAATGCTTTCACATAGAGCAAATAAAAAACTATTTAAAGCTGAGCTTTGCGTTGATTTTGTTGCTTTTAATCCAAAAAAAGGAAGGCAATTTGGAGTATAAACCAAGACTGAATTATCTTTTACTGAAAAGACACAAGAAAAAACATTTTCTGGCAAGCAATTTAAGTAATTTTCTAAGGTAGTGACTATTGTTTTTTTCTTCATAATTTATACAATGGAGGCTTTCCGACAAGAGGTTAAAAAATAAGTCTATTTTGCATTACTTTTTTATCAGAGTTTATAAAGCAAGTCATTTTTACATTACTCCGCTTATTTTTGCAAGCCTAAAATATCTCTTTAATTCATTTTCACACTCTCAATCCTATTCTTATCTCTTCATATATTAAAGACATAGCAAATTTTTTTTGTTCTATATCTCCTTTTATTTACTAGCTTTTTCAGTTATTATATGTAGTTTTCTCATATTTTGCTAAACGAGCATAGGATAAAAAGCCTTTTACTGCATGAGATTCAAATGAATGTTTCAGTCAAATTGTGCTTATATAATGTTATAATGCCTACTTTCTGAGCGTAATTTTTATTCATAAATATGGCATGCAACTTGCACAGTATAGGAGATATAACGTTATATATGCTTTGCTACTTCTAATTTATAAACCAAATATTCTCTAATAAACATGTTTAATGGTATTATTGAGTTTAAAACGATTTCACAAATTCAGGAGAAATTATGTCACAACTAGAGAAAAAGCTTACGCAAGTTCAAGCTTTTGCTATTGCACTCGGCTCATTAGTAGGTTGGGGGTGTTTTGTACTTCCGGGAGATTTGTTCTTACCGCAAGCAGGTCCTATGGCTACTTTATTAGGATTTATCATTGGAGCAGTCCTCATTTCCTTTATTGTTGTTTGTTGTAGCTATATGAGTCGTTATGTACCTAAGGCAGGTGGTGCATTTACCTATACTTATGTTGGCTTTGGACCAACGCATGCCTTTATATGTGGCTGGGTTCTCGCTTTGGGATATATTGCCATTGTTATGATTGATATTGCCGCCATGGCATTGATTTTCCGTTTTCTTTTTCCTGGGGTTCTTGAATTTGGAAAGCTGTATTCCATAGCAGGATGGGATGTCTATACAGGCGAAGTCATTGTTATGGTTGTTTCTAATATTTTCTTTGGATATATGAATTATCGCGGCATTGAATTTGTTGGTAAATTACAAGTAGTGCTTACTGTTATGCTTATTGTTGGTATACTTGCTTTGTTTACTGGATCTATCACTATGGAAAGTGCAAGTTTTTCAAATCTCACTCCTTTATTTGCAGAACATCGTGCTCCTATTCTTTCTATATTATCGATATTTGCTGTAACTCCATTTTTACTGAGCGGTGCAGAAACAATACTTCAAGCAACCGAAGAATTTGCCTTCCCTGTAAAAAGGGCTCGTCCAATCATGGTGTCTTCCATTTTTGTTGCTGTTGTCTTATATTGTATGGTTACTGTGGCTATATCTATTATTATGCCTTATCCTGAAATGCTTGCAATGATGAATGATATGCGTGCAGCTGGCGGAACAGCTTGGGCAGCAGGCGAAGTTGCTACCATAACTCTTGGTAAATACGGTTCTATAATTCTTGCTATTGCTGTGCTTGGTGCAGTTTGCACAGGCACGAATGGATTTTTTATCGCTACTTCTCGCTTACTTTTAAGTATGGGACGTGGCAGAATTTTACCAAGTTGGATGGCAGATATTCATCCTAAATACCACACTCCACACAAGGCTATTCTCTTTACTACCTTAGTTGTTATGATAACACCTTTTGCTGGCCGTTCTGTTGTTGTTTGGATCACGGAAGTTTCTTCTATAGGCATTGGAATTGGTTTCTTGTATGCCTGCCTTACCATGCTACGTGTGATCAAACAAGCTGGTACTGAACGCGACAAGCTTTATGGCAGCATTTGTGGCTGGATTGGAGCAACTACCTCTATTGTTATTCTCGCACTCTTGCTTATTCCAGGTTCTCCTGCATTTATTAGTGAACCATCTCGTTGGGCTTGTGTAGTGTGGGTAATTATGGGTATTATATTCTTCAATGTAAGCCGTAAGGAACGTATGGGACTTTCTGAAATAGAAATTCGCACACACTTACTCGGCAGCTCTGATATTCCTGTATTCTTCAATAAATAAATTCAAAAACATAGTCTAATAACATTCTACAAAACTAAAGGGGAAAGAGCTATTAACTCTTTCCCCTTTCTTTTGCAAATATATAAATAACAATTCTCTTTGTAAAAAAACACTTATTTATTTTTATATTTTGTCAATAAATCTTTAGGTATGTGACAATAATCTTCTGGGCATCTGTCTAATCTATCTTGATGTTCTTCAGCAGATTTAACATAATTTGTAAGAGGAAGAATTTCAACCTTTATTTGTTCTCTATCTTCTCTTTTATTGATATATTCTAATGCCATATCTAAATGTTTTTGCTCTGTGCTATAAATACCTGTTCTGTATTTTTTGCCAACATCAATGCCTTGTTTATTTAAGCTGTAAGGATCTATAATTTCAAAGAAATAATCCATCAAGTCAGAAATAGCAAGAGAAGAAGCATCAAAAACAGTTTTCACACATTCAGCATAATCATCATAATCATTTGATAAAGTTTGAGATGTGCCATTAGCACGCCCAGCTTCTGTGAACACAACATGCGGCAAAGTTTTAATAAAGGCTTGCACACCCCATATACAACCGCCTGCTATGTAAATAGTTTCTAGATTTTTGTCTTCTTCTCTTATTTTCATAAATATAAAACCTAATAAAGTAATTAGTTACAAAATTTATTCATTAACAACTAATCTGCTTGAACGATAAGCGATACTTTCAAGAGCTCTGATTGAATCGATAAAAACTCTTTCAGCTTGCGGATCTTGTGAACCATTTGAAACTTCAAGCACAGCACTTGTACTGAAAACAACTTCTTTTTTACGTATTTTCTTAACAAGTTCCAATATTTCTTTTGTTATTTTATCGTCTTCTTCTTCTGCAACGCCAGTTGCTCCTTGTCTTGTGAACAAAGAATAACTCAATTCAAAAGCCCTACGTGCGTCTAAGAACATTTTATGCAATTCTTCTAAAAGTGCTGGAGAGAAATCTTGCTTTGAAGAGGTTCTAAAGTTATAAAATTCAATAAGATTACTTGCTTCGTCGCCTATACGTTCAAAATCGTTTGCTGATGCTGTGTATCTATACACTTCTGCCAAAACTTCTTCTGGTAGAGAAGTTTGCACAATATGCGAAGCGTATTGAGTTATATCACGTGTAAGATCATCTAGTTTTTCTTCGCCTGAAAGCACTGTATCGATTTTCTTGACATTATCACTAAAAAACACATCTTCAAGGGCATTTAATTGCTTAAGCGTAACCTTTGCCATGTGATCACATTCATTTTTCAGGGCAGAAACAGCAACAATTGGCGAAGCCTTTAACAAGAGAGGATCTAGATAACGTGCGCCTGACTTAGATTTCTTCTGTTCATCTGGTATAACTTTTCTGATAAGTCTGGTGAAAGGACCAGCAAATGGTAAGAATAATAAAGTATTACAAATATTAAATAAAGTGTGTGCATTTGCTATTTGGTGCGTAACGCTGTCAGCTGTTTGCTGAATAAGTGGTACATACAGAGGCAAGAATGGTAAGAAGATAGCAACACCAATGAGGTTAAAGCAAACGTGGGCAGCACTTGCTTGTTTTGCAGATCGAGTAGTTCCAATAGCAGCAAGCATGGCTGTTATTGTTGTGCCTATATTATCACCCAGAATAATAGGAATAGCCGCCTCAATAGGCAATAAACCTTGAGCTCCTAGTGCAATTGTGAGGCCAACTGTAGCCGAGCTTGACTGCACAAGCAAGGTAAGGCCTGTTCCTGCAAGCACGCCAAGAATTGGATTATGTGCAAACATGAGGAAGATATCTTTCCTGTCTCTCAAAAATGCCATAGCACTTTCCATGGTTTGCATACCAATAAATAAAAGCCCAAAGGCCATAATGCCCGAGCCAAGATATTTTTTATTTTGCGAAGTAGAGAGCAATTGCAATAATACGCCCACTATAACAAACAAATAGGCAAAATCTTTCACTTTAAAAGCTACGATTTGCCCAGTTATTGTTGTGCCTATATTTGCACCCATGATAACGCCAACAGCTTGTTTCAACGTCATTAATCCAGCATCCACGAAACTTACCGTCATTACAGTTGTCGCTGAGCTTGATTGAAGCAAGACTGTGACAAATGTTCCAACAATAACGCCAAGTAGTGGTGTTTTTGTGAGTGCAGCGATCAAAGATCTTAATTTATTACCTGCCAGTGATTGTAAAGATTCACTGATTAATTTGATGGCGAATAAGAAAATACCAACACCACCAAGAAGTTGCATAAGCGTTTGAAGGGACATGGAAGCTCCAAAAAAATCATATTATCAGATACTTATCATATTGAGAAATATCCTATTTTACTTTGTTACAAGTACGTGACAAAGCTGTGACACATTTGTAACAAAAAGCAAAAAATCTTTCAATAAATTTTTTTTATTTTTTTCCGATTTGTTTATCCATATTTTGATTTTTTTAGCAATTCTACAATAGTATATAAATAATTTTTAAATATCTTCCTTTTGCATTTTCTATTTTCAAAAAAAACACGCTTTTTATTTTTTTAATTTAATAAAAATAAAAAAGCGTGCTTTATAAGAAAAGTTATTTCAATTCATTCTAATTTATCTTTTTTTCATACAATCTAGCCGCATTGAGCACAACAATAACTGAACCAGCATTATGCACTAAAGCACCTGTTGCAGGATTAAGAAGCCCCATGACAGAAAGAATAATAGCTCCGAAATTAATAATCATTGATAAGGTGATATTAAATTTTATAGAAAAAATTGTCGCCAATGAGAGCTTTTTGAGATATGAAATCTTTGTTAAATCATCACCCATAATCGCAATATCAGCCGCATCAATTGCTATATCACTACCCATTGTTCCCATTGCTAGGCCTACATGTGCTGTTTTTAATGCAGGAGCGTCGTTCACACCATCGCCAACCATACAAATGATATCGCCTTGTGCACTCAGATTTTGAATAACTTCAACCTTATTTTCTGGAAGCAATGAAGAATAAACATTTGTTATTCCAACAAGTTGTGAAACAAACTTTGCTGATTTTTCATTATCTCCTGTAAGTAAAACAGTTTTTTCGATTTGAGCACTTGCTAATGCTCCTATAGCTTCTTTTGAAGAGGCTTTTATACTGTCGCTCAATGCTATCACGCCCAAATATTTTTCTTTATCAGCAACAATAACAATAGCTTTACCCTCTTCACGAAAAGACGATATTATTTTTTCGATTTCTGCTGAAATCTTTTTATTTTGTGCTTCTTCAATAAGAGCTTCGTTGCCGCAATAAATTATTTCGCCATCAACAGTTGATATCACACCCTTTCCAGCTGACATAGCAAAGAATTTACTTTCTATTTGTGCAACTTTCTTTTCTTTTGCATAAAGCATAATTGATTTACCAATAGGATGCTCTGATCTACTTTCTACTGATGCCACTAAAGATATAAATTTTTCTTCGTCTTTATCTTCATCACCAGCAAGGACAACAATGTCGCTCACGCTTAATTTACCATGCGTAAGTGTTCCTGTTTTGTCAAAAGCAAGAGTATTTACTTGCCCCATTTTTTCAAGAGCTTCGCCAGATTTTATAAGCACACCATTCTTTGTCGCTTGGCCAATTGCCGCCATAATTGAAGTTGGAGTTGCAAGAGCAAGAGCACAAGGGCAAAAAACAACTAAAACCGTCACAGCTCTAATCAAAGCAGCATCGTGGTTTTCCATGACAAAGTTGAAGAAACAATATGTAATAATAGCAATAACACAAGCCGTTGGCACTAAGAAAGCAGCCCATTTATCTACTATTTTCTGTGTTGGAGCTTTATTACTTTCTGCTTCTTCCACCAATTTAATCATTTTTTGCAAAGAAGAATTATTAAAAGATTTTGTCACCTTCATATCAACAGAACCAAAGCAATTTATCGTGCCCGTATACACTTCGTCATCTTCTTGCTTATCCACAGGAAGAGATTCGCCTGTCATAATGGATTGATCCACAGTTGTATTACCAGAAATAATCACACCATCTGCGGCAAATGCTTCGCCAGGAAAAATTCTAAGTGTATCATTTATCTGAACTTGTTCTGCTGAAATACTTTCTTCTTCAATCTTGCCATCAGCAAGTTTAATAATTCTTCTTGCTGTGTTTGGGACAAGATTCAATAAAGAAGTGATTCCCTTTTTTGCCTTTTCAACAGTACGATCTTCAAGCCATTCACCAATTGCCATAATAAAGGCAACTTCGCCAGCAGCAAAAACATCGCCAATATAAACAGCTGCAATCATTGCAATAGTTATAAGCAGAGGCGAAGTTATACGCATTTGTGCTGTATTGTGCACGGCATGATAAGCAAGAGGTGTGCCTGAAATTATCAAAGAAGCCCAAGCTGGATTAATTATAAATTCAAAGCTTCCACCCGCCATAGGAACAATATATTCCACTATAAAGCTTGCAAGTAAGAAAATACCAGAAATACAAAGCATAGGTATTGAATTGAGAAAAGATAAGAGACGATCCATGTTTGCCACCCTTTAAATTGTTTTTGAAAATTGATTTAATGCAGATATAAGCTTCTTTATTGTTTCTTCTTCTTGGCCATGCTTTATTCCATCAAGCACGCAATGATGCATATGTCCTTCAAGAATAATTTGACCTGTCTTATGCAAAGCTGACTTTACTGCACTGATTTGTATGAGAATATCCTCGCAAGCCTTATCCTCTTCAACCATTTTTGCTATGCCTCGCACTTGCCCTTCCACTTTACGCAAACGTTTTTGAATTGCTTCAACATCCATACATTGCTTCATATTTTCCCCTATTTGCATACAAAATTCTTCACAACTTATACCCCTAAGGGGTATAAGGTATAAAAACATCAGACTATAAAAAAGTCAAGCAAAATTAAAATAAATTTTCCCTAAAAAACACATTCTTACTTTTCTTGACTTTAGCTCTCTTTCATTGCATTCTTTCTACAAATATATAAATTTTTTAAAAACAGGAAAATAATGATGAACACTAAGAATATTATGTGGGTAGCTCCTCTTAGCCTACACGACACCTCTTCTGGTGCTGCCATACAGATAAAACTTTTCCTTGAAGAATTAGCAAAAAGAAATTTTTCTTGCACTGTATTTGGTGCTACTACTTTCGAATCAATACAAGGTTCGCTAGCATTTACAAGTAAAATTGAAAACTTCAATCAACTCAATAATGTATGGATTAATCTTGAAGAAAATAATGTTTCTTATAAATACCATAAAACAAAATCTATTTTAACTGACCAAATGACAAGACAAGAAGAAGTGATTTTCTTGACTGAATTTATTATAGCACTAAACAAAAATAAACCTGATATTATATGCCTTTACGGTGCTTTTCCCTTAGAACTTGCAATTATTAATGAAGCAAAGAAAAGAAATATTAAAGTCTGCTTCAATATATTTAATCCAAATTACACTTATTTTGACTTTTCATCTGTAGATTTAATATTCACTGATTCTCAAAGCACTGCCTTGCATTATAAAGAAAAATACAATGCTGATCTTACTGTGACTAATGTTTTTATCGATCCGAATAAAGTTGTTTTTAATGGCAATATGCAAAGAAAATACATCACCTTTATCAATCCTCTTCCTGCTAAAGGTGTGACATTATTTATGCGTTTAGCCCTTATAGCACAAAAAAGACAGCCATCATGGCGTTTTTTAGTAGTTGAAAGTAGAGCAAGATGGACAGAAGTTGAGCAATATTTTAAATTGCAAAGCAAGGATTTTTATAATGTTGATAAATTAGCACATTCACCTGATATTCGTGCTGTTTATGCTCTTACAAAAGTTCTTTTATTGCCCTCTTTGTGGCATGAAAGCTATGGCAGAGTCGCTACAGAAGCAAATTTAAATGGCATTCCAGTGCTTGCTTCAAATTCTGGCGGCATTAAAGAAGCTCTTAATAATGGTGGAACATGCCTTGAAGTTCCACAAAAATGCTTAGAAGATTTTAGCTATATTCCAAACGATGAAGAGATGGAAGAATGGTTTAGCACTCTTGAAAAAATAATGGATGATGCAAATTACGAAAATTATTGTATAGAAGCAAAAAAATCCAGCGAAGCATTCAATCTACAAAAAAATATAGACAAAGCAGAACAAGCTCTTCTTGCTCTTTTTGAAGAATAAAAAATTAAATAGAATTTGTTAAGGTGAAAAAATGTCAGAATTATTTCAAGCAAATAACACAAAAACAATCACAATAGTCGGTTTAGGTTTACTTGGTGGCTCTTATGCTATGGGATTAAAAAAAGCTGGAAACACAGTATATGGAATTGATATCAATGAAAATAGCATTAAATTTGCCCTTGAAAATAACTATGTAGACGAAGCTGCAAGCAAGGATTTTAAAAAATTCTTAAATACTTGCGATATCCTTGTATTATGTCTCTATCCAAATAGCATGCTCTCCTGGTTAAAAGAACATGTTGCTGACATCAATCCCAAAGCCCTCATTACAGATGTTTGTGGAGTTAAAAGCACTTTTATTTATGAAGCTCAAGAAATTTTGAAACCCTATGGTATTGAATTTTTTGCTTCGCATCCAATGCGTGGAAAGGAAGTTATAGGAATAGAAAATGCCGATTGTGCTATGTTCAAAGACGCCAATCTTATTTTATGCCCAACTAAAGAGAACACAATCCAAGGCGAACAAACAGTTATAGCATTAGGCAAAAGCTTATCTTTTTCTATTTTCCCAATACTTTCACCAGAAAAACACGATGAAATGATTGCCTTTTTAAGCCAACTTTCACACGTTATTGCTGTGAGCCTCATGACAAGTAAAAACACAGACAATCTTGTGCAATATTCAGGCGATAGTTTTAGAGACTTAACACGAATTGCTAATATAGACGAACACTTATGGACAGAACTCTTTATAGCAAATAAAGATTTACTTTGTGCTGAAATCGATCTTTTTGTCAATACTCTCAATAGATTTAAAGAGCATATCAAGAATGAAGAAAAAGAAGAAATGAAAGATATTTTCAGGCTTTCAACAAAGAATAGACTAGCTTTTAATAAAAAATCATAATTTCTAAATTTCTCCTCAACAAAATTTTTTGTGAAAATCTATATAAAAAATACTAAAAATATCATTACCTTGACAAAGAAACAAAGAAATGTTATTAGATATAATAATGCTTAGAAAAGCAAATTTTATTGCATAGGGAAAGTGCAAACAGGTTTTAAGTGGTTTGAAAAGTTTATATTGTGTTAACAGTATTAAGGGGAAACTTCATGAAAAACTGGCTGAAATTGTTTTTATTTGTCTTTATTGTTGCTCTTTTAGTTTATTTAGCACGAGTCTATAAACTTGAAGAGAGTATAGCTGGCGTCAAAACTTGGGTTGAAGCACAAGGTGTTATAGCACCACTCATCTATATAGCTATATATATTCTTGCAACTGTACTTGCCGTTCCTGCAGCTGCACTTACGCTTATGGCAGCACCAATTTTTGGTGTTTTTTTTGGAGTTCTCTACGTCTTTATTGGTGCGAATATTGGAGCTTCTTTGTGTTTTCTTATTTCAAAATATTTTGCAAGAAACACTATCAAGGGCATTTTGGATAAAAATGAAAAATTCAAAAAACTAGAAGATCTTACAGAAAAAAATGGCTATATTATAGTTGCTATTACAAGACTTGTTCCTCTCTTTCCATTCAATCTATTAAATTATGGATTTGGCCTTACAAATATTCCTTTCAAGGTTTATTTTATTTGGACAGCACTTTGCATTCTGCCTGGCACTATTCTTTATGTTGCTGGCGTTGGTGCATTGACTTATGCCATTGAACACGGAGAAGTTCCTTGGTCATTAGTCGCTATTGCAGTAAGTATTCTTGCTATTATTACCTTTGTTGTGAAAAAGGCAAAATCAAGATTAAAAGAATAATCAATCATTTCACTATACTAATCATAAAATACGGGGTAAATTTATGAGTGTACATTTCAGTGAAAAGATCATAGAAAAAGCACAAACAATTGCGAATGAATGCCAAGGACACAACAAAGCTTTTTGCACTAGCCGTTGTCCTATGCATACAGATGTGCTTGGATATATTGATCTTATTAAAGAAGACAAAGTAGAAGATGCCATTAAGCTGATCAGAGAAAAACTCTTTCTTCCAGCTTCTCTTGGCCGCATTTGTGCTCATCCTTGTGAAGCTGAGTGCAGAAGTAATAAAGAATTTAGTGAACCATTAGCTATTGCCGCATTAAAAAGATATGCTGCTGATAATGCTGACAATGAATCCCTTTGGGATATGTCAAAAAAAGAAGAAACAGGTAAGAAAATAGCTGTCATCGGTGCTGGACCAGCTGGAGCCCAAGCCGCACTTGACTTGATTAGAGAGGGACATGCTGTCACTGTGTATGAAGCCTTACCTTATCTTGGTGGTATGATGCGTGTTGGCATTCCTGCTTACAGGCTTCCGAGAAATATTATTGATTATGAATACAGCTATTTAGAAAAATTAGGCGTGAAATTTGTCATGAATACAAAGATAGGCAAGGATCTTGCTTTTGAAAAAATTCGTGAAGAAAATGACGCTCTTATTGTGGCTATTGGCGCCCATAAAGGCAGTGTTATTCCAAGTAAAGGTGGCGATTGTGAAAATATCACAAATGCTGTTGACTTCTTGAAAAAAGCTTCACTTGAAGGAAAAACTGATCTGCCTTGTAAAAAAGTTATCGTCATTGGTGGTGGCGACGTTGCAATGGACTGTGCAAGAACAGCTTTAAGGCTTGGAGCTGAAAAAGTGAGCCTTTTATCACTTGAAAGTCTTAACATTCTTCCTGCTTCTAAGCATGAGCAAGAAGGAGCTCTTGAAGAAAATGTTCAATTTTTGTGCGGCTATGGCGATGTTGAATTTTTCTCACAAGAAGTTAATGGAAGAAAAATTCTTTCTTCTGCTCTTTTTAAAGAATGTCTGTCTATTTTTGATGAAAATAATGCTTTCAATCCAAAATACGGCGACAATAGCATTTCCATTGATTGCGATACTGTTATTTTTGCTACCGGCCAACTCACTGAAAACATTGAAGGCTGCACAATAGAACAAGCAAGAAATGGCAGATTCACTAAAGATGCACTCACAAATGCAACAGTTTTAGAAGATGTCTTTGTTGCAGGCGATTGTGCTGGAACTGTTATTGTTGTTGAAGCTATGGCTTCTGGCAGAAAGGCAGCAAGATCTGTCATGCGATATTTAGACGGCAAAGCTCTTGATTTTGAAAGAAATTTTTCAGAAGAAGTAGGCAATATTTCAAAATTAAACATACCTCTACCAGAAAATATCACAAAGCAATCTAGAAAGCATACTAAAATGGTAGATGCTCTTGAAAGAGTGAAGAATTTTGACGAATGCGATCTAGGTTTTAGCAAGGAAGAAGCTATTCTAGAGGCTTCACGCTGTTTAAAATGTGAATGTAAAAAATGCATGATTGAATGTATTATGCTCAATGATTTCACTCAATATCCTGGTGAATTATTTAGTAATTTCATGCAAGACAAGCAATTAGATCCAAAGATCGCCTATTCTTGTAATATGTGTGATCAATGCACACTTGTTTGTCCTGAAGATTACAAATTTTCAGATCTTTTTGGCCTTATGCGAAAAGATTTCATCAAGGCAAATAATGGCAATTCGCCAATGAAGGGACATAAAGCCATCAATATACATCAATTCTTAGGATTTTCTTCTTTCTTCACCACTAAATTCAAAGGTAAGAAAAGCAATACACAAGAAAATAAATTAGGAGGAGGACAAAATCATGGGTAGAAAAGCATTTATTGCAGGTTGTGCGCTCTCCTCTTATAATCCGGACTTAGTCATTCAAACAGTAGAACATTTAAAAAATGTTTTTCCAGATCTTTCTGTTATACAAAAATGTTGCGGCAAGCCAACAAAAGCTTTGGGACAAGAAGATGCCTTTCATGAAAGATTTCAAGGACTTTTGAACGATTTAAAAGAATGCGAAATAGATGAAGTTGTTGTTGGCTGTCAAAGTTGTTATAAGGTTATGGAATTAGACAAGAATTTAAAAGTCACTTCCCTTTGGGCTCTTCTGCCTGAAATAGGCCTTCCTCCAGCATTAGTAAATAAAGCAAAGGATTCCGAAGTTGTTTTTTCCATACACGATTCTTGCTCTATCAGACCTTATTCACAAATCCATAATGGCATTCGCTGGATAGTTAAAGAATTGGGCTATAAAGCAGTTGAACCTGAAAAAACTAAAGAGACAACAAGATGTTGTGGTTTTGGCGGTATGGTTGTACCTGCAAATCCAGAAGTCGCTCTAAAGGTTATGAAAAGAAGGGTTTCTGATTTCCCAACACAAGAGGTAGTCACTTATTGTGCAGCTTGTAGGCAATCAATGCTCATGGGCGGAGCAAAGGCGTGGCATATATTAGATTTGATCTTTGGCGATGTTGTTCATCCAAATGATGCACCCCCTGAAGACACTCTTTCAAAACCTGTCACCGCATGGGTAAACAGATTTAAAACCAAAAGAAGAATTCAAAGTTTACATTAATTTTATGATTAACCATATAAAGGAGTTTTTATGAAGAAAATTATAGGCATTTTTACATTGATTTCAACACTTTTTGGCATTGATCTTGCTTCTGGCCCACAGGCTTTTGCTGGTCAAGATATTGGTAATTTTATCTCAGCACAAGAGCTTAAAGCAAAGATTGATAAAAAAGATCCAGATCTTATTCTTATAGGTGTTCTTCACAATAAAAAGAGATACATACCAGGAAATAATGCAGGTAGACCTATCGATGGTTCTTACACAGTATGGCGTCCTGACTATAGTGGCAAAGACTCAAGTGAAGCCATCGCACCTGCTGTAACAGGCTTTAGAAAGTCAAAAGAATACATGGAAACACTTTTATCAAAAGCTGGTGCTACAAAAGATTCTGAAATCGTTGTTTACAGTGCAGATGCTATGCACGATGCCGCAAGAGTTTATTGGCAAATAAAACTTTTAGGGCATGATGATGTAAAAATGCTTGATGGCGGTGTAAATGCATGGCGTAAAGCTGGCTTTACAGATGGCAGCTCTAAAGATCTTGTTGATGAAAAAGTAAAAACTAATTATAAAGCAGAGTCTTATGACGTTGATGAAAGCAATGTTAACGTAGAACAAGTTTTAGCCGCTTTAGACAATCCAGATGAATGGGTTGTTATTGATACACGTTCAGTTGGCGAACAAAATGGCGAAAAAACTGGTTCTTCTGGCGGTGCATACGGAACAGGCGGCCTCAAAGGCTCATTAAATATCGAATGGAAAAATGCGTTAAATAAAGATCACACTCTCAAAACAAAAGCAGAGCTCAAAGAACTTTATAAAGACATCAAAGGAAGAAAAGTTATAACTTTCTGCCAATCTGGTGTCCGTTCTGCACATACTCAAGCTGTTTTAGAAGAAGTTCTTGATATGGATGATGTGTACAACTACGACGGTTCTTGGATTGAGCTTACCTACATAGCTTCAGAAGCAAGCAATAATGTTGTTGATAAGAAATTAAAAGAAGAAGTTAAAAAACATCTCAGCAATTGGAAAGATAATGGTAAGCCAATCTAATATTTAGATTAAAATTTTTCAAAACATTAAAATCTTAAGCCCTTATGAAAGAATAAGGGCTTTTTCTAAATTAATAGTACCTTTATTTTCAATAAATTGAAACTATTTCTATAGCAACTTTTTGCCCTATAGAATAATTTTGTTCAAAATAGGTGTCTATTTTTAAATCGCAATCTTTCAACTTTATTCTTGTGGCTTTTGCGTGTGGAAATATTTTTTCTATACTGTATTTTCCTTCTGAAGAAGCAATTAATTGAATTTTATTTGGCCTTATATAAATACATTCTAATTTATTATATTCATTGTTTAAACATATATCTGAATACAAAGTTTTGAATACATTAGCCTCAAGTTTTCCGCATATTTTATTGTATTCTCCCATAAAAAGGGCTGTTTGCTCTTTTCTTGGAGCATAGTAGATATGCATAGGATCTTGCTTTTCAATAACCTTACCCTCATGTAAGAAAATCACTTCATCGGCTAACCTCAAACTTTCTTCAATATCGTGCGTGACAAAGATTAAGGTAAGACAAAGTTCTTTTTGTAATTTTTTTAGAACTTCGCCTAATTCTATACGTAAATTATAGTCAAGACTTGAAAAAGGTTCATCTAATAAAAGAATTTTTGGAGAAAGCACTAAAGAACGTGCAAGAGCAACTCTTTGTTTTTGTCCGCCTGAAAGCTCGTGAGGCATATTGTGTTTTAAGTCTTCTATATGCAGATATTTCATATATTTATCACAAATTTCCTCTCTTTCTTTTTGCGGAATTTTCTGTATTTTTAAACTATAAGACACATTTTCAAACACAGTCATATGCGGAAAGAGTAAAGCTTCTTGAAAAATATAGCCTATATTTCTCTTTTGTATTGAAATATCAGTGATATTATTATCATTTAAAAATATTTCGCCTCTGTCTGGCTTTTCAATGCCTGCGATAGTTTTAAGCAAGGTCGACTTACCACTACCAGAAGCACCTAATATCACATAAAATTTATTTTGAATAAGAGTTAAATCTATCTTCTCCAAAACTTGTTTTTCTTTATAGGCTTTACATATATTTATTATTTTCATTCTATTCACCTAATATAATTGACTGTTTTTATTAACAAAAAAAGAAGAAAGAGAAAAGACAATTAAATTTATCAATAAAAAACAAATACTTATCAAAGAAGTATTTTGCATATCAAAAGAAGCGATAAAGGGATAGTAGATGCCAGAAAGAGTAACTACAAGGCCACCACCTATAAGAAAAGTCGCAAAATATTCAGACAAAGAAATAAGAAATGTAATACTCATTGAAAGAGCAATTCCTGAACTCAAAAGAGGTAAGAGAATTTTTCTCAATGTATAAAAAGAAGAGGCTCCTAATATTTCTGAAATATGCTCATAATCTTTTGAAATACCGCTCCAAAAGGTTATACCTATATTTATGGCATATGGCAAACACAAAAAAAGTTGTGCTATCAAGACACCAAGAAAGGTATTTGCTAAAGATATTCGTAACATAAGCATGTGTATTCCAATAAATAAGGAAATTGCTGGAAAAAGTAGAGGCAAAGTGAAGAAAGCTATAAGTAGATTTTTTCCTCTAAAATTCAACCTCACAAGGCCTCGAGCGATGATAAAGCCAAAGAAAGTAGAAATTAAAGCACATAAAAGGCCGAGACTTATAGTTGCAAATAAAGATTCAATAAAAATCTTCGTATCTAATAATTCTAAGAAATAATTTATTGAATAATTTCTTGGAATAAGCAATGGAAAAGGATAAGAGACAACTATTGAAAATAACAAAGAAAAAATAAAAGAAAGCGAGAAAAAAACGAGAGTAATTATTTTCATTTCTTACACCTATCTATCGCTTTTGAAAGTATTAATGTTAACAAAGCACCTAGTATAATATTTATAAAAAGCAAGAGAATATTAAGAGCCATTGCTTTTGGAAAATCTAATAATTCAGGGCTTGTATAGTATTTAAAAATCAATTGAGAAAGACTTTGCTGCTTTACGCTTGTAAGCAACATCGGCACTTCATAAGAACCTAAATTATAAGAAAATAAAATGAGAGCACTCCAAATAATTGCATGTTTACATAAAGGAATATAAAGACTTGTAATAGTTTGAAAATGATTTGCTCCTAGGATTGTGCTTATAGTATAATATTCATTTCTAATTTTTTTCATAATGCTCACTAAAAAAAGCATCACAAAGGGAGTTCCTTTCAGGGTGTAGGCGAAAATAATACCTAAAGCTAAGTTATTATAAAGAATACCAATGGAATTTTCTATGCCAAAGACATGCAAAAAGCGAAACAAAAGGCCTGTGTCTGAAAACATAAAAAAGACGAGAAAAACAATATATAAATAAGGTAAAATCAAAAAAACTTTCGCTAATTTTTCTAAAAGAAATGAAGTTATCTTTTCTTTTGTAAAAACAAGGTATTGAGCAAAATAAATCCCAAGAATAAGGCTTAATATTGTTGAAGATAATGCTATGTAAATAGAAAAAAAGAAAGAAGAAAGAAAATTTTTAGATTTGAATATATCTACATAAAATGACAATGAAAATTCATTAAAATCAAAGGCAGGAATATAGCCCAAACTCTCTATACCAACTAAAAAAAAGCCTCCGCCTATAAAAAGGCAATAAAAAAAGAGAGGAAAAGCAAAATAGCCTAAAAATTTCAAATAAAAGGGCATTAGATAATCTCTTCTTCCCAAATTTTTTCAATCCAATCAATATATTGAGCATTCATATCTGGAATTCTGCTTTCAAAAAGCTTTTGAGAAGAAATTATAGCTTCACCCTCTTCTATTTGGGCAATCTTCTCTTTGTCAGTATCTGAAAGCTTCTTTGTATCAATAGCTGTCAAATCTCCCCAAACCTTAGCTTTCATTTTTTCAATTTGTGCAAGAGGGCTTTGCAAGAAGTCAATCACAAGTAATGCCGCAGCCTTATGTCTAGCATTATAAGGTATTGCAAGATAGTGCGAATTTCCAATTGTGCCATTTTCAAAAACTAAAGAACGTGCACTTTTAGGATATTCCCCCTTTTCTACAAGCCCTTGCGTACGAAAAACTTCAAATCCAGAAATAAAGTCAATCTCATTATTTTTAAACATATTGTATTGCTGCGAAACATTTGCTGGAAAAACATTGCCTTTATTCCAAAGATAAGGATGAAGCTCTTTAAAATAAGCTATCACAGGCTTAGAAAGAGTTAAAAATTCATCGTAAGTATATTTATTATTAGCGTTAAAATCTGTCAATTCAAAATAAGCATTACGCACAAAGGCTGAACCAACGAAATCATTTACAGGATTTGCATAAGTAAGTCTATTTGGATGCTTTTTTGCATATTCAAGAAATTCTTTATAAGAAGTAGGTGGCATAGACATACGAGCAGAATCATAAGAATGCACTAATTGTGCTGAACCTAAAATGGCTTCATAGCCTTCAATGGCTATACCATTATCGTAATGTAGATCTGCTAATTGGGTATCATAGTATTTTTTTTGATTTTGCAAATGCTGCGTAAAAGGGCCATACAAGGCTTTTGCCTTCTTCAAAGCACGAAAATTCTCTGCATTCACCCAAATAATATCTATAGAACCATTTTTTAATCTATTTTTCTTTTCATTCAATAGCTTAGCTACAAAATCTGGTGCGTTCATAGGTACACGTTTAAGAGTGATATTATACAATTCTTTAAGATTTTTTGCTATAAAATCGTCGTAATACATATTGATAGAATTATTACCACCCCACATAAATATGCTGACTTCTTGATTTTTTCCCATTTCTACTAATTCTTCAAACTTTGTATCTTCTTGAATTTCTGCATTTTTTGCATAAGTAATAGGCACAAATAAAAACATACAAAGGCATAAAACAATAGAAAAAACTCTCTTAAACATCAGCATAACTCCAAATTATAATAAATATATAAACCAGATAATCAAAGATTAATTTTACCCTTTAATATGTTTTACTATCCTTAATATACGCAACATGCCTGTAAGAGCAGTCAAAACATTAAAGATTCCTAATATATATGGAATATAATCAGAAAAAACAATCATCAAAGAAAAAACAATAAAGGTTTCAGTTCTTTCCATCAAACCAAAATCATAATGCATACTCTTTATGCCAGAATTTTTGAATAAGGTTCCAGCCAGCATAAAGGTAGTAAAATTAAATTGAACAACAATGAAGAAAAACAAATAATAGATAGTGTATTCAGGTAGATAAAAATAAAATCCAAGTATGGTAAGAGCTTCGACAAGTCTGTCAAAGATAATGTCTAAATAGGCACCAAGTTGAGAAGTTTTTGATGTAAGTCGAGCAACAGTTCCGTCAATGACATCAAAAAAACCTGAGAGCCACAAAAACACAAAAGCAAAGAATAAATTTTCATAAAATAATGAAATAAAAGTAAAAAAACCGCATATTAAAGCAAAGAAAGTTATCTGAATAGGATGAAATAAAGTCAACCTGCTTGCGATTGCAAGGCTATCAAAACCGTATTGAAAATATTTTCTTAAAGAAGTATCTATCATGCTCAAAACCTGTTCTTGCCCTAAAATTCTTCCTGTTGAAGAAATGTTCATTCTTTTTTTACAATTAAATGTACCCCTTAAGGAAGATAAAATCAAGGATAAATTTTTATTTTTTTTTTGCTAATTTTCGCATGATTTTGATTTTTTATTTAAAAAAAATAATTTTTAAAGCTATTTTGAGCTGTTTTTTAGATTTTATAATTTTTCTCTAAAATATTTTATTACTTTTCTTGCATTTAGCTCTAAAATATGATTGTATTTCATATCAAATAAATATAGTAAATTTGGCAAATCTGCCTAGATATAAGGAAAATCACATGAACACACTACTTGCAAAAGAATTCAACGAAAAACAAAATTATATAGATAATATTATCAATCTCTTAGACGATGGCAACACAGTGCCTTTTATCGCTCGCTACAGAAAAGAAATGCATGGTACTATGGATGATCAAAAAATCCGTGAAATAGCTGAAAGATTAACATATTTAAGAAATCTTGAAAAAAGAAAACAAGAAGTTATACACTCTATAGCCGAAAAAGATAAACTTACAGAAGAATTAAAAAATCAGATACTTCAAGCACAAAGCCTTGCAAAAGTAGAAGATTTTTATCGTCCTTATAAAGACAAAAGAAAGACAAGAGCTACTGTTGCAAAAGCTAAAGGCTTAGAACCATTGGCAAATATAATTCTTGCTCAAGAAATTTCACAGCAAGCTCTTTATGCAAAAGCAGAAGAATTTTTGAATGAAGATCTTGAAAATAGAGATTTAGCACTGCAAGGAGCCTTTGATATTATTGCTGAAATTATTTCAGACGATGCCCTAGTGCGTGAAAAAATTAAAAATTATTATTTACGATTTGGCCTCATAGAATCAAAACAAGCAAAAGAAGAAGATTCTGTCTATCAAATGTATTATAAATATTCAGAAGCCTTATCAAAAATTCAAAATCATAGAATTTTAGCCATAAATCGTGGTGAAAAAGAAGAATTTTTAAAAGTAAAGCTAACAAGCAGTGAAGAAAACTATAAAGAAAGAGTTTTACAAATTATTTCTAGCCTTTATATAAAGAGAAACGCAAATAAAGAACTTGAAAAAATTCTTATTCCAGTTTTTGAAGATGCCTTGCAAAGATTGCTTATGCCATCGATTGAAAGAGAGATACGCTCTGATTTAACACAAAGAGCAAGCGAGCAAGCTATTTCTATTTTCAGTCTTAATCTTGAAGGATTATTGATGCAAGCACCTATAAAGAATAAGATTTGTCTTGCAATTGATCCTGGTTATAGAACAGGTTGCAAGATAGCCGTTTGCGATAAAACAGGCAAAGTGCTTGAAACAGGTGTTGCTTACATTACCCTCCCAAACACAGACAAAAGCAAAGATACTAAATACTTACTTAATTTAATCGAAAAATACGAAGTTTCTGTCATCGCTATAGGCAATGGAACTGCTTCAAAAGAAGCAGAAATCTTTACTGTTGATCTCATAAAAAAAGCGAATAAGACTGATTTAGGTTATGTTATAGTGAATGAAGCTGGTGCTTCAGTTTATTCGGCTTCAAAGCTTGCAGCAGAAGAGTTTCCTGATTTTGATGTTGCACTTCGTTCAGCTGTTTCTATTGCAAGGCGTTTACAAGATCCGCTTGCAGAATTAGTTAAAATAGATCCAAAAAGTATTGGTGTTGGCCAATATCAACACGATATGCCACAGGCTAGATTGACAGAAGTTTTATCACATAGAGTTGAGGATTGCGTGAACAAGGTTGGTGTTGAGCTCAATACCGCTTCTGCCTCTCTACTTTCTTATGTGGCAGGACTTTCTATGACTATAGCAAAGAATATCACTGCCTATAGAGATGAGCATGGAAAATTCAATAATCTCAAACAATTATTAAAAGTTTCCAAGCTTGGCCCTAAAGCTTTCACACAATGTGCTGGTTTTTTACGTATCAGCGATGGTGAAAATCTCCTTGATAAAACAGGCGTACATCCAGAAAACTATGCTATTGCATTGAAAATTTTAGATAAATTCAATTATACTGATCTTGAAAATATAGCACAACTACAAAAAGATTGTGAACAATACGGTTACGATAAACTTTGCACAGAATTTAATATAGGAAAACCAACTTTAACAGATATGATACTAGAAATTTCTAAACCTCTTAGAGATATACGCGACAGTATAAAGCCTGTTGAATTACGCATGGATATCCTTGATATGAAGGATTTACAAGAAGGAATGGAATTGAGTGGAACTGTTAGAAATGTTATAGATTTCGGTGCTTTTGTTGATATTGGTGTCCACCAAGACGGGCTTGTACACATTTCACAAATAAGCGATAACTTTATAAAACATCCATCAGAAGTTTTAAAAGTAGGCGATATCGTTAAGGTTTGGGTGCTTTCTGTGGAAGTTGAAAAGAAGAGAATTTCACTTACCATGAAGAAAAAATAGCAAAATCTCCTTTCTTGCACTTTGATTTTTTAAATGCTATTAAAAATGAGTAATTTAATTAAATTTCTCATTTTATCAAACTATTTTATAAGGAATTTTTATGATAGCTCTCTATAGTATATTAGGCATTGCCCTTGCACTTTTATTATTTGGTATTTCTATCTATAACTCATTGATTAGATTAAGAAATCAAAACGAAGAAGCTTTTTCTGCAATGGACATACAAATGAAGAAAAGACATGACTTGATTCCAAATCTTGTCGAAACAGTCAAAGGCTATGCCCAACACGAAGCAAGCACACTTGAAAATGTTATAGCCATGCGAAATAATGTGCTTTCTTCCTCAAATCGTGAAGAATTACAACAAAATGAAAACATACTTACAAGTAGCTTAAAGTCTATTTTTGCTCTTTCAGAAGCCTATCCAGAGCTCAAGGCAAATACAAATTTTATTGCTCTACAAGAAGAACTTTCAGAAATTGAAGATGCTATTTCTATGTCACGTTCATATTATAATGGAAGTGTAAAGATGTATAACAATAAAATTCAAGTAGTTCCAAGTAATATCATTGCAAATATCTTTGGCTTTACTAAAGAAGAATTTTTTGAATTGGATGATATTTCCGAACGCAAAAATGTTGAAGTAAAGTTTTAATTTACCCAAATCAACTTTCTTCATTTTAGTGAAAGGGCGAACAGATGTCTTTAAAAAAATATAATTTTTCTAATATATTTAAAGTAGTTATGCTTTTTTTCTGCATTCTTCTTAGTCAGAATGCATATGCAGAAGAATATTTTACTACTGATTCTTTTGATGTTTCTGTAATAGTACACGAAGATAAAAGAATTGAAATAAAAGAAGATATAACAGTTAGTTTTTTTGAAGCAAGACATGGACTTTTTCGTTATATTCCTAAAAAAGGCAAAGAATACAGATATATAAATAATATCTTAGAAGAAAAAGAATATATGCTCAATATTGTTCATCCAGAAGTGCAAGAGCATGAATATATTTTTGGCAAAACAAATGAAGAATATTATTATTTTCAAATAGGTAGTAAAGAGAAAAAAGTTGATGGCAAACAATTTTATTCCCTGAGCTATGATGTATTGCTTCGTGACGATTTGAGAGCTGATTTTGATGATTTTTACTATAATATCATACCGCATTCTTGGCGAACTGAAATCAAGAATGCCACAATTACAGTAGTTTTACCAAAAGGCTTTGATAGCAATGCTATTGAATTAATTACAGGTTTTGACGGTGGGGAAAACACAAAAAAAGCAAGCTATACACGCCAAGGCAATAGTTTAAAAATTTCTCTCAATGAAAAATTGAATACTTATGAAGGCCTTACCTTACGTATTCTTCTTCCTGAGGGCTATTTCACAGATAGCGATTTTCTTTCTTCTTGGGAAATTTTAGTCTTGTCTATATCCTTTATCACTGCTCTTATCTCTCTTTGCCTTTGGTTTTTCTTTGTACGCAAAAAGCCAATGCCTGAACCTCTTTCTTTCTATCCTCCGCATAATTACACTCCGGCACAAATGGCCTATATCTATAAATCAAGGCTCTCACTCAACGATTTTTCAAGTATGCTCATCTATTTTGCGAACAAAGATTATATCACTTTAGACACTCAAGCAGAGGGCCAATTTTTTATTTCAAAGAAAAATCCACTTCCTGATGATGCCAAAGCACATGAAAAGAATCTCTATTCTGCTCTCTTTGCAAATACAGATTCACTTGATATAAAAAATTCTTCTAAAGAGCTTTATCTGGCTTTCAATGAAGGCCGCAGTAGTCTTATTAAAGAATTTAAACAAGAAACTCAAAAAATATTTAGCAAGAAAAACATATTTTTATCAATAGCTTTTATAATTTTGAGTATCTTGCCTTGTTTTGCTCTAAATTTTGGCGACTACACCTATTATGAAGATGCTCTCATCTTCACTTTTGCTTCTTGGTTTGCTCCTGCATTTTGTGCTTTTGTAAAATATCAGCTGAGCAAGAAAAAGAAAACATCCTTAGCAAAAGCCATCATTCTCTCTACAGTTTTATTAATTGCTACTTCGCCTTTATTCTTTCTCTCCTTATTGCAAGGCGATGAACTCTATAATAATGTATTTATTGGTATTTTTTCTCTATCCTCAACTATTCTTTCTTTATTTTTGGCAACAAAAGACTATTCTAGAACAGAATATGGATTGAAGATTTTAGGCGAAATTAAAGGTTTTATGAACTTTATTAATGTATCTGAAAAAGATAAAATTAACGCATTAGTTGAACAAAACCCTCATTATTTCTTTGATATTTTGCCTTATGCTTATGTTTTTGGCCTTTCTACAAAATGGATCAATAAATTAAAGCTTGTACAAATCCCAGAAAGCGAATTTGATAAGTTTTCAAGAAATTATAATGATCGTGATGCATTTTCAAATATGAATAAAGCCACTTCTTATACAGCCGCAGCACTTGCCGTATCGAATATTGACGCATTGATAGACGCAACTGAAAAAGCTGTAGTGCGAGAAGTAAGGAGTAGAACTTCATCATCTGGAAATAATGGTGGTGGCAGAAGTTCTGGTGGAGGCGGTTCATCTTCAGGTTCTTCTGGCGGTGGTGCTGGCGGTGGCGGTGGCGGCAGCTGGTAATTTAGAGCATTTTTAAAATATTATTTCTTACTTACTTTAAAAATATTCTTCCATAAATACAGCAAGCTTTTTCTATTTTGTACTAAATGTAAAAATAACAATGCCAGACAAATAAGAGCAAAATTTCCATGCCTTTCATAAGCAAAATCTTCGCTTATAAAGGGAATAAATTCTCCATTTTGCATAGTTAATCCCATAAGAAGAGTTGTTATAATTAATATTAACAGTAAAAAACTCACATTAATTTTCAAAGCTATTTCTTTGCCTTTTATTTTATTTTGTAAATAGGAAAAAATAATCTGTTTATTTAAATAAAAATGAATAAGCCAACAAAATAAAAGTAAAAAAGGTAATTTTGTATGTAATTCAAAATTACTATTAGGACTTAATAAGATAGATATAAAGACGACAGCGAGTAAAAGATGTGTGAGTATTTTTGCGTATATCTTTGTTTTTGCGTTCATAAATTTCTCTCTTTTTAAATTTTTGTAAAGCGAGTAAGCAAAAAAATTAATAAATCAAAGATTTTTTATTTTTTTTCGTTTAATTTCCAATCGTATTTTAACCAAGCTAATTTATAATTTTCAAATTTTTCTTTTGCATATCTTTGTGCAAATGCCGTGACAGAGATAAAATCTTCTTTGTACCATTTCAAAATTGAAGTCAGATACACTGTTTTTTTTATATGATCAATTTGTATACCTTTTGGACTAGAAAAAAATAAAAATCCTTGATTATCTAGCTGTTCTGAAAGAACTTCTCCTCTATAAGCTTCTGCACGCAAAGGCGGACAAGAATAAGCAGCACAAACTAAAGCAAGATGTATGCGTGCTTCATTGTATTGCTTGCGTATAATTTCGTGTTCAATATCGTCTAAACTGACATTTTCGCCAAAAAGAACTATAAATTCATCTTCCCACGGACTTTTAAAAAGACTGCCTAAATCTTTTATCGATTCAAGTGGATAATTGTCTATAATAAGCTTAAGTGTTTGTGCATTATAGAGATTTATCAAATAAGCCAGCCGATTATTCTTTGGCCATGCATCAAATTCACTCTTTGTGATTGCGGCCATTTGTTTCAAATAATCATCAAGTAAAGCTCTATTTGCCTTAAGGGCTTTATAGTCCACCATTCCATCTACAACATGATTTTTTAAAAGAATGTCGTATTTTGCGTGAAGATCCTTGCCTTGAGCAAAGGAGGCAAAGATTAAAAAACTAAGAAAAACTAATAGATAAATTTTTTTCATAGCATATTCTCCTTGGGTGAGTTTCTAAATTAAGAAATTTTGTATTTTTGACAAGGAAAAGTAAATTTTTATGAAAGGAGTTTATCAAAACATAAATGACTTGAATAAAAATTAACTTTGACGAAGCTATTTGTTGATATATTTGATAGCAAAATATCAGTTTTTTTTATCAAAGCAATTCATTTAACTTCAAGTAAAGATCAAAAATCAAAAGAATTAATTTAGAAACACAGCCTAGTAAATACACCATACTTTATCTATTCTCTTAGGTCAAGACAGGCCTAGATAAAGCCAAAATCTCTCTTAATATTTTTCGATTTAAAAAAGAAATACGGCATTATTGATTAATACCGTATTCTAGAATGTATTTATCAGCTAATATTTCAGAATAAAAGCTCATTATTTATCTGCAAATTAAACTTCTTCAGCTTCTTTTTCAAGCTGTGCTTGCTCTTCTTTTGTAATGCCTAAAGCATTTGCTAAACCATCAAGATAGGAGCGTTCCATAAAAGAATCAATATTTATAGCAGCACATGAAAGGCGGTAAAGATCATAGGCTTCTTCTTTATTGACAACACGAGCAGCCAATGCATGTGGATCAATTGGTTTTTGCACAAATGCATCAACAATTTCAGCCATTTCTTGATTAGGGAAAAGAGCTGCCACTGTTGTTTTTATTGCATTTCTTTCTTCATCGTCTATATGTCCGTCTGCTCTTGCGGCATAAATCATTGCTTCAAGTAATAAAAGTGCAGTATTTTGTGCTGGTGGAAGCATTTTTACTGTATTATCTTGTGTATTTGCTTGATTATCCGAAACATTTACATCATTTACTTTATTTTGTGACCATTTTTGGTAGAAAGTCCACGCTAATCCGCCTAAAGCAGCAGCTCCACCAACTTTCGCAGCACTTTTAGCAATTTTCTTTGTTTTCTTACTTGTGAATAAAGCACCGAGCAAACCGCCAACAGCTGCCGAACCAATCAAGCCGCCAACTCCACCAAAGCTATCATTCAAATTTGAATTTTGAATTTTTTCCTTGGCCATTGTACCTGCATTACCTAAGCTTTGCGTGCCTTGTTTGAAAGTTTCGCCTAAATTTCCGCCCAGAGCATTATTGATTGTATTGCCTATATCTGTAAAATTTCCATTCTTTATTTGATCCAAAATATTTTTCATTTTTACCTCACTTGTAAAATAAAATTTTAAGTTCTGCTTTAAGAATAATACTTAAAGCGTTAAATGCAAGTATATTTTCTTTTTGCAATAAAAGCCCATTTTCAAATGAAGATGGGCTTTAAGAATAAAGATATAAATAATATAAAGTGAGTTAGTATTATTTACTTTCCTTAAGCATTTTTAACATCGAATTATATACAGAAATAAGATCTCCCCTAAAACCAACTTCTTCAAGAGCACAAGCTCCATGTATTGTAATACCACCTGGATAGTAGAGTTCTTGCTTGATTTTTATGAGATTTTCAGGATCATTTTGTAGTCTTTTTAGTGTGCCAAGCCAAGTTTCTATCATAGCATATGTAGCATCTTTAATTGGAATGCCTGAATTTACGCATGCGTCTTGTAAAGCTTCCATAGCAACATACATATAGATAGGCAGACAGCCTGTGAGAATTGTATAAGTGTCCATAAGATTTTCTTCAATTTCAATAACAGGAGCTATTGCTTTAAACATCTCTAAACATTGATTTTTAATTTTGATATCTATGCCACTATTTTCTGAATCAAAAGCTATAACAAGAGGACTAGACGAAGTTTCAACATTTGTATTTGTCATTATTCTTGCGGCATTTTTTAAGTTTTTCATACATGACTTAATATTACTAAGTTCTGTACGAGCTTCCGCAGAAATAATGAGACAATCTTTATTGAGGGCATATTTGTCTAATTCTAAGACAACACTTTCTAAATTCTCTTTAGTGATTGTAAGAATAATAAAATCAGAATTTTTTGCAATATCTTCAAGAGAATCATATACTTTAATTCCCACTAATTCATTTGCTAAAATCTTTGCTTTTTCAATATTTCTATTATAGCAAGCCAACTCAAAATCTAAGCCGAACTTATTACTATTATAAAAAGATTTAAGAATTGCCCCGCCAAGTGAGCCAGTACCAACAACAGCAATCGATTTCATACTCTTTCCTCTTCTTTATTCTTTATTTAATAAAATATCGATAAAATTATAATATATATCAGTAGCTTTTTCCACTTCGTCAATTGATATAAATTCGTCTACTATATGGGCTTGCTTGATTGAGCCAGGCCCAAGACCAATTGTTTTTATATTATATTTTCCTGCAGATTCAGAACCGTTTGTACAACATTTCCAAGAACTTACAACAGGTTCTTGCCCAAGCACTTTTTCACTTGCTTCATACATTGCTTTAAAAATATTTTCCTCCTTAGAAATGCTCCAAGGCGGTAAAGAAACAGCTCTTGTGTAAGGAACATCAGTATAGGTAGTAAAAGTATTTTTTACTACTTCAAGATGAAAATTATCAAGTCCAGCTCCTTTTAATGTATTTGAAATAGTAGCAAAAATTTCTTCTTCTGTTTCACCAGGTAAACTACGTCTGTCAAATCTGATCACAGTTCTTTCTGGAACAGAAGAAATTGAAGGATATGGCTGTGTTATAATATCAGTAGGCACTAATATACCAGCTCCTAATACACTATCAACAGGTGCTTGCATTTTATCAAGAGCTAAAAGTGCTCTTGAAGCTAAGAGCATGGAATTTATACCTACTTCTGGATTAGAAGCATGAGCGGCTTTTCCAATAAGTGTGAGTTGAATTTCTATGCGTCCTTTTTGTCCATGCATAACAGCAAGTTCTGAAGGTTCACAAATAACAACATTATTTGGTTTGTATTCAACTAAAATTTCTTCAAGGCCTAAACCTTCTATTGTTTCTTCCATTACTGTAGCAGAAACACCTATTCTTTTATTAAGCGTATGTGAACTTGCATACATTGCCACAGCTTTTAATGAAGCGGCAAGCCCGCCTTTCATATCAGTTGTGCCACGTCCTAATAGCTTTCCATCAAGTATATCAGCACAATATGGATCAAAAGACCATTCGCCTGCAATCGTTGCCACATCTATATGGCTATCAAAAAGGAGTTCTAAAGGTGCTTCTTTTGGCCCAAAATAACCAAGCACAGATCCACAAGCAGTTGTAACTATTTGTTCAAAACCAAGTTCTTTCATAAGTTCTATTGTGACTTCTGCTGTGTGGCCTTCATCACCAGAATGTCTGCCTGAACGAACGAGTTTTTGTGCAATCTCAATAACAGAATAATTTTTCAAGGTTCTTTCTCCATTAAACAGGATAAGGCTTGAGCAAGAAAATGCTCAAGCCTTTCTATTTCTTATAATTTTATACGGTATTTTTCCATTTTCGCTTCATCAATTTCAATGCCAAGGCCTGGCTTTTCAAGTGGTAAGAGGTTACCATTTTCAACAGGTAAAGCATCAACACAAATATCATCTTCATAGAAATGCCCACCAAATTTACAAATATGCTTACCTGCAGGTGCGTTGATAGAAATGATTGAAGGGAGGCTTGCTGCTGGTTGTGATAAGCAGAAATGTACGTTTGCAGCAGTTCCTATTGCAGATTCTAAAGAACCATTAGTATCAATAGGAAGATTGAAAGTTTGGCAAAGCATAGCAATTTTTTGTGCTTCATAAAGTCCGCCAGCTTTTGCAAGATACACTGACATAGCATCTGTTGCACGGCATTTGATCGCTTCATAAGCGTCTGCCATATTCCATGTGCTTTCGTCTGTAATTGTTTTCATTGAAACATTTGCAGTAACAAAAGCCATATCGCTAAAACCTTCAACTGGCTGTTCAACCATGTCTAATAAAGGAGTGCCGTTAGCGTCAGTCATTGCACGAAGGATATTAATTGCATTTTTTACGTCTTTATAACCTTTGTTTGCGTCAAGACGAAGCCATACATCTTTACCAAATTCTTCACGTAACATCTTTACAATCTTGATGTCTTCTTGTGGATCTTCGCCACTTTTGATTTGGAAAGCACGGATACCGTCAGCATATGCACCTTTAGCTTCAGCACGAGCTTCTTCTAATGGCATAAGTCCAATCATATGACCAACTTGTACGCTTTCTCTTACTTTACCGCCCAATAATTTATAGACAGGCTGATTTGTCAATTTACCCCAAGCATCGTAACATGCGATATCAATAGCACACTTTGCGTAGGAATTTCCTCTTACAAAGCTTTCCATGATTTGGTGAATTTTTGCAATATTTGTGACATCAACACCTAATAATTTTGGTGTGAGAACATTTTCAACAATATCGCAAACAGAAATCATTGTTTCGCCACAATGTCTGTTATAATCTCCGCCCCAATCAGGTAATGGAGTTGCTTCGCCGTAACCAATAACACCTGCTTCTGTATGAATTTTCACACATACAAAGCCACCTATTGAATCTTGTAAGCCAGCCCAACGAAATTCTCTTCTTGTAGGTAGACGAAATGGGATAACTTCTATTTTAGTAATTTTAGACATGAAATGCTCCTTAAATAATATTTAATTTTTTATTTTGTTTATATAAATCCATAATATGGTTTTTGAACAACAGCATGATGCATCCATTTGTGTAAACTGATATAGTCAAAAACAGGTAGGTTCACCGCTCTTTGAATGTCTGCAGCATAGGGAGGTAAATCGCTGCATTCTAAGAGGATTGCTCCAAGATTGTTTTCTTCTTTAAGTTTTATAGCTGCGTCAACAACTTCTTTTCTCACAACAGAATTTTGGAATTCTGTTTTTGTGCAATCTACTAATGCTCCAAACTGTTCGCTTTTTTCTAAACCTGTGAAGACAAGATAAGAAGAATCTACAATGCCAACAGCTTCTAGCATTTTTGGAGTGACAGAGTCACTTTTTGCACAGATAACACCAATTTTTTGTTCAGCTTTTAAGCCAAGTTTAATCCATGGAGCTTGTATGAGGGCTGATGTAAAAACCGGCACATCAACACTTTGAGCAAGCTCTTTTTGAAAGTTTGCAAAATATCCACAAGCACCACTGATTGCACGGCAGCCTTCAGCTTCTAATTCTTTCGCAGCAGCGATAAAATCATCTAATAAAGTTCTGTCATTTGCAAAAATTCTTGCTGTGGTTGCGCCTTTGACAAGTTTTATACGTACTGGGAAATCGTATGTTGAGGCATTGACAACATTGCCAGGAATAAGTGGATAGGCAACATCAAGGCAGATAATTCCTAGAGGATAACCTGCAACACATTGGCCAACATTTCCATAGACAATAGTGTCGTCATTAGTCACATTATCCCAGTATCCATAGTGTTTATTGTATTTATTCATATTTTTTTCGCTTATTCAACATGCTCTTCGCCCTTATAATTGAGCGAACCATTTTGAAGTTTTTCTGGCTCTCTTACGTTAGTGAGCCAAGCTTTATCTTGATTGAACATTTTTATAGTTGCAAAGAATATAATAAATTCAGCTATAATCATGAAACCGCCAGTCAACACAACAGCCATTTCAAGTGGTGGAAGTCCGCCAATACTCATAAGAACTAATGCAATTGCAGCAATTGTAAAAGCCCAAGTTACACGTGTGAATTTCCCAGGAAGATCACTAGACATATTCAATTTTTCAGTATAACAAGCCATAGAATAGCATACAGAGTCAAGAGTTGTTGTGAGGAAGGTGATAATCAAGATAGCAACAAAGATAAGAAGGATATTTCCTAATGGTAAAGAAAGCATAAGTTCTGGAATAACGAATACTTCGCCCATTGTTTGGAAAACATTGATCAAATCAACATTACCTGTATATTGTTGGTAAATAGCAGAGCCACCAAGAATACCGTGTGCGGCAAATGATGTCACCATAGGTGTCATGAAATATACAGCCATAACTTCTCTTACAGTTCTACCACGTGAAATTTGCGCAGCAAATAAACCATAGATAAGTGAAGCAGCACAGTCATAAGCCCACCAAAACATTGACCATCTTGCAGCAACGTCTTGCTTGCCTTCCATGAGCATACCCATTGGATCAGTCCAAAACATCATTTGAATAGATTCAGAAATGTAAACACCAATTGTGTCTGTAAGGTAAGTCATGATAAAGGCTGTTGGGCCTGCAAGAAGAATAAAGGCTAGGATAGCAGTTGCTAAATAAATATTTATTCTACTTAAAAATGCCAAACCTTTTTCTAAACCTTTGAAAACACTAGTTGTAAATAAACCTACCCATACTAAGGTAATGATAAGAGTGAGAGTGAAGTTAGGCTCAATATTGAATATCTTACCTATTGAAGAAGTTGCTATAGGTGAACCAAGTCCAAGCACAACAGCATTACCAGCTGTCATACATACAATAAAGAGAATGTCAGTAATTCTGCCCAAAACGCCATCAGCAAATTTATCACCAAATACTACTCTGAAAATTTCAGAAAGTCTCATAAATTTACGCTTACGAACAAAAAGCATGTAAGCTACGCCAGGAATAACAACAGAGCAAATAGCCATATATTGAAAGCCCCAGAAAACAACACCAAAGCCGTTTGCCATTCTGATTGCTTCCACAGAATGTGCTTCAATGCCAAAAGGAGGATCGATTATCCATTTTGCCCACTGTGCAGAACCTGTACGAATGATTGTTGCACCTAAGGTTGTACAGATAATAGTACAACAATAAGTAAAAAAGCCAAGTAATGGTTTTTCATCTGGTCTACCCAATACGATTTTCCCGTATTTTGAAAACATCATAAAGAAACCAAAGGCAACAAATATATTGATTGATAAAATAAAGAACCAACCCATATTGTATTCCATACTTCCGTAAAGGGCATACATAAAGTTTAAGGCTTGTTCTTCATAAAGAACTAATGGCGCTGCCAAGCACGATATAATTGCTAAAGCAGGGAGGAACAATTTCCATTCAACTGTATTATTTTGAAAAAAACTTTTTAACATCTATCTACTCCTTCAATAAGTAGTTTATATTTCGCACTAAATCATTCGCAAATATTATGCTCCTACAACCAATTCTGAGTGTATATTTGTGAAAGGAGTGATAATTTCATAGCCAGTATCTGTGATAATGACTGAGTCACCAACTTGTGTACGGTAATTTGGACCATTTGCACCACCATCTACAGCAAGGCACATACCAGCTTGAAGCACTGTTTTATCGCCTTGTGATAATTGTGGATTTTCATTTGCAGCTAAGCCTTGGCTTCTGCCAGTTCTAAATGGAATAGGATAGCCAGCACCTACGATAACATCTGAATATGCTTTAAAAACATTTTCACAAAGATTACCAGGATAGAGTTGTTCAAAAGCAGCTTTTTGTGCTTTTTCAGCAGTTTCAAGTAATTTTGAAACTTCTTCATTTACCTTGCCCACAAATAATGTGCGGTCAAAGCCAAGATGATAGCCCATAAATTCGGTTGTACCGCAATAACAAGTGAATAAAGGTTCGCCGTATTCTAATTTTGTTGTGCTATTTCTATGATGACACATACGAGTTTGTTTACCAGAAGCCATGATTTGCTGGAAACTGATAGATGGATAGTTGAATGGTTCGTATTCTTTGTAGAACTTATCTAAAAGTTCTGCTGCTTTACGAGTTCCGCCTTCGCGTGCTGCTAAAGAAACTTCCCATTCAGCAACACCAGGTGCTGCTGCTGCCATAGCAGCTTTCATCATAGATACAGCAACTTCACCAGCATGACGGCAAATTTGTAATTCATCAGCATCCTTTATCATTCTTTGTGTATCGATAAGAGGAGCAACATTTGTAAGATTATCTTCACCAACTTCAGTTGCAATGATTTCATAAACTGAACGTGGCATTAAATATTTATCAATACCAATCTTCTTGCCTTTGTTCGCTTGCACGATAGGACGAAGATGTTTTCTCCATTCGTCATCCAAGCCATCTGCCCAGATATGGATCTTTGTCAAATTCGTTTGCATATGAGCCATTTCTTCTTCCATGCTAGGCACGATAAGAACTGGTTCTTCGCTTTGGCTTACAATAAATAAACCAGGTCTGCCCCAATCAGCTCCTAATGCACCACGATAACCAGTGTAATAAGTTGTGTATGAAGGATCAGTCAAAATAATCAAATCATATCCGCTGTCTTTCATATTTGCTAAGAGCTGTTCTCTGCGTTTTTCAAAATTCATCATAATAAATACCTCAAAAAAGTTTATAAAAAAATTACCATTATTGACTTAAGCTTGATTATTAGCCCTTGAGTCAGCAATTGCAACTATTTCTATCAATAATTCTGGCTTATAAAGCTTAGCCTCGACTGTTGCACGAGCTGGCTTACAGTTTTTAAAACATTCAACATAAGCTTCATTCATCAATGCAAAATCATTTTCTATATCTTTCAAAAATATCGACACAGAAGTAAGATTTTCTGGTTTATAACCATTTTTTTCTAACAATGAAAAAAGATTTTTAATTGTTTGTGTGGTTTGTTCTTTAATGCTATTTAGTCCAACAATCTGACCTTGAGCATCAAGAGGCAACTGCCCTGCAGTGTAAAAAGTTTCACCTGCTTTAATAAAAGGGGAATAAGGTGGACCTTGCGAAACATTTGACTGGTTTGACATAAATAATCCTTTGTTTGATTTTTATTATAAATTGCAAATATAATGCCACAATTGTTTTAAAAAAAATATGTGTTATTTCAAAGCATTATTGATTGTGAAAAAAAGCCCTTGTTCTCATTTTGAGAAAAATTCTCATTTTGAGAAAAAAGAAAAAAATATCAAATTCATTTTATTTGCGTTAAGTATTTCAAAAAAAATTTCAATTATTTTAATGTGTTGCAATTATTTTATTAAGAACTTATATTTAAACAAAAGAAAATTAAGCTAAAATAAAACTACTTTATTGTAAATTTTAGCTTAAATAAAAAATCTATCTTAGTTAACAAAGATGAGAGAGAAAATTAAGCTTCTAATTTTCTATACAATGTTGCCAAACTAATACCAAGCACTCGTGCCACTTCTTTTTTAGCAGATGTGCTCTCGCCAAAATGAGCTATAGCTTTTTGTATGGCTTCTTGTTCTATTTCTTGCAAGGTAATAAATTGCTTTTCACTATTGTCTTCAACTTTTGAATTTATTGGTGTAAGAAAGCTATGATAAAGGTTTTCTTCATTTATTTTACCCTCTTCATCAGCCATATTCACTAAATATTCTATGCAGTTTTCAAGCTCACGCACATTTCCAGGCCATGAATGATTTCTCATTTTGAGAATAATTCTTTCGCTTAATTTAAAAGAGGCTTTTCTAAAAAGAGTACAATATTTCTCAATAAAATACGCAATAAGCAGATCAAGATCTTCCATTCTTTCTCTTAAAGGCATGATTTGAATAGGTATTACATTTAATCTATAGTAAAGATCTTGTCTAAAAAGATTTTTTTCCATTAAATCGTGTAAATTATCGTTTGTAGCAGCAATGATACGTATATTTACCTTAATATTTTTATTTGAGCCTAGTCGAGTAATTGTTTTTTCTTGCAGTGCACGCAAAAGTTTTGCTTGCAAATATATAGGCATACACGAAATTTCATCAAGAAAAAGAATACCGCCCTCTGCCATTTCAAATTTACCAATTTGTCCCTTTGGAGATGCGCCAGTAAAAGCTCCGCTCACATAACCAAAAAGCTCACTTTCAAGTAAAGTATCTGGAATTGCACCACAATTCACGGCAATAAAAGGAGTATCAGTGTTTTTACCTATAGAATGCACAGCCCTTGCAACTAATTCTTTTCCTGTTCCACTTTCGCCTGAAATAAGCACAGTTGATTGGGTTTTAGAGGTTGATATAATTTGCTGCTTTAAACGCTGCACAGCTTTAGACTTGCCTATAATTTTATCTAATGAATGTTGCTGAGGTGAAGTTGGGAAAGAAGGAAGTAGTAAGGATTTAATAGTGTCAAAAACAAAGATGGAATCAAATTTTGAAGTAGATGAAGTAAGATTGACGCTCTTACCCAACAAATTTATGCTCTTACCTTTTTGCTCAATGCTAAATTCTTCCATATCGCTCAAAACAACACCAGTAGGAACTATTTTTTCTTTCTTGATTTGTTTTAAATCAAGCTTCTTTAAAATATCTTCCGCTTTAGTATTTTTATAAATAATTTTACCATTTGTGTCGTAAATAAGACAGCCTTTACCCGTTGTATGCACAACTTGAAACATAACATCAAGAAGTTCAGAAACATCTATCAATTCTTGCTTTTTCTTACAACTTTCAGCAATATTTGAAGCAATAAAACCAAGAAAATTTATATAAATTTCAGCGTTTTGTAAAAGTTTTATATTTGCTTGTTCGTCAAAACACGCAAGTTCAATAACTCCATAAACAATATTTTCATCAGCTATGGGCATACAAATCGCTGATAATTCTTTACAATCAGCTTTATTTTTACAAGCATGGCAAAGCTCATTTTCACGTGGATTTTGAACATAGATAACTTTATTTTCTTTTATGGTTGTCTGAACGAGGTTACCAGCATTTATAATAGATTTTCCAAAATCTCTATTATAAGTTCCAGTTCCTGCAACACGCATCAAATTATTATCTACAACTTCAATATCAAGTCCAGTCACGGTTGATATTGTTTCGATAAATTTTTGAATATTATTATACATACTTAATAACATGTGTACCTCCAGAAATCATAAAAGCCAAAACATGCTAGACTTTAAATTGTTTCACGTCAAGATATATAAATAAAGCCTTTAAACTTAGGCTGGAATTTAATTTATTTTAACATATTCCAACAAGAAACAAATCAAGTAAGTCACATTTAAGAACTAAGATAGATTTTCAAATAAAGCTTTTGAATGATTATCATAAAGATAAACTAATTTTTTCTGCTTGCATTTATTAGAATTCTATGCTTATCTTGCTTCATTCTTCTTTATAATGCATTTATTTATCGCACACTAAGATTTTTTTTGTTTTATAGAATAATTACAAATACTAAAATTTATTTTTTGAGAAATTTATGGAAAAAATCAAAACAGAATATTCCTTTAAATATATTGTTTTTATGTGGAGTCTTTTACTCTTCGGCTATTTTATTAACTATTTTCATTCACTTTCCACAGGCATTTTACAGCCTTATTTGATGGATGAATTTAATATAGACTCTGTCACAATCACAAACATCGGTTCTATGTATTTTTATGCTTATTTCTTTATGCAAATTCCAACAGGCATCTTAAGTACAAAATACGGCGTAAAAAAAACAGTTGCAGGCAGTCTTTTCTTTGCCTTATTTGGCACTATATGTTTTGCTATGGCACAAAATGTTGCAATGCTTTTTATCGGCCGTTTATTTATTGGCATAGGTTGTTCCACAATTTTTGTTTGTATTTTAACTTTTCAAGCCGAATGGATGAAGGTTAATATTATAACCACAATGACCGGAATTGGAATTTTTCTTGGAACACTTGGTGGAATTTTTGCACAAAGTCCTTTAGTTTGGCTGGTTGAAAGTTTTGGTTGGCGTGGAAGCATGTATATCATCGCTTTTGCTACCTTTATCAACCTTATTTTGCTTATTAAATTTATGGTTGAAAAAAAATCAATAAATAGTGAAATCCCAAAAGAAGTAGAAGAAGAAAATGAAACAGAAATTAATAATAAAAAAACTATCTCTAAAGGCCTTTTAGCAATCTTATTAGATTTGCGAACATGGGCACCTATACTTTTTTTCATAGGTGTATATGGTTCATATATTGTTATTTCTGGTTATGCAGGTTCTTCATGGCTTATGAATTATTATGGCTATAGTGCAATTGAAGCTTCGTTCTATGTGAGCCTCTGTGTATTAGGAACAGCTTTTGGCCCTATTTTTATAGGAGCTTTTTCCGACAAAACTCATAGTCGCAAATTACCTATTATAGTCTTTGGTGGACTTTATATTATTTGTTGGGCTGTAATCTGCTTCTTTCCTGATCTTTTTAATGCCCTCGGCATAGCTGTTTTACTCTTTACTTTAGGTTTTCTTAGCACTGCTTTTGTTGTGACATGGGCTTGTATACAAGAAATCAATGCCAAAGAATACAGTGCAATAGCAGCCTCTATAGTTAATATGGGTGGTTATGCAGGGCCAATTATCATGCCTTATCTCTTTGTACTTTCACAAAATTCTTTTGAAAACACATTGAGCCCAGAAGCTTTTATTGCTTCATTCAAAGTAATACTTTATGCTGTAATTTTCTGTTATTTTGTTGGCCTTCTTACTGTAGAGCCTTTAAAAGCAAAAAAGAAAACATAGAGATTTTTTATAATTTTATACAAATATAATTCATCCTTTTATTTTGATTACTCTTTCGTCTTGCTTCTTTCGTCTTGCTTTGCCTCTTTTTCCATTTTATTTTGTTATGAAGTGAGTTTTTCGTAGTGAGTAGAGAACAATAAAGAAAACACAAAAAAACATCTGCCAATTGACTTAGCAGATGTTTTTTTATTATTTTTTGAGTATTTTAAAAATACTCTATGAGGGCATGTAGAAAGTTCTTAAACTTTTTTCCATCTTGATTATGCGATTATTTTAGATATTGATAGTGATTGAATCAAAGTCAATTTCTTCGCTGCTTAGATCAAGATTTGTTCTAATAGTGAACACATCTTCACCTTTTGAGATAATGATATCTTGGTTATTTTCACCACCAACTTCTATATTATAATCCTTACCACTAAATGAAGTAAGATCAATCATATCACCTGATGAAAGGTCAACTATAGTATCTACTTCGCCGCCAGCAAAGCTGTCTTCTGCGAAATAGAAAGTATCATTACCTTCGCCACCGACCAAGATGTCATTGCCTTCGCCACCGATTAAGATGTCGTCGCCAGAACCACCTTCTAAATAGTCGTCGCCTGAACCACCGATTAAGATATCGTCGCCAGAACCACCATAAAGATCGTCGTCACCACCAAGGCCAAGCAAGATGTCGTCGCCACCAAAACCGTCTTTGTCTGCATCGCCACCAAAGATAGTGTCGTTACCATCAGTTGTTCCAACTTCAAGTTCTTGCGCTGCTTTTGCTAGATCTTCGATGTCAGCTGATTGTACTTGATCTACTAAATCTATAACAAGATCTTGAATATTTTCAGAAAATTCTACAGCTTCTTCTTCAGTCATATTTTCTGGAGTTTTTAGATTTTCTGCTGCATAATCTTCTGAATTTTCCATACCAAGTTTTTCAGCAAGAGCTTCTAAAGTGGATTCATTACCATCGCCTATAAGAAGATCTTCGCCACCTTGGCCATAAATAACATCATCACCAGCACCTGCAACTAAAGCGTCAGGATCGTTTGCAGTGCTATTATCAAGGCTTTGATCATTTATCCATTCAGGATAGTTATGCATATATTCTGAAAGTTGAATATCTGAAATAGCATCAGCTTCTACACCAATTTGCTTTGCAAGCCATGCTTTTAATATTCCAGTATCAATACCGCCTATTAAAACGTCATTACCTGCACCTGTCATAGCAACGCTTGTTGTCACAGTTGAAACATCAACACCGCCTTCAGTTGGAGTGAAGATATCTTTAATGTCACTATCAGTTACAATAGTAGCTCCAGTTTCAGTTGTATCAAACTTATTAAGAGTATCTTTGTTTGCACCAGCACCTACGCCAACTCCGTGAATACTGTGTTCACTACCATCTACTGGTATATGTCGGCCATCTGCTTCTAAAATAGGGTTACCATTTGCATCTACTAGAATTTCTATACCCATTGCTTCTAATAGTTCATTATAAGCTTTTGTACGTTCTGCTTCTGAATCGTATGGCACACCATCTGTAATGAGGAAGGTTTCATTTATAAAACCATCTTGTGATACTTGTTCAAACCATTCTGCTGCAGTTTCAAAACCTTGATGGTATTCAGTTCCCCAATGGAAACCAGTGTCATTTCCATCTAAAGGTTTGTAAGCACTATCAGCGTCTAGTTCTGGATTTTTCAATGCTTCAGTAAGTGCTTTGTGTGCTTCTGCATCGTATTCAAATTCGCCTGTTTCTGAATTATATGTAACACCTTGAGCATTCATCGCTAAAATTTTAGCAATTTGTGAATATATTTCATTTTCAGACATTCCAGCAAAATCAGCAGGATCTAGTGTTTCAATATAAGTAGCACTACTACTTTGGCCATCTTCAGAATTGAATTTATTGCTTGTTAAGCTTGAATCACCATTCTCAGTTTCTCTCCAGAAAGTAGTCAATAAGACATTTACTTCGCCACCTATTTCACTATTTGCATGAGAATGTAATGTATTTATAACAAAGTCAGCAATAGCATCACAAGCTTGTCCAAGACGAGAAACAACTTCGCCACCTACGTCTTTAATATCAGCGTTACCATCATCATACATAGAACCAGATGTATCAAGAATAATAGCGATATTATAGTTTTGACCTGAATTCATTTGGCTTGTTGAACCATCAAGACCAATAATTTCGCTTGTAGGTGCATCAGGTGTATTTGTTGCAATAATGTCAAAGCTCACGCTATCGCCATCAGAATCTGTTACTTTGATGCTTTCTGTTTGTTGTCCATTTTCAGGCACGTCAGTAAGTTTTGCATTCCACAAGACATTACCATCGTGGTTGCTAAGTTCTGTTCCGTCAGAAGAGATAAGGTTTACAGTTTTACCGTCTTCGCTATATTCTACAGAAGCTCCTTCGCTTTCGGTAGTCCATTTTCCGCTTTCTGCATCATAGGTGAATGTGCTATCGCCAAATTCAAGGCTTTTGCCATCTCCATTATCAGCACCAAATTCAATTCTTACAAAAGTACTTGCTTCTGTACCTTCAGTTGTTGTTTCAACTGGATTTGTAGGGATAACAGGTGCATCGTCATTGATATTGATATCAATATCGTCTGAAGTAAGTGTGTTACCGTTTTTATCTGTAATTGTTACATTGAATTGATCAGCAAAATCAGTTTCTGTACCTGCGGTTTCGCCGCCCGCTAAAGCATTATCGTGTTCAAAAGCGCCGCTTTGTTCAAAGCTATAGCTAAGGCTATTATCACTTGGATTTATTGTAAAGGTAAGTGTTCCGCCATTGACTTCAACTTCAGTAGCACCTGATTTATTCAATGTGTATTCTTCGCCACCAACATTAACAGTAAAGCTATGTTCAGCAAGAGTGCCTTCGCCAAGGCTAAAGTCAATTTCGCCATTCAAGTTCATGTCAACAGGAGTGTCTGTTCCGCCAGCAAGGGCTGAATCGTCAGCAAGAATATCATTGCCTTGAGCTTCGATAGTTGGTGCATTTCCAATCACTTGATGTTGAACAGTGTCGCCATCGCCGTCAGTAAAGTTGATAACAACATCTTCTCTACCGCCAGAAATAGTTTCATAGCTTACTTCCCAATTTTGGTTGTCAGTGCTAGTCATAGTGATGTCGCCAAACTTAATTGTATGCATACCAGTAGCATCATCGTATGAAGTTTCTACGCCAATCATCCAAGACGGTGAAGTCCATTCAGAACCATTCCATGTTGCAGTAAGGCCAAAAGTTGCACCTTCTGATTTTGGAAGATGAATTGTAGCGCCTTCCATATCAGCACCAAAATCAATGCTTATATTCGCAGAAGCCTGTCCTTCAGTAACACTTGCAAGCACATCGCTTATACCGTCGTTATTGTTATCGCCAACATTATCTGTTTTGATCACAGGTGCGTCATCTACAATAGTAACGTCAATATTAACTTCAACTGTTTCGCCAGTAGCAGGATCTTTAAGTTGTACAGTAACACTGTCAGGTCTTGTTAATTGTGTATCAGAAGTATTTTTATTATGTGTTACATTATCGTTTAAAGTGATTATAAGATTTCCAGCTGCGTCTGTTTCTAAAACATAAGGATTACCATTTGCACTGCTATTATCAAGCACAACTTCATAACCTTCTGGAACTTCCCAAGTCACGCTTTCGGTTGTAGCTGTAGAATCTGTTCCTTCAGCCAAACCACCTTCGTGAACAATAACAGCATCTTCCATAATTTCTACTTCAACATCTGTCTTATCAACAACAAGATTTTCGAAATTACCGCCACTTGTACTTTTGATTGAAACATCTAAAGCAGAGGAGTTTGTTGAGGTAGTCACATCAAATGTAGCTGTTGATTCGCCCTTAGCAATTGTAACTTCTCTATCAACACCATTTACAGTCACAATAACAGTCATATCTGTATCTGCAGGAGAAGTTAATTCTAATGTATATTCAATGCTATCGCCTTGAAGAACGATATCAGCTTCGCTTGAAAGAGTTAATGTTGTTGTATCATTATCGTCTGTCACTGTAACAGAATTATTGCTATTGTCGTATTCAACATTTTCATAATTGCCGCCCTCATGGCCAACAATTTCAGGTGCGATCACGTCGTTAGCGTCGTTATAAACGTCGTCAACTCTTACTTCTTCTGTGAAAGTTGTTGAAGTTTCGCCTTTAGGGATAGTCACTTCTTTGCCATTGTCTAATTTAATAACAAGATCAGTTTCAGGAGCTCTATCTACTTTTACAGTAAATTCAACTTCTGTTGCATTTTCGTCAACATCTGCTGGAGCTACGATAGTGATAGTTGTTGTTTCAGATACATCAGGAGTTGTACCTGTATCTGTCACAGTTACACTTGGAGTGCCAGAAGTTGTGAGGTTTTCAAAATTACCGCCACTAACATCTTTAATGCTTGCATCTATGCTTTCGTTGCCTTGTATAAAAGCGTCATTATCTCTTGCATCTACAGATAAAGAAGCTGAGCTTTCGCCTTCTTTAATTTCTACTTCGTATTCTTGGCCGTCAACAACAACTGTAACAGTCATATCAGAGCCAGCTGGATTTGAAAGATTTAATTCATAATCAATTGTGCCGCCTTCTTTAACGCTATCGTATTTAGCAGAAAGCTCTAATGTTGTTGTATCATTATCGTCTGTTACTGTGACAGAATTATCGCTATTATCGTATTCAACATTTTCATAATTGCCGCCCTCATGGCCAACAATTTCAGGTGCGATCACGTCGTTAGCGTCGTTATAAACGTCGTCAACTCTTACTTCTTCTGTGAAAGTTGTTGAAGTTTCGCCTTTAGGGATAGTCACTTCTTTGCCATTGTCTAATTTAATAACAAGATCAGTTTCAGGAGCTCTATCTACTTTTACAGTAAATTCAACTTCTGTTGCATTTTCGTCAACATCTGCTGGAGCTACGATAGTGATAGTTGTTGTTTCTGGAGTTTTATCTTCAGTAACAGTAACGCTTGGATTGCCAGAAGTTGTAAGGTTTTCAAAATTACCGCCAACAACATCTTTAATGCTTGCATCAATGTTTTTGTCGCCTTGGTCATAAGCGTCGTCAGGTCTAGCATCAACAATCAATGAACCTGTGGTAGAACCAGCTTCAATTTCTACATCATAATCAACACCACCAACTGTTACAGTAACAGTCATGTCAGTACCAGCTGGGTTTGAAAGCTCTAATTCGTATTCGATTTTTTCGCCTTCTTCAACATTATCGTCCTTTACTTTAAGTTCTAATGTTGTTTCGTCGTTATCGTCTGTTACTGTGACAGAATTATTGCTATTATCGTATTCAACATCAGCAAAATTACCGCCTTCGTGGCCAACAATTTCAGGTGCGATTACGTCGTCAGAATCTTTATAAACGTCATCTTCTCTCACTTCTTTTTCAAAAGTGGTTGAAGTTTCGCCTGCTTTAATAGTTACTGAAGTACCATCTTCAAAGTTAATAACAAGATCAGTACTAGGTATTTTGTCCACTGTTACAGTAAATTCAATTCTTTTTGAATTTTCATCAACATCTGCTGGAGCTGTAATAGTGATTGTTGCATTTTCAAGAACTGGAGCAATATCGTTTTCGGTTAAGTCAATTACATTACCATCACTAGAAGAAAATTCGCCTTGAAAACCTTCTCTTTGATAGCCTGAACCACCTAAAACATCGTCCAAAGCACTCACACCAGTAGCAAGGGCATCTGGTGTAGATGAAGAACCATTAAGGCCATTATTTTCAACAACATTTGCCGCTGGACCAGCTGCTGGCATAAGGTTTTCATCTAAAGCTGCAAAGAAATCTTCACCACTAACAAAACCATTGTCAACAATAAAGTCAGGAATGTTTTCTGAATTATAAATTGCATAAAAATCTTGCAAGACTATAGTAGAATCACTTTCTTCAAAGTAAATTTCTAAATTATCATCAACTTTTTCAAGCAAAGCATCTGAAATATCAAAGTTTAAATTTAAAGAAGTTGTTTCTTGAGTAATTTGAATGGTATTTTGTCCACCATTTTGCGGAGCACTTAACAATAGTTCTGCCATGAGAATTATCCTAATAGAAGTAAAAAGTTTGGATAAAAAAACACTCGACTTAAATTTAGCTAATCATAAAAAGAATAGGACTAAAACAGTCATAACAATATGTTATACATAATAAAATGTATGGAGTGATAAGCCGTTATCAAAGACTGTGAAACATCTGTCTTATTACAGAAGAAGCATGATGATTTCACTCCTACCATCGCTATAGATCCGTAGGTAAATGATACTTTAATTCATTCTAGGAGCGCCAACGCTCTCAAACGCAATATGTGTATTGCTTTATTTACAATAAATAACACCCCAAAAGCCACTTGTCAAGCTTTAAAGAATATTATTTTAATGATAGAAAAAAGAATAAAAACAAACTAATAAAAAAAATAATCTATTTATATGAAAAGAATTTATAAAAAAATAAAATTTTAAATAGAATAAATAAAAGCGAAAAAACATTCCATTGATATAATAAAATTTAAATTTTTTGGCAGATTTACTGAAATTTCTTTCTTACAAAGCAAAGTAACACGCTAAAATTTTTGCATAAACATGATTAAAGAAGTCATTTTTGTGTTTGTTATTCTAGATTCAAAAGAAAGTGATTTTTTGAACTTGCTAATGAAGTTCAATATATTAGCGATAAATAATCATATTCCAAAATTTGTACTTGTTTTTTTTGTTTTTCCCCTATATACTATTGCCAGTTTAGCTTGCTTGTTATCTATGAATAATATGCTCATAAGGTTTTAAATAATGATGATAAATAATTTTGAAAAAATTGCTAAGGATAATCATACCTTTGTGTGCTATGTCATCGACATGGACACTTATGAAATCCTTTACATCAACGAAACTGCAAAGCAAATTTTTGCTCCTTTCTCAGACAAGCTCCCAGAAGGCAGAACCTGTTATGATTTTTTACATGGCATCGATAAACCATGTGAAATGTGCAATAATCACCTCATGAAAGAAGGGGTGAAAGTTCGTTCTGAAAGAAAAAATGCAAAAAACCAAAAACATTATACTCATGTTGACACTCAAATAACATCTGAAGGCAGAAGACTTAAAATTACTTATGCCTACGATTCTTCCACAGAAAGAGAAAAATTAGAATCTCTTGAACACAAACTTTCCACAGAAGAAACCTTAATAAAATGTGTACAATTGCTCATGCAAGATACTGAACTTGACGATGCAATTATGCATTTACTCTCAATTGTTTGCCAATTTTACGATGCGGACAGAGCTTATCTTTTTGAAATTAATCACGAAAATAAAACGGCTAAGAATACTTATGAATGGTCTGCAAATCCTAGTTTTGCAACTATAGACATAAACCCAACTCTTAGCTTTGATGAACTTGATCTTTTCCTTCAAGGCCTTGAAAAAGATGGAGAAGTTATTATTTCAGACACACATTCAGAACTTGATCATTCTAGTTCTGTGTATAAATTAATGAAAGAAACTTCTGTAGATTCATTGCTTCTTGCCCCAATACGAGATCATGGCGTCTTGTCACATTTTTTAGGTGTTGACAATCCACGAAGCTCTCAAAGCGACGTCGCTCTTCTTCATTCAATTATTATCTTTCTTGTTGGCGAAATCAAAAAGAATAAAATATATAAACAATTAGAACATTTATCCTATACAGACACTCTTACAGGATTATCAAATAGAAATAAATACTTAGCCAGATTAGAAAATCTAAAAACAGAAAAACTTTCTTCTTTAGGTTTAATACAAGTTAATATTAATGCATTAAAAAGAGTAAATGAATTATACGGCGAAGATTATGGCGATTTTGTTCTTATTCAAGTTGCTAAAATCCTCTCTAAACATATAAAAACAGATCTTTTTAGAATTTCAAGCGATGAATTTATTGCCCTTTGTCAAAACACTTCAAAAGAAGAATTTGAACAAATTATTTCAAATTTGCGTGAAGAAGATCAAAAACAAAGCGAATTTTCTTTTGCAGTTGGTGGTGTTTGGCAAGACAAAAAAATTGATATCCGTCAGGGTCTTACACAAGCTAATGACATAATGCTTTCAGAAAAGCAAAATTATTATAAATCTCAAAATCACGAAAAAGTACAAACAAGACTCAATCCAGTAGAAATTTTGCTTGATGAAATACGTGCTGATTCTTTCACCATATATTTACAGCCTAAAGTTGATATTATGACTGGTAAAATTGTGAGTGCCGAGGCTTTAGTAAGAAAATTTGCAAGCGACGGCAAAATGGTTCCGCCTGATAGATTTATTCCTATTTATGAAAATGAAAACACTATTAGACATTTAGACTTCTTTGTTTTAGAAAAAGTTTGTATTTTATTACAAGATCTTATAAAAGAAAATAAAGCTATCCCTATAGCGGTTAATTTTTCTCGTGTTACTTGTTTATCCTATGATCTTGTTGATGATATTATAAACACATGCAAAAAATATAATATACCACGTGAATATATTAAGATAGAATTAACTGAAAGTATTGATAAAATGGATTTTGAATTCTACCATGAAAAAATTTCACAATTAAATGCTTTTGGTTTTGACATCTCACTTGATGACTTTGGTGCAAAACACTCTAATCTTCTTATGCTTACTATGGCTGAATTTTCAGAAGTTAAAATAGACAAAGGCCTTATTGACAATATAACTACAAGTGCAGAAAACCGTACTGTAGTACGAAATGTTATAAAGACAGTCAAAGAGTTAGGAAAATCCTCTTGCGTTGCTGAAGGTATTGAAACCAAAGAACAAATGGAATTATTGCAAGATTTAGGCTGTGATTATGGGCAAGGCTATTATTTTTATAGACCAATGCCAGTAGAAGCTTTTCTTGCAGAATACGACAAAAATAAATTAGACTCTTTTGCTCCTCTAAATATGATAGGCAGCAATTCAAGGCAAAATTTCTCTGTCAATTATGACGAATTATATTCAGCAATTGAAGCTATGCCACTTTGTATGAATTTATGGAATCATAAAAGAGAAAATATCATGTGTAATGAATACGCAGCAGAGCTTTTTGAACTCGATAGTAAATCTGAATATCTTGAAAAATTTGCTCAACTTTCTCCAGAAAAACAACCAGATGGAAGAAGTTCTGGTGAAGCTGCACTTGCTTATATTAATGAAGCGAGAAATAGCGGTTTTGTAAGGTTTTATTGGTTACATTGTAAACTCAATGGCGAAGAGATGCCTTGTGAAATTACTCTAGTAAAGCTTGATGTAAAAAGTGAAGACGGCGATTATCTCATTGCTGGCTACACAAGAGATCTTCGCTCTCAATTTGCTACTTCAACAGAAGAAGATTCTGCAAGTATTTACTTTTTCAATGAAGTTTCTGATAAAGCTCTTTTTAATACAATTTCAGAAATTGCAGCCGAATTTTTTTGGACATATAATAATAAAAGTAAAAAAATACAATTTTTTGGAAAAGGCATTGAAATATTAGCACTTTCTGCTGATAAAATTGATTTCCCATCAGAAATTTTTAAACGAAAGATTGTTCCTGATAATTTCTCTGAAGTTTTTATGGAATTTGCACATGCCTTAGAAGAAGGCAGACACCATCCTATTGACGTTGAATTCAACCTCCCTAATGGAGGGGTTGAAGCTTTTAGAATAGACTATAAAACCCTTTTTGATAGCGATAATAACCCAATATTTTCAATAGGTAAAACAACAGTTCAAAATCCAAAATAATATTTTTTGACACTTCTTGTCTATCAAAAATATAAGACTGTGATAGACAAAAACAAAGGTTAGATTCTTATGAAAAACTTCACTCACTGGCTTAGAAATGCACCGATTAAAAAGAAATTTATCCCACTACAATTTCTTCTTATTCTTTGTATTATTCTTATAAGTTCATTTTCTTTTTTCTCTGTGACTACATTAAATAAATCTTCGCAACAAATCATAGACGAAAATGTAAGACATAAAGAACAGCTCAGTGCTATTATCAGAAATATGTATGTTTGCCGTGTTTTAGGACGCGATATTTTACTGCAAGAAGATAAGATTGTTAGGCAAAAGCTTTACGATAACTACATTACTGCCTTTGAAGAACTTGATCATAAAATGGCAGAATATTCAAAATTATTAAAAGGCACTCAACTTACAGAATTTAAACGTATTATTGAAGAAAAAAATATTTATGAAGAAAGTATGATACTTTCTGCTGACATCTGGATTGGTGGTGGCAAATATTCAGAAGCACTCTATGCCCTACAAATAGTAACACCTATTGCAAATAAATTCTTTGGAAGTATTGATGATTTTTCAAGCGAAGAGGAACATTTATTAAAAGTTGCACTCGAAAAAAATGACGAACTTGTTTTCAAAATTTTAATCTCTGGATTAATTATAAATATTTTAATTATTGCTTTTGTGATTTTAGTTATAAAATTCTTCTCAAAAAATATGAGTACGAGCTTAATGAAACTTGAAAAAGCAATGGCTAAAATTGCTGAAACAGGCAATATGAAAACAGAAATCCCTAATGAACTTTATTCAAAAGATGAAGTTGGACTCATTGCCAATGTCGCAAATAAAATGAAAACAATGCTTCTTGAATATTCCTTTAACGATGCTTTAACAGGTGGTTATAACACAAAAGCCTATCATGAAGAATTAGATTCTTTATTCGAAGATGAACAGCATAAGAAAAATATTTGGTGTATAATAGCAGATTTAAATAATCTAAAAATCATCAACGATGTTTTAGGCCATTTAGAAGGTGATAATGCGATTAGAACTTCATACCACGTTTTGAATGAAAACTTTAAAAAATTCGGTAAAACTTATAGAATCGGCGGAGACGAATTTGTCTCACTTTTAAGCAATTGTTCACGAAAGCACGTCGAAGAGGGCATTGCTTCAGTCATTACTCAACTTGCAACACTCAATAGCACTAATGAAGAAAAATTCTCTCTTGCTTTTGGCTATGAACATTTTAACGGTTCTACAATGGATGAATATAAAGAATTTTTCAAAATTGTAGATAAGAAAATGTATCACAATAAAATGGAATCTAAACAATCAAGATTACATGCAAGAGTGGTTAATCCGCTAAACAAAGAAAATGAAGAAGCACAAAGTAAGTAAAACAATTAAAGCTGTTTATTGCAATGTATAAACACAAAAACCACAAAAAATAAGATAAAATAGAAAAACTTGTGTTTTTCTGAAAAATAGATTATATTAATGTAGTTTTATTACAAAATCCTTTTTATCAAAAAAGTCATACATAAGGAAACTCATACTACTAAAAAGACATCAAATACACACAATGCATCAATTCGTAGAGAGTCGATTTTTTATTTTCGCATAAATAAAACTTTCTCTTTCTTTGTTACAAAAATTCAAACCTTAATTATAAGATAACCAATTTGATTAGATCATGATATTTTTACAGTTATTATATTTTACTTTTTTCTTTGTCACATGCGCTACATTTTTTAGTATTTGTGAGAAAGTTTTAGATCAACCAAGATTCAGCAGTAAATTATACTATATACTCGCTTTTATTAATGCATTTGGCTTTACTTATTTTGGCTTTAATAGCGTCCCTATATTTCTTTACATAAGCCTTTTTACTATCATTTCATTAGAACTTCTCTTATTATTTCATAACAGAATCTTAGGTATTATACTCTACCCTTTAATGGCTACAGTTTATCTTATGTGTGTGCAATCAATTGTTGTTGCTTCCTATGCTCTAATTTTTAGCCTTTCTTTTTCTGATATTGTTACGAATCATGACTTATTAGCTAAACTTATACTATTTTCATGGTTTATTTGCTGTACAGCTTGTTTGGGCATACGCTTTTTTACACCTTTACATTTTTTAAGAGTTATCAATCAAAATAGAGAACAAACATGGTTTAAATTCCTCTTTCTTCTTCTTGCTACAACCTATATGATTCTCAATTCCTTTATATATAAATATGTGAATAATTTTGATTCTCAATATTTATTGATACATCAAATTATCACACCTTTTCTATGGATTCTTGTTATTAGTTTAACTTCTACACTCTTGATGCGTCTTGATTTTCTCTATGGCTATAAAGTAAAAAGTCTTGTTCTTGAAGAAACACTCTCTCATCAAGAGAGAGAACTTATTATCAGCAAAAGAAAAGCAGAACGCGATGCCCTTGTTCAGGTTTATAATAAGACAACAAGTCAAATTAAAATAGATGAATGCCTAGCACAGTCAAAACAAGGTGCATTTTTCATATTAGACATTGATAATTTTAAAACTATAAACGACACAAAAGGCCATCCTTTTGGCGATAAGGTTCTTATATATCTTACTAAAAGAATCACAGGAACATTCCGCGAGAATGATATTATAGGCAGAATTGGCGGCGATGAATTTATTATATTCCTCGAAACAGAATCTACACTTGAACTTATTGAAAATAAAGCACGTGAATTATGTATGGATATTAATGTTCCTTTTGCTGATGAACAAGGCGATACTGTTAAAATTACTATAAGTATTGGTATTGCACTTGCTCCTGATCACGGAACAGATTTTGAAACACTTTATCAACATGCTGATACCGCACTTTATCAATCAAAGAGAAATGGTAAGAACACTTTTTCGATATATGGAATCCTTTAATTTTTTTTGAAATTCCTTATATGTATTCTTTTAGAGCCTTTTTAATAGTTTCAATTATTAAAAAGGCTCTATTTTTAAATTATATATGAAAAGTAATCACTTAGCTTAGGCAAAGCCTGAGCTATTCTTTATTTTTCTTTCTCTATAAGAATTAAAATCAACTATGAAAACAAATATTTAGTGATAAATGACATATTATATTCTTGCTCATAGCTTGCTTGACATCTTAAAATGCACGTGCTACTTTGAAAACTAAAATATAAGTTGTTTATTTAATTGTTATTTAATGCGATTGAGACAAAACAAAATCACTTAACACTTTTCGAAGAATCGTTTTTAGATAATTATTTTCTCTAAGAATAGATTCTTTAGGGAGAAATGAATGAGTAAAAACTTTTTGGAAAGTATCTCAAAAAAAACAGAAGAAATAAAAGAAGCTGGACTTTACAAGTCTGAGCGAGTAATTATTTCAAAGCAATCTGCAAAGATTGCTCTAGCTAATGGCACAGAAGTTTTAAACTTTTGTGCAAACAACTATCTAGGGCTTGCCGATAACCCTGATTTGATAGAAGAAGCTGCACAAGCCGTTAAAAAATACGGCTATGGCATGTCTTCTGTGCGTTTTATTTGCGGCACTCAAGATATACACAAAGAATTAGAGACAACAATTTCTACTTTTCTTAAAACTGAAGACACTATTCTCTATTCTTCTTGTTTCGATGCAAATGCTGGATTATTTGAAACTATTTTAGAAGCAGAAGATGCAATTATTTCAGATACTCTTAATCATGCAAGTATTATTGATGGTGTAAGGCTGTGCAAGGCAAAAAGATATCGTTATGCAAATAACAATATGCAAGAACTTGAAAAAGCATTACAGCAAGCAGATGCAGATGGTACAAGGTATAAATTAATCGCAACTGATGGTGTGTTTTCAATGGATGGTGTGATTGCAGATCTTAAAGGAATTTGCGATTTAGCTGATAAATACAATGCACTTGTGATGGTAGACGATTCACATTCGGTTGGCTTTGTTGGAAAAAATGGCAGAGGAACAGCAGAATATTGCGATGTAGAAGGAAGAGTTGATATCATCACAGGCACTTTAGGCAAAGCATTAGGTGGCGCTTCTGGTGGCTATACTTCAGGCAGAAAAGAGATCATTGAATGGCTTCGCCAACGCTCTCGCCCTTATCTTTTCTCAAATACTTTAGCACCTGTTATAACAAAAACCTCTATAAAAGTTTTTGATTTAATTGCTCACGGAAATGAATTAAGAGAAAAATTAAATGCAAATTCAAAATATTTCAGAGATGAAATGACAAAAAGAGGCTTTAAACTTGCTGGTGCAGAACATGCTATTATTCCAGTTATGATTTATGACGCAAAACTTGCAGCTCAAGTAGCTGAAAAAATGTTAGAAAGAAATATTTATGTTATAGCTTTTTCTTTCCCTGTTGTTCCAAAAGAACAAGCAAGAATAAGAACACAAATATCTGCAGCATTTTCTAAAGAAGACATAGACAAAACTGTGAAAGCTTTTGAAGAAGTAGGCAAAGAACTTGGTATTATATAGGAAAGAAAAATGAAAGCTTTAGTAAAAAAATATGCAAAAGAAGGAATTTGGTTGGAAGATGTTCCAATGCCAGAAGTTGGCCCAAACGATATCTTAGTAAAAATTAAAAAAACTGCAATTTGCGGAACTGACGTACACATTTATAAATGGGATGAATGGTCACAAAAAACTATTCCTGTGCCTATGGTAGTTGGCCATGAGTTTTCAGGCATTGTTGAAGCTATGGGCTCTGAAGTGAAAGGTTTTACAAAGGGCGACAGAGTTTCAGGCGAAGGACATGTTGTTTGTGGACATTGCAGAAATTGCCGTGCTGGTAAACAACATTTATGCCGTAACACCTATGGAATAGGCGTGAATAGACAAGGTTGTTTTGCTGAATTTTTATCCATTCCAGCAAGCAATGTCTATAAATTACCAGAAGGTGTTTCAGACGAACTTGGTGCAATACTAGATCCACTAGGAAATGCAACACATACTGCCCTCTCCTATGATCTTATAGGCGAAGATGTTCTTATCACAGGAGCTGGCCCAATAGGTATTATGGCTGTAGCCGTAGCACGTTTTGCTGGTGCAAGACATATAGTCATCACAGATGTGAACGAATATCGTCTAGGACTTGCTGAAAAATTAGGCGCAACAAGAGCTGTTAATGTTTTAAAAGAAAAACTTGAAGACGTTATGGAAGAACTTCATATGCTCGAAGGTTTTGACGTTGGTTTAGAAATGTCTGGAAATCCTAGTGCTTTTAGCAGTATGATTAAAACAATGAATCATGGCGGAAAGATCTCTTTATTAGGTATTGTTCCTCCAACTACGCAAATTAATTGGAACGATGTTATTTTTAAGGGTTTATTCTTGAAAGGTATCTACGGACGAGAAATGTATGAAACATGGTACAAAATGGGTGCTATGATTGAAGCAGGCCTTAATGTAAATGACATTATCACACATAGATTTTCTATAAATGAGTATCAAAAAGGCTTTGATGCTATGGTTTCAGGCTCATCAGGCAAGGTTATACTTGACTGGGATGCCTAAATAAAACACTTTCGCATTTTTAAAACAAACAATTATTTAAGCAACTTACAAAAGAGCTATTTTTCTTGAAATATTTAATATTTCAAGAAAAATAGTTTTTTTTATTGTATACAAAATTTTTTATTTTTTCAAAAATAAATGCTTATTTTTTTATTTTTTCAACAAAACAAGTAAAACTAAGAGCTTGACACTAGTTGCTTATACGTGTATAATGTATTAAAATGAACTATTTTTTAATTTTTTAACAGGAAAGGGTATTTAGGATGCTAGTATTGAAAAACTCGCGTGTTATTTCTGAATTAACACCAAATTTTCAAGGTGAGGCAGCAGACATTTTCATTGAAGGCCAGAAAATCGCTAAGATTTTACCTTCAAATAGTTATGAAATGCCTGCAGAATGGCAAAATGCACAAATTATCGACATGACAGGAAAAACTGTCATGCCAGGACTTATCGAAGGGCATTTGCACCTTGATTTAAGTGGTATGGATACATTTGAAGAAAATGTTATGCCTGGAACATATAGAGTTGTTCGTGCGTTAAAACTTGCTCAAGATAATCTTAGACAAGGCTATACAACAGTGCGTGACGTAGGCGATAGAGACAATATCATTCTTGATTTAGCTCGTGCTATCCGCGAAGGACTTGTAGTTGGCCCTGATATTTTAGCAAGTGGTAAAATCATCACACCAACAGAAAAAGGAAATAATTTCTTTGGTGCTATGTATTCTGAAGGCGATAGCCCAATGGAATTTAGAAGAAATGTAAGAAAGCAATACCAACTTGGTGCTGACTTCATTAAAATCATGGCTACTGGTGCTGTTATGAACCCTGGTGGGGAACCTGGTTCTTCTATTGTTATGGAAGATGAATTAAAGTCTATCTGCGAAACTGCAAAATCTTTAAATCTCTATGTAGCTGCACATTGCCACGGAACTGAAGCGATTAAAATGTGTATACGCAATGGCGTGCGTACAATTGAACATTCTTCCATTATGGACGATGAAGCTATTGAAATGTATAAAAATTCTACACAATCTTTCATGATGCCAACTATGGCACCAATGACAAACTTCCTTGAATTTTCAGAAGGAAGACCTGCACACTATATAGAAAAAGCTCGCAAAATAAAAGACGCTATGGTTGAAGGCATGAAAAAAGCATGTGCTGCTGGCCTTAAAATAGGTTGGGCTACTGATGCTGGTGTGTATGAAGGCAGTCATGGCGATGGTATCTATGAATTTAGAGCTAGAGTGCGTGATGCTGGTTTCACACCACTTGAATGTCTTATTCAAGCTACAAAAAATAATGCTGAAATATTGATGATAGATAGCGAAGTAGGAACTTTAGAAGTTGGCAAAAAAGCTAATATTCTCTGCTGTGCTGGTAATCCTGATCAAGATATTGAAGATTTAACTAAGGTTGCTATGGTTATTAAAAGCGGTAGTATTGTAAACATTTAACAGAATAAAGGTTATAATTATGTCTAATACAGCAGTAGCTACAGAGTCAAAACTCAAAAAAAACATGCCCCTCCTCATAGTTCTTGTTATTTCAGGAGCTTCAATCTATCTTTTACCTTATCTTCGTTATTTTTATTACGATGCATTTAGAGATGCATTTATGATGACAAACGAAGAAACAGGTTTAGCTGGTACTTACTTTGGTTTATTTGGTGCTCTTTCCTATTTAATTGGTGGTCTCATTTCAGATAAAATTTCTATCAAAATCCTTCTTCCTGGTTCTATGATTGTTTCAGGTCTTTTAGGTCTTTTCCTCCTCACTTCTCCAGCTCCTATGACAATTGCTTATATTCACGGTGTTTGGGGTGTAACTTCTTTGATGACTTTCTGGCCAGCATTGATTAAAACTCTTCGTCTTGTTGGTAACTCTGACGAACAAGGTAAAGTTTTTGGTATTTTCGAAGGCGGACGTGGTGTCACAAATGCTTCTGTTTATGCCGTAACAGCTTTCTTATTCGGTACATTCATGGTTGCAGGCAATCCATTTACTGGTATTCGTCCAATTATCATTTTTTATTCAGTAATTCCAACTGTTCTTGGTGTTCTTAATATCTACTTATTGAGAAATGTTGTAGAAGATAGAAGTGCTAAGTCTGAAGGTGGTATCAATGTTCGTTTGATTGGTAAAGTTCTTTCAAATCCACGTGTATGGATTATTTCATTAATCATTTTCTGTGGTTACACAATGAACATGAGTAACTATTATATCGCGCCTTATGCATCAGCTACATTTAGCGTAAGCTTACTTATGGCTGGTATTATGTCATCTTCATCACAATATATCCGTCCTTTTGCGGCTATTGGTGCTGGTATTCTTGGCGATAAAATCAACGCATCAAAGGTTATGATCTTAGGTCTTTGCCTCACATTCATTGGTATGTCAATCATTTACTTTACACCAGTTGGAAGCTCAATGATTCCTATTCTTGTAGGTCTTTTGATTGTTTTTGCTTCAATGTTTATCACTCAAGCAATGCACTTTGCTTTATTAGAAGAAGATAATACATTCCCACCAGAAGCTTCAGGAACTGTTATTGGTATTCTTTGTACTATTGGTTATCTTCCAGAAGCTATCGTGCCTTATGTTGGTGGTATTATTCTTGATAATTACGCTTCTGACATCGTTGCTGGCTATCAGCTTATTTTCCTTCTTATTATGGGTGTAACTGCAGTTGGTATTGCAGCAACATTCTTATGGATGGGTATGACTAAGGCTCGTCGTGCTGAAATTCTTGCTAACAAGAAAGCAGCTGTAAAAGCATAGTCTTATAAAAACTCAATAAAAAAAACTCAAACTTTGCATTATGCAGGTTTGAGTTTTTTTATGGATTATACTTTGAGTTGAGAGCAAGTTTAAAAAGAAAAAGCCCTTGTCCTAAAATGCTTTAAAACAAGGGCTTTAGTTATGAGATTATTTCAGCTTTATTTTAGATTATTATATCATCAAGATCGCCATATTCGATATCGTTTAGAGTTGGAGCTCCATTAGAGAAATTGATAGTAAATTCTTCGTCTTCACCTCTTGTAATAACAATAGAAGATCCTTTAATTTCTATATGAGATCCAGTGCCTTCAAAAGCAGTTAAGTCGATTCTATCGCCACTTTCGCCATTTGCATTGAAGTCAATAATGGTATCAGAACCGCCAAAGCTTGTTAAGTCAAATACAAAGACATCATCGCCAGCACCGCCAACAAGCACATCATCGCCAGCACCGCCAACTATAGTATCGTTACCGCTACCGCCAAGGATAATGTCGTTACCATCGCCACCTACGAGATAGTCGTTTCCGCCAAGGCCAAGAAGAAGATCACTGCCGTCGCCACCATAGATCATGTCATTGCCGTCGTATTTACCATCATCGTCTTTACCATCGGCATTTGCGTCAGTAAATGGATTTTCCATAGCATTGGCTGCGTCTGTAAGTTTATCAAGATTTACATAGTTACCATCAGCATCTTTTTCAAATGCTTCAAGAATCAACTTGTCTACAAGATCACCTGTAGTTTTGCCAAGATCTGTATCTGTCTTGTCTGTTACATTTTCGTAGCTATAGTCACCATCAACACCTAATGCTGCAGCAAGATCTTGAAGAGCGTCTTTATCGCCATCGCCTATAAGAATGTCATTACCACCTTGACCATAGACAAAGTCATCACCTGCATCTGCAATCAATGCATCATTATTAGCCGCATCTTTACCATAGTTAATTTTATCCAAGTTATCTTCATCCAATAACCATTCAGGATTATTTCTCAAGAAGTCCATGATAGCATTATCTGAAGCTTTATCGTATATCGGATTTCCTTCAGCATCAGACATTAGCTTACCATCAGCCTCAAGTGCTTGATTTGCACCAAATAGCTTTCTCAAGTTATTTAGATTAATATCACCCATAAGGATATCACTACCTTCGTTAGTAAAGGCTATGTGAGTGCTATCAATAGTTGTAGATGAACCTGAACCGAGATCGAACAAGTTGCTGATATTGCCATCAGTTACAGTTATAGAGGTGCCGCTTGTATCATGATTGTCAAGCTTATCTGTATCAGTTCCACTACCAACACCAACAGCGTGGATTGAGTTTTCATTTCCTTCAGCTTTATCAGCTATCATATCATAGAACTCTTCGCGTGTTGCTAAATTATCATAAACGCCATTTCCATCGCTATCTGTATAATATAATCCAGATTCTGTTACTCTGAATGTATGAATATTGCCATATTGATCAGTTATTGTATACATTTCAGAATTACTTTCATCTTGTTCTACAATATCCATTGCTACCAAGAGCCTGTTATACTGGATCAAACGATCCGCATCAGAATCATTCGGTGCACCATCGGTTATAATGAAAGATTCGTTGATATAACCATTTCCTGAAACTTGTTCAAACCAGTCTGCAGCAGTTTCAAAACCTTGATGATAATGTGTTCCCCAGTGGAAACCTAGGTCAGTACCCTTTGAAGGGCCATCTAATGGATTATAAGCATCATCAGCAATTTTATCTGGATCTTTCAAGGCTTCAGTAAGTGCTTCGTGTACTTCTTCGTTATATTCAAACTTACCAGTTTCTTCATTAAATGTAACACCTTGTGCATTCATTGCTAAAATTTCAGCAATAGATTCGTATATTTCATCTTCGGTCATTCCTGCAAACTCAGCAGGATCCATTGTCATAATATAGGTGTTGCCACTGCTCTCTCCGTCACCTGAATTATAGTCATCATCACCTGTATTGCCATCAGTAAGTCCCGATTCTGATCTTTGCCAGAAAGTAGTAACTAAGAGGTTGACTTTACCGCCTTCAACGCCATTAGTGGCATGATTATGCAAGGTATTGATTATAAAGTCAGAAATAGCATCACAAGCTTGTCCAAGACGTGAGGCTACATCTATATCTCCATCTTTATCTCTATCATAATCATCAATATCATTATGACCATCATCGTACATAGAACCTGAGGTATCAAGAATAATTGCAATATTGTAATTAGCACCTGGTGCAAGTGCAGCAAATTCACCTGCAAGACCAACTTTTTCACCTTCAAGAGTATTTTCAGAGTCTGCATTTATGTCAAATGATGTTGTGTCTCCATCGGCATCAGTGATAGTGATAGTAGAGCTATCCTTCCAGGTGTCAGCACCTTTTCCACCAGTCATTTCAACTGACCACAAGTCAGTATCGCCATTTTGTGTGAGTGTCATGCCGTCAGCTGAAAGCGTTTTGTTGACAAAATTGCCATCCGCATTATACCAACCAGCAGGATTACCGTCTTGTGCATCTTTATAAGTAAAGGTTGTATCATTGAAGCTTATAGTTTTATCTGCGCCATCATCAGCACCAAAGTCAAGCTCTATAAATGAAGAAGCTGTGTAACCAGTTGAAGCATCGCCTGAGATGTTTTGGATTTCGACATCTTTATGCTCTACTGGTGCGTCATCATTTACTTCAAAACCTATTGTTGTCATGTTTGCGTTACCGCTATTATCTGTAACGGTTACTACGACTTTGCCCGGCAAGTTTACACTTTCATTATCACTATTTGGATTTGTATGTTTTACAGCTTCGTCTTGCTTATAAGTGTATGTAAGCGTATTACCAGAAACTTTGAAAGACAATGTGCCATTATCTACATCAATAGTTTCTCCGTTTACTTCTTTAACTGTATACTCTGTACCATCAATAGTGATAGTTTTGGCATTAGCAATATCAAGGGTTCCACTTGCTGTTGAACCGTCAGCATTAGGAGTTGTACCCTCTGCCATTTCACTTTCATCTACAGTAAGTGTCTTAGCATCAAGCACAAACTTTGTGCTTGTCATATCACCGTCTTTGTCAGTTGCTGTGAATGTAATCTCTGTTTCAGCATCATATCCTGTACTTGGTGTAAACTTCCATTCAATAGGAGTTTTGCTTTGATCAACGATAAGTGTGCCTAATACAGTGCCTTTATCATCCTTGTATGTATAAGTTGTTGTTTCTCCATCAATTGTAGAATCTAATGTTTGTCCATTAATGCTCACGTCAAGATCAGCCAAACCATCAGCAGTTTTAATGTCAAGAGTACTACTTGTTGTAGTAGTGTTAGTGATAAAATTAACGCTTTCCACAACAAAGTCATCGGCACCATTGCCGTTAGTAGCAATGACAATTTTATCAAAAGAAGCACCATCACTTACAATTACTTTAAATTCATTTGCGTTGAAGTTATCAAGTTCATAAAGATTAATATCTAATGCTACTCCATCTTTATAGAGTATAACAGTTGGGCTAGCTCCACCGTTCCATTCTACAAGCGTGAAAGTAAGACTACTGCTTGTTTGCCCCTCTGAGAGTTCAATTTGAACTGCTTCATATTCATTACCTGTCTTGTCAATTTGGGCACCACCATCTCCACCATTTTTGTTAGAGATGCCAAGTCCTTTTACGTCTTCATTCTTTTCGTAATGAGTTAAGAGCTTAGACTTGCCAGGTGATCCAAATTCGCCATTATCGAGAATGCCAGCAGTAAATGTTAAACCATTTATTACTAGTTCTGATTTATCAGCACTTAGGCCACTGCTAAAATCATCAGTAAGAAGTTCAGCAAAGTTAGTTTCCACAGTATTTACTTTTGTAGTGAAATTGGAATGCTTTATTTCAAGAATATCATCTTGAATTTGAACATTGATAGAACCTTCAGTACTCGTGCTTCCATCAGAAATATTGAAACCAAAGTTGAGGTCGCTATTATCTTTACCTTCTGTTGGCTCAATAGGTTCAGATGGATCACCTTCAAAGTCAGTATTATGATCTGAAGCTGAGTTATCAGGGTCATCATGGTGAACAGATTCTTTCAGTTCAACTTCATAAGTAAATTCACCATTAGTTGTAGTACTTTCAGTTACGGTAATAGTGATTATTTCTTTGCCATCAGCTGTACCTATAAGCTTATTGCTATTATCTTTGTCGATTGACCATTCAACTTTATCGCCTTCTGAAGTCCAAAGATCAGGTTGTTTTCCAGCAGTTAAATCCCATTCAAAGCTTAAGTCATCGCCATTAAGATCTTTTGCTGTGATGGAGCCTGTTGCTTTTGTTTGATCTGGGAAGCTTTCTACACCATCAATATTTTGACCTGCTTTGCCTGCTCCTGTGCCGTCAGCAAGATAAACTTCAGATACATGAGTGTCTGTAGATGCTACGGTTGGAGGGCTATTTCCAGCTTCAACAGTATGTTTCACTTCATCTTTATCGCCATCAGTAAAAGTAGTTTCTATATCTGTTCTTCCTGAAACTTCATAAGAAACTTCCCAAGTGTCTGTTGGTTTACCATCTGCACCAATTTGCTGAGTGTAGGTTACATCGCCAAGTCTAATAGTAAAGCCCTCTGTAGCATTACCTTTTACCTCAACATTGTCTAACCAGCCAACACCAGTAATTTTTTCCCAAGTTTGGGTTTCGGCATTCCATTCAACACCAATTTTTTCTGTTCCACCAGCTGAAATTACTATTGTAGAGCCATCAGCATCAGCACCATGATTGAATTCTATGAGAGCTCTAGCAAGACCATTTTCATCAACTTCTGCAAGAGTAGTGTCTGGATTATCGTCAGTTTCTGGGATATAATTGTTTGCTGAAGTAGAAACTACTGGCATATCATCAACGATATTTACATTGATATTACCACTTCCTGCAGGAACATCAAATTTATCACCATCTTCATCTACAATAGATTCAATAACAAATCTATCGGCATCAGAATCATTGTCAGCATCTTTATCATGTGTGACTACATCAGTTTGAGTATAAGTATATTCTGCTTTATACTGGCCATCGGTTATAGTTATATTAAAAGTGAGATGTCCGTGTGTGCCTGGAATTGCATTTACACCATCTACCATACTAAGATCTTCCATTGCTGCATCAGTATAGACATTGCCATCTTTATCTACATAATAATCAACATTATCAACACTTATAACAAGGTGTCCAAAGCCGTCGTGTGAGTAAAATGTGAAGAAATTAGAATCTGTAGCTACTTGTGTTGCAGGATTTTCTATATTTCCATTAAGAGCATCGTCGTAAGTTTTAAGATTAAGACTTGAGCCTGCAAAGCCCTCAGGAGTATTGTCTACATTACCACTCACTATAACTTTTGCTGTATCGCCATCTTTATCTTTGAATTGAACCTCAAAAGAAATGCTATCGTCATTATTGTTTGGTTTTACAGTATAATCACCTGACACATTGTCCATAGTCACAGTTCCCCAAGTGAAAGTGTAGACTGTAGTATCATCAGTTGTAACAGAAGAATCAGCAGCTAAAACTGTATATTCGCCACCATCAAAATCAGCACCTGTATTGAAATAGTCACTTGCATGCTGTGTTTCTGATGCTAGGTTTAAGGCTAAGTCGCCAAGATCATTAGTGCCACTTTCTATTGTTGGAGCATCATCGTATATAGTGATATTCACAGTACCTGAAGCATTTCCACCTTTACCATCGCTCACAGAAACATCAAAGCTATCAGCAATTGAGTCTTTATCGCCTTGGATAGGCTTGCCATCTGCATCTAAATGTTCAGATGGAGTTGTTTGTTTATAAGTATAGCTGACAACACCATCCTTTATACTATTGATAGTTATAGTGTTACCATTAGCAGTTGTAAAGCTTTGTGTTCCGTTAAAGACAGTTATCTTTTCACCATTAATGGAAATAGTCAACACATCTTCACTATCATAATCGCTTACTTTGAATGTTCCATCAACTGTGCGACCATCGCCATCATTATCAACATCAGCATCACGGCTATCATCAAGATCATCATAAATTTCAAGATTATTATGAGTTAATGTGATTTTTGGATTACTATTTTCAGCTTCAACAGTATGCTTCACAACATCTTTATCGCCATCAGTAAAGGTAGTTTCTATATCTGTTCTTCCGCCAACTTCATAAGAAACTTCCCAAGTGTCTGTTGGTTTACCATCTGCACCAATTTGCTGAGTGTAGGTTACATCGCCAAGTCTAATAGTAAAGCCCTCTGTAGCATTACCTTTTACCTCAACATTGTCTAACCAGCCAACACCAGTAATTTTTTCCCAAGTTTGGGTTTCGGCATTCCATTCAACACCAATTTTTTCTGTTCCACCAGCTGAAATAACTATTGTAGAGCCATCAGCATCAGCACCATGATTAAATTCTATGAGAGCTCTAGCAATACCATTTTCATCAATATCTGCAAGAGTAGTGTTTGGATTATCGTCAGTTTCTGGGATATAATTGTTTGCTGAAGTAGAAACTACTGGTTCATCGTCATAAATATTTACTGTTATCTTATTACCAACACCATCTTCATCGCTACTGTCAGGGAAGAGATATGTATCAGGATTTTCTGTATCAGCATCAGTGACAGATTTGATTGTAAAGATATCGCCATCCCATTTTGAATCATCAGTAAGTGGAGTATCACCATGTGAAGCATTTTTAGTTTGAACATAAGTGTACTTTACTGTAAAATGCCCTGCTGGACTTTCTACAACCTCAAAGCTAAGGTAGCCATGTGTACCTTGAATAGCATCAGTAACTACATCACCATTAGCGTCAAGAGCTGTGCTTGAAGTTGTTTTGCCAGAATCTGTAAAAACATCGCCACTTGCATCAACATAATAATCCACACCACCAATGCTTATAGTAACATAACCTACACCATCTTGAGAGGTAAAGCTAAATGAACTAGAAGCTGTAGCTGATTTGTCTGGTTCTAAATTTCCACCCTTTAGGGCATCATCATATGTTGTAAGATTGTAATTAGCATTATCAAATCCACCAGGAGTATTATCTACTTCGCCACTTACAGTAACTTTTGCTGTATCGCCATCATTATCTTTGAATTGAATATCAAAAGAGATAGTTTCATTGTTATTGTTTGCTGTTACAGAATATGCACCTGTTGCATTATTCATAGTCACAGTTCCCCAAGCGAAAGTGTAAACTGTAGCAGCTTGTCCATCTAATGTGCCAGCTGTAGGCATTGCAGTAAATGCATTGCTTGCGTCTTCTAAAACTGTGTATTCGCCACCAACATGATCAGCACCTGTATTGAAATAGTTACTTGCGTTTGCTGATGTAGCTGAATCAACTGTTAAATCACCAAGATCATTAGTAGCACTTTTTACTGTTGGAACGTCATCTGTAATAGTTACTT
>CAYJAZ010000006.1:0-140443 GCA_964368455.1 uncultured Desulfovibrionaceae bacterium
AGGCAAAAAATAGAACAAGCAGAACAGGCAAGTAAGCTTGCAAATGAACAAATGCTGACTTCTGAAGAGGCAAGAAAAGAAAGCGATGAGCAACAAGTGAAAATAAGAGAAATCCTTGATGCTATATTTAATTCGTCTAAAGGTGCAGCAGATATTTCACTTGCCCTCAACGACGCTATTAAGCAGCTCAATTCAGAAAACCATGCAATAAAACAAGGCACAGTTGAACAAATACAGCAAATAGATGCTACAAGTGCTGCTTTGGATATGATGGTTGGAACTTTCAATAAAATCATGCTCTTAACAGAAGAAGCAGCTCTAAAAGAAGATAAATCAAGAGAAATTGCCCTTGAAGGCGAAGAAAAGGTAAAGGCAGTTATTGAAGCAAATGAACAAGTAACTGATAATGCTAATAATATGCGTTCTGCTATGAATGAATTACATAATCAAACAATAGGCATTAGTAATATTGTTGATACAATTTCAGATATTGCAGATCAAACAAACCTTCTTGCCCTAAATGCAGCTATTGAAGCGGCAAGAGCAGGTGAGAGCGGAAGAGGTTTTGCTGTTGTTGCAGATGAAGTTCGTAAACTTGCAGAAAAAACAATGCTTGCAACAAAAGATGTAAGCATTGCGATCACTCAAGTGCAAGGCGCATCTGAAAGAAATGAAGCAAATATGGATAAAACATATTCTTCGGTGAATAAAGCAACAGAACTTGCAAACGAAGCTGGCGAAGCACTTAAATCTATTGTTTCTTTGACAAAAGAAAATGCAGAACAAGTTCGTGGCATTGCAGAATCTGTTTCTAGCCTATCAGGAGACAGTGCAAATATCTCACAAGCAATCAAATCAGCAGCACAAATAACCGAACAAACTGCTGATGGAATAAATATTTCGTCACAAATTTCCGAAAATCTAATCAATCAGGCTAAAAAACTTGACGATGTGATAATAAGCTTACAAAAAACTTCTGATTTGCAATAGAGATGTTGTAAAGTTGTAAATAGGTTAAAATCTTGATGAAGCAGAGGAGTTTTTACTGTAGAAATCTTTATTTGTAATAGTTTAGATTTGATCTACAGTCCTCTGTGTTTTGAGCTGTTTTGTGTGGATAAATCCTGTTACATTTAGGTATCTAACTTTTTCAACTCATAAAACCTTTCTCTCTCAAAGCTTTTCTTATCAATGAAGGTTTGATAAATGTCTTCTTTAAGCCCTTTTTTATAAATTTTTTAGAAAAAAACATTATTTATTGGGTGGTTACGATGAAAAAACATTTTCCACAGAAACATAGATAAAAAAATAATTCGTTTCAAAAGGCTTGAGAGTAAACGGAAAGATGAATATTTTTTATTTTCACAGAAACATTTTGATTTTTCCACAGAAACAATTAAGTTGGCATGCTTTTTGACTTTATTTTTCCACAGAAACATTTTGAGTATTTCCACAGAAACTCAATGCTTATTTCCACAGAAACATGGCCGTTTTTGGCACTTTTTCGTTTTTTAAAGATGTTTCTGTGGAAATGTTGCTGTAAATTGTTGTTTTTATAGTAGAAAATGCTTTTAAAAAATATTAAATTCCACAGAAACTTTTCCACAGTAACGTACATTTTTTATGTTTTTTCGATGAAAAAAAAGCATCATTTTTTTAGAAGAAAAATTTAACATTTTACGTGTAAATATTTTTTCAATCACAATCAAATTGAATAAAAAAACAAGTAAATTTAATAAAAAACAGTATTTTTATATGCCATCACAACTAAGTTGAATAAGTATCAATTAGGTTGAGTTTTCATCACAACTAAGTTGCTTGTTTTTGTGTGTTCAAAAAACAACATAATTGCTAGTTTTCTCATCACAAACAGATTGAATAAATCACAACTCAACTGAATAAGAAGTAATCAACTTGATTGGATACTAAAATCGGACAAAAAGAGCCATTTTAGACACGCAATAGCATTGGATGGGAATGATATTGGAGAAATATGATTACACCCCAACCAAATTGGACGACAGCAATCACAATCGACTTGATGCAAGCACAAACTGTAGTAATCTATAGCTTCAAAAGTTGTTGATAATAGTTTTTCTTTACCAATAATATTCCCAAGAGTAGCATCTAGCTTATTCAAATTTCTTGATGCTGGAATTACAAACAATAATCCTTTTTTGTTTGTGTTTTGTGACGATATATCAATAAAATAGTCAAACTCTTTTTTATGTTTTATAGTTCTTTCTTAGAAAACATTATAATACAATTTTATATAAAGATAGCTTTCTAAGTAAACAGCTTTATATAAAGCTAGCTTTCTAACTAAACAATTTAATATGAAGTTAACTTTCTAATTATATAGTTTGCATTAGTTTAAAACCAAGTCCTACAGTGTTAGTTTGCAAAACGATGATTCTCTGTTTCATTGAGTTTGCAAAAACAATATATAAAACGGTACAACTCAAGGATAATCCTCATGAGTATGATGAGACAAACAGTTGTAAAACGCAAGTTAGGATTATTGAATTTTCATATTAGCTTGAATAAACGGGTGTATACCCTATAATCGTGGTGAAACAGTACGTGGGTAAGGAATAGGGGATAGCAAGCAAATTGAGGTTTATTTTTTGACAATTATCTTGAAATTGTTATATACTATAATAGAGAGGTGTAACAATGTTTAGTAAATTAGAAAATGATACATTTATCAATAAAATCAAGAAGAAATTGATTCCACATATTCAAAAGAATAATATCCAATTGTCCAATTTTGATATGATTATTCTTGAAAAACTTCTTAATGCAGACTTTTCTATAACATTAGAAGAATATATAGAGCTGAATAAGAAGATTGAATATATTGATGGTGCTGAAAGACTTATCCCAGAAAAAAGTCTATTTTCTAAAAACACTATGACTCAAGAAAAAGCAAATTTTCTTTTAGATTTAGCTAAAACTGGAAAGATATGAACAAAGAAAATCTAAATATTATCAACTTTGTTGTTTATATTTTAATTGAGCCTCTGAAATAAAGTCTGTAAATTGAGTTTATTTCACAGGCTCTAGCTTTTTTTGAGAATACGTTTAATTCGCCTTTTCTACAAGAAACTTTGGCAATTAAAAAAGATTTAGACAGTGAGTAAGTAGCAGTTCTCAACAAAGATGTGATTAAAAATTCAACAAAATAACTAAGCTGTAATAAACCTTCGGAAAGGCGAATTTCTCTAATTTTTTTAAGCTGACGCTCAAAATAATCATTTGTAAGAATTGTTTCACCATTTTTCAAGCGTTCAACGTCCATTGTCTAAGCTTGAATGGTGTAATCTTTTACAATAGCATTAACCCACTTACGAAATTGAACAGCCCTTTCGTTATTAACTTTGAAACCAACAGCAATAATCATCTGTAGATTATAGTGTACTACTTCACGAGAAACTTTTCTTTCTCCCTCATTTTGAACTATTAAGTGTTTCTTAATAGTTGAAATTTCATCAAGCTCATTGTCTGCATAGACTTTCTTAATATGCTGATTGATTGTAGGAACTGAAACGTCATAAAGTGAAGCCAACATTTTTTGCGTAAGCCAAATGTTTTCATCTTCATAACGCATTTCTACGCTCGATTGCACATCTCCTACGGCAGAAATATAGGTGAGATATTCAGCGGCTGAAGATCTTAGCGTTGTCTCATTTTTTTTTATTTTATTATTATTAGTTTTTTCTTGCAATAATTTCTTTTTTATTTCTATTGCATAGGCAAAATGTTTGTATTCTTCAATTCTTCAATTTTTCTTTTATAAAATACAATTTGCTTCATGTATTCAGCTAGTTGCTGATAATGTTTTTCGATGTTTTCAAGTTCCCAAAGTTCTTTGTTGTTATCTATATCCTCTTTTGGAAGTGTTATTGGTAATTCTCTAATTGTTTTGAGATTTATGGAAAGAACACTTGATCCTGTGGCTTTGCTGCAAAGCATTTCTTGCGTGTTTTTTTCTTGTAAAAAATGAAAAAGCCAAAGTGGATTGATTTTATCCTTCTTTGCTCGCACTATTACTAGCGAAGTGCTACAAACGGCATCGATCGAAATAAAATTATCTTTTTCTAAAGGATCTTCGTTTAGAGCTAAATCAACAAAGGCAACTTTTCCTATAGTTGCACGGCTACCCTTAAACGCAAGTACGATATCATTGTCTTTGAGAGTGTATTTTTCTGCTTGATGTTCGTGCAATTGCATTTGTACAAAGTCGCTATGGTCAAAAATCAAGAAATTTGAAAGAGGATCAATGTCTTTTAGACTGATATCTCTATAAATTGTACCATAAGCATCAATTGTTTTTATTTTATCTTTATCAAGCCCTTTAATGCTTGTTCGAGCTTCTTGGCAACGTATTACTTCAGCAATATCTGAGAGGGTAGTCTTGTTTAGACTTTCATCATTTTTGCTTCTATGTTCGGTAATATAAAGCAAGGGACTGATTTTATGAGATGGATTTACTAAAATTTCGCCAAGAGGCACGTCAAGACTTGTTATTTTTTCGTATTTTTCACTATAGGATTTATACAGTTGTCCTTTTGGTGCCCAAGGAAAACTTTCTTTATTGATGATATTACCAAAAATTTCTTGTAAGTAGCCATCGTTGAATCTATGGATAACAGAATCGTTTACAATGCCTTCGCAATCTAAATCAAGATAGACTTGGGATACACATTCTTTATTAAAAGTATTCAAATCTACCATTCTTATGGATTGTGTTTTTGTTTTATTTAAAATTAATGCAGCAGGGTAGTTTTTATTTCCCTCTCTTTGTGGAAGTGGCAATTGTATTACAGTGTCAAGTAGGCATCGTTTGATTAGATCAAAGCGTAAATCTTTGTATTCTGCTGAAGCTAAGAAATTCCATGAAGTAAAAACTATGCCTGCTTCGTATTTTTCTAATTGTTCAAAAATGGTATTGTCAATAGTTGTGTGTGGTAGAGGGAATTGCGTGAGTGCAATACCTTTGTTTTTCAATGTTTTTTTAAGAGAAAAATTCCATTTTTCAGGATTTTTTTGATTATTATCTAAAAGATACTGCTTTACAGCTAAAGAAATTTCATTTTGATCTTCAACAATAATTTCATTGATTTCGTGTGAGATAAGCAAAACAATTGGCAAAAGTTCAATGTTTTTGATATGGAGTTTTGCTTCTTTATGCTTTCTTATTTGTCCTCTTAATGCATGTGACATTAACACACAAAGTGAGGGAGCAGGAAAGAAATGTTGATAGCGAGTGCGAAGAGACATGAGAATATAGAAAAGCATTGTCTCAGAGCAAATATCATAGTGTTTGAAATTTCGCTCGATAGCCTTAGAGAGAATAGTGTCGTATTCATGTCTATTTTCTTTATATTTTTGAAGAATAAAAGCAATGGCTTGGGCAAGAGAAGCAGAATTAGGAATACTATCAAGAAGAGCTTGTGTTGCTGACTTGAAATCTTTAAAACTTACTTTATCGTAAATGGTGAGGTAATCCAATTTAATACTCCAAATATATCATTTAATGAAATTCTCTTTGCTCTCTAGTGTTCTTTACTATACACAGAAGAGAGCAAAGAATCAAATAACTTCTTTCTGCTTACTTGCAGTATGTCGCGACTAGTTTTGTTAGCACAGATTTGTTGTGTGCAATTTCTTTTTCAAGCCTGCCAATTTCCTTATCAGGCATATTCAATCTATCTCTAGCAATATTTACTTTAAAGATAAGTAGATCTTGAATTTTTTTCCACACTGCTCTAAACTCCTTAACAACTATGTTTTTATTGAGAATTGGGCATTCTTCGTTTTCTATAATTTGAGCAAAATCATCGATGCCTTCTTCTCGTAAAAATTCTTCTATTTCATCAAAATATCTTGATTTATAATTTGCTAAGAGGCAAAGAGAATAGATAGATTCAAGACTATCAAGATTATTTTTTATCATTGCTTTAAGTAATTTGAATTGATGTTCAAAGCAAAGGTAAGGTATGTTGTTGTCATCCGTTTTTCGAGCTGCTCTAAAAAAGCTTTCATAGAAAACAGAGGAATCGAGAGTAAGGTTTTTGTTTTGAGGAAAGATTTCTTGCAAAATAATTTCGTGATCTTCCATAGAAAAATCTAATGTAAAGAGTGCGTATTTTGCACTATTTTTTAAAGAGGAAAAAGTGAGTTTGAAATCGTATTTTTTACAAAAATAATTGATAGTTTCTTCTAAATCTTCTTTTTTTACAAAAAGATCTATTTTTTTTACTTCCAGAGGAAATGAGTAGAAGGATTTTAAGGCAAAAGCTCCTACAAAAGCAAAAGTATGCCCCCAATTTTCACGCATGAATTTGCCTAAAAACCTTGCAAGCTCAATCTTCCAAAGTGGGAGTATGGCATCTTCGTCTGTCTTGCTATACAGAAACTTTGCCCAAGTTAAAGCACTTTCTTGGCAAATAGAAGTTTTAATCTTATCAAAATGACTGTGATTTTTTAAAAGCCATACTTGTTCAAAGAATTCTTCCTTACTTTTTTCATCAGAAAGAAGTTTTTGAAAAATATCAACTCCTTTAAAATCTATATCTTTTTCAAGCAATTCAAGCATGATACGTTTGTTGTTCGCACTGTTGTAGGTGCGATTAAACCCTAATTCTTCAACAAAGACATCTCTTTCAATGCCATAATCTAAAAAAATTGATTCAGCACTTTCACTATGTAAAATAGTTTGATTGTCATTGAATTGATCAAATATTTTTTTAGAATTGTCTGTTTGTGTTGAAAACCTTGTGCGACGTGAATTATTGTTAGCTAAAACAATATTGTCACCTTCAGAAGTGAATGTTTGTAAAAATGATTTTAAGTTTATAATATATTCCATAATGCCCCCGTTCTAGAGTGTTTTTTTTATGATATTTTACTTTCTAAAATCTTGAAAAGTTTCCACAATCAAGGCATTGAAAGCTTGTTCTAGTTCTTTTAACTTTAGGTTTTCACTTTCTTCAAATTCTTCAAAAGCAATAAGCTTTATACAGTTATGTTCTTCATCATACACAATATCTTGAATGGAAAAATCTTTACCATCTTCATAAAAAATTTCAAATGCCTTTTGTAAAGGCTCTTGCCAAGATAAAGGAATGTATGTCTTTCTAATGCGTGATCCATCAAGATATTTCTTGTATTTACCTACAAGAAACTCTACCTGTCCTTTGCATTCAAATCTGTCGTTTTTATCATAAATTTTTATACATGAAGCTTCTTCAATTTTGTTTGTTGTGGCAATTTTATTTAATTCTTCTTCTTCAATGAGGGCACGTTTTTGTTCTCTGCATAAAGTTTTTAAAAGTAGATCATTCGTTTTGAGAATATTTTCTTTGTCTTGAACAAAGGCTGGATTTAAAAGTATTTTTCGCACCTTGTTAAAACTTTTATTGACTGTGTCAGTTCTGCAAATAAGTCCTTCATCTATATTGCTGTAAGAGGTGAAGTAAACTTGTCTATGTTCTAGATCTAAGAGTTTTAAGTCTTCGTTGTAAGGCATAACAATTTCTTGAGTCATTGGGTCGTCCGTTCTGAAATAAACTCTAGTATTACAGTTGGCTATAAATGCTGTAACAGAATTTATGTCGTTATTATTGCACAAAAGCGATGAGGCAGATTGTGTTGAAGCAATAAAACTTGCACGAAATTCACGAGCTTGAGCAACAAAAGCAGTGTCTGAAAAACGAGTTCTGCTATTGAGTGTTGCAACATCATGAAATTCATCAATGCAAATAAAGGATGGATAGTTAAAAATATCCTTTGGTTCCATATCAAAAACAGTTTCATAATATTTTGTGATATAGTAGCGTGAAAACATGGAGCCAACTTTCCCAGATCCTGGAGAAAAACGTAAGATAACAATTCTGTTTTTGTAAAAATTATTTCTGATACTAATGCCTGGGGCTCCTTTGCATGCAAAGTTTCTTTCAAAGTTTTTCACTCCAAACGCTTCTTCTAAAGCAGTACGAGGGGCTGCTATAGCATAATCTAACTGTCTAAAATATGTTTCTCTATCTCTATTGTGTTTAGAGTAAGCAAAAACACTAAAAGCATCTGCCTCAATTTCTTGAATAAGTGCTTTTTCTTCAGCATTGTTCTCATCATACAGTTTTTGTTTATAATCCTCGTACACTTCTACAGCTTTAAGAGGATTACTTATAAGATTAAAAATATCTTTTAATGTCGGTGGGAGAGAATTTTTTTTCTTAAAGTAAATGCAAAGAAGTTCATAAATTTTCACGCATTTCATAACACCACGCACGTGAAAATCCTTATTATGAGTTCTACCATCATAGGAATGATCTACTAGCATTTCAAGTAAATTATAAAGTTCATTGCTAGACATATTGTCAATGATATTGCATGGAATCGCAGTATCTGACAGACCAAATTCAAAAATATCTTTATCTCTGTCACATGCTTTTGCAAGTGAGCGTACTTGCTCACGAAGATTACCTTTAATATCTACAATAAGTCCACACTCTCCAGCACACATTACACCATAAAGCATAGGCAAAAAGATTGAGGCTGTCTTACCTGTTCCTGTTGTGCCGAGGATAAGGGTGTGTAATTTTGCATCTTCTTGGGATAGGGTATAACCAGAATCAAAAGTGAAAATTGTATCTTCTTTTTGCGAAGTCCTTGTAGAATTATCAGATGTATTTAGAAAGCCCATTTTTGACATAGTGTCCTCCTTAGTTTTTATGTGAATGTTCTTTGATATAAAATTTAATGGCTTCTTATATTTTGTCAACAGGTAATGAATGTCTTTTTTTAAAAAAATAAAAATAAATCGCAATTGTTCTTTTGAAAAATTGTTTGCCAGAGTTGTCTTTTTCTCTGCTAAACAACGATTAGATGTTTTTTGAATGAGATTTAATTGTTTTATGCATATGTTTTTATTTTGTTTTTATTTAATTTTAAGTCAAGTTAAAAAAATATTGCATTTATGTAAAATTATGTTAAGGTAGTGATTGTTAGTTGACAATTTTTTTATTGTGTATTACTTAAAAACCACATTAGGTTAAAACTGTAAGGAGAGGTTTATGTTAGAAAATCAAAAAAATACTTCTATGCAAAATCAAATAGAGGTTAATAAAGTAGCTTCTATGTCAAAGGAAGAAAGAATGGATTTTATTTTATTGCTGGCTCATGAAAGTATGCGTGTGCATCAAAGTCTTTATGAAAAACTTGCCAAATAAGAAGGTGAAATATGAAAATTTATTTAAATAAAGATGAAATTCTTGCTCTTCATGATTTAAGTCTTCAAAAATTTGGTGGAGCAAGTGGTGTGAGAGAAATGAATTCTGTAGAGGCTGCTTTAAATCGTCCTCAAAACGGCTACTATAAAGATATTATAGAGGAAGCTGCTGCCTTGATGGAAAGTTTGCTTATCAATCATCCTTTTGTTGATGGTAATAAACGCACGGCCTTTGTTGCTACTTCTGTTTTTCTATCGATTAATGGATTTAATATTCAAGCCCAATCAGATTGGCTTTATGAGAAAATAATTTCTTGGATTAAATGTAAATCAAATCGTTTGGAGATAATTTCAAGAGATTTGAAACTTGTAATAAAATAAAGGTGATATTTACTATGAAATATACATTGGACAATATACGAGATAGGTATAATAATAAAGAAAAGTTAGAATATGTTTTCTTTTGGAAGCATTATCAAAATGGTAACATTATTACTCAATCTTGCCTAAGTCAATGGTATGATTGTAAATTTGAAATTGATGGAATTCTCTATTCAAGTGCTGAACAATATATGATGGCACAAAAGGCTCTTTTGTTTGAAGATGTTGAGAGCTATAGACAAATATTGAAATCGAAGCATCCCAAAGACTATAAAGCTTTAGGACGAAGAGTTACAAACTTTAATGGAAGTAAGTGGAATAGTAATAGATGCCCAATAGTTATTAAAGGAAATCTTGCTAAATTTTCACAAAATGAAAAATTAAAAAACTATCTTTTCTCGACAAAGGATAAAATCCTCGTAGAAGCAAGCCCGTATGATAAAATATGGGGTATTGCTTTGCCTGAAGAAAACAAAAGAAGTAAAGATCCTTTTGCTTGGAAAGGGGAAAATCTCCTTGGTTTCGCTCTTATGGAAGTGAGGGATGAATTAAGAAGATCTTAACAGGAGTTTACATTGATATACTTTACATCAGATCTACATTTTTTCCATAATAATATTATTAAGCATTGCAATCGTCCATTCAATAATAATGAAGAAATGGATAAAATCTTGCTAATAAATTGGAATTCACGAGTAAGGGATGAAGATGAAATCTATATTTTGGGTGATTTGACTCTCAAAGGTATAGCAAAAGTCAATTCTCTAGTGCCTAAACTTAATGGCAAGAAATATCTTGTTCGAGGAAATCATGATTTATTTGCCGATAAAGAAGAATTAGATAGCAAACTCTTTGAATGGATTAAAGATTATTATGAACTTAACTATGAAGGAATGAAGTTTACTCTTTCTCACTATCCTTTTGCTTCATGGAATGAAAGAATTAGGGGTGCTGTTCATCTACATGGACATATTCACGCAAAGGAAGAGTATAATATAAAAAATGCGATAGACGGGCATTATTGCTTTGATGTAGGAGTAGATGCGCATAATTTCTTTCCTGTAAGCATTGAAGAAATAATCGAATTAACGAAAATAAATCCAAGTTCTGATAAAAGTGATAGAGATTTAAGGAATATATAGGAGGATTTTATGACAAAGATATTATTTATTGGTGATGTGCACGGTACTTTTGATGTGCTTGATATGTTATACGATGAATTTACACCTGATTATATAGTGCAATGTGGAGATTTTGGGATATGGAACAAGTATACTCATTCACTGCTAAGATATAGTGGTAAAGCCCCAGTTTATTTTATTCGTGGAAATCACGAAAATCACGATTGGTTAGACGAACTATATGGTACTGATAATGGCATTTCTGCTATTCATTCTCTAGAAAAAGAATTTACACACGCAAAAAATGTTTTTTTGTGTAATTCAGGCACTATTTTGAAATTAGGAAGTAAGAAAATTCTTATGCTTGGCGGAGCAGATAGTATAGATAAAGAACGTAGACTAGAGGGTAAATCATGGTGGAGACAAGAAATTCCTTCTAAAGAATGTCAGAAAAATGTGCTTAGTGCTGACTACAAAGATGTGGATATTGTTGTGTCTCATACAAGTCCATTATTTGTACAAAATGAAATGGATTTACCACCGCCACCAAATAGATTTACTTCTGATCCAAACTATCATGACCCTACAACAAATTATTTGGAAGAGTGTTATAATTATATAAAAAGTAAAGAAAATAAACTAAATCTTTGGCTATATGGACATTTTCATATGCCTTTTAGATACGAAACAAAGGAATGTGACTTTATAGCACTTAACGCCATGCATGCTGGAGGTGGGGCATATATACCTTCCGAGGGTTACTATCACATATTGGAAGTATAATATTTTGCTAGATTTAATTAAGTCTAGAATACAAGGGAGTTGGAATGTATAAAATCAATCTGCATTCACATACTAATCATTCTGACGGAGATTGTTCTATAGAAGAAATGGCTCTAAGATCAAGAGAAATTGATTATTGTGCCTATGTTGTTACAGATCACTTCTATCCTATATATCATTATATTGGTTTTAGTACCGTAGATACTTTTATCGAGCAAGAAAAAGAATGTACATTGGTATCAAAAAAATTAAACTATCCAATTATACAAGGTGTTGAACTTAATTTGTTTTATGAGGAAATTCTCATTTTTGGAATTGAATTTATAAAAGAATTATTTCTGTTTGTTACTGAGGGTAAAGAAAAAGAAGAAGATTTTACCTATCTACAAATATTGGAATTTGTTTATAAAAATAAAGGTAAATATGCTAGCATACTTTGTCATCCAGTATTAGATATAAATAGAAGGAATAGAGCTTATTATGATTTACTTTTTGCTACAATTGATGGTTTTGAAGAGTATAATCACGGCAAAAACTATTTTATAAATAAAGAAATTCCTTTAACCCTTAAAAAGATGAAAGCATTTAACAATGCTGATGCTCATCGTGCAGAAAACTTGGAATTAGGATTCAATATAGTTGATAAAAGAATAAGTAAGGAAGAAGAATTAATAAAGTATATTAAGACTTAAGATACAACATTTTTTAAGTGTTATCTAGTCATAAGCATACAAGTAAAACAGGTGAAAATATGGCTACTCAATTAATATATGTTGCTGGCGATGTTCATGCAAAGTGGAATATACTTAATGCCTATATCAATAAAAACATGCGTCAAAGCAAAAAATTTAAAGAATTTTTGTCAACATTTGAAGAAGATACAAAGAATGTTGAAATTATTCTATTACAATGTGGTGATTTTGGGATATGGGAGGAAAGTGATATAACAAATCTTCCTGTTAAAAATAAAATTGAATTTATCAAAGACGGGCATATTAAAATTTACTTTGCTGATGGCAATCACGAAAATCATGATTTATTAGATAAATTAGAAGAGGATAATCCAAATAAGGCCTTTCCTGAAATTATCCCGTATGTTTATTTTGGGAAATTTGGCTCTGTTTTAAAATTATTAGATGGAACGAAGATCATGTTTTGCGGTGGTGCTGAAAGTGAAGACAAAGCATTTAGAATACTTGGCACAGAATGGTGGCCTCAAGAAGGTATTGACGAAATAGACATGATGAATCTTCCACCTACAAGTGAGAGTGTAGATTGGATAATATCTCATGCTGCACCATTTTCCTTTGATCTTGGTGTATATGTTTATACTTCAAGATATGGAAAACTCAACGAGCCTTCAAGGCATAAATTAGAAGAAATTTTTCAAAAATACCAACCGACAAGATGGTATTTTGGGCACTATCATTATAATTACTTGAGACAAAATAATGATTGCAGATGGCAATGTATGAACTATTCTGATGCAAATGACTTGAGAAGCTGGATTTCATTAGAGAAGGTTATTAAACTTTAATAGGGCAATGGAAAGAATATGAATAAAATTTCTAACAATAAAACTCAGTTGAGCAAGTTTTTAGCTCTTCTTCTTAGACATAAACCGCATACAATTGGACTTACTTTAGATAAAAATGGCTGGGCAAGAGTTGAAGAACTTATATGCCTCATTAATAAACAAGGGCAACATACAATTAATTTTGAAATACTATGTGAAATTGTTGAAAATGACGACAAACAAAGATTTGCCTTCAATGATGACAAAAGTCTTGTCAGAACAAGTCAAGGGCATTCAATCGCTGTTGATGTTGAACTAAAAGAATGCTGTCCACCTGATATTCTTTATCATGGCACTGCCACAAAATACGAAGAAAATATTGATAAAGACGGCTTGATTTCAAAAAATCGCTTGTATGTTCATCTTAGTGCAGATATGGATACTGCAAAAAAAGTAGGCGCAAGACATGGGCAAGTGTTAATTTATGAGGTTGATTGTAATAAAATGAAAAAAGAAGGTTTTAAATTCTTTATTTCAGAAAACAATGTATGGCTTACAAAGAATGTGCCTGTAAGATTTTTGAGAAAAATGTTGAAGCTTAGATAAAGCTTCACTTTTCAAGTGCAAATCTTTAGAGCTTTATGCAGAAGGAAATACGGTTATTAAAGACTATTATAAAGACTTTAAATGTAGTCACTAACAATTAAAGTCTACTACATATCTTGTTTCAAAGTCAAAAAATACTGCATCTGTTAATTTAATTTGTAGGACAATAGTGTTTATATCATTATAATCACTGTGCCCATTATCCCACCATGCTGAAAAAGCAATTTTTAATTTCTTAGCAAGTTCAAGGTTTTGTTCAAGAGCAATTGTTGAGCTGATAAAAAACATTGCAAACTAGCTTGTTTTATTCTAAATTTACTGAAATAGATTTTAATAGTAAGGAAAAAGAATGAATAAAATATATGTAATTTTAATGTTTATTTTACTGCTAACTCCATCGTTTTCTATGGCTCAAGAAAGCGAATATAGACTTAAACGCAATGAACAAGCGACAAATTTTCAAAAACAAAACAATAAAGCATATAATTATCAAGAACATGATGGAATTGTTGCATTTTATGAAACATCAGATAAAGATCTTTATAGAAAACTCTTGCCAAAAGAATTTGACATGCCCAATCGTTTATTGGTTCATTTATTTGTAATGGATTTTTATAAGATTAATTCAAAAGCCCAACCATATAAAGAAGTTTCTATCTCTTTATTAGCGAAACATGATGGAAAAGAAGTATGGCATTGCATTTTTATGCCAGTATCAAGTAGGCACTCTATGATTGCTGGACAAAGAGCTTTAGGCTTGCCAAAAACAATTGGAAACATACAATTTAAGCGTGATAATCAAAGTTTTACAGGAGAAGTCGTTGATAATCAGAATAGAAGAGTTCAATTTGTATTAAATACAAATAATTATAAATTATCAAAGGCTGAAGAGCAAAGCATTAAAGACTTAAATTCTCTTCCTAAAATCAGTTTATTAAATGGAAAAGCAATTCAGATAACAAGAAGTGGCAGGCAAGGAAATATTATTGATGCTTCAAAACATTATCCTGAACGAATAAAAGTTCAAGGTGGTAGGGCAAATATTTCCTTTGATCACAAAAGTATAGGCAAAGCACACCCCTTTGATTTAAAAGCTGTTAAAATAATAGCATCTTATTATATACACAATAAAATACCATTTCGATTAGGTAGAAAATAAAATGAAAGTATGGAATAAAGTAAATATTACAAAAATACTTACAAAATTTTATCCTTTAACTAATCTTATGATAGCAATTTCAGAAGGTACAAAAAGGCGTAATGGTGCATAACTCCATAGGCCTGCACAAGAGGTAACAAATAGTTTCATATCTCCTAAATTGTATAAACCATTTACAAAACCTCCATTAAATTTAGCAACAAAAGGAGCTAAATAAAAAGTTGTGCCGCCGTGGGTATGGCCTGAAAGTTGTAAATCTACATGATTTTTTGCTTCATTTGCCCTATTTGGATAATGGTCAAGCAATAAAATAAAGGCATCTTCAGGACTATGAGCTAAAAGTTTTTCATAATTAATTGGCTTTGTTCTTGCTTCTGCGGCAGCTCCTGCAATAATAAGTGGCAAGGAGTCGTGTATGCGGTATTCATTTTCCAAAACTGTTAAATTTTTGCTCTTATAATATCCTCTCCATGCATTTATGGAATAATAATTTTCATGGTTTCCCATAACATAGTAAACGCCATCAGGAGCAGAGAGTTCTAAGAAAGGAGCTATGCTTTTTTCAATTTGATGTGGTAAACCGTCTCCAATATCGCCAGTATGCACAATTAAATCAGTCTTTTCTGCCATGATTTTTTCTACTAATTCTTCATGCCATTGTTCACGAAAAAGAACGCCAGAATGAGTGTCTGAAATATGTGCAATGCGATAGCCGTCTAGTTCTTGCGGTAGATCTTTATAGGCGAAATCGTAATATTTAATAGATGGGTTTTTTGCTGCTCCATAAAATGCAAAAGGGCCTAAAATAAGAGCAAGAGCTAAGGAATACAAGCTAATTTTTGGGGATTTAAATAAAGCTTTGCAAAGCTGTTTTCCTTTTTTTGAAAAAAGAGCCATGACAAGTGAAAAGAAAAATGCAAATAATCTGAGTGCGCCAATACTAATAAATATGATTGAAGTTGCTGTGAGAAGACTTTGTATTATAACGAGCCAATAGGGAACCATTGAACCAAATTTGTATGCAATTCCTAGGGGAATGTAGGCAATGCCGCAACAAAACAATAGAAATAATACTATTCTCCATTTCTTTGGCATGTTCAAGCAAATAATTTGCCAAAGTATGAGAATAAAAGAAAGTAATGGTATGAGCTTAAATAATGGCATTTAAAACATCTCCTCAGATTTACAAAAAAGTGCTATTTCTTTATAAATCTGAGCTTCTGTAATGTCAATAAGGCACATTTTTGTCGATTAGTGAAAAAAAGGTAATTATTTATCTGGAATTGAAATTGAATGAAAATCGATCAGAAATTGCTTGTTCGGCAATAAGAGGCTCAAGAACTACTTAGTAGTAAATAAGTAATTTATTCATTGAATGAATTTATGTAAAAATCATCATCACAATGATGAGAAAAAAGCTTAAAATTAATCTTCATTATCTTCATCATTGTAATGATAAAAAATCAAGAAAAAAAGTGATTTTTTTTTGTAAAGTTCATCTTTGTGATGTTTTCTTATTTCGCAAAGATTGTATTGTTTAAGTAGAATTTATATCTTTCATAAAATTTTTCCTAATACAAATTACAAAAGGAGTTAATATGTTAAAGCAACTTTCTACTTTAAGCTGTATTTCAGCTCTTTGTTTTTTACCAATAAATGCAAAGGCTTTTAATCTCGGTGATGTGGGCAGTGCTCTTAAGACGACAGTTGATATTGTAGAGAAAGTGACAAAAGACGATAACTCGGCAAATAGTAATTCAAGTAGTAAATCAAATAATAATTCAAGCAGTAATTCACGTAGCAATGTAAGTAATAAGTCAAATTCTAAATCAAATTCTCATGTAAGTAGCAATAAGCCTGCTGTTTCAACAAATAGCTCATCAAAAAAATCAACAAATAGTGCTGCTTCAACGGGTTTACCAGATGGCAGAACAGCATTAATGGATTCGATTGCAATTGGTGACTATAATAAATACAAAGAATTGTTAGCACAAGGTAATATAGATATAAATGCACGAGATAATAAGGGGCAAACAGTTCTTCATTATGCGGCTACAGGTTTTGGAGCACAATTAAAAGAATTGTTAAAACTTTATCCAAATGCAGAGATAAATGCTCGCGATAATGAAGGCTACACACCAATAATGCGTGCTGCGGCAAATAATTCAAAACGATCTATTGCCTATTTAGCAGAAGTAGGTGCAGACAGTAGTATTTTGCCTCACGGAAAAACATTGGAACAAGTTGTGCAAAAATGGGGTGATAAAGAAAATCTTATAGCCATGATGCAACAGTCAGGCGAAGTTGTTTCTATGCCAAGACATTATAAGATTGATGCAACAATTATGAAACATGCAAAGAATGTTGCCAAAGGCTTTATGGGAGATTCATTTGTTGATGTTCTTTTCTTAGAATCAGATCTTCGTCCTTTCAAAAGCACAAAATGGCCACACCCAATCACACATTATTCCATGGAAGTTGGTCTTATAGCTAAAAGCGGAAAAGATTATACCATGAGAAAAACGGATATGCAGGTGTATAATGGTGGTGCAAATCAATCTGATATTCGCTTCCAAAGTTCAATGAATAGAGTTTCACTTACACAAAAAATAAACTATAAATAAAAGGAATACTGTATGTTAAAAAAAATCTCTTCTTATCTTTTGGCAGTGGCTTTTATCATTACAGTTTTTTCAGCAAATAATGCTTTTGCTGCTGGCGAAGTTTTAGATAAAGATGGCAAACTTCTCGCTTATTATACTGGGAGTGTATTTTATGCGGATAAAGAAAAAACAAAACCTTTATTCTATCATCCTGGCAATCAAGTAGGCACAGCTGAAAATATCACTGATGAAAATAGACTCTACAGACTTACAAATGGCCTTATCATTCCAAAGAGTTCGTATAATAGAAAGGAAGCAATAGCAACGCTTATTGAAACCGCTTGGAGAAAAGGCTACACAAAAGAAGCAAAAATCTATGTAGGCCACGCTCAGGTACGTGATAAAGTAGAGGCAAGACTTGATGACGGTACTGTGAAATTAGATTCGTATAATGTCACAGTCAATGGTTCAACTATTGAAGAAGTTCCTGTGCTTTTCACAATCAAGGACAGCAAAATCTATAAAGGCGATTCAACAAATGAAGCTGATGTAATGGCAAGTTTTACGCCTGATGAATTTTCAGACTCACGTTTACTTTTTATAGCTGTGGAATTTTTACTAAAAAATAACTAGCTCTGTGTATGAAATGTTTCATAAGTAAAAATTATAATAAAAATTATTGTGAAACATTTCATGCTCTTAATGATTTTATTTTAAAAGTATTTTTCGTTTTTTGAGCATATGTATTGAGAGTTTTTTTAATAAAAGGAGAGGAAAGATGAATAATTACACACATTATAATAATTCTCAAAATCAAATCATTAATAAAATGATGCCTTGTCCTTATAGTGAGAGGGAATTAGAGGTTTTGACCTTGGTTTGTAATTTTCACAATGCAAAAGAAATCAGCAAATTACTTTCAATTAGCCATGGAACAGTAAAAAGACATATTGAAAATATGCGTAATAAAACTGGCTGCCGAAATGTATTGGAATTAGCTATTGGTGCTATAGGAAGTAAGTGGATTTCCATACAATAAGTTATAGTTATGCAGATATTTTTAATGAGGAGATAATTATGTCTAAAAGTGTGAAGTGGATTTTAGGTATTGTGTTTTTTATAGGATTATTCATTTATATATACGTATCCACCTATAATAGTATTGTTCGCCTTGATGAAAATGTGACAACGCAACACGCGAATATTTCCGTTCAGCTTGAAAGAAGGGCAGATTTAATCCCTAATTTACTCTCAACTGTAAAAGCTTATGCTAGCCATGAAACAGAAATTTTTGAAAATCTTGCAAAATCTCGTGAAAAATTATTGGCTGCAAGTTCAATAGACGAACAAGCAGAAGCAGATGCACAAATGACATCAGCTCTTGGAAGATTGTTTGCAATTTCAGAAGCTTATCCTGATTTGAAGGCAAATACAAACTTCATACGCTTGCAAGACGAGCTTGCTGGAACAGAAAATAGAATTGCTGTTTCAAGGCGTGATTATAATATGGCTGTGCAAATGTATAATTCAGCAATTAGAGTGTTCCCTGGCGTGCTTATTGCAAATTTTACCGGCTTTACAAGTGCTAAACATTTTGAAGCACGTGAAGGGGTTGAAGCTGTTCCAGCCATTAATTTTGATTTATAAATTTTAAAATAATTTATTTGTGTCCTGTGGCAATAGAAGCAAAGCGAAATAGTTTTTAGCGAAAAAAGGTTATATGTATGAAAAGATTTATCACCTTAATTACAAGCATTATATTGAGTTTTAGCTTGGCATTAGAAGCCTATGCTTTGGTTGAAGCAAGTGACAAATTTTATGTGAATGATTATGCACAAATTCTTTCAGAGCAGAGCGAAGCATTTATTTATGAAAATGCAAAAGCTCTCAATGCTATAGATGGAACGCAAGTTGTTGTTGTCACTGTTCCTTATTTAGAGGGGCGTGTTTTGGAAGAATATGCTACAGATCTTTTTCGAAAATTTGGCATTGGCGATAAAGAAAAAAATAATGGCCTCTTATTACTTCTCGCCCTTGAAGAAAGAAAGTTCAGGGTAGAAGTCGGCTATGGCCTTGAAGGTATTCTTCCAGACGCTAAAACTGGTTCAATTCAAGACAAATATATGATTCCCTATTTTCGAGCAAATAATTGGAATGAGGGTATGAGAAACGGATTTAAAGCTTTTGTAGAAGAAATCGTAGAAGAAAATAACTTGAATTTTACTTTTACTTTATTAGATGTGCTTGAAAAAGATAAGCAAGCTAGAATGGAACAAGATAGAGCAGATATAAGTGAATTTCAGACTAACCCATATGACACTTTCATATATGCCTTTGCTGGAATGAGTTGTTTGATAGTAATATTTAGTTCTGCCTTATTAGGAAAGCATTATAGTTTTGTGAGAAAGAAATTAAAAACAAGGGAAGAAGCAATGGCTTTAGCGAAAAAACATTTGATTTTATTGCCTATTTCTTTGCTCTATGTTTGCTTTGTCCTACCCGAAATATTTTTAGGGCTAGTTGGTTTTAGTGTGTTTTTATTGTCTATGGCTGCCTTTGTAGATGAAAGTAAAAAGCGCGGTAGCGGCAACTACGATGACGACGACGATTGGGGTTCTTCTAGTTCTTATTCTAGCTCTTCTAGTAGCGATTATGGCGGTGGCGGTTCTTCTGGTGGCGGTGGATCTTCAAGAGATTTTTAAAGGCTTTTAAATTTTAATAGAAAATAAAGGAAGAGGATTATGAAGAAAAAACTTTCTATCTTATTGATATTTTTACTTTCATTGGTCATGTCTGCCTGTGTAAAGCAAGGGCAAAATATAAGTTTTGTTAATTATGAATATTTTGATAGCTCACAACATTCAGAGACAGTTAATGCCCCATCTGGACTTCCAGAAAATTATTCAGAATTTAAAAATCGTTGTCAAACAATGCTTCAAACGCCAGCTGGTGCGATAAAGATGTATTTTGATGCTGTTTTTGTGTATGCAGATCCAAAAACTCGCAGAGAAGGGCAAAAGATGTTGCGTTATGTGATGCGTAGTGGAGAAAATTGGGATAGAGCTGCAAGCTATTCAACCTTTGTTTCACGTTTAAAAGATCCTGCAAAGCATTATATTTTCAGAAGTTATGCTGAGGGAACATCTCCAGAAAATGGCTATGCTATGTCAGTACACAATTATTCAGTTGAAATAGCAAGAATTGTAGATGAAAGCGATTATACAAGAGTGAATGTTGTGTCTACAGGAGCAGATTCTTCACGAATTATGTGGGTGAAGCAATTTGATGACGGTTTATATTATGTCATCAATAATGCTGGTTCTTATGTTGATGTGCGTCCGCCTAAAAGAACAGGAAGGGCTAGCAATAATAGTCATGATGCTGATTATGATTAACATCAATAATAGCTAAAAGTTTTTGTGATATGGGTTCAATTGCATTTTGCAAAAAATATATAATAGGAGTTTAATATGGCAGAATTTAACATTCACGGCAGAATGAAGGTTTCAACTTTGAAAAGTCAATTTAGTGAAGCATTCGGGGCAAGTTTACGCATTTATAAAGGCAAACACTTTGCTGATGACGATGCAACCTTAGCTTCGATTCGTGTGGGCGATGAAGTTGAAAAAGATGGCGAATTTGAATGTAGAGGTAATATGAAAGTCGAAACTTTTGAAGCAAAGATAAAAGAAATTTTTGGTATTACAGTTCAAGTGGCAACTGCCGATAATAGTAAATTAGCAAATAATTCTGATACTCTTACAGAAGTAAGTAGATAATTTTCTTTTTTTAAAAAAATACCGAAAATTTAATTTTTCGGTATTTTTTAATGAGCAAGTATTGGGGGATATGTCTTTTATTCTTTGGCTGAAAGAAAAAAGAGTTTTTTGCTCTAATATTTTTTAAAATAAACATCAATATAATTTGTCGTCCCGTCACAGATTCTATTTGGATCTTGTAGACGCCAATATTTTCTATCGCCCCAAGCAATAAAGTCAAATTCGCCTGTTTTTATACAAGCTTCACCATTATTAATGTGATGCACTTTTGTCACAATTGCACCATTCACTTTGAAATGCCTTTCATTTACAATTGTAATATCTCCATTAACAGCAACATAATCGCCATTATAGACTTGATTAGCATTGATTTTCAATACATTATTTTCTTCTGTGATTATTGCTGTTCCATAATCGTCCCAACTAAGCCATTGTAATGAAAAATAATGATTGCCTAAAAGTTTATCCTTTGTGTGAGCAAGGCTTGTATTTGCAAAAGCTAAAACAAATGCGAATAATAAAGTTGTAACTATTCTAAATTTCATCTTATTTTCTCCTGTATAAAGATTATATAGCTAAAAATTCTTTTTGTATTCTTTTAAAAAGAGTATGACATCATCTCGATTATTTTCTTTAGCATAATCTAATGCTGTCTTGCCTTCATAGTCTTTTATACTTGTATCAGCACCATGAACAAGAAGTAATACCATCATTTCTTGATTATTTTGTTTCACAGCTTCATGCAAGGGTGTAGTATAAGGATTCGTTTCATACTTTGTTATATAGTATGAATTATTCACATCTGCCCCATATTTCAGTAAAAGTTTGACACTTTCTATATCATTACTTTTTACTTCTGCATCAAGTACAGATAAAAAACCATAAGAAAGATTGGGATTTGCTCCATTATCAAGCAATAATTTCATCAAATCCCAATCAAGTTCTGAACTGACATTTGAAAAGGCAGTTTCACCCATTCTAAGATATTCATTTAAATCTATTCCTTCCTCAATAGCTCTTTCTATTGCTTGACGATCTTTACTTTCTACAAGCTGATAGAGGCTTAGCTCTTCGGCATAAGACAAGGACGAAAAGCTTGTTAATAGGAGGATGAAAAAGCTGAAAGATAGAAGAATTTTCATTAAATTTTATCCTTATTCTTGGACTACATCTTCTTGGGCTCTATCTTCATTTTTCTTGCTTTTGCCTTTCCAAATCGTGAATAAAAGAAAGGCTAAAGCAAGGCCAATAAGGCTAAAAGCAAGCATTGGTCTAAATCTAATCCAAGCAAAAGCTATGATGATAAATGACCAAGCTGTACCAATTAAACCACCAATTAGGCCTGTTCCTGCGCCAACAAGATTGCCAAGAAGTGGTATAACATCAGTAAGAACTGAAAGAGGAGCTAAAATTCCTTTAAAACCAATAACAACTATAAATATACCAGCTATTCTTATAAGCCATGTCGTTATACTATTTGAATCTTTGGCATTTTGAAAGATCATTTCCTTAGTTGCTACTTTATTTGAAAGATAGGAAAAAGTGTTTCCATTAGAAGCTACATATTGGCTAAAAGTATTGCCATCTACTTGTGCAATGAGTGAAATATTTGTGTCCTTTGTTTGCGTATAAGAGATTCTAATATCGCCAACTTGTGGACTTGCTTGGTTTTCGCCTAAGTAAATAGTGTTTGCATTCACATGAACTCTTTCAATTGGTGTAAGAGCTGTTTGTGCATACTGATGAGGCATTTGTGCTTGATTTTGATAGTTTTGGTATGTTTGAGGAGGATTTTGCACAGGATTTGTATTTGCTGTATTAGGCATTGTGTTCGGCATTGTATTTTGCATGTTTTGCATGTTCTGCGTATTTTGCGTATTCTGCATGTTCTGCGTGTTTTGCATTGCCGCAATTTGTTGTTGGTATTGCTGTTGCATAATCTGCTGATGTGTCATAGGCAAGGCAACTAAATTACTTTTAATATGCTCTAGCTGTCTTGGCGATAATTCTAAAGTCAATTCTTCAGGATTACTGATGCTTCTAATGAGGAAAGAAGGCAATGTATAGGCACCAAAAGTCACGTTTTTAGCGTCAAATTCTTTTTTTTGTAGAGGGAGTTTAAAAATAACTTTATTTTCATGTCCTTGAGGTAATTTGAAATTTGCGGAATTTATAGGGCTTGGCGTCCATTGAAGTTCATAAGTATAGGTAGTTTTCTCTTCTTCGCCACCACCTGTTTTTTTAACTGTTTCTGTGCTTTTATTTTCCACCCATTGATAGTAATAAACACTTCTATTTAGACTAATAGCTGTTGTGCTAATTCCCATTTCTGTGTCTGAAAGCAAGTCATTTGTTTTTGCTTCGCCTTTTGCGTAGACAACTTTATTATTAAAACTTGGATCAACACTTGTAATAGAAGGTAAATCAACTGTGACAAGCTGTGCTTCTGCTATTGCTCCTGCTTGTCTTACGCTTCTGCCTTCGTTCCAATAAAGCAAAACTGAACCAAGTATAATCAACACAATACTAGTTAGAATTCCTTTGAAGGAATTTCCAATACGTGTTCCCCAGCTTCTTGTGGTTACTTCTGTATAACTGTCGTTTGACATAGCAAGACTCCTTATAATGTATATTATTATATAAATATTATTCTATTTAAATAAGAAGTACAATGTGTCAATTAACACATTTATTAAAGAATTTTTTTATTTTGGAAAATACTTTGTATAGTTTATTCTTTTTATAGAGGATTATTGAGATGTTTTAATTCTTTTGTTTGGAGTGATTTCAGCATATTCACTGCCAACTCTTCCCTTTAAATTTTCTGTGAAATATTTAATAAGAACTTCACTATCAAGCATAAACATATCTTTTAGTATTTTTGAATCTTTAAACATAGACATGCCATCGCCTGCTTTTTTTACCATATAATCGTGTGTAGCAAGAGTGTACATCTTCTTTTCATCAAGTGCTTGATTGCCTATCATGATATTTTTTACGCGGTATTTACCCTCAACAGAAATAAAGCTGCCTTGCGCATTTACTTTCACACTTGAAGGAATAGAACCGTCAATTTCATAAGACATTCCAGAAACTTGTAAAAAGCCGCCTTGAGCTTCTGGCCACGAACGTGAAGCCATTTCTAAGGCATCTTTTATTGTTTTACCGCTTACTTCTATTGAAATGATATTGTTACCAAAAGGATGAAGATTGATAATTTCTCTGTATGTTATAGGGCCTTTATCAATATTTGTTCTAATTCCGCTGCCATTAGTTATTGCAATATCGCTTTCAAGTATAGCACGATAAGCATCAGTGACTAAATCTCCGAGATTTGTTTCGCCAATTCTTGCAAGTTCTGTTGTCTTTGTGCTTGCAATAAGTTCATAGTCGCTGTAAGCAACTTCTCTTTCTAAGATTTCTTCAAATTCAGCATTGCTTTTATCGATTAAAGCTTGAACTTTGCTTTCTTTTTTAGTGTAACTTTTATCAGCACCAATAAGCAGAGCTTTTATGTCATTGTCAGGATTTTGATTTGGATCTATAATAACCTTGCCAATTCTTTCAAGTTTTGTACCTGTTTGTGAAAGAATAACATCTTCATTCTTTTTATTTTTATGAATTTCACCCTCTATTACGGAGTGTGAATGCCCATCAAGCACAATATCAATGCCATATGTATTTGCAATAAGATCAGTTGAACGCCATGGATGAGAAGTTTTCTCAATGCCTAAATGAGCAAGTGCAACAACATATTCTGCTCCTTCTGCACGTGCATTATCAACGCTTTCTTGTATGTTTTTATACAGTTTTTCACCGCTTTGATCTTCTGATAAAGTATAGATAAGCTTTCCTTTATTATCTTGGAAGTAAGTAGGGCTGACTTTTGTAAAGGATTCAGGCGTTGTTATGCCTACAAAAGCGATGTCGATATTGTTGATTGTATGAATTTCATAAGGTGCAAATACTGGTTTATTTGTTCTTAAGTCTATAAAATTAGAAGAAACAACTTCACTTTCTAGCATGTCAGTAAGTTCAAACATACGTGGGATTTGATAATCAAATTCGTGGTTTCCAAGCACAAAATAGTCGTAATTGACAGCATTCATAAGCTTAACAATAGCCTCGCCTTGCGTAAGCATTGCAACACTTGCTCCTTGCACAGCATCGCCTGCGTCAACTAAGATGACGTTATCAGTGCCATATTTTTCTTCCATTTCTTTTTTATAGGCAGCTAAACCAGCATAGCCTATATAATCATCTATGCCAGCATGAACATCATTTGTATGGAGGATAACAATTTTTTCATGCCCCCTGTCTTCTTGTTGAGATTGCTGGCCTTTATAGGCACAGCCAGAAAAGAATAATGATAAAATAATTGTTGAAAATAAAAATAGTTTTTTCATGCGAATTCTTCCTTCTTAATCTGTGCTGTATTTGATTTATCTAAGAATAACTATTCAAAATGTAGAAATTTATTTACTTTATAAATTAAAACTATAATGCTTAATAAAGTATAGCATAAGAAAAGAAGCGTCAATATGACAAAAGGCACATTTGTATTTTACTCTAAAAAGAAAAAATCCCATACATTTTGTATGAAGTTTTCTAAAAATTCACTACTTGAAAATAAATCAAATTTTTATTATAATTTTTGATAGGGTATGAATTTTATTCTTCAAAAATAATGAAACATCGTTTAATGTGATGAATAGCTAGCTAGAGCATGTGATGAGAAAATTCATCATTGTGATGAATTTTAAAAAAATCATCATTTTCATCAAAATTCATCATTGTGATGATTTATTTCATTATGAAATATGTTTAGATAGTATATTGAAATAATATATTCTCGCAATTGAGAATATATTAAAAATATTCTGATATTGAAAATTCTAGCAGTGAGGACTCCTTATGAAAAACATAAAAAAAATTCTTTTTTCTTTTTCTATACTTTTTTTTGGCATATCTCTCGCTGCATGTGATTCATCAAAGGAATCATCAAAGCAATTGACTGCTTTGACGATGTGGCATGTGTATGGAGCTCAAATCAACTCACCAATGAATTCCATTATTGATAGATTCAACCAAACAGTAGGAAAAGAGCATGGCGTGAAAATTGTTGTCACTTCCATTTCAAATTCAACAGCCATACACGATGCTTTAGTTTCTGCTGGCACAAATGAAGTTGGTGCACCAGATGTTCCTGATATCTTTATTTGTTATCCTAAAACAATTCAAGCTATGGGAGCTGAACTTGCTCTTGATTGGCGTGATTATTTTTCTGAAGAAGAATTGCAAGATTTTGTCCCTGCCTTTGTTGAAGAAGGTATTATAGATGATAGGCTTTTGATCTTTCCTGTTGCAAAGTCTTCTAATGCTTTCTTTGTTAATTCAGAAGTATACGACAGATTTGCAAAAGACACAGGGCATAGTTATGAAGATTTAGAAACTTGGGAAGGAACTTTTGAAGTTATCGAAAAATATTATAAATGGTCAAATGGTAAAGCTTTTTTCATGTATGATGATTGGATTCATTTTCCAATGCTGAGCATGAAAGCCTTTGGGACAGATGTTTTTAAGACTGAAACAATTGATTGGAAGAACCTTTATTTTAAAGAAGTTATGCGTCCTCTTTTAAAAGCCGGTATTAAGGGCGAAGTTTGCCTTATGCCTGGATATTCAACAAAGGCTATTATGATTGATGAAGCTATAGCGGGGGTAGAGTCAACTGCAAGTTTGCTTTACTTTAAAGATACAGTAACACACAAAGATAATTCTATAACTCCTCTAATTGTAAAAGCTTTACCTGTGCCTTATTTTAAAGATGGCGATAGAATTGCTCTTCAACGTGGAACAGGACTTGTCGCATTAAAATCAAGCAAAGAAAAAGAAGAAGCTGCAGCTTTATTTGCAAAATGGCTTACATCTAAAAACATCAATTTAGAATTTGCTATGTATGGCGGCTATCTTCCTGTACGTATAAGTGACTTTGAAAAATTGAATAACGAACTTGACACATTTACTTTTGAAAAAGAAGGTTTTCATTCACTTTATGCAACAATTGCAAATATCTATAACGATAATTCTTTTATAATAGCTCCTTCTTTTACTCGCTATGGCGATATTGAACAAGCTTTTCCAGAAGCCCTTCGTGCAACTCTTGAACAAAATAATGCAATTTGGATGAAAAGTGAAAATAAAAGTGAGGCATTGTTAAATAGTCTAATTGAACAATCATTTATTCAATTAGAAACTATTTTTAATACAAAATTACAGGAAAGAATGTAATGCAAAAACTTTTATCGCTGATACCACCGCGATATTCATTAAGAATGCGCTTGTTTTTAAGTTTTTCCATACTTATTATGGTAATGCTTTTATGTGCGCTTCCTTTTTTCTATATATTTGATTTATTTGAAAAACCAAAGAAAGAAATTTCAGACGCATTAGAAAACTATCTTGTAAACTATAATGAAAGCATTGCTTATCAATTTGATAATATAGCCGCTTATGGAATTCAGCTCAATAAAAAACTTGTGCTTGAAATTGAAAACACTTTAAAGGATCATCAAATAAAATCATTTAAAAGTGTTACAGATAATAAAGAAATTATTGCCGAACTTGAAAAAAGAACAAGTAAATTATTAGAAAATTCTTTGCTTATTTCAAAATCAAGCGGGGCTTTTGTCACATTTAATACCACTATTAATTCAAGTTTGGCTGAAAAAAATAAAAGCTATAGTGGTGTTTATCTGAAAATAAGCAATCTTGATAGTTTTAATGATATTGACCCTGCTATTTTCTTATTGCGTGGAATGCCAGAAGTTGCATGGTATAATAATATAGAATTTCATAATATGTGGGGTATGGAATTTACACAAGAAGAAGCTTTTGCAACTGTTTTTGAACGTAATTATGATGCTATACCTTTTGATGAAAGATACGCTTTTTCAGAGCCACATTATATAAAGAATACATGGGAAAAAGTGATTTTGATGCTTTCTCCTCTTGTGGGCTCTAGTGGCGAGGTTTATGGTGTTTGTGGGCTTGAGATTAGTGCACTTTTATACAATTTATCTCATCGCGGAATCAAACCATCAATAGAAGATATTAGCGGACTTATTGCCTTAGAAAAAATAGAAGATGGTAAATCTCGTTATGTTTTAGATAGTCATTATTCACATGGAAATTCTTTTTTAGAAGCACATGCAAGCGATGAATATAGCTTTGGCGATGAAAAATATTACGATCTTTTCCTCAATAATGGTTATGAATTTGTTGCAAGAGAACTTGTATTTAATCCTTCTTCTATTGAATTAGTGAATAATGCACCTAAGTGGCATATTATAGCAATGTTGCCTAAAGAAATTGAAGAAGAATTGATAGCTGATTATTATATCTTTATTGTGATTTCGTTTTCAGCTTTTGCTTTATTTGCTTTTGCTCTTTCTTATTTCTTAGTCTATAGAGTGTCTTCGCCTGTGCTTGATTCTATCAAAAATATCAAAGAAGGAAGGCAAACGGATTCTGAAGTTTTAGAATTTAATGATTTAATTGAATATATCAAATCAAAAGAAAGTAAATTAAAAGAAGCACAAGAATATAAAAGAACACATCAAAACTTGGAAAATGAAGAAGATGTTTCTATAGATAGCTTACAAGCAGATATCACAGCCTATCAAGCCTTTATAGATCAATTGAGCACGCTTACAAAAACCGAAAGAAAGGTTTTTGAACTCTATATGCAAAAAATGACTACTCAAGAAGTCACTGAAAGCTTGAATGTTTCGATCAATACCATTCGTACGCACAATAGAAATATCTATAGCAAACTCCATGTTTCTTCCTATAAAGAACTCATGGTTTATGTACAAATGATGGTTGGCACTGAGCAGATTGAAAGAAAGAAATAAAGTAGTTATTAAAATGAAAGTAAATATTTTGATTTAAATATTGCTTTTATTCGTGCAAAATCTTAATTTGTTGACATTTGTAAAATTAAGGCTTACATAGGTATATGAAAGTAACTTTTAATAGTGATCAAAGTAGCATGTCAGAATTGAAAAAAGCAAAAATCTTGGTAGTGGACGACAATGTAACGAATCTCAACATAGTTCGAAAAGCTCTTGAAGAGAGTTATGATCTTGTTTTGCTTCCTAGTGGTGAAAAAGCCTTAAAGGTTTTAGAACGTGTAAGTCCAGATCTTATTCTTCTTGATGTTGAAATGCCTGAAATGGATGGATTTACAGTTATTCAAGAAATTAAAAAAATGCCACTTCCAATTTCTGAAATTCCTGTGATTTTTCTTACAGCAAAAGACGACGCCTATAGCGAATTTGAAGGCCTTGATCTTGGTGCTGTTGACTATATTGCAAAGCCCTTTTCTTTTCCCTTACTTTTAAAAAGGGTAGGGCTTCATCTAAAGCTTGCACAGCAACAACGCGAATTACAAAATTATTCCACTAATCTTGAAGGTATGGTGCGTGAAAAAACACAAGTTATCACGCAATTACAATATGCTATTGTGCATGGACTTGCGGATATGGTGGAAAAGCGTGACGGCAGCACAGGCGGACATTTAGTACGCACAAGAAATTTTCTCAAAGTGCTTATGCAGAAAGTTCTTGATAAAGGAGTTTACAAAGACGAATTCCAAAATATTGATATTGAACTTTATGCCCATGCTTCACAAATGCATGATGTTGGCAAAATATCTATTCCTGACAGTATCTTACTGAAAGAAGGTAGATTGACAGATGTTGAATTTATTATCATGCGAGAACATACTGTCATTGGTGCAAGTGCGATTCGTTCTGCTATGTCTAATATCCAAGACGCTGAATTTTTATCAGTTGCGGCTGAATTTGCAAGTTCTCATCACGAAAAATGGAATGGCACTGGCTATCCAAATAATTTAGCGGGTGAAAATATTCCGATTACAGGGCGTTTAATGGCTATTGTTGATGTCTATGACGCACTTATTTCTGAAAGACCGTATAAAAAACCAATGCCACACGATGAAGCTGTTGCCCTTATAAAAGAAGAAAGTGGTAAGCATTTTGATCCGAAACTTGTAAATATTTTCTTAGAAGTAGCTGACACATTTAAAGAAATAAGCCTCATTCACGCTTGTGATGAACAGGCCTAATTTATTTGTTTTTTTCAGATTTTAGTTTTTATTGAGGTTTAGATTATGAAAAGCTCAACCGACTTATTTTCAAATTCACAAATATTGGAATTATTGTCGCTTACAAAGGTAGGCACTTGGATTTGGTATCTTGATTCAAATGAACTTTATTTTAGTTATGAATGGTCTGATATTACAGGCTATCCAATTGATGAACTTGATAATCATATAAAATCTTGGGAAATGCTCTTACATCCTGAAGATGTTGAAGAAGTTTGGGCTGCTATCAATGAACATCTTGAAGGGAAAAATGATTTTTATTCTGCTGAATTTCGTCTTATAAAAAAAGATGGCACTATTATTTGGGGGCAAGACAAGGGGCGTGTAACTTCTTACGATAAAGAAGGAAAACCTTTAGTTCTTAGCGGTATTTTACAAGATATTTCACATATTAAACAAGCTGAACTCTCATTGCTTGAAAGAACAAATCTTCTTGATATAATTATAGGAATTTCTGGTTTTGGTACTTGGGATTGGGATTTGCTCAATAATTCAATTCGTTATAATGCTCAGTATATGTCACTTATTGGTTATCCTAACGAAGAATTTACTGCATCAATCGAAGAATTTAGACATCTTACACACCCAGACGATCGTGAAGAACTTTCAGAAAAGCTTTTTGCCTATATCGAAGGCACGGCAGACGAATTTGAATGTGAAGTACGTTTAAAGCATAAAGATGGGCATTATATTTGGACAAAAGATATAGGAAAAATTATTGAAAGAGATAAAGAGGGCAAACCAACTCGACTTATTGGCGGACATCTTAATATAGACACTTTAAAGCGTTCGCAAGATAAGTTAGGAGATGCACTCGAGCAACTTGAAGAATACCAAACTCATCTTGAAAAGCAAATTGAATTGCGTACGCAATCTCTTATCAAACACGATAAAATGCTTTTAGCCCTCAATACAGTTTCTCAAAATCTTCTGGCTTTATCTTCTTATGAACAGCTTGATAGAGAAATTACCAATGCTGTTCACTTCTTAGAAAAATCTTTAGATGACAATAATATAGCCATTTGGAGAAATAAAGAAAATAACGGAAGAGCTTGTTGCTATGCGGCTTATCAATGGGATTATGACTTTTATGTAAGCAAAGAAGATATTATGCAAGCTTTTGAAACTTTTGATGTTGCAAGACTTTCGCATAATAAATTTTCTACTTTCCAAAAAGAAGAATTTTATGAACATGCTTTTAGAAATTATGATATTTATGAATGCATAGATTATGAAATGCACTTTCCAACAATTTATAAAGCTGTACAAGATGATAAGATATTGAATGTACTGTCAAAAGATCTTTCACGTATGGAACAGTTTTTTCTGCATTTCTTGGGTATTAAATCTTTTCTGCTTACGCCAATCTATCTTAATGGCAAAGCTTGGGGTTTTATTGTAATTACAAGTAGAACTCGCCAAAGATTATTCACAGATGTTGAAGAAAATATGCTCAAATTGAGTGGGCCTTTATTTGCAAATATTATTCAAAAAGCTGAAATTGATGAAGAATTACGTTTAGCTCATGAAGTTGCAATTATGTCTTCACAGGCTAAGACAAATTTCCTTGCAAATATGAGCCATGAAATTCGTACGCCTATGAATGCGATTTCTGGTATGTCAGAAATTATTTTACGTAAAACAAATGAAAGTGAAATTGTTGAATATGCAAATGGCATAAAGGCTGCTAGTGCAAGTTTGCTCACTATTATCAATGATATTTTAGATATTTCTAAAATAGAATCAGGCAAGCTTGATATTATTGAAGCTGAATACACGCTCACTTCATTAGTGAATGATATTATAAATGTTGCTCGCATGCGTTTAGAGGATAAACCTTTATTATTCTATACTTATATTGATTCAACTCTTCCGGCAAAATTGATTGGTGATGAAATTCGTTTGAAACAAATTTTAATCAATCTTATTAATAATGCTATTAAATTCACGCCAAGCGGCCATGTCGGTTTTAGAATTACAGGCAAATATAACGAAAAAGAAGCTTATTTAAATTTTGAAGTGCTTGATACTGGAATGGGCATTAAAGAAGAAGATATGAGCAAGCTTTTTGAAGAATTTGAACGTGTTAACACAACTAAAAATAGAAATATTGAAGGCACAGGCTTAGGTTTAGCTATTTCTAAAAAGCTTTGTGAAATGATGAATGGTTCTATTAGTGCGCAATCAGTTTATGGTGAAGGCTCTTGCTTTACTATTAGAATTCCGCAAAAAACTCTTGAATATGTTCCTTTTGCACATGTTGAAGTCAAGAAAAGTGTGCTTTTGTATGAATCACGTCCTCCTTATATTACTTCAATTTCAGAAGCAATTGAAAATCTTGGCTCAGATTGTACTCTTTGTACAAATCAATCCGAACTTTATGAAAGATTAAATGAAAAAGAATACGATTATATCTTCGTGCCTACCTTGCATTTAGCAAAAATTCAAAAACTCAAAGAAAAACAAGAGCTTCGTTCACGTATTGTCTTGCTTGTTGAGGGTAATTATACAAAATTAAACGATGATGATATTTATACAATAAGCTTGCCTGTCAACTGTTTACAAATAGCAAATGCCTTAAATAATACTATAGATTCAATGAATTATGATTTGAAATCACTCAATTTTATTGCTCCAACCGCAAAAATATTGCTTGTGGATGATAATCCTGTAAACTTAAAGGTTGCTTCTGAGCTTATGCGTCCTTACGAATTCCAAATAAGCACAGCAATGAATGGTATTGAAGCTGTGCAAAAAGTGAAAAATAATATCTACGATCTTGTTTTTATGGATCATATGATGCCTGAAATGGACGGTATTGATGCAACAATTGAAATAAGAAGCATAAAAGAAGATTATTATCAAAATTTACCTATTGTTGCTCTTACTGCAAATGCTATTGTAGGAACAAAGTCCATGTTTATTCAAGAGGGTATGAATGATTTCTTAGCAAAACCAATAGAAGTGAAAAAGTTAAACGAAGTTCTTCTTCATTGGTTACCAAAAGAAAAAATAAAAATGTTAGATGCAAAAAATAGTGAAGAGCCTGATAAAAACGATGACACAAATGCCCTTCAATTAGAAATTGCAAATATTGATGTTCAATATGGATTGCGTGCACTTGGTGGTTCTTTAGAAAATTATCTTGATATTGTCCGTATCTATTATTCAGACGGTTTGAAAAAACATGCCACAATTTCAAATAATTATAAGGCAAGAGATTTGCAAGCATTTAAGATTGAAGTGCATGCAATAAAAAGTGCGTCTGCTTCTATTGGTGCTTTGGCTCTTTCAAAACTCGCTTCACAATTAGAAGAGGCAGCAATGAAGAGTGATTGGATTTATATAGATCAGCATACAGAACAATTCTTATCAGATTTCTTCCAAATTCTTGAAAATATTTATAAAGCTATTCAAACTTTCCAACCTGTTGAAGAAGAAAAGAAAGAAAAAGCAGACAAAGCTTTGCTTCATGCTAAATTAGGTGAGTTGTCAGAAGTTATTGATTTTGTTGATATAAATCAAATAGAAACAATTTTAGCAGAACTTCTTTCTTATGATTGGGGTGATGAGATTCATAATTTGCTTGTCCAAATAAAAGAAGCAATTTCAGCCTATGAATATGATGAAACACTCCCTCTCATAGATGAAATCAAAAAACTGTAATTAGTTTGCATATATAATGCTGCGAACTGCTTTCTTTGTCTCTTTTTTTGCAAATGTGCGAGAGATTGCTCTTTAGTGTTTAAATTATATTAAAGTTATAAAAATTCAAGATTTATGTTTTTTTTCTTTGAAAAGTTTAAAAAAACTTGATATAAGTATTTGCTTGACCTTATTCTTTGAATTTAGTATAAACTGAGTCGCTTCAACTGCGTTTTATTGAGGGAAATTTATGAATAGTTTGTCTATACAGACATATGAACAATGTGAAGAAATACTTGTTAATGCTCAATCCGCATTATGGCGTTTAGAACTTGAAAATGCCAAACCACCTCGACTTTATGCCGATAAAGCTTTTTTTATTTTATTTGAACTTGAAGAAACTTTATCGCCTGAAGAATTGTATGTAGTATGGAGTAATAAAATATCTCCTGAATATCAAAGACTTATTCAAAGTGCAACAGAGCAAATTTTATCAGGAATTCCATCAGAAATCCTCTTTGTTTGGCAAGATAAGCATGGGAAAAGTAGATACGCACAATGCGGCGGTTCTGTTGTAAAAGATTTTGCTAACGGTTTTGCAATTGAAGGCTATCAAAATGATGTTACTGATACAAAACTTTCAAAAATTCAGCAGCTTAACTTTCCAAATTTACCAAATATCCTCAAGGAAAACTATTATTCCATCTATTCTTTTGATTTTGTAACAGGTAATTTTCAATTAGAGCAAAGTACAGATTCTTTCTTACAAGCAAATAAAGTAAATGTGCCTGCACATTATTCTGTGATGCTCAATTTTTTTGCAAACAATCTTATAGCACCAGAATCTGTACAAAGTTTTAAAGATTTTTTTGATGTGCCTAATTTAATAGAGTTTTTTAAAACTAAAACAGAAAAAACTCTCGTAATTTTAAAGCTTGTAGATGGTGCATACAGAAATACAGAGATGAAATTTTACGCTGTTGAATATAATGGCGATGAAGTTACGCGTGCTTTACTTGTGGTAAAAGATGTTGAAGATGTCATTATAAAAGAGCGTATGCACCAGCATTTGTTAGAAGAAACAATCAATAGATTAGAGCAAGCTCAAAAAACTCTTTCTCATGTGATCTATGATAAAATGACAGGTTTATACACTAAAGAATATTTTTATGAAAAGGTTGAAAACATTCTTAAAGCTGAAAGCGACAAAGAATTTCTCTTCCTTGTCATTGATGTAGAAGATTTCAAATCTTTCAATTCCATTGCAGGCGTGCCAAATGGCGATAAGCTTATAAGGCATATTGCTTCTTTTATCGATAATGAGTTTAAAAATATACTTCATAGCGTCTATACAAGAACAATTGGTGCTTGTTATGCTCTTGTTTGTGAGAATGATCAGGATAAAATTAAAGAATTCCAAAAAAAGATCATGGCTAATATAGCTGAATATTCTTCAGATATTTCAATTAATTTTGTATTTGGTGAATACTTGATAAAGGATAAAGAAGAAGATATTGCACTCATGCACGATAAAGCTATCTTAGCAGCAAATTCTTGCAAAGGAATCTATGGCCTTTATTGCGGGCAATATACTGAAGAGATGGAAGAAAAAGTAAATATGAACCGCCTATTATCTCAAGACATGCAAAGAGGTTTAGTGCGGAAAGAATTTGAAATTTACTTCCAGCCAAAGTATGATGTGAAAACATTAGAAATTTGCGGAGCAGAAGCTTTAGTGAGATGGAATCATAGGCACGAAAAAATGCTTAGTCCTGCTGTCTTTATCCCATTATTTGAACAAAATGGCTTCATACGTAGTCTTGATTATTATGTGTGGGAAGAATCTTGTGCTTTTATAAAGAATAATAATATTGAAATTCCAATTTCTGTAAATGTCTCTCGTGCAAATATCTATAGTTTAGACCTGCAAGAAACTATTCTCAAATTATTACAAAAATACAATTTAGAACCATCTCGTCTCTGTTTGGAATTTACAGAAAGTGCCTATTATAACGATATAAGTACAATACAAAATATCCTTGCGAATTTACAAAATTCTGGCGTGATTATTTCAATGGATGATTTCGGAAGTGGCTATTCATCATTAAGTATGCTTAAAAATGTCTTTGTAAATGAACTCAAAATCGACGCTTCTTTTGTTGATTTCGAAGATGGAGACGAAAGATCGCTTTTCATCCTAGAAATGATTGTACAAATGAGCAAAAAACTCAAATTGCACGTAACCGTTGAAGGTGTTGAAACAAAAGAACAATTAGAAATAGTCACAAAACTAGACTGCGACACCGTTCAAGGCTATTATATGGCAAGACCAATGCCAAGTAGTGATTTTTTAGAACTATTAAATTCTAAAAAAATAGTATAGATTAAAGTCACGCTTTTTTGTCTGCGACGCTTTTTTTGTCTCCGACGGCCAAAGGAAATAATTTCCTTTGGAAACCTTAGTAGGCAAGGTGAGTGCGTTGGAGAATGGTTGATATTTTTGTTTATTTTTTATTTGCGAAAAAGTTTTAATCTTTTGCTGCTACGCACCAAAACATTAAATACTGTTTCGCTTTAAAATGGGGCTTAATTAATTTTAATTGAAACTAAGTTACCATTTGTCACTGCGTTCCAAATGTGAGTAGAGCGTGTTTTTTCATATTTAAAGGCATGGATTGCCACGTCACTCACTTTGTTCCTTCCTCGCAATGACGAGGTGTTGACGCTCTTTTAATGGGATAAATATTTCGACTGTTTTTTTCAAGTTTTTTTCCTAAGCCCTAAGCAAACTTCTCTAGACTCGTCATTGCGAGGAGCTTGCGACGTGGCAATCCATGTTTTTATAAAATCTTCATGTTCTTAGATAATTAAGAGCATAAGTATTAAATTTACTTTTATTAGCAGCTGAAATTTTTTGCTTAACAGAAATTAAAGTTAAAGTAAATTATTTATCACATTTACACTTTGTTTTTTGTTTGTGAATGTCCGTTGTTTTTCCAATGCAGAATAATGGATTGCTTGCATTATCAAAAATTATTTTATAATCAATGAGGAAATAATGGAAGATGCCTTGAGGGAGTTTAAATTTTGCTTCAATTGGATAATGTGTTCCTTCTTCTAGGGCTTTTGAAAAAAGCATAAATTCTTCTATTGTGTCCTCGCAAGTGATTCCTTGTTCTATAATATATTCAGGGAAGGGGAGTTTTCCTTCTGGTAGACCGAGTATTTCTCTTCCTTTTCCTAAAAACTTTATAGTTTTTTCTCTATTATTATACACCCAGAAAAATTCAGCTGCAATTTCAGACACTGTATTAAAGAGTGTTTTTTCTGAAACTTCATTAAAGAAATATTCGCTTGCCCAAGAAGATTCTGCCGTGCCTGCTAGTTGTGGACGCAAATCTCTTAGAAAACCAGCAATATAATGCTCGCCTTCTTCATTTGCTATATCAAGTCTTACTAAGGTTATTTCACTTGGAATTTCTTCGCCACTTGAGGTGCAATGTAGCCAATTGAAAATTGCACTACCCTTTTCTTGAGCCTGTTTTACGAAGGTTGTGGTATTATTTGAAGATAACTCGCCATTAGGCTGAAATTCTGGAGAGAATTTAGCAAAATTATTAAATATTTCATCCTTGCTCTCAATTTCAAAAAGCTTAACAGCATGTTGGTTACACATAGTAATTTGCTGTTTAGCATTCCAAAGAAACATACATAATGGCATCGCCTCAATGATGGAGTGAAGTTCGTCGTAATTAACAATAAAGTTTCTCTTGGTTTTTGCCCCAACAGATTGAATTTCAGAAGCTTTTTTATTGTCGCCAGCAAGGCATAGTTTAATAAAATCTTTATGAGGCATAGGCGCATAAAAATAATAGCCTTGTCCATAGGTGCAGCCAAAATCTTTGAGTAAAGCTGCTTGTTCTTTTGTTTCAATTCCTTCGGCAACACATAATGTTTGCCCAAATTCTTTCACAGTTTTTATCACATTTCTTACAACAGTTCTATTTTTTGCACTTGTTGTTACATTATCAATGAGGCTTTTGTCGATTTTAACTTCATCGAATTCTTCCATAGTAAGCATAAGTAAATTGGAGTGTTTTGCACCAAAATCATCAAGCGAAACTTTAAAGCCAAGTTCGTCTAATTGTATGATTTTATTGTGGAAAAACTCAAAATCCATTTTATCTATGCTTTCGGTGAGTTCAATCTTTATGTAATGATGAGGCACATCATATTTTTTGCAAATTTTTACAATTTCTTCAATAAGATCGTAAGCTATACAGCTCACGCGTGAAAGATTTATAGCAATTGGTATGGCTTTATTTTCTTTGATGAGCTTTTTCAATATTTTACAAACTTCTTCTAATACGAAATAATCTAAATATCTAATAGTGCTTTCATTTTCATAAATGGGAATAAATCTATCTGGTGAAATTATTTTTCCATCCGAACTAAATTTTCGCACTAAAGCTTCAGCGCTTGTGATTAAACCAGTAGAAAGATCAACCTTTGGCTGAATATAGACAGTAAAAAGATTTGAATGGATTTCATCAAGCAGTATTTCAAATGGATTTAATCTTGACTGCGTTCTTTGTGTTACTTGTTTTTCATAGTAATCTTGCTTGTCTGACACCATAATATCGCAAGCTTGTGTGAGGCCTTGACGAATATCAATTTTTTTATCTTGCCATATGCCACCAACAGCAAAAGAAAATTCACTTTCTTTTTGTTCTTCTTTTCTTAAAACATATATTACATTATTGAATTCTTCTTCAGAAATATTTGGGCAAAGGGCAATAAATTCATCGCCAGCAATGCGATAAACATCATTTTTGAGATTCTTTGTCAAAATGCTAGCAACTTGCTTGATTATGCTATCGCCATACAATTCTCCATATAATTCGTTCAATTTCTTCAAGGCATTGATATTTATATGGATATAACCTAAAGAAGAGAGCTGGTTTAAATTTATTGTTTCAAGTCTTTCTAAATATTTATTTCTATTATTTAGGCCAGTGAGGATATCAGTATAGGAAAGATGTTCTAATTGTTTATGAATTTTACTTTTCTTTATTTCCTCACCCATAAATAAAATGATAGAATGAAGGAGTTTGAGATCTTTTGTTTCTACTTTAGCATTGTTAAAGCCTATGCAATAAGTTGCTTCATTATTAGATAAAAGGGGCACAATATGAGCAGAAAGAGAATTTGTTTGCATCATGATTTTGTAGAGATTTGAATCGTGATCAAGTTCAGCATGTGCATTTTTTATATTGAGCTCGCCTTTTGTTTCTAAGATATCAAATATATTGATAAAATTATCGAAATTTAAAATTTTATTTTCTTCTTTAGTGCAAAATTCTGGCGAGGCACACCATTCATGTGTGTTGATAATGGTTTTTTCTTTTTTGTTTACTTCATAGAGATAAGCTCTATCTGCATCATAAAATTGACATATAATAGAAAGTATTGAGCATAAAGCTTTATCAATATCGGTATCTTGTGTGATAATTTGAATACATTTTATCAAAGTTTCTTCAGCAGAAATTTTTTGTGTGAGGCTATTAATTTCTTCTTTTTGTTTTGAAATATCAAAAGCAAAAGTTATTTTGAGCTTTTTTCCTTCGTATTCAACAACTGAATCTATGTGTGAGTAGTATTTATTAGTTATTTCATTTTTAATTTCGGTATAAAGCTTTTGGCCTTCTTGTAAGAGGTTTTTATTACAAAAATGGCAGATTTCATTTTTGCCATGAAGAAATTCATAGCATTTATGATTGCTTTCAAATTTTTTAGAAAAAGGCGAGAAAGTTTGTATTGCTAATTCATTTGCGTATAAAAGCTCAAAAGTATCTAAGTCAACTATGTAACACATAGCATCAAAGTTGTTTAGGGCTAAGGAAGCAAATTTTTTAATTTTCATGCGTTGTTCCTTGAGAATTTGAAGCAAATACAATAAATACAAAATCAACAGTCAAAGAAGCTTATAAACAGAAACACAAAAAAAACTACATTAAAACTAAGGCAAAAAATGATCAAAAATTTCGTTAATGTGAATAAAAAAATAACTTTTATTAGATATAGTTAATATATAATAAATTTTTTTAATAATGTCAAATTATAGTTGATTTTATCATTAAAAAATTGCACTTTTCATTATGCCTATGGATGTGCAAATGCAGCTATTATTGATCTTTGTTTTTTCTAGAATGCATTGATAAAAATTGAGAGGAATTGTTATGGATAATAAAGTGAGATGTGCTTGGCTTGATGATTCGCAAATATACAAAGATTATCATGATTATGAATGGGGTAGAGAAGTGCATGATGATGATACTTTGTTTGAAATGCTCACACTTGAAAGTTTTCAAGCTGGCCTTTCGTGGATTACTATTCTTAAAAAAAGAGAAGCCTTTAGACTAGCTTTTGATGCTTTTAAAGTTGAAAAAGTAGCACTTTACGACGAGAAAAAAATAGAAGAATTGCTTATAAATGAAGGAATAATTCGCCATAGGGGCAAGATAGTTGCAGCAATTAATAATGCGAAACTTTTTTTGCAAATTCAAAAAACTCATGGAACTTTTGATGCCTTTCTATGGAAATATGTAGATTATAAGCCAATTATTTCGCATCATCCAAGTATAGAAAATTTGCCTGCAAGAACAGAAATTTCTGATAAAATAAGCAAAGATTTTAAAAAATTGGGTTTCAAGTTTTTAGGTTCAACAACAGTATATGCATTTATGCAGGCAATAGGCATGATAAATGATCACACTACAGATTGCTTTGTCTATAAAGAAATGTTTGGTGAAAATAAGTAAATGAGTATTTTATTTTGTTGATTGAATGTTCATTTTAGAAATTCTTACAACAATTTACAATACTATCAACCATTTCAGGTTGTTGAAGAAAAAACATACAAAATTTTGCTTTAGATTGTTTTTAATGAAATCTTTTTTAAAGAAAAAGTTTATGATAATAGGTGGTTATTTTGTGTTTTTTGTTCTTTGTCTTATGCTTTTTAACTTTTTTAAACATTCGTTTATATCAGTAAATGGAAGTTTTGCAATTTCTTTTACATCAAGTTCCCACCATTTAGTTTCTAGCAAAATTTTAATTGTAGCTTCATCAAAGCGATATCTAATTATTTTTGCAGGAACCCCACCGACAATAGCATAAGGCGGAACATCTTTAGTAACAAGTGTATTTGCTCCAATAACGGCACCATGTCCAATTTTTATACCACCCATTATATTAACATCTTGCCCAACCCATACATCATTACCAATTTCAACTTCTTTATAGCCATAATTATCAATGGTTGGAAAGTCTGTATCAGGAAAATCCATAAAGTTTTTTTGTGTAACAATTGGGCTTGAGCTTAAACAATGAAGAGGATGTTGTGGTAAACCTACAAAGACATTGGAACCTATCGAACAATATTTACCAATACTTGATTTGTGCGAGGGGCAAGAAAAGTTTTTGCCTACATAGCTAAATTCACCTATAGTATAAGCATTTGTATCCATATTGTTTTTTCTTTTATATTTAAGTTTAAATCCTAAAATTGTATAGATTCTATGCGTAGTAGTTTTTTCTTTTTTAAAAATTTTGAACATGTTAGAGTTCTCTATCTATTCTGTATTTTAGGTTTTTTATAATATATTTGCATTTGATTAAATTTTCGATAGGATAACTGGGTTATTCCTCTACATTTTCTTCTTGTGTGCTATTTTCATCATCGTCAGAAAAGGCTTTGTCTGTAGCATCGCCTATATCTTTTTTGACTTCATTGAAAAGATCTTTTGCAGCATTAAAACCATCTTTGCTTGTTTCTTTAATAGCATCTTTTGTGTTTTTTGCTCCGCTTTTCACGCCTTCCCAAGTTTCGTTTATGTCTTTTACATTTTCTTCGGATAAAAGTTCTGCTTGTGCTGGAAGGGGGTAGGAAATGCAAAGCATAAGTGCCAGTATTACATATAATTTTTTCATAAAATAAACCTTAAATAAAATATGAAATGATGATAAATAAATAATTAAAAAAAGTAAATCTCTTTAAATGAGCCCTTTAATCTAAAAATAATCTCACAACATTCGCTAAGTCAAAACACAGCAAAGTTTTAAAAACATTAAAACCTCATAAAGCAAGCAATTATGCTTTATGAGGCAAGTATTAGAGTTATTCAAATTATTGATAAAACAATTTTAAGCGTCTTGTTTAGTTTCAGCTATTTGAATTTCACGTAAATTAACGCATTGTGGTAATTCATAAGCAAATTTTATTGTCTTTGCTACATCTTCAGCTTTTATATTGCCTAAGCCTAAAGCTTTCACCCATTCGCCATAGCCGTCTTTAATATCTTGGCTTGTTGTATGGCTAAGAAGTTCTGTATTAACAGCACCTGGGCATACACGCATCACACGAACATTATAAGGAGCAAGTTCGCCACGTGTCACTTCTGAAAGGCCTACAACACCGTATTTTGTTGCACAATAAGCAGCATGATTTGGGAAAGCTTTTACGCCAGCGATTGAAGAAAGGTTTACAATTGTTCCGCATTGTCTTTCTTTCATATCATTCATAACAATTTGCATACCGTTCATAAGGCCAAGCAAGTTGACATCAAACATTTGTTTCCATTCCTGACTATCTTGAGTAGCCATATCGCCAAGAAGCATGATGCCTGCATTGTTTACCATTAAATCAGTTTTACCATATACTGCTTCTGCTTTACGAACTGCTGCTTCAAAAGCATTTTTATCAGTAACATCAACAGCTTCGCACATTGTATTATCAAGATTAAGTTCTTTTAAAAGTTCTACACGTCTTGCTAATAAAAGTAGAGGGTAGCCAGCTTTATTAAATTCTAAAGCTAAAGCTTTACCAAAACCAGAACTTGCACCTGTGATTACAATTAATTTTTTTGACATGATGGTCTCTCCTTTATTCTTTGTTTCTTTAAATGTTTGATTATTTCTTTTTCATATATTTCTTTTACATAGTAAAAAATAATATAATAGTATTTAATGGAATAGAGCTCTTGTGTCAATACAGGCACAAAATTTTCCCTAGAGGAAAAAAAGGTAACTATTGAAAATGAATAAAATATTCGCATCTTTTTCAATTATGCGATAATTTTTTGCTCTTTGGCTTTGGTTGACTATTGTGCTAAAGCAATGTAAAAAATCTATTAAGCATATATCTAAAATTGCCCTAAAATATAAACAAAACTAATTATTTCAACTATACAAACTCTTTATCCAAAAAACATAAAGAAAAAATTCGAATATAAAAGGAATTTATTATGACTGATACAAGTTTACAAACAAGCACAGCAGATAGCCAAATGGCACAAAATTCAGATAAAAATATTGAAAACATCATTAATTCTATTGATTTAGCTGATCCATCTTTAGACATAACCTATGGCACAAATACAATGCAAGAGATTTCACGTTTTTCTGACGATCTACTTTCAAGAGTTAAGGCTAAAGATTCTGGAGCTGTAGGCGAATTTCTTACAGATCTTATGGTTAAAGTAAAAGATGTTGATGTGACTGATATGAATAAAGAACCAAGTTTTCTCGCAAAACTGCCAATTATTGGTTCTATGTTTAATGACGTAAAAAAGACTATAGCAAAATTTGAAAGCATTGCCGAGCAGATAGAGGGTATAAGCAATAAATTAGACGATTCAATGGTTGGGCTTTTGAGTGATGTTGAAGTTTTAGAACAATTATACGGACATAACGAACGTTTTTACAAAGATCTTGTCATGTATATTGAAGCTGGCAAGCAAAAAATTGAAGAAGCAAGGAATGTTGATTTACCAAAATTTAAAGCATTGGCTGAAAGTTCTGGTGAAGCACTTGATTCACAAAAACTCCGTGATTTTTCAGAACAAATCAATCGTTTTGAAAGACGTTTGCATGATTTAGAAGTTTCACGCACTGTAACTGTGCAAATGGCACCGCAAATACGTTTAATTCAGTCTAATAACAGGGCTTTAGCACAAAAAATCCAAACAAGTATTTTGACAACTATACCGATTTGGAAAAATCAAATGGTGCTCGCACTCACACTGCACGGCCAAAAACAAGCCGCTTCATTGCAGAAAAAAGTTTCTGACACAACAAATGAAATGTTACGTAAAAATGCTGCTATGCTTGAACAATCCTCTATTGAAGTCACACGCGAAGTAGAGCGTTCCATAGTTGATATCGAAACTTTACGTGAAGTACACAATAAACTTATCAATACCATTGACGAAACATTAAAAATTTCTAGCGAAGGACGTCAAAAACGTCTTGAAGTTGAAAAAGAATTAATCCTTATGGAAGGCCAACTCAAAGAATCTCTACAAGGTTTAGCAATGCGTAAAGAACAACAAACAATTGAAAGTGCAACTTCAACAAACTAGTTTTTCAGAGGCTAATCTATTATGTTGCAAAAAGAAAAACTCAGTTTTTTACAATCTGTAGTGCTCAATATAAAAAACTTTGGCATACGTCTTTTAGTGCATTGTATCGCTCTAATTATAGCAGTGCAAATATCTGGAATCGATAGCTTTAGTGCTATATTTTCTATATTTAGTACATATATAGGCCTTATCTGCCTTGCGAGCAGTGGAATGGCTATGCATTTCACATGGCTTATGCCAACAATAATTGGCTTAACTCAATGCTTTCTATGTTTTTTACTTGGCAGCTCGCTTGTCACAGCAATATTTTTAGGCGGTTTGCAAGCCTATGTGCAAAAAGTCTTTCTCAATAAATTCAAAATGGGTTTTGAATGGGTAGTTTCAATATTTCTTGTGATAGCCCTCACAGGCATCTTCCCACTTACAAATCCAATCTTTATATTCACTTCTTTCATTATTCTTGTCTGCATAGGTATGTTTTTAAATAAATCATACGAATCACGTCTACAAAAGCAAGAAGCAAGCAAGAAATTAGAGCAAGAAAGAAAAATACGTGAAGAAGAAGAAAGAAATAGAGATCCTTTTGAAGAATACAGAAAATCCATAAAAGAACTATACCCAAAGCAAGCATATCTGCCGCAAAATCTGCAAAACACTCTATTACAACTGGCATTAACCGCTGAAGCCATCATACGTGCGATGGAAGACGATTCCAGAGATATCAAAGCAGGTGAGAAATTTTTAACCCGATATCTGCCCGCAACACATAAAATCTTAGACGATTACAAAAGGTATTGTGCAATACCATCAAATCAAACAATTACAGAAGCCCTCGCACGAAGTGAAGAAGTCCTTGAACGTCTTGCACAAGCCTTTGTCTCCGAGCATAACTATTTATTGCGTAATGACATAGACGACTTTTCCGCGAACCTAAGAGTTTTAGACACGCTTTTAAAAATGGAAGGTAAGTAAGAATTCTTTTATCGTCTGCGACGCTTTTTTTGCCTCCGGCGGCCAAAGGAGCAATGCCCCTTTGGAAACCCGAATAAGGCAAGGTAAGTGCGTAGGGGTTTAGCTAAAGAAGTAAATATTTTTTTTATTTGCGAAAAAGTTTTAAAGTTTTGCTGCTTTGCACCAAAACATTAAATACTGTTTCGCTTTAAAATGAGAGTATATTGATTCTCATTGAAACTAAGTTACCATTTGTCACTGCGTTCCAAATGTGAGTAGATATTTTTTTCTTTTTTTTCTAAACCTTTATCATAAGCCCTAAAAGAACTTATCTAGACTCGTCATTGCGAGGAAGAGTAAAACGACGACGTGGCAATCCATGTTTTTTTAAAGTTTTTATATTATTAGATAATCAAGAACATAATTATTAATTTTACTTTCCTTCACAGCTGAGGATTTTGTATTGAGCATGCGAAATCAAAATCTTTCTAAATAAAGACGCGAGTTAAAATTGTGAATGAGCATTAGTTAATAAAAGAAATTAAAATCAATAATGTGAGCTTTGCGAACAAAAGTTTTAGCTTTTTTTTCATTCTTCACACAAAAAATAAAATTAAAGAAAAAGCGTTAAACAGAGTAAAATTTCTTCTGTTTAACGCTTTTTTATTTATAAGCTTATATCTTGCTTTCTATTTCAAATACTATTTATTTGAAATTAGAGTAAGTTTTTGCGTAATTCTTCATTGCTTAATGGTGAAAGGAAAGCAGGCGGCACATCAAAAACTGTGAATGCACCTTGTGAGCCTTGTTTTTGGAATTTCATATTTGCACGAGCGTAGGCAATAAGTACAGATGCTGTAAATTCTGGATTAGAGTCAAGTTTGAGTGAAAATTCAACAAGATGTTTAGTTTTTCCAGCATCATCGCTTTGTCCGCTTCTAAGAACAAAGCCACCGTGCGGAATAGCACTATGGTTTTTATTCAATTCTTCTTGAGAAACAAAGTTTACAATTGTGTCGTAGTCTGAAAAATAATTTGGCATATTGATGATTTCATTCTTGATTTTTTCCAAATCTGCACCATCTTTTGCAACTACAAAACATTCTCTTAAATGTTTTTCTCTTGTAGAAAGAGTAGGGTTTTTTCCTTCGCGAACTGCTTGGAGAGCTGCTTCTACAGGAATAGTGTATTGCTTTGCGTCAGCTACGCCTTCTACGCGTCTAATCGCATCAGAATGGCCTTGGCTCACGCCTTTGCCCCAGAAAGTATAGTCTGTGCCATTTGGAAGAATTGCACCAGCATAAAGACGATTGATTGAAAACATACCTGGATCCCAACCAACTGAAATAATAGCTACTTTATTTGATTTTTTTGCTGCTTCATCTACCTTAGCAAAATAGCTAGGAATATCGGCATGTGTATCAAAACTATCAACAATATTAAAATGCTGTGCAAGTTCAGGGCCTTGTACAGGAAGATCTGTAGCCGAACCGCCGCATAAAATTAATACATCGATATCGTCTTTTTTTGACATAAGGCTGTCCATGTCTAGAACAGGCACATTGGCATTGACAGGGTTAATCGATGAAGGATTTCTTCTTGTAAAAATCCCTACAAGTTTCATATCTGGATTTTGTGCAATTGCAAGCTCTGCACCACGTCCAAGATTGCCATAGCCTACAATACCGATACGTATTAAATTATCTGATGAACTCATTTTTTCTCCAAAAAAAATCTATTAATAATGTATCATTTTTCTTATTTGAACAATTATTCAATAATAAGTGACACCATTCAAAAATATAACTATATTAAAAAGTTCGCAAGCTTTTTTTATGATATCTATTTGTATAGATCTTTATAAAATGCTCTAATTTGGTGTATTTTCCATTTCAATAAGTTGATTCATATCTTTATCTCCTCTGCCAGAGAGCGAAATAAGAATATTGACATCTTTTGGAAGTGTTGGAGCAATTTTTAGAGCATGTGCAAGTGCATGTGAAGATTCAAGGGCTGGAATGATTCCTTCAAAGCGTGATAAAGTATACAATGCTTCGATTGCTTCTTTATCGCTTATAGTCACAAATGAAGCTCTACCAATGTCTTTGAGATGTGAAAGTTCTGGTGCAACACCAGGATAATCTAAGCCAGCAGAAATAGAATGCACAGCCGCTGGTTCTCCGTGTTCGTCTTGTAAAAGATAGGAATAAAAACCGTGTAATTTGCCTGGTTTTCCGTGTGTGAGAGGGGCAGCATGTTGACCGAGTTCATCGCCAATTCCGCCAGGTTCTACACCAATGATTTTTACATTTGCGTCTTTAATAAATTCAGCAAACATGCCTATAGCATTAGAACCACCACCAACACAAGCCATTACAATATCAGGTAATTTATTTTCTAATTCTAAAAATTGTTCTCTTGCTTCTTTTGAAATGATTGATTGGAAGAAGCGAACCATGCTAGGATATGGATGCGGGCCAACAGCCGAACCAAGTAAATAGAAGGCGTCTGTATGTGTAGCATATTCCATCAAAGCTTCATCAACAGCTTCTTTTAATGTGCCTTGTCCGCTAGTTGCTGCAATTACTTCTGCTCCCATCATACGCATACGATAGACATTTAATTCTTGGCGTCTCATGTCTTCTTCGCCCATAAAAATAGTGCAAGACATGCCAAATAAAGCCGAAACTGCGGCAGTTGCAACGCCGTGCTGTCCTGCACCTGTTTCAGCAATAATACGTTTTTTACCCATTCTTTTTGCGAGCAGAATTTGTCCTACGCAATTATTACCCTTGTGCGCACCTAGATGGTTTAAGTCTTCACGCTTTAAAAATATACGTGCCCCATTGATTTCTTTGCTTAATCTATCGCAATAAAATATAGGAGTAGGTCTTCCTAGATAATGCGTGTTATAATGTGCTAATTCTGCTAAGAATTCAGGATCTGTTTTATATTTGTTAAAGGCTGTTGCAAGTTCTTGCAAAGGTTTTTCAAGTGCTTCAGGAACAAAAGTTCCGCCAAAATTTCCAAAATATCCTTCCATAATGTTAATTCCTATAAGGGCTTATGCCTTGTTTTGTAGTCAGTCGAATGAATTAAAAAAAAGCGGTCTCATTCGACCGCTTAAGTTAATATAATTTATTGAAAATTCTTCACAACTAAAGAAGCGGCCATTATCTAGCAGCTCCACCACCAATTCATTTGAATGTTATGTGCATTAAAAATCTTCATACCTTTTTTTTACAAATGATTAATCTATTGTCAAGCATTTTTTTTATGCTCTTTGCCGTGAAAATACGTGATTCTAATTTGTTTTGGCACGCTGTGCACAAAACCTCGCTTACAAGAGGCGTGGCTCTTGTTTCGCTCGCTAAAGCCTTTGTTCGCTGTGCTCATTTTTATAATATAATTTCAATTAGATAAAGTGTGAATTAGAATGACATGGCTGTGAAAAAGCTTGAAAAAAATTAATACGCACAATCTTATTCTTGACTTTTTTAATGAAGAAAGCGAATTTGTACAAAGTGTTGCACTATTTATTTATTGTTTTTTGACAAAAGCACACAATTGATTTTTTACGCATTTTTATATAGTTTTGCCATACTCTCTTGTAATAATAAAGGAATTTTTAGGTTTTCAATTATGAATAAATTATACAAAGCAAATTACGATATTTTTCTTCTTTCTTCTTCGCCAAGACGGCAAAATTTTTTTAAAGACTTAGGTTTTGACTTTAGAATAATGAAACCTATGGAAGAAGAAAGTCCAGCATTTGAAAATGAACAAGCTTCTGCTTATGTTCTACGTGTTGCAGAAAATAAGGCTTTATATGGCCTAAATCACATGGATTCAAGCTATAGAGATAAAAATTATGTCATTATTGCAGCAGATACTGTTGTAAATATAGATAAAGAGATTTTAGGTAAACCTAAAGACAATGCCGATGCATTTCGTATGTTAAAACTTCTTTCTGGTAAAAAACACATAGTCACAACTGCTGTGAGCATTATTGAAAAACTAGAGCATGAGAATAGAACAAGCTTTGCAGTGAATACAGAAGTCACATTTTCTGACTGGAGCGATGAAGTGCTTCAAGCCTATGCTAACTGTGGCGAACCATTAGACAAAGCAGGTGCTTATGCCATACAAGGCAGAGGTTCTTTTTTAGTGAGTTCAATTAATGGTTGTTGGACAAATGTTGTTGGTTTACCATTGAGTGCTCTTGTGGATGTTTTGCTTAAAAACTCTCTTATTTCGCCTATAAGATACTAATTTCTTGCTTTATACCTTAGAACTTCTGGTCTGCCAATATTGAGTTTTGTGTCTTTATCAAAGAAGTGCAAGTGATCGTGTTGAATTTCAAGATATATTTTATCTTCTGAAAGATTTTTCAAATCATTTCTTAGGGCAACAAAAACTTGATCTTCAACCTTTACATAGACAGCGTAATTTGCACCGAGATTTTCAACATGTGAAATTGTTCCAACTAGTGAGCAATTTTCATTTTTTTCATTGTGCAAAACGACGTATTCAGGGCGTATACCCATAGTGTATTTCTTATGTGGCGGTATGAAATTATACCATCTATTATCAAGTTCAAAGCTTTGTTTTCCAAAGAAGACTTTAAATTCACTCACTAGGGCATTTTTGAATAAATTCATAGGTGGGCTTCCGATGAATTTTGCTGTGAAAGTATTTTTTGGATAGTGGTAGACATTATACGGAGTGTCGTGCATTTGAATTTCGCCTTGCTTGAGCAAGATAACCTTTGTACCAAAAGTCATGGCTTCGATTTGATCGTGTGTGACATAGACCATTGTTTGGCCAAAAGCTTTGTGTATATCAAGCATAGACTGTCTTGCACTCACACGAAGCTGCACGTCAAGATTTGAAAGAGGTTCGTCAAGTAAGAAGGCTTTAGATCTTTTTACTGTGGCTCTAGCAAGGGCAACCCTTTGTCTTTGGCCGCCTGAAAGAGCGTGTGGTTTTCTGTGTTGGTATTTCTTGAGTTCAAGTGCGTTGAGGGCGTATTCTAATCTGTCGTTGATTTCAGACTTTGGCACTTTATTTACTTTGAGTGCGTAGATAATATTTTCTTCAACTGTCATGTGCGGATAGAGTGCATAGTTTTGGAAAACCATTGCAACATCTCTTTGAGATGGAGCAAGATGAGTGACGTCTTGTCCGCCCATAAAAAGCTTGCCACCTGTTATGCTTTCAAGGCCTGCAACCATACGTAATAATGTGGATTTTCCGCAACCTGATGGCCCTAAAAATACTAATCTTTCGCCAGCTTCTATGGTAAAATCAATATTTGGGATAACTTGTGTTTGGCCATAACTTTTTTCTACTTGTTCAAAACGAATATCAATCATAAAAAATCCTATTTAATACCTGCTGAGGTAAATGTTTCAATAATATATTTTTGGAAAATCAAATACAAGGCCATTGGCAAGATCATTGTCACTACAGACATAGCCATAACAGATGTAAAGCCTTGTCCACCTTCGCCAGAGGTAAACATTTGTAATGCTAAAGAAAGAGTATAGTTTTCTGTTTCTTTAAGAATAAGTCTTGGCCATATATATTCATTCCATGTTCCTGTGAAAAACCATACGCCAGTTGCTATCATTTGTGGTTTTACAAGAGGAAGAATGATATCTTTCATGATGTTATAGTCAGAAATTCTGTCTAATTGTGCAACTTCTATCAATGAACGTGGAATAGAACGCATGTTTTGGCAAAGCATGAAGATGCCTGTTGCTGAGAAAAATTGTGGTATCATCGCACCCCATATATTATCTACTAAACCAAGTTTTGCTAATGTGAGATAGTTTGGAATCATCATCACAGTAAAGGGCATGAATAAGGTGAGGTAGACAAGGGCTAAATAGAGTTTTTTGCCTTTGAAATCGTAGTAAACAAGGGCATAAGCTGCTAAAAATGCTAGGGATAAACGAACTATTGTTACTACTGCTGAAATAAGAAAAGTGTTTGAAATAATGCGAAAAAGTGGAAGAGCTGAAAAGAGTTTGCTGTAGTTTTCAAATCTAAAAACATCTGGGATAAGTGAAGTTATTGTTCTAAAAGCTTCGATGTCTGTTTTGAGTGAATTTGAAAGAGCAAAGATAAGAGGGTAAATTACTATAAAAACAAAGATTAAGAAAAGTGCTTGCCAAAGGATTTCGTATTTAGACTTAGTTTGCATAATACACTCTCTTGCCTATGATTTTATTCATGAAAAATATGATGATAGCAAAAACAATCATTGTGATAATGGAAAGTGCGGCGGATTCGCCAGTTTCAAAAACTGTGAAAGCTTTGAAATAAGCTTCGTAGATAAGGTTTGAAGATCCATAATCTGGCCCGCCTTTTGTAAGAACATCAATAGGGCCAAAAACATTGCCAAGTGCTTGCATCATTGTCATAATCAAAACATAATAGCCAGAAGCACCTGAAACAGGTATCACAATTTTATAGAAAATTTTATGGGTTGGTATATTGTCTAGTCTTGCAGCTTCAATAATTTCTTGTGGAACAGAACCTACAGCCGCAAGTAAGGTTATGAAATTATAACCAAAACAGCTCCAAGCTGTGATAAGAGAAATAACTACAACCACAAGGCCTTCTGTTGTTGACCAAATTGGCATCTTGAGGCCAAAAATCTCTAATAAAGCGGCAAGTGGCCCTGTGAGCGGATTGAGTATCCACACAAAGAGCATGGAAGCAACAACAAGTGAAATAAAACCAGGTAAGAAAAGAGCAACTTTGTAAAAATCTTGCATCTTTGTAAGTACATATTTACAAATAAAAGCAAATATATAGGGAATAACAAAGTTTGCTATAGCAATAATGAAGATGTATAAAAAGGTGTTTGAAAGAATTTTTGTGAAATTTTTGTCCGTAAGTATTTTGATATAATTAGAAATTCCAACATATTTCATCTTTGGACTTATCATATTCCAATCAAAGAAACTCAAATACACTGTGTAAAAGAAAGGCACTATCACAAAGGCAAGAAAGAAAACACTTGCTGGCACGAGGAGTAAATAGGGCTTGTATTTTGTCAAATACATCTTCATTATTGCTATCCTATTGTTATTTTGGATTAATTATATAAGGCATTGATTTCTTCTTCCATTGCTTTCAAAGCAGATGGAACGTCGATATTGCCACCTAAAATCTTATCTCTGTAAGAAATGAGGATTTGTTCAGCATTGAGGCCTTCGCTACCAGGGAAGCAATACCAAGGAACTGTGCTTTCAAGAACTTGGGCACTGAGTGCAACGTTTTTGTGTAATTTGCTTGGATCTACATTTTTTACGTGTGGAATATAGCCAACACCGCTTGTCCAAGTTACCATTGAATCAGCTGTCAAAAGATATTGTACAAATTCAAAAGCTGCTTTTTTCTTTGCATTGTCTTCGCTTGTTACTGCTAAGAAATTGCCGCCAACTGGTGCAGCACGTTTCTTGCCTTCCCAAATTGGGCAAGGTACAGCAAGTACATCTTCACCTAAAGTGCCGGTAACAATCATGTTATCAGAAACTGGAGTGTAAAACATTGCAACTTCGCCGCTCAAGAAAGCTTGTCTGCCTTCGTCATAAATAGCGTGAAGAGCGGATTTGTCTTCTAAAACCATGTCTGCATAAAGTTGGAAAGCTTCGATTGCTTCAGGTGAATTGATAGAAGCTTTACCGTCTGTGATGAAGCGGCCGCCATTGCTTTCTACTATTTGCTGTACTTCCCAAAGGCTGTTCCATTCAGCTATGTAAAGGCCGTATTTACCTGTGTTATCAAGTATTTGTTTTGATGTTTTCTTAATGTCTTCCCAAGTTTGTAAATCGTTGATGTCAGCTCCTGCAGCTTCAAGTATTTTTGGATTGATAAAGAGCATAGCATTTGAAATGCCGTATGGAAAACCAACTGTTTTTCCTTCTTCATTTAATGTAAGCTTTAAAATTGAAGAAACAAAGGTTTCGTCAAGATAGTTTGGAGTGTTTGGAGCAAATTCTTTTATTAAATCTTGCGGTGTAGTATAGTTGAAGTTATTTGAAAAATATTCCAAATATGGCCAACCAATTTGCACAACATCGGCAACTGTATCTGTGACAGCAGCAGCTTGCAGTTCTTGCATAATACCTACATAGTTTGCAGGAACAAATTTTTCTTTCACTATAATATGTGGATGTGTTTCATTGAATTTTGCAACTAATTCAGCAACTTTTGGCCCACCAAAAGTTTCAGAATTTACATGCCAATAATTGATAGTGACTGGTTCATTGCTTGAACCGTTTTGAGCGCTTGTATTGCTTTCGTCATTACAAGCTGTCAAAGTGAGTAAAAGTGTTGAGCAAAGTGCTGTGGAAAAACATTTTTTGAAAAAATTTCCGATCTTCATACTAAAATCCTTGTTTGTTATTTGTTGTATATGAATAGAGTTCTGTCATATCGATTTCTTCAATTATTTCAGAACTTTTTTCTTTGTTGATAAAGAGTGCAAAGCTGTTCATTCTATCGCATAAAAGAGGGTCGTAGCCATGTGTTGCACCCTCTTTATGTTCAAGAAAATACTGTTTTGTTACATAGCCTTCTTTGAAAGAAATTTGATAATCTGGCTTTCTTTCAAGGTTTTGCTCTTTTTCTAATTTTATGAATTTTTCTATGCAATCAATTGAAGAAAGAAAATCTTCAAAGGCTTGAGATATATTTATGTTTTCAAGATAGAAATGCAAAGCACCGCCATCGTCCGTGTAGTTGATGCTTGCTGAAAAACCTGCTTTTTCTAGGGCTTCATCTATATCAAAAGAATGTGTGATATCGCTTAAGCCATGATCTGAAAAGATAAGTAATTCAATGTCTTCCCAGTAGTTGTTTTCCTTGAGACAGCAAATGAGTCTTGCTATAAGATTGTCAACATATTTCATTGCAAAGATTTTTTCCGCTGAATTACATCCATATTCATGTTGGAAGCTGTCAATAAGAAGGTAATGCCCCATGAGCAAATCAACCTGCTTGTTTTTGATGATGTATTCCATGATATTTTGTGTGAGTTCGTCTTGCAATGGGCAAAGATCAACTTCTTTTGACCATTTACCGTATCTATGTATAGGAAGGCCTGCATCTATAAGTTCATTGTAGAAATCTTTTGTACAATGCTTGTCAAATTCTTCTTGCGTGTAAAATTCTGGAATATTATAGTCTATGCTTTTAGCCCCTTGCGTGAGGGGAAGACAGACAGAAGCAATAGTTTTATTGTCTTTTTTGAAATTGTCATACAAAGTTTCTACTGCAATTGTTTCTTCTTTTTTTGTGCTTGCATCCCAATAATGGCAAATTTCTTTTTCTTTGTTTAGATAGGTGTTTCCAAAAACCTTATGTTCATGCAGATTTTTTCCTGTGAAAAATGTGGAATGCATATGCCATGTCACAGATGGAAAATGTACACGAACTTTTTTACAATAATTGTGTTCATCTGCAATGCTTTTTAGCGTTGGCATGTATTTCCAATCTACATCAAGATAGCTTAATCCATCTATGGATAAAATTACTTTCATAAAATCCTCTGCAATTTTTTTGGGCAAAATACTTTGCCTTCTTTGCATAAAATCTATGTAGAAAAAAAGCAAAAAACTGTCAAGCATTAATTTTGATTTTAGAAATATTTTTCCATAATTTTTATATAAAACAAGGAATTTTATTTTGTGCATTTACTTTTAAATATTTGTTTTTATAGATAAAAAATTAATTTAGAATAAATAAAATAAAATTTATTGCAAAATATTGCTTGATTTTTTGGAATTTTATTCCTATAATATCTTTTGTAACATAAATGTAACAAAGACATGTTTTTTGTCACACGATTGTAAAAAAGAGCCTTTTTTGTCACATTATTGTCACAAGAAATATCGAACTTTATAAGAGGATGAAAATGAAGTTAAAAAAGAAGTATTTCATGATAGATTTAGACGGTACAATCTATCATCGCTCATTAGCTTTACCTTATGCAAAAGAATTTATTGAACTATTAAAGAACAAAGAATATCCTTTTGTTTTTTTTACTAATAGTCCAGAATTTTCTCATGCTCAATTAGCTGAAAAATTGAAAAGTATTGGTATAGATTGTAGGGAAAATGATTTTCTTAGCACAGCTGATGTCAGTCTTGATTATATTAAAAGCGAAAGAAAAAAATCTATAAATTCAACAAAAATCTATATACTTGGTTCAAAAAGTATGAAAGAGCTTTTTGTAGAGGAAGGTTTTCAACTTATTGAAAATACAGAAGAAAAAGCAGATTATGTAGTCATAGGCTATGATAAAAATATAGATTTACTTATGTGTGAAAACGCTTGCACGCATATTTTTAATAATGCAATCCCTATTCTTTGCAATAGAGATCATTCTATTCCTAGTGAAAAGGGTTTTGTGCCGCACACAGGTGCAATTTCTGCACTTATTGAATTTACAACAAAGAAAATGCCTATAGATATGGGAAAACCGACTAAATACGCTCTTGATGCTGTCTTGAAAAAAATGTCTTGCTCTAAAGAAGAGCTTTGTATTGTTGGAGATAATCTTGAAACTGATATAGCACTTGGCGAAAATTTCAATATTTCTTCCTCTCTTGTACTTACTGGACTCACGAGCAAAGAAATGCTAAATTTCGATAGGGAAAAAGAGTTTTTAGAAATTTATGATGATTTAGAAGCTCTTTCAAAATCTTTATAAAGGGGAAAGAATATGCTTGGAGCAAATGTATTAATCATTATTAACAATGCCTTACCAAAATTAGACGGCAATAATAAAAAGATTGCTCAATACATTCTTTCGCATGTTGAGGCAATTTCTTCAAGCACGGTAGCACAAATAGCTCAAGAAATTAATGTTTCGGAGTCTAGTGTTATTCGTTTTTGTAAACATTTGGGTTTTAAAGGTTTTCCTGAATTGAAGATGAATATTTTGCAACAAGCCGCCACAAGCGGTTCGTCGCATTTTGAAGATATGAAACACGATCTCAATACAAAAGATCCTTATAAAATCACTAACAAAGTCTTTGACAATATTATTCAGCATATTCTTATAACAAAAAGAATGCTTGTGGCCGAAGACATTACAAAAGTTATTGATAAATTAGCTGTTTGTGATAAAGCTCTTTTCTTTGCCGTTGGTTCTTCTTCTTTTATCACTAATGATGCAGCCTATAGGTTTATGCGTGTAGGATTTCCTGCAAGTTCAGTCACAGATCCACATTCTATGCTTCTTTCTGCAAACACTTTGACAGAAAATTCCATCGCTTTTGCCATTTCGCATACGGGCAGATCTAAGGAAACAATAGAAGCTGTGAAAGTGGCTAAGGCAAAAAAAGCTCTTACTATAGGCGTGACGAATGTTCGTTCCTCGCCATTGACAAAGTTATGTGATATCAGCCTTATAGCTTCTGATATCTCACAAAATTTCCTCAAAGAAGCAATGACTTCGCGTCTAGCACTTATTGCATTGCTTGATTCTCTTTTTACCTCACTTATGATTTGTTATCACGAAAAATACCAAGACAGAATAGATTCTATGCACGATACTTTAGAAAAAGCGAGGCTTTAATGGTTACTCTGATATCGTAAGAACCTTCTATAAAGGATATTATTATGAATGCACACGAAAAATTAGCAAGAAATGGCTTTATATTAAAAAAAGGCAATGAAAAACATGTAGTCACAGCCAGAGAATTTAGTCACGATGATGGGCAACATGCTGGCCTTTTTATGGGTGGACTTGGAACAATGGTCTTTTCAAGAGATTTTGACGGCTATTTTTCACGTTGGCATCTTGAACCAGGTATACATATAAATCATAAAATGCAAGAAGCTTGTTTTCTTTTATCATGGAAGTGTAAGGATAAAGACAGTAAAAAAGGTAAAACATGCACAAAATGCATAGACAAAGGCAAGAAATGCACAAATTGCAAAAAGAAAAAAAAAGTAAAAAATAATGCTTTGCTTTCTGGCTCAATAGAGCTTAATGCTTCTGCTTTAGAGCAAGGTTTCAAAAGAGAAGTGACAGCACTTTTTCCTTGTATGTGGGAGACATATAGTCATAAAAAGCTTCCTTTTAAAGTGCGATTACAGTCTTATTCTGCCTTCATACCGCATGATGTAAAAACTTCTTCCTTGCCTTTGGCTTTTTTTGAAGCAGAAGTTGAATTTGACAAAAATATCGATAGATTAGAAGAAAAAAACTGGGAAATTTCTCTAGCTTTTTTCTTTCCAAACTTGCTTGGTTGGAGAAATGGTTTTAGAACTCCTGTAGAAAGAACAAAGACGCCTTTTCCTGCACAAAGTCATGCAGGCAATACTGGCATAGGGCTTGAATGCAGTGGCAAAAGTGATGAAGACAGTCTTTTTCTTTGCCAAAAAAGAAAGACAGCTGCAAAAGATACGAAAGCAGAAAAAGCTCTTGAAGGCGAAATAGCTCTCTTTGTTACAAGCAAAAAAGAAAATAAAGCAAGATTAACAAGAGAGATTTGTTTTAAAGCTGGGCAAAATAGAATAGGAATTGCAGAAGAAAATCAAAAACATACAATAGCTTGGGCAAAGGCTGAATGCAGTAAAAATCTCGCCTTACCAATGACAGAACTTTCTTGGCAAGCACATTGGGACGAAGCATTAGGATCTGCACTTTGTTCTACAATTGAAATGGAATACGGCAAAAATGACAAAAAAAGTCAAACCTTCGCTCTAATAATGGATTGCCCAATCACAGAATTTGGTAAGGGCAGAAAATGGTTGACAAAATACACAGAATATTTTGGGACTTCTGGCAATAATTCTGCTCAAATAGCTGAATATGCACTAGAAAATTATACTTCTTGGAAGAATAAAATCTTTACATGGCATAAAGAATATATAGAAAAATCTTGCTTGCCAATTGAAATTGCTCAAACGCAAATCAATGAATTGTATTTTCTTCTTGCAGGCGGAACGGCTTATGTGAGTAAGATGTATTCTCCCGAAAGCTTTACCTTACCTAGTCTTGGCGACAAAGAACATTTTGGTATTTTAGAAGGTTTTGATGTTGGCTATCACTATTATAATACTACAGATTTATGGGTATATGCTTTTTCTGCATTGAGTAGGCATTTCCCTAGTATAGCACAAAGTGTTTTTGAGGATATCTTGCAAACTGTGCCTCTTGAATTGTCTGAAAAACATATGATTTATCGTGAAGCTGAGATGCAGCCAATACTTGTGAAAGGAAAGATACCGCATGATATGGGGTCTGCTCCTTCTGATGTGTGGCATGATTTAAATGGCTATCAAATGCGTGACGATTCTAATAAATGGCTTGATCACGTACCTACATCATTAGTTTCTTATTATGTGCATTGTAAGAAAACAGGCTATAAGCTTGATGAAAAGATGTATAAACAAATTGAAGAAGCTTTTTATTTTATGCTTGAACAGCAAGACGAAGATTATTTACCACAACATAGAGCCTTTGGCGATTCTACATGGGACAATCTAGGCCTTAAGGGATTTTGCACCTATACAGCAACAGCAGTCATCGCTTGTTACCATGTGATGCAAGAGTGGGCAAAAGATTTCGAAGATAAAGATCTTCTCGCTATTACAGAAATTGCCCTTGAAAAAGCCTATAAGAAATTCCACAAAGAGCTTTGGACAGGAGAATTTTTTAGAGCTTGTACAATTGGTGCTTATAAAGATTGTATTATGGCAGATTCTTTGATGTGGCTTATGTATATAAATATGGCTGGTATAGAGCATAAAATAGACAAAAAATATATAAAATCGCATTTAAAAGCTGTGTATGCCTATAATTATAAGAAGCATGGCTTTCATGCTCCACTTTTGATTTGTGAACCGCAAAGAGGATCTTTTCCGCCTGACGGAGGCGATATAGGCTTACAAGTGAATGAAGTCTTACTTGGTTCGGCATGGACAAGTATTGCACTTATGGAATTTTATGGATTAGAAAAAGAAGCAAGAGAAATTGCACTTGATATGGCTAAATACCAATACAAAAGCTCAAGTTTGCATTTTCGTTCGCCAGCAGCATGGGACAATTTAAAGCGTTTTCGTGCACCATTAAATATGCGTCCACTTGCAATTTCGCTTATAGATTGGAATTAGAATGTGTTTCTAAATTAATTCTTTTGATTTTTGATGTTTACTTGAAGTTGAATGAATTATTTTGATAAAAAACTGATATTTCGCTATCAGACATATCAACAAATAGCTTCGTCAAAGTGAATTTTTATTCAAGTCATTTATGTCTTGATAAACTCCTTTCATAAAAATTCACTTTTCCTTGTCAAAAATACAAAATCTCTTAATTTAGAAACACATTTTAAGTTTCACTAAAAAAGCTGAAACAATCTTTCCCTTCTAGATTTCACTAAAAAAACTGAAACAATCTTTGCCTTTTGCTTTTGATTGATAAAGGGCTTTATCTGCACAAGCGTAAAGCTCTTTATAATTTTTACCATCGCTAGGGTAGAGTGCAATGCCTATGCTACCAGAAACTTTTTGATTTTTTTCATGGCCTATATAGGTTTTATTGAAGGCTAAAGCAATCATTTCTGCTTTTGATTTAATAATATTTATATTGTCTATATCTTTGAGGAAGATAATAAATTCATCTCCACCAACTCTGCCTATTATATCGACATCTCTAAAATGAGCTTGTAGGTTTTTTGCTAATTCTTCAAGTACCTTATCGCCTATTTGATGTCCGTAAGTGTCGTTGATGTTTTTAAAATTATCTATATCAAAAATAAAGAAGGCATGTTTTGAATTTTTATATTTTTGTAGAATATTCACGATAAGCTTTTCTGCGGTGATTTTATTATAGCATGAGGTGAGCAAATCTTTTTGTGAAAGAATTTCAAGCATTTTTTCTTCATGCACGTCGTAAGTTCTGCCAATAGCAAAGAGTGGTTTTCTTTCTTTATCAAAAATCGTTTTATAGATAATTCTAAAATACCTCACTTCATCAGATGGGAGAATAAATCTTAATTCAAAAGGTCTGTCAACTCCAGATCTAATAGCTTTATTGAGTGAGTCAAGAAGATGCAGATCGTCTTCGTATATGGTATTGTTTATTTTGATATCATCTGGGAATTTAAGTTTAGTCGTAGGTAGGTTTAATTTTTCTCTGCCTTTACCAAAATATTGCAAATTAGAAGTACGAAGATCAATAGCAAAATACCAACCACTAGCCATATCAGCTATAGATCTAAAGAGAATTTTTTCTGAAATAATATCTAGGAAATAGCCATCAGTCCAATCATTATCTTCGATACCAGCAATTTCAGAGCGTAGATCTTTGACATAAGTTGCAAGATAAGGTTGATTTGTACTATCAAGTATATCAAGTCTTTTTATTCGAATTTCAGATGGAATTTCATTGCCCTCTAAATCACAATGCAACCAATTAAATTTAGCCATTCCATCGCGTCTTGCTTGTTCAATATATGCAAGGGCAGCTTCGCTTGAAAGTTTGCCATCTGGCTGTCTTAATGGCGATAATTTATGAAAAAGTTCTCCATATTCATCTCTAGAAGAAAGTCCAAAAGTTTTAAGAACTTGTTTATTACAAAAAGAAGGCTGGTTGCGATAATCGACTAAGTTCATACAAAGAGGAGTAGCGTCTAATAAAGCAAGAATTTCTTTTACATGGGCATCAGAATAAAGAGTATCGTTTTCATTTGAAATGCCTGAAAGAGGCTTTTCTTTTATTTCATGATTAATGCATAAATCAATAAAAGACTGTTTATCCATCGGCTTATAGAAATAATAACCTTGTCCAAATTGACAACCTAATTCAAGCAATAAATCCATTTGTTCTTTAATTTCAATTCCTTCAGCAAGGCATTGAGCAGAACCAAGTTCACTGATAGCACGAATGATATTTTTTACAACACTCTTATTCTTCGGGTGAGTGGTGATATTGTCAATAAGGCCTTTATCAAGCTTTATTTCTGTGAAATCAACCATTGAAAGCATAAGTAAATTAGAATGTTTTGCACCAAAATCATCCAAAGAAACATCAAAACCAGCTTCTTTGATGGAATGCAATTTTTTGTCAAAAAATTCAAAGTCTAATTTGTCAATGCTTTCAGTTATTTCGATTTTTATATATTCATGCGGAATCGTGTGTTTTTCACAGATACGTGTCATTTCATCAACAATATCATAGGACATAAAGGTAAGGCGTGAAAAATTTACAGCAATCTGTGTAGGTTTTTTTAGGCTAATGAGTTCTTTTAATAATAAGCAAACTTCTTCAAAAACAAAGAAATCAACATGACGAACCGTGCCTTCATGCTCGTATATTGGTATAAATTTATCAGGTGGAATGATTTTTCCTTCTAAACTCTTCTTCCTGACTAAAGCCTCAGCTCCTATAATATTCATTGTTTCTAGATTGATTTTTGGCTGTAAGTGTATGCTAAAACAGCCTTTTTGTATTTCATCTAAAAGAATAGAAAGAGGATTTGATCGTGATTTAACTGTTTGTAGAGAATTATCTTTATAAAATTTTTGCTTTTCAGCAAACATGATTTCGCCAGATTGATTCACAGCTTGACGTATATCTATATTCTTATCTTGCCAAATGCCGCCAATTGCAAAAGAAAATTCTTTTCTTTCATTGTCTATACTTCTTAATATTTCAATAAGTTTGTCAAAATCATCTTTTGTGATATCAAGACAAAGAGCAATGAATTCATCGCCTGAAAGTCTGTATATATCTTGTTCAATATAAGTGCGTAAGATATTGGACATTTCTTTAATAATAAAATCTCCGTATTCTTCGCCATAGAGTTCATTGATATTTTTCAAATTATTAATATTAAAATGTAGAACACCAAGAGTAGAAATTTTTATTTTATCTAATTCTTCTAAACGTGCAGCATATTTATTTCTATTATAAATACCTGTCAAGGTATCTATATAAGAAAGTGCTTCTAATTCATTTTGGAAGAGGCGTTTTTTTATCTCACTATTCATAAAAAGCGAAACTGAATGCAGAAAAGAAAGATTTTCTGGAATAATCCCCGGATTATCCACAGTAATGACATTCTGGATTTTGTCCTTTTCAAAAAAAGGAACAATTAGAATAGAATGTACGTTTAATCTTTTGAGTGTATGGTAGGCATTTGACTTTTTATCAAGTTCTTCTTCTATATTGTTTATGACATATTCTTTATTTGTCTCAAGATGCTTTAATACAGGTTTAAAGTCTTCTAGTAAAACATTTGTGACAGGAAGCATTTTCTTTGATTTTATTGGATGAGTCCATTCAAAAGCTTTGTGCAGAATGCTTTTATCTTCATCTATTTCAAAAAGATAGACTCTCGCAGCATGGTAAAATTCGCCAACAATAGACAAAAGGTTTTTTAGGGCTAGTTCTGAATCTTTTTCTTGCATAAGTGCGTAGGCACATTTGAGTAGGGTAGATTCTAAAGTGAGTTGTTCAGATATCTTTTGTACTTCATTGTATTCATTGCTATTGTCGTAAGCAATTGTGAGGCGTTGTTGTTTATTATCGATTTCAATAAGTGAATCAAAAAGGATATAACTTCTTTGTGTGAGGTGAACAAACATTGTTCTTTGAATATGCTCACCAAGCTTAAGTCTTTTATTTTCGCAATGGGCACAAGGTTCGTCGAGATTTTGAAAAATTTTATAGCATTTCTTGCCAATATATTCAAAATCTTCTCCATAAGCAGACGCAAGTAATTTCTTTGTCAGTTTATTGATGTATATAAGATCATAAGTGTCTTTATCAGCGACATAACAGACAAAATCTGCATTTTCTATTATTAATGAACCTAATGTCTCTTTTTCCATGCGGTGCTTCCTTGCAAGTGAGTGTGTACAAACTAGGTTATTTATTTGTAAGTATATACTTTATTTATTAAAATCACAAGCAATAATTTAGAGCATTTTTTAAAAAATTGAGACAATAAAAAATCTATTTCATAAAAGATATGAAATAGATTTAAATTTTGTTTTAAAGTCTTTGTAATTATTATTGAAATTGCTCTAATAAAAAAGTGTGTGGGTAGAAAATGCTTTAGTTTTTTGTTCTTGGTTTGTCGTCAATTCCAGAACAATTACAAGCTTGAGCATTGTTTTTAGATTGTGAATTACAGGCTTGTCCAGAAGCACAACCAATGCATTTTGCCCCTTTTCTTTTTTGTTGAACCACATAGCCTATAGCTAGAGCAAGAATGCCAAAAAGAATAAGTATAGCAAGAGTGTTAGACATTTATAGCTCCTTTGTTAAAAAGCTCCCTCCATGCAGTATCATAAAGGGAGCTAAATTGATATACGATGCTAAGCTTATTGAGCTTTTGCTAAATTATATTTGATTTTTGATTGTTCGTTACCTTTTTTGATAAGAAGGCAAAGATAAGCGATTAAAGCTGCAGTAACAATAAGGCCAGGGATAAATGCTGTACCAAATGAACCTACAGTCATGAATGTACCGAATTGGTAAACAAAGAAAGCAACCACAAAACCAGTAGCAAATTGCAATGCTATACCAGCCCAAAGCCATTTTCTATTTTCCATTTCAGCATTCATAGCACCTATTGCAGCAAAGCAAGGAGGTGTGAAGAGGTTGAACATAAGGTAAGCTAAAGCAGCAACTTGTGTAAGACCCATGATTTCAGCAACAGATGACGCACCTGAAACTAAAGCAAGTTCTTCAGTATCGATGAAGTTAGTGATGCCGTAAACAACAGCAAGTGTACCAACAACGTTTTCTTTAGCAATAAAGCCTGTGATAGCAGCAGCAGCTAATTGCCATGCACCAAAGCCTAAAGGAAGGAGTAAGAGAGCAAATGGGCTTGCTAAAACAGCAAGAATACTTGTGTCTTCAGCACCTTCTGCAACAACTGTTAAGCTCATGTCAAATGTTTGCATGATTTGAACAGCAGCATTACAAATTAAGATAATTGTAGCAGCTTTGATAATAAAAGCTTTACCACGTGAAAGCATAGACATTGTTGCTCTAGCAATGCTTGGGAATTGGTATTCTGGGAGTTCCATGATAAAGAAAGAACGAGCGTGTTTTTCGCCTGTGATACGTAAGATAACAAAAGCACCAAAAACAATAAGGAAGATACCAACAAAGTACATTGAAGTTCCAACCCAAGGAGCGTCTGCAAAGAAAACACCTGCAAATAATGCAATAACAGGAAGTTTTGCACCACAAGGCATGAAAGGAGTGAGCATAGCTGTTGTTCTTCTTTGTCTTTCATTTCTGATAGTTCTTGTTGCCATAACACCAGGAATAGCACAACCAGTTCCAATAACCATAGGAATAATGGATTTACCTGAAAGGCCAACTAATTTAAGATATCTATCCATAACAACAGCAACTCTAGCCATATAGCCACAATCTTCTAATAAAGCTAATAAGAAGAACATAACCATAATAAGCGGCAAGAAGCCAACAACAGCACCAACACCACCAATAATACCATCAAGCAAGAGAGCAGAAACTAAAGGCGAAACATCTTCACCTAATACGCCAGCAGCCCACTCATAGAACATATCGATGTAGCCAACTAAAAAGTCAGCAAGCATTGTGCCTACAGTTGTTTGTGAAATATAAAATACGCAATACATAACAAGAGCAAAGATTGGAATGCCAAGGAATTTGTTGGCAAGTACACGATCTGCTAAATCTTGAACACTTTGTTCATTGCTTTGGTTTTTACGTTTTTCAACATCTTTTACTATGGATTTAATAAAATCATAACGTTTTGCGTCAGAAGCTTTTGCTTGTTCTTCTGTTGCAAAAGTTGTTGTGTCAGAATATGGAGCAACTTGGCCTTTGCCTTGAGCTGCTACAACAGCTTCCATAAGAGCGTCATGTCCGCTGTCAGAAGAAGTTGAGCGAGTCGCTACAACTGGACAAGAAAGAAGTGAAGAAAGTTTTTCTACATTAATTTCAATGCCTTTTTTATCATTAATGTCAGCTTTATTAAGAGCAACAACAACAGGAATTCCAAGTTCTAAAAGTTGACTTGTGAAAAATAAGCTACGGCTAAGGTTTGTTGCATCAACAATATTGATGATAACATCAGGCTGTTCTGTTTTCACAAAGTTACTAGTGATGTTTTCTTCAGATGTAAAAGGAGACATAGAATAAGCACCAGGCAAATCAACCGCAACAAGTTTCATGTCGCCAGAATAAAGTTTTTGCTTGATAAGGCCTTCTTTCTTTTCTACGGTTACACCAGCCCAGTTACCTACTTTTTCAACACTACCTGTAATAGCGTTAAAAAGTGTAGTTTTACCACTATTTGGGTTACCTGTGAGAGCAATTCTCATGTTTTACCTCTTTGAATATAAATTTGCCTTTCAAAAATTGAAAAGCATTTGTTGGTAATTTGTTTATACAAAACTCATTCTAAAAAACTAAAATTGTTTGATTGATGAAAGTATGATTATAAAAAAAATTATATTTGTATTGCCATAGCAAGATCTTCGTCTATGCTATAGCGAGCGTCTTTAATATTAATGACATAATTTTTATGTAAACGTGAGATAACAGTTATGGTTTCGCCTTCATAACAGCCTAAAGAAAATAGAAATTTTTGCATTTCATCGTCGTTATGTGTGTCAACTGATGTGATAATATATTCTGTACCAATTTCTGCATCTGTCAGATTTTTCAATGTTTTTCTCCTCACTGCTTCCTAAGCCTAAATATTTCTAGCAAGCTTTAATCAAAATGCTAGTCTGTTATAAAATTCATTTTTATGAAAAACGAAGATAGAGATAAAAGACTATTTAGGTTAGGCGTCGCTAACTATTTCTATAGTGCAAAACAATTTGTTTGTCAATCTTTTTTTCTGTTCATCAAACTATTTCAATATGAAAAAAGACTATTGCATTTATCTAAACACTTTATGAGTATTAAGTAAGTTGCAAGTTTAAAAAGTAAGAAGATTTATATGTTGTTTGCTGTAAGTGTTTTTTTTTAAAGTATAATTTAAACTTAGAGCAGCTTCAACTATTATTGAAACTGCTCTAATGAATACTAGCTTTTTTGACAGATATATCTAAAAAGCTGATTTATTGAAAATAAAAAAGTGTTTAATGAAAGAATGTATTCTTTCATTAAAATGTTATTCGTAAGAAATAATACCTTCAAGAATAAGGGTTTGCAATGCATCGACACCTTCTTGGGAGAGCTTTTGCATCGCTTCTTGAGTGTTCATTCTTATTTTGTAACTTTTTTCTGAGATTTTGAAAATAGAAATAAGTTTAATGATATAACGCATTGTATTTACTTCTTTTTCAGTCCATTTTCTTTCGTTTGTGCAATCAGCAAGAACAAGTCCAAGTTTCATCGTTGTGTGGTTTTGTGCTTGCAAGATCAAAGTTGATTTTGAATCTTGCTTTTCTATAAAGCTGATTGTTTCTTTGTCTGTAAAATCTTTTGCCCCATTGAAATAAATTGTTTCTTTCTCATCAACTAAGTCAAATAGTTCTGCAAGTTGCTTTCTTTTTACAAATTTAAGCTTTTCTGCTGGTGCTTCGATTCGTGAGCTATACCAAGTGTTTGTGAGATTGTAGACATCATCTTGCCCATCTGAAACATAAATATAGGCTTTGTCTATTTTTAGTTTATTGCCAATAATTCCAAGTACAGCGTCGAGGGAAGTATGTATGGTTTTAGAATCGTAGATAGAATCAAAAATTGTATTCACAAGATCTGAATCAACAAAAGAACTACCAGCTCTATTGGCATTCTCAACTAGGGTAAGATCCTTTATGGAAGAGTTTGCAAAATCTTCGCTGTAGAAGGTATAACAGTCCTTACCGCGTTGTTTAGATTGGTAAAGAGCTTTGTCAGCACATTTGTACAAGTCTTCGTAATTGGTGCTGTCTTTAGAATAAAGAGCTATACCAATACTGCCTGAAATCTTATAGTCGCAATTGTCGCCAGAATATGTGTTTTGGAAAGATTTCGCAATTGAAGCAGCTTTTTGTTTGATGACTTCAATATTTTCAACATTTTTCAAAAATACTACAAATTCATCGCCGCCTATACGGCCAATGATGTCGCCGTCTCTAAAGTGTGAGCGTAGTTTTTCTGAAATTTCTAAAAGCACCATGTCGCCAAAATGGTGACCAAGATTATCGTTGATAGCCTTGAAATTATCTACATCAACAATAAATAAAGCATGAGAATTATTTGGAAAACGAGTAATCGCTTGCTTGGAAAGATTTTCAGTCGTTATTTTATTATAGCAATTTGTGAGCTGATCAGTTTGAGAGAGTAATTCAAAGGATTTTTGATCATGAATATCGTAGGTTTTACCTATAGCAAAAAGAGGTTCATTATTTTTTGAAAAAATATTCTTATACACTATTCTATAATAGCGAACGCTTGTATCAGGCAGAATAAAACGTATGTCCCATGCCTGCATATCGCCAGACTTAGCTGCATTAGAAAAATTGATAAAGTGTGGAATATCTTCTTCAAACACCATACCAGAATCAACTATGCCTTCTGGGAAAGGGTATTTCTCAGTTGAAAGATTTAATATTTCACGCCCTTTACCAAAGAATTGAACTGTGTGTTTTTTAATATCAACAACCCAAAACCATTCAGCAGCAAGTTCTGCAACTGTGTTAAAGAGAATCTTATCTGAAACTTGTGCAAAGAAGAAATCGTCTGCAAAATCGTTTTCAGCATTTTCTACAAATTGAGCACTTAAATCTCTTGTAAAAGCAATAACTAAAGGTTCGCCGTCTGTATTTAGTTCTGTCAGTCTTTCTATTGTGACTTCAGTTGGGATTTCTTCGTTTTTTGTATTGCGATGAAGCCAGTTAAATCGCACAGAACCTTCTTCTCTTGCTTTATTAATGTATGCAAGAGCCGCTTCCTTTGATGCTTGGCCGTCTGGTTGTTTTTCAGGCGAAAGTTCATAAAAAACTTTTCTATATTCTTCTTTGCTTTCGATACCGAAAAGGCTTATGACTTGTTTGTTACAGAAAACGACTTCATTCTTGCTATTAAGAATAGTTGCACACAAAGGCAAGGCCTCAAGTGTTGCAAGCATAATTTGTGCATTTGAACCCAAATAAGAAGTCATATCTTCATTGAAAGGAGATGTTTTTGTTTTATTTTGCATATTTTCCTAATAAATATCTTGGTTAAATGTACAGGATCTCAAAAACTCTGACTGCAATGAACTCTATGAAATTTTTTATACATCCTTGTATATATAAATTCTATATTAAAACATATTTAATTACAAGCCTTCTTTTGAAAATTAAATCTCAAGAATGATTTTTAAAAATTAATCTTATTTTATTTACAGTAAAATAAGATAGTTAGAGGAAATGGAAAAAGGAATATTAAAATAAAATAATAAAATTTATAAATTTGATATTGAAGCTTTCAATGGTAATTTGAATGACGTCTATCGGCGATTATCGCATTTTTGGTGTGTTTGATAAAATTCTTTTTTGTCTAGATATAAGGCTTTATCTGCTTCGATTTGTGTCTTTTCCCAAGTTTCATAAGTGAGCTTATCTGACATGGCATAGCCAATAGCCGCACTACAAAAAGGAATTGAAGCTTTTGCATGTTTTATCAAAGCATTTTTAACCGCAATTATAAAATCTTCCACTTCACTTTGTGAGGCATCGAAGAAGAAAATTGCAAATTCATCTCCACCTATTCTATAGGTGATGTGATTGTCGTTAGCTTGATCGCTTAGTGCACGAGCAAAGTTTTTTATGTATTCATCGCCAGCTTTATGGCCAAATTGATCGTTAGCTGCTTTGAGTGAATTTAAATCGGCAAGCACGAGAGTGTAACTATTTGTTTTTCCAGCTTCGATGAGATTTTCAATATCAAGTGCAAAAGCATTATGATTTTTAAGTCCAGTGAGAAAATCTGTGTTAGAAAGATCTTTGAAATGCGGGTTAGAAATTCTTCTAAATAAATAACGTGATATAAAAAAGGCAACTATACAGGTAATGAGAATAATAATAGGGGTAACGCGACGAATTTTTTGAAAAGCTTTATATTCGCGATTTGCAGGAAATTCAAGGCCAATAGCACCAATTGTCTTTGCTGTGTCCTTGTCGTGTACAGGATAATAAGCAACAAAAACATCGCCCCATTCAGTGTTTTTGATCACACCAGGCATGACGATTTTACCCTTTAATGCTGTCAATAGATCTGCTTGAAAATCAGGTTCAATTAAGTGACCTGGCTTTCGAAAGTCTTGATCGTCTTCTGCTAAGCCATCAATATGATAAATTAATTTCCCTTCTTCATTTGTTGTTGCTGTATAGAGATATTGTGCACAAGAAATATCTCTCACTTCTGATAAAAGCTTTTTAGCTTCTGCATAAGCGGGTAAATGCATGTCATTTGCAGAAGTGATTTCAGTAAAAATAGAGGAAGAGATGTTTTCGTCAACATATAGAGCTATAGAATTAACTCTGTCTTTGAGCGAATTAATCATTTGGGCATAGCTTTGTGAATAGGAATAATAATAGACAATAGAGCTTGAAAGAACGACTAAAATAGACACTAAAAGTGCAACTTGTATATCAACTCGCTGAATAGTGCTTTTTTTCTTCATACAAAACTCTCCACAAACTTAATTAAAAGTCTCTAAACCTAATGAGATTGATTAGCATTAAAAAAGATTTTTGTCAAGAAAAATAGAATTATATAATATTTAGATGATAAATAAATTCTCCAAATAGCGAAAAATATATGTATGAGTATGAAGAAATAAGTTGAATTTAGAATATATTTAAAAAACTTATAGATGAAATTTTTTAACTTTATTTACAAAGTCTTTAAAAAGAAGAAAGGAATTTTTGAGCTTCATCTAGGCTAAATTTTTTCTTCATTGCTAGTGACATAACTGCAATATTGAGAGAAAAATCGTTTTTTGTTCTTCCCATTTGTCTCAATTGTTGAGCTCTTTTTTGATTTATACCGCCAATAGCGATAAGTTTTATATGTGTATTTTGAAAAAGACTTAGCATCTCTTCTAAGAATATAAGTCCCCTTGCTTCTAAATCTTTTTTACAATCTGTTTGAAAAATATGTCCAACTAAAATTTGTTTAATCTTTAATGTATTGTATTGTTTTTGTTTTAAAATTAATTCAGCTTCTTGTTTTGAATGTAGAGAAATACCAAGAAAAATGTCTTGCAATTCAATAGAATTTTCTAATAAATAAAGATAATTAGAGAAAGTAGTGTGTATATGGCATCTATGCTTTTTTGCCAATTCTATGCTTAGGTCGATTTGTGTGTTTAGATAAAGTTCTACTTGATATTCTTCGCATAAAGGAGCAATTTCTTCAACAATATGAGTATATTCTTCGCTTGAAATTTCTTTTTCACGTAAAATAAGGGCAGCAAGAGAGGAATTTTTCGAAGCCTTGATGATGTTTTTTAAATGCTCAATAAAATCAGAGACTTCATTCTCATCAAGGCCTTTTTTTTGCGTCACTATATAAAGATATTTTTCAGGCATATTGTTTTACACATAGATATAATCTAGAAGTGCAGCTTGCAAACCTTTGCTTTCAATGGATTTAATAATTTCTTCCACACTTCTTTCGTCAGAAATTATAAATTGAGCATCACCTTTTTCTTCTTCTTCATGCCCACCAACACCGGTTTTTACACCAGCTGAAATACGTGTTGCACAGATGTCTATAATATTATCTCTAAATCTTGCATTTTCTCTGGTAGAAATATTAATGCCAGCATAAGGCAAGAATAGGCGATAAGCACACATTATTTGAACTAATTGTCTTTCATGCACATCTTTTGGATTTATTTTTTCATTATTGACTATAGGCCTTAATCTTGGACAAGAAAAAGAAATTTCGGCATGTGGATATTTTTTTTGAATAAGATTTGCGTGCAGGGCAGTTGCAAAAGCGTCTTTTCTAAAATCATCAAGGCCAAGAAGCGCACCAAAACTCACTCCACGCATACCGCCCATAAGGGCTCTTTCTTGCGAATAAAAACGATACGGATAGACTTTTTTGGGACCGGCAAGATGTTCTTTATCGTAAGCAATTGGATTATAAGTTTCTTGATACACAGAAACAAAGTCAACTCCAACTTCATGCAATAAAGCGTATTCATCGCTATTAAGTGGATAAATTTCAATGCCTACATTTGGAAAATGTTTTTTTGCAATTTCACAAGCCTTTGCAATATATTCTACACTAGATTTTGCACGGCTTTCACCAGTCAAGATAAGAATATCTTTAAGACCAGTTTTTGCAATGGCTTGTAATTCTTTGTCTATTTCTTCAAAAGTAAGAGAAGCTCTATGGATTTTATTAGTGCAGTTAAAACCACAATAAACACAATGGTTTGAACAATAATTTGCAATATAAAGAGGAGTGAAGAGACAAATAGTGTTTCCAAAACGCTTTCTTGTGACTTCTTGTGCTTTTTGTGCAATTTCTTCAAGCATTTCAAGGGCTGATGGAGAGAGTAAAGCTGCAAGATCTTCTAAAGAAAGATGTTCTTTTTTTAATGCTCTTTGCACATCAGCTTTTGTGTATTGAAAAAAATCTACTTTTTCTACTTCTTGTAGAACAGTGTTCATCATAAGATGTTCGCTGTCAACAATTTCCATGTTTTTCATATAATTCAATGACATAATAAAGCCTTAATAAATAATTAATCTAAAAATCCAGTAAGAGGAGAAGAGGCCATAGCTTCTTTGTCTAAAACTCTTCCAAGCCCTGCTTTATAGGCTGTTCTACCAGCAATAATAGCGTCTTTAAAGGCTTTTGCCATGAGTGGTATATCATTTGCTGTTGCTATTGCAGTATTTGCCATGATTGCCGCTGCACCCATTTCCATGGCTTCGCATGCTTGCGATGGCTTTCCAATGCCTGCATCAACGATGATTGGAAGATTGATTTCGTCTATTAAAATTTGTATAAATTCTTTTGTGACAAGGCCTTTATTTGTGCCTATAGGTGCACCTAGGGGCATGATTGCCGCAGCACCAGCGTTTTGCATGTCTCTTGCTGAATTTAAATCTGGATACATATATGGCAGCACAACAAAATTTTCTTTTGCTAAAATTTCACACGCTCTTGCCGTTTCGTAATTATCTGGCAAAAGGTATTTACTTTCTGGTATGACTTCAATCTTGATAAAGTCACCACAGCCACATTCTCTTGCAAGTCTTGCAATACGAACAGCTTCATCGCAATTTCTCGCACCAGAAGTGTTTGGCAAAAGTGTCACGTTTTTAGGTATATAATCTAGTATATTAGCTATGCCACCAGCATTTGCTCTTCTGAGGGCAAGTGTGATAATTTGTGTTTGAGCATGTTCAACAGCGGCTGTGATTAAGTCGAGGCTATATTTACCAGAGCCAAGTATAAAGCGTGATGAAAAAGTGTGATTACCTAATTTGAAAGTGTCTGTGTTATTGTTCATTTTTTTCTCAATTTATTTTTATATGTTAGAAGGATAAATCTATTTCATCAAGAATGATTTGTGTAATTACAGTTGCTTGCATGGAAGCACAAAGACTCACTCTTGGTGCGTACAAAGTTTTTTCTTTTTCTACATCACTTTTTTCATCGCCACAAAGATAGAAATTATGCATCTTCTTTCGTGCCACAATGCTGTTTGGGCTTTTAATGCCAGCCATACCGCTTGAAGCAACAAGAACACTTGTTGGTAATTCTGTCAAAACTGTTTCAGTCAACATTGCTTTTTCTTCTGCTTTATCAAAAGCTTCGCAGATAATTGAACAAGGGGAAAAAAAATCAGGAATATTTTGCGGATTGAGTTTTTCTGTATAAAGAGTGTAGTTAATATAGGGGTTTATCTGTGTTAAATGTTTGTGAAGAGCCTTTGTTTTGGGTTGGCCTATATCAAAAAGATTGTATTGTTGTCTATGGAGGTTTGTTTTGTCTACTTTGTCAAAATCAGCTAAAATAAGATTTTGAACACCAAGTCTAGTAAGTAAAACAGCTACATGCGAACCAAGACCGCCAAGTCCTGCAATGCCAACGCAAGCTTGTGCAATTTTTTTTTGCCTTTTTACACCATGCCTTTCTATGAGAAGATTTTGTATTTCTTCATAAGAAAGTGGGTATGATGTTTGAAAATCATTCATGTGAAACCATTATAAATAGAGGAATTAAAAAAAACTAACCGCCGCCAACAAAATGCACAATCTCAAGAATATCGTCTTTTGTTAATTTTGTTGTAGAAAAATCTTTTCTTGCTACGATTTTCTTATTAAGCTCAACTGCAACTCTTTGGCAATTATAGCCTTTTTCAATTAAAAAATCTTCAAGTATTTCAGAAGTATATTCTTCTACTTTTCCATTTACTAGCATAATTTTCCCCAAGCTATTCTTGAAATTATATATTTTTATTCAAGAAAAATATACTGTAGCACTTGTTTTTTGTAAAGCCCAAATAATTGTGAAAATTGTGAAAAATGTGCTTGTAGAAATGTTTTGCTCCTTTTATCTTGTAAAGAGAGCTGAAAATTCCATAGCTTTTTGCTTCACATCTTTTGCACTACAAAGAGCGGACACAAGGGCAATGCTTTCAACTCCGCAATCTAAAACGCTTTTTGCATTTTCTAAGCTAATTCCGCCTATAGTCATGAGTGGAAGTGAAGAATTCACGCTATCTAGATAAGCACGGCATTTCTTCATTCCCTCAAGTCCCCAAGCTGGTGCTGTGTCTTTCTTTGTCTGCGTTTCAAAAACCGGACTTGCAACAAGATATTGTAAGGGTAAGTCTATAGAATTTTTGAAAAATTCAAAGGTAGGTGCTGTGTGGCCAATGATTTTCTTTGTGCCAAGAATTTCTCTTGCTTCAAGTATGGGCATATCGCTTTGCCCAAGATGAACGCCTGCCGCATTTGCAGCAAGAGCCACGTCTATTCTATCGTTGATAATAATTGGAATATTCTTTTTATTTTGTATATTTACAACTAATTCTTTTGCTAAAGCAAGAAAATCACGTGTGTTTGCATTTTTTTCTCTTATTTGCACGCAGTTTACACCGCCTGCAACAGCTTCATTCACAATATCAAGTATGGGACGCCCAAGACAAAGCTCTTGATCCGTCACAAGATAGAGTCCAAAGTTTCTAAAATTTGACCAATCTTGCATATATTTTTCCTTTATTACCAGTCGGTTGGCTTGCCTATAAGGTTTTTTGGAAGTTCATTTCCAAAAGTAATAGAACTTGGAACTTCTGGATGTGTGAGATTTTTCTTCATGTATTCTCTTAAGTTTTTGCGAAATTCTATTTCATCAAAACTTGTGTTAACTTGCGTATTTGGCACAATAAAAGCCTTAAGTCTGCTGCCTTCTTCTTTTCGCATAAGGCGAACTATACAGTCTTTTATGCCATCGTATTGCATTAATATTTCACGAATTTTTGCTGGAAAAACATTTACGCTACCAACTTGCACAGCAAAGTCTTTACGTCCTTTTGGAAGAAGATGTTCTTGATCAAGCCATTCAATATTGTCTTGAACAGGACAGTCAAGGAGGTTATTGTCAGGTAATCTTCTTGTAAGTTTTTGATCTTGCATAGAATAATTAAATTGTGGCAAGAGAGTAAAGGGGAGATTTGGATTATCCCTTGTACACATGACACCAAGTTCGGAAGAACCAAAATTTTCTCTAAAGTGGAATTTTTTATCCAGCATTTTTTGGAAAGTTTCTTGTGCTAAAGGTGCTGTACCAGTGATACAATAGACATCTGAACCATCAAGTTCTTCTATTTGACATAGATGATCGTAAAGCAAAGGAATTGCTATAAGTAAATCATATTTTTGGATTTTTTTTGCAATTACTTGTGGAAAAGGAACTTCTGAAACAAATTCAATACCAAGTGCTTTTGGCAATAAAAGGCCAAATGTGAAGCCATAAAGATGATGTAGAGGCACAGTAACAAGTGCTCTTTTGCAAGCAGTAAAATGCGGAAGCATGCCTATAAGTTCTTGTCTTAAATGACTTTCTTCATGTACACAAGGTTTTGGAATTCCTGTTGAGCCAGAAGTAAAGAAAGTGACAGTTTTTTCGCCATTATTCCATTTTTCAAAAGCATCTTTAGCAACTTTTCCAAAAGTATCTTCAATGTTTACTAATACTTCAATAGAAAACATCTTTGCAAAATAATCGCAGATAATAGTGCAATCTTCTACTGTATACTCTAATTCTTTCCAGCTCTTTGTAGCAAGGATTTCAGGTTCGAAATAAGGCACTGGTAAAACTGTGCTTTTTGCTTTTTCAAAACGTGCTATAGATTGTAAAATCGATAAAAATGAAGAAAAATCTAAAGCTTTAATATGTTCAATATCACATACATTCATACTATTACTCACTTTTTTCTATAAAATTATTAATCTCAAGTAGAGAAAGTAATTCAGAGTCTTTTTGTTTGCAAATACAAAGGCTTGTCATAGGATTTTGCAAGGCAAGGTAAGTATCTAGAGCTTGGCTTAAAGGCGAAGTTCCATAAAATGAAGAGTGTAGAAGTAAAGAATCTTCATTTTTTTTATAATTTTGGCAATCTTCGTGATAGCCAGAAAGAAAAATCTTTGCATCTGGATTTGCTTGTCTTATTTCTGTTATATTCTTTGCATTTTTCCAAGAAACAGAAATTTTTGGCTTATTTATTTCTTCTTTTCCAAGTAAAAGAAAGAAAGCACCTTCAGTAAAAGCATAAGGGCTAGTTTGTAATTGATCTTTGCAAGTATAAGTAAATCTTGAATCAATTTCATCAACAGCACCAACAAGCACATAATCATTCTTGCCAGAATTAAGTAAAAGAAGGGCAGTTTGAATTGCACCTGCAAAGGAATGGTCAAATTGAGTCACAGTTTGACAACCACCCTTAATATCTAAAATCAATGAAATAAGGCCTGCACCCATATTATTTACAGCATGAGAAAAAGCAGTTGGCGAAGAAAGTTCTGGGCTATTATCAAGTATGGAATCCATAAAATCAATATTCATTTGTGAACTTGAAAAAGCTGTGCCTATAACTAGGCCAAGATTTTTTGGAAGAAAAGCATTTTGTTCTTCATTTTCTGCCTTTATCCCATTTTTACCCAATGAAAAAGAGGCATTTTGTAGGCATTCCGCTGCTGCTAGAAGTCCCATTCTTGCGTATCTTGGCACACGGCGAAGATTTGCTTTTGGCAAAAGAGAGGAAAGCTTTGAAAGATCTATAGGAGAAAGTTGAGTAAAATCGGTGTTTTTACTCGAATTATATCTTTGTAAAAATCTTTGACTATCGCCCAAGGTATGGCAAAGTGAAGAAGAAAGAATTGAAGCAGAAAGCATAGTTCACCACTTTATAAATTTGAATTGTCGTAAGAAAGAATAAGCGCTGCATTACCGCCGCCAAAGCCAAGAGAAGTAGAAAGTGCGTATTTCTTAGTGATTTCAGTGTTTTCTCTTGTTGGAATAAGTCCAATATTAGGATCTACTTCACTAAAACCATTGGTGAGGGGTATGGTTTTTTCTTGTAAAGCATAAAGTGAAAAGAGGGCCTCTAAAGCTCCTGCTGCACCTAGGGTATGCCCTGTGATTGCCTTGCTGCCCCAAATTGGTATTTCGTTGAAATGTTTGACAAAAAATTTGCCTTCTACATTGTCATTTTCTTTTGTTGCTGTTGCATGTGCATTAATAAAAGCTAATTCATTCTTTGTGATTCCAGCATCTTGCATTGCATCTTCAACTGCCTTGTGTAGGCCAGCTGCTTCTGGATGCGGTGCTGTGAAATGATGTGCGTCAGAAGCAGAACCATAGCCAGCAGCAAAGCCAAATATCTTAGCATTTCTTTTTCTTGCATGTTCTTCACTTTCAAGAATAAAAAGAGCTGCTGCTTCGCCTAGAGTTAGGCCTTTTCTTGAAATATCAAAGGGTTTGCATGCTTCTTTGTCATAAACCATAAGTCTTGCAAAGCCAGTATGCGGAACAAGAGAAAGGGCGTCTGCTCCGCCACAAAGCACATAATCGCAACTTTGTGAACGAATGAGTTCCATGCCCATACCAATAGCATCTGCACCAGAAGTGCATGCATTTGCTAAAGTGAGGCAAGGGCCTGTGATATTGAGTTTTTTTGCTATAGCAAGAGCAAGATTTGATTTGAAATATTCATCTGCATCTTGGTAGTTGATTTCTTTATTTTCTTTATCTTCTTTAGACAAGCAAAAAAAATCTTCATTCATTTGTAAAGCTTGTTTAGCCTTTGCATAGCTTTCAATAAAGTGTAAGGCAGAGCCAGCAGTTGTGCCTAATACTATGCCAACTTTTGAATTTTGTAGTTCGTTTAAGCTAATTTGTGCTTGTGCTAAAGCTTTGTCGACAGCAATTTGCATAAGAACAAGAGTGTCTAAAGCAGAATTTTTTCTCTTACAATCTTCATCTGCAAAACAAACAGCGGCTAAAAAAGGATAAGGCATAGCCATTTCATGTAGAATTTGCGGTGGGGACAAAAATCTCTTGCTTTGAGTGAGCGAATGCCAAATAGCAGGTTTTTCTTCTCCTGCCGCACTTATGCTCGCTAAAGCTGTTATGGCTACAGCTTCTTTCATAGCTATTTCTTCTCCATAATATAGCTTGCTAATGTCATTGGAGAAATAAAAATCTTTCTTGCTTCGTCAGGATCTTCTATTTTTACATTAAATCTTTTATCAACAATAACAACAAGTTCAACAGCATCTAAAGAATCAAGACCAAGACCATCAGGATCAAAAAGTAAGGTGTCGTCTTTGATTTCTTCAATATTTACATGTTCTAAGCGTAAATCTTCTATAATGTATTTTTTTAAGCTTTCTACACATTCATTAATTGTCATTTTTTTCTTCCCATAAATCATAAAAATTAAAAAATTGATGTGGATAGTTTTGTACCATAAATTCTAATGCTGCAATATAGCGAGCAAGATATGGTTCTAGCTGTTTTGGATCTTTGTGTATTCCGTATGGAATAGAGATTTTTTCAGCCCAAACCCCACGTATGCAATCTTTTTCGTGTACAGAAAAGGTGATAAGCATCGCCTTTTGTGTTATCGAACATATACTAAAAGGGGCTAAAGGTAAAGGAATTTTCCCACCTAAAAAGGGCATAAGTATATATTTTTCGTGTTGATGCAAAACTCTATCACCCATCATGCAGACAATTTCATTTTTATTCAAAGCCTGCGAAATTTCAAGAGAAGCTTTAAAACCGTCTGCTGGCGATATAAATTTTATAGAATTTTTATTTTTATAACTTGAATGTTGGAAATAGTGTTTGTCGTTATCTCCGCTTTGAATCAATTGCACAAGATTAATAGGCTTATTCACATTTTCAAATTCAAAAAGTCCAAGTTGCCAAGCACCAAGATGGCCAGATAAAATAAGACAACCCTCTTCATTGTGTAAATTCTCAAGCAAAAGATTTTGTGAATTATTTGTGTGCGATTTAATAGATAATTTATTTTTGTTCGCAAAAATAACTCTATCAAGCAGTAAGTTTGCAAAATTTGAATAGATTTTATACGTGTGTACATACATTTCAAAAGTAGAGGCATGTGGAAAACGTCTTTTTAAGTAAGGTTCAGATCTTTTTGAATATTTTGGCATAAGAGCATAATATGCAGTCACAAATATTAAAAAGAAACGAGCTAAGAAAACAAGGCGTAAATGTATGAGAAAATAGAAGAAATAATGCTGTAGTTGTGATCCAAAACTTTTGCTTGAAAATTTTACCATATTCTTTCCTTAAAACCAAATATATTAGACAGTTGTATTATTGTTTTTATTCAAAATAAAAGAAAGGCTGTACACACTAAGTCCCATGATAATGCCTAAGATTGGAGCAAGCACAATACTTCCGACAATCCAATCTATGAAACGAGCCCAAAATTCGTGGTAGAGTGTTTGAAAAGAAAATTCTGTAAGCCAAAAACCATTTATAATACGATAACCTACAAGTATGCACAGAGCGGGCATAAAGGGTGGCCATGTGAGGGGAATGATCAAAAGTGCGCAAAGTCTGTTGAGTTTGAAAGTGTTTATGCAAAGTAAAAGAAGTATACTTTGTAAACCAAGAAGTGGCAAAAGGCAGACAAAGAATGCAAGCATGGCTGAATAAGCTAGATGTAAGGCTGTGGAATTTTTGAGTAAAATTCTTAAAGATTCAAGTGGAGAAAGCAGGGAAAGCTTTTGCTTTTTTGCTTCTATATCGATAGCATAATGTTTAAAAGGCAGAGGAATGAGTGCTCGAATAGTTAAACGCGTATTTAAAATTGTCATTCTGATATTATCTTTTGCTTTATCAAAATGCGAAACTCTTTCATTTGCTTCTTGATAATAGACTTGTATTGGAATTTCATCAATTGCAAAACCAGCCCACGCCCCTTTTACCATGGCTTCAACTTCAAAAGCATAGCGAACTTCTTTGAGACTAAGACAAAGAAGAGCTTCAATGCAATAAGCTCTAAAACCACTTTGCATATCACTGATTTTACAACCTGTTTGTACAAACATCCAAAAAGATGAAAATTTTCTGCCAAAGCGTGAAGAAAAAGGAATGTTTTCTACAGAAAAATCGCGTGCTCCAATAATAAAACCATAGGGGTTTTTTTCAATTGCATTTATAAATAGTGGAATATCTTCAGGAAAATGTTGTGCATCTGCATCAAGACTAATCATATGTGTATAGCCTTGTTCTTGCAGAAATTTTGCTCCTGTAAGTAGTGCCGCCCCTTTGCCTTGATTGACTTTATGCTGGATTTTTTGAATAGGAAAATCAGCTATTTGTGCAAAAGAAGAATCGCTTGAACCATCATCAACTACAAGTATGTCATAGGAAGAAAATTTCTGTGCATGCTCTTGAGTATTGTCATTTGCCAATTGCTCAAGCACAGCCATAGTTCTTGTGACTACTTCGCCTAAAGTCTTGAAATGATTATAGACAGGAATTATAATAGCTATTTTTTCTTGCATAAATTTGCCTTATAACTTAGTTTCTGGCTTTTATAATGCCATTTTTCCAGTTTTCACAAAATTCTTTATAAAAATCAGGTGCTTCTAATAATAATTTCATATCTAAGTCAAGCATCATTTGTATTGTTTTTCCACTTGTCATCACAGTATTATTACTGTCTAAAATCCTGTAGTCAAATTCGATTATAGGGGCATCGTTCCACAATAAAGAGGTTTCTATAGTGTATGTTTGCTTATAAAGTAGTGGGGCATAGAATTCAAGAGAGAAATGCTTTAATGGAATCACAACATTATGATCATAAAATGTGAGCGTGCTGATATTAAATTTATCGCTCATAGCTTCTCTGCCGTCTTCAAACCAACTTGCATAGCGGCCATGCCACATAATCGAGAGTTGATCAACTTCTTCAAAACGAACATTTCTTTGAATACAATGCACAATAGGGGCAAAATCTCTTTCTACTAATCTTTTTCTCATGTTTATCTGCTTTTATTTTACTATATTTAACTTGAATATTTTATTATTTGTCACAGAGAAGACGAAATTGTGCTGAAATTTCAGCTGTATTTTCATCTTTTAAAGAATAAATTTGGCATTGCCACATTTTTTCTTTCACTTGGCTAATGTGTGCTTGAACCCTTTGATTTGGTTCTATAGGAGAGGAAAATTTTGCATTGATAACTTCTTGAATACACACATCTTTTTGAACTATTTCAGCAAGAATATTTTGAGCCATCATAATTTGCACTATTGCTGGTAAAACAGCTTGTGCAGGGAAATGTCCTTGAAAAGCGATGAAATCAGTAAATAAATCGAAATTTTTTATATATATTTTCTTTGTCTCTTCTTGCACTATTTCAAGAGGGCTTGCTACTTTTTCTAAGGCTTCACGCATAGTGATATTCATTTTTAATCCTTATATTTTAGTTTGTTGCATTGTAATCATTGATTTGTAATTGTATTTTATATTTCTTTGTTTCATGTATAAATTCTTTATTGTAAAGATTTTGATTTTTTGTGTTTGAAGTGAAGTTTCTTTGATTAAACCTTTGTTCTGTTTGAATTTTTGAAATAGCTTCAGAAGTGAATTTCGCCATTTGCAGAGCCATATTTTGTGCTAAAGGATTTTGTGTTTCACAGGTTAAAGCATTGTTCACAATAGTGCATTCAGCAAATAAAACACCGTGCAAGAAGACAAAGGCCATTCTTGTTTCATTTATAGCATTTTTTTCATTGTTTTTCTTCCATTGTGTTTGAACAAGTAGAGGAAATTCTTTGTTTTCTTTGGCTTTTAATGTGTAATTAATAGTAGCCATAAGCCTTCCCTCACTTGAATAATAGAAGTTTGGCACATCTACTCTTTTTGTGCAAGCAAGAAGAAAAGATGTGAAAAAAAAGCAAATATAGAGTAGGCATATTTTATTTTTATACATTTAATTTTCCTTTTGTTTTTTGCAAAGTAAGGGAAGAAGGTAAAGAGAAACAGGAACTTCAAGTATAAGGCCAAAGACAATAATTCTGCCCATATCCCTTAAAGTTGGATGAGAAGCAAAGGCTAGCAAGCCCATACCTAAAATAGTGCTTAAAGAAGAAATAAGAAGAGCACGCTTTAAATCAAAATCTACATTGTGTTCTAAATCATTACTCACAAAAATACCGTGATCCAAAGCCAAACCTAAGACAATTAAAAGGGCGGTAAGAGCACCTAATGTGAGCGGACTTTGCAGAAGATACATGCCCAAAAGAACGGAAAATAAAGAAAAAAGTGCAGGCGTAAGGGAGAGTAAGCATTTTGCTAAATTAAAAGAATAAAGATAAAGAATACAAGTACAAAGCAAGAGAGCTAAGGGTAAATAAGCAGCTTCTTTATAAAAAGAGACAAGGATTTCTTCTTCAAGTGCTTCTGGCGAAAGTTCAACAAGATCAGCAAAAAGCAAGTCTTCGGCTAAAATTTTGTCTATTTGTGTATATGCTGAATTTGCAGAATTTTCGTTTTTATAAATAATAAGAGTATAAAATTTATTATCTTGCTTGTTTTTAGGTTTTAATACAAAAAAATCAAGCAAATGCGAAAATGTTGATTGAGAAAGATTTTCTGTATTTATAATTTGTATATCTTCTTTAGTTTTTTCTAAAAGAGCTAGAAATGATTTAAAGAAAATAGGAGGAATATTGAATTCTTGAGACTTTATTTCTATATTTTCAAGAAGATAAGTGTAATTCTCTTGTGCGAAATCAACAAAGCGAGCAATGTTTTCATTTTGTTCTTCTTGTGTTGGAAGAAAATAGGCTAGAGTGTCTATAGTTGTTATTTCACCTAATTCATTTCTTTGATTTTGTGATAATAAATGAGTGAGTTTATCAACTATCAGTCTAGATTTATAGAATAAATTTTCTTCGTCTTCATCTTCAAGTATAAAAAGACGAGTATTTTTTTCATTTATAGAAGATGCCCATGTTTTTGCGAATTTTTCACTATTTGTATCGGCAAAATCTAAATTCACCCCCATACTTTGAGGAGACACATCAATCTTTGTTTGTGTGAAGAGTAAAAAAGAAAGGAGAAGCAGAGTAGAAGTGACAATAAGTGTAGAAGAAAGTTTAGGCGTGAGTAGGCTTATTTCTTTACTAACTTCTTCTTTTGTTATGACTTTTTTCTTTATAAAATTAAAAATTTTAAATCTTGGACAAAGCGGAAGAATAAAAAGAGCGATTAAAAATCCAAAAGTTAAAGAAAGTATAGCAAAATAAGCAAGTTGTCTTATAGCAGGTAGGGAAGAAAAAGTGAGCACAAAGAAGCCAGAGATATTGAGTAAATAGCCTTGAAAAAGTGGAATAGTAAGTAAATTGAATATTTTATCTATGTATATGTTGTATTCTTCTTTTGTCTTTGCCTTGCTTTTGTCTAAAGCACAATGAATATGCACGGCATAATCTTCGGCTATACCAAGAACAGCAGAGCCAAAACCTAGTGCCAAGCCAGAAATAAGAACAGAAACACTTGTCATCACGCCCAAAGAAAGGCTTATAGCAAGTGCTGGAGTGAGTAAGAGCCATATTCCAGAAAAAGAACGAATAAGACAGAAGTAGAGAAGGATAAGGCCGAATAAAGAAAAGAATGCTATGTTTTTAATATCATTTTCAATGACTTGCGTGTTGACAGCTGTATGTACTATGCCTCCATTAAAATTTAATTCAACAGAAGCTGGTAATAAAGAGGCTGCATTTCGTATTCTTTGTAGTAAAGCTTCTGCTGCTTTTGTGTCGTGCATTGATATAAGAGGTTGATACGTAAGGAGAATATGCTTTTTGTCTGCACTATAAGTAAATTCAGAAGAAGAGACAGAAGAATAGTTAGAAATAGAATTTGGTAAAGCCTTGAAAATAAAGTCTTTAAAATTAAGAGGATCAATAGCTAACCATTCTGCAACTTTTGCTGGGGCAAAGGTGGAAAGTAGAGAAAGAGCTGATTCAAGTGAATTTGTGAGATTTTCTTTTGAAATTTTTTTTTCCGCTTCAATTTTTACTTTTTCAGTAAATAAGTTAGGCAGATAGAGCATAAAATCTTCGGCTTTAATGTCTTTTTGTCTATGCAAGGCAAAAGCTAATTCTTCAGGAAGAGCTTTTTCAATGATGCGTGCACTTTCTTCTAATATTTCTGCATTGCCAGTTTTTTCATAAATATCAATGAAAAAGAGGCGTGAAAAAGGTGCTAAATCCATACCCCTTGCCATTTTTTGTAATTTTATTGAGGAGTCAGGCAATAAATCGGCACTCGAAGAAGATAATTCAATTTTTGAAAAAGAAGAAATAGCCAAGAGCCATAATAAGAGCACGAGAAAAAAGACAAAGACTTTATTCCTTTTATTTTTTGCTGCAAAATGATGAAAAGCAAGTATAAAATTGAGAAAGATGGATTTCACTATTTGATTTTTCCAAAAAGTTTTTCGTAAGAAAATAATGCATTTTTATCTATATTGAATTTTGTATTTTCAAAATTTAATTGTGTGTAACTTTCATTGCTTTCATAGAAAGTAAGCATTTTTAGGCTTTTATAGTCAGGATTAAAGAGTAGGACAACGGAAGTAAAAGTGCTTTTCTTTTTTGGATTGAGCTTGAGAGAAAATTTATCTAAAACTTCTATAGTATAATTCTTTTCAATATCTTCTTTATTCATGTTGAGCCAAAAAACTAATTCATCAAGCATTATCTGTGTGAAATTTTCTTCGTGATCTTGTGGTGTACGCACTTCATCTCTGGATTTTGTCCATACATGAATTTCATTATTATCAAAAAATACGCCAGAAAGATAAGGTGTAGTATATTCCCAAAATAATGTATAAGGCTTTGTTTTATCAAAGAATAATATGCCTTCAGTTTTAAGAGGAGCATCGAAATTTGGCAAAAATTTCTCTTGCTTAAAATTTGTATAAATATTTGTAATATTTGTAGAAACTTTAATGTTTTCTTCTATAATCTTATTTGCTGAAAATTCTTGACTTAAAGCTTGAGTAGAAAGAATAAAGATCGAGCAAAAGGAAAATAGAAGTGTTTTGTATAAAAAAGCCATATAAACCTCTATAAAAATAGATTATTCTTGCCCGTCTTCTTCGTCTTGTTCATTCGGAAGAAAAACTTTAAATTGAGATACAGCAATAAGTTCTTTGTTTTGATTGTCTTTTGAACAATAAAGTTCGCCTTGAACAACAATAATGCCATTTAATTCAGCAATGATTGAAGTTTTTGCTGTAAGAGTGTTGCCAAGAAATGCTTTACCTAAGATTTTAACTTCTCGCATAGCGGCTAAAAAACCAAGATCTAATTTCTTTTTATTTCTTATGTATCCAGTTCCGGCGGCAAAGGATTGTGCTAAAATTTCTACAAAGGCAGCTTCTTCTAAACTCTTATCTTCTTTAAGAAAAAGACATTCTTCTGAAATAATATACTCAGCCTCAATATTTTCTTTATCTGCAAAAACAAGCGAAGTCACCATAAGCATAGGTGCTCTGTGTGGTAAATAGGGAAGTATGTCTAAGTGTCTGAGAGTATTCATAAAAGCACCTTTAGAAAATAATAAGGCATTGCCCAAAAGACAGGCAATGCCCTAAATATTAGATTAATAGCCTACTAAAGCAAGGTTTTGATTGATATGCATAGCAAGATTATCTACCCATTTATTGTAATTTGGATGGATGTGTCCTTCGCCGTCAGTATCCATATTAACACTGCTTACATAGTTGATTTTATAGGAAGAAGTAGTATAAGGAATGTCAACAACAATAGTGTGCTTGCCACGTACAATAATGGTTGCGCGAATGGTATTTGCTTCAATTTTTTTGGCTTTCCAATTGATTTCAGCACAGGCTTTCATGATAGCTTTTTCCACTTGATTTGCGCTTATATGCGAAGCTATAGGATGGCTTGGAGTTTGAATTTTGCTTTTAATCACGCAGGCCGATGCTGCAAAAAGTGTTATTAACATAAGTGCATAGAGTGAAAATTTTTTAAAAGATTTTTTCATGTGAGCTCCTTTAATCTTTGTTGAGATAATTGTTAAATTGTGTATAGGAAGATTTCATCATTTCTCGATGCGGCAGATCAAAAGAAGAGAAATCTTGTGGAAAAAGTGGTTCAAGACTATTTATACGGATTTGTTGCCTATAAATGAGTTTGCTTGAAGGCGGAAAAAAGTCATAAGAATTTTCAAAAACATAGGGTACGACAGGAACTTGAGCCTTGCAAGCAAGTCGAAAAGCACCGACATGAAACTTGCCTAATTTCTTGTCTCTTGATCTTTTTCCTTCTGGGAAAATTATAATACTAGTACCATTTTTTAAAAGATTTAAACATTGTTCTTCAACTTTTTCAGGCTCTTGGCTTTCAACATCTACATAGCCTGCGGCACGCATAAGAGGAGCAAAGAAAAACAAGACTTTAAATGGCCATGATTTTACTAAATAAGCAAAATTATCCATACCTTGCATACCAAATAAAAATAGATCCATGGCGGATTGATGATTTGCCACCACTATACAAGGTTGTAGTTTTTTTGCCTTATTCTTTCCTTCAATTTTTACAGGCATAACAGGCCAATTCAGCCAGCAAAATATTTTGCCATAAGTAAAGATATAGATACGTAGAGAACGGCTTGGAAGAATTTTTGGGAAGAGTTTGTGAAAGAAAAGTATACAATAGCCAAGTGGTAAGATGGCAAGAGTAAAGCTTATGCTTACACTTATAAAATAGCAATTAGATGCAATAAATACGACTTTATTCTTGATTTTCGCCCATTTGCTGTTGCAATTTTTCAAGATAGTCATAAACATCTCCAAGTGTTTGAATGCTTGCTAATTCTGCCTTATTTGTGAGCTTTGTTTTGAAAGCTTTTTCAATAACTATAGTCATATCAACTATATCAAGGCTATCAAGTCCAAGATCATCTTTAATATGTGCTTCTGCCTTCAAATCTTCTATTTCAAGTTCAAATTCTTCTGCAAGAGCTTGATTTGTTAATTCAATAATTTGTTCTTTATTCATAATAACTCCTTTAGATTTTTTAAGCTAAATGAAAAATCTTGTCAAAGTATATTTTTAAAAGAAAAGGTGTTTATAAATAAAGAAAATACTTTTTATTCAGCTTGGTATTTGCTTATAATAAGTGAAGCATAAATTCCACCAAGTGCGAAGGAATTTTTGAGAACATGTTGCAATTCTTGTTCTTTATTTTCTAATAAAAGATTGATATTTTTACAGTTTGCATCAATTTCGTCTAAATTATGATTGGCAAGTAAAAGATTTTCATTGAGCATATACACAGAAGCAATACTTTCTAAAACGCCAGAAGCGGCTAAAGTGTGTCCCATATAGCCTTTAAGCGATGAAACAGGAATTTTGTTTTTACAAAGTATTTCAATAGCTTTTGCTTCTGCTTCATCGCCAGCTCTTGTGGCTGTTGCGTGTGCATTGATATAATTTATATCTTCAATAGATAATGAGGCAGTTTTAAGAGATTTTTCCATACATTGAGACATGATATCTGTGTCTGGAAAAGCTATATTTGTCGAGGACGCTTTTGTAGCATAGCCAGAAATCTCTGCATATATTATAGCCTTACGTGCAAGAGCAGATTCTAAAGATTCAAGAAAAACAATTCCAGCTCCTTCGCTGATAATTAATCCATCTCTTTTGCTGTCAAATGGTCTTGAAGATTTTTGAGGATCAAGTGTGTGTGAAGCGGCATTGAGCTTATCGAAGGTTGCAGAAGTGAGTAGATGGTATTCATCGCCAGCACCAGCAAGCATACATTCTTCCTTGCCATAGGCAATGTCTTCATAGGCCATACCCATGCTTATAAGTCCTGTTGCACAGGCTGCAGAAGGTGCAAGCAAGGTGGCATTAAGTTTACAAGCCATTGAAATATTGGTAGCAATTGTATGACTCATCACTTTAAAAAAAACTGTGCTTCTCACACTATCAATGCTTTTATTTTCAATATATTCTCTGAAAAAATCTTCTAATGCAAAGGTGCTACCAAGTGAAGAAGAAGCACAAACACCTAAATTTTCAGGAAGATTATCAAGAGTATAGCCAGCCATTTCTATTGCTTCCCATGCTGCTAGGCAAGCATAGATAGACATAGGCGACATGGCTCTACGAATTTCACGTGGAATGATTTTTTCATTTAATTTCGGTACAATACCGGCATTTTTAAAGGGAAGATCTTTTACTTCTTCTTCGTCTAATTTTTGAATAGGACAAAGGCCATTTTTTAGGCCATTCCATAAATTATCACAGCCGCTTCCGTAAGGAGAAACAGCTCCCATGCCTGTTATGACAACACGTCTTTTATTCATTTCTAAATCCTTGTAATATTTCATCATAACCATAAATTAAACTAAGGCAAAGCAAGGAACTTACTATTGCTCCAAGAAGTCCAGGCAGAAGAATATTTTGTCCAGCTAAGTAAAAACCTTCGAGCTTTGTTATAGGAAGCAGCGGTAATTCATCGCATTCGTGGCTAATACCATAAAGTGAACCCGTGCTGCCGTAAATCCAATCACGCATGCTATGCGGTGTGGCAATGTCAACAATGCTCATATCTGAAAGCTGTGGCACTCTTTTTTGTATATAATTCAAGAGCCTTATAGCAGTTTCTTCTTTCCATTCTTTATAATCACTTTCGTCTTTATTTTTATCTTGCTGTACTGTCGCTATTGCTATAATGGGATATTGGCCATTATGAGGTTTTCCAGAAGAAATATAGATAACTGGATCTTCATTTTCTAAAGGATTGAAAAAGTTTTTTACTTCTTCATCTAAAAGGTAAAGAACTTTATTTTGTAAATAATTTGAGGAGCTTTTAGCAAAAAGCATAAAGCAAAGCGGCGTTTCTTCTAAATCTTCTATTCTGTGTAAAAATGCAGGCCTAAAAGCTTCTTTTGGGGCAATATTTACAAGATTTTTTGGGTGGCCAGTATAAAAGCATTGTTTACAGTTAATTTCTTCAAGCTTTTCTTTGTGTCTTACTTGCACGGACTTGATTTTTTTGTTTTCTACTATAAGTTTTTCAACAATAGAATTACATTGAATTTCAATGCCATAAGCCTTAAGTTCTTTTAAAAAAGCCTCTCTAATAGCTTTGCCGCCATTTGCTAAACTTGCACTAGATTGGAAATAAGGTTCTGATAAAACAGAATAATTTTTAAATGCACATTTTTCAGGTGCAATACCAAGTAATTGACAACGGGCAATGAGCATTTTTTTTAAAAAATCAGGAAAGTCAAAGTCTTCTAAAGTTTCGCTTAAACTTTTTTCATGTAAAGGATTAAATTCAGCACTCTTTTTTTGCAGAGGGTTGAGAAAAGGAGAAGAAGAGATGAAATCTTGCATTAATGCTCGAAATCTTTGAAATTCTATTATTAATTTTACATTTTCTTCTTCTTTTGAAGAAAATTGTTCACTAAGAACTTTATTAAGTTCTGTTTCTTGCGAACTAAAAGTGTAATTTGAATTTTTAAAAATAAATTCTTCGGCAACAAGATAGAAAGCATTTGCATCAAGATGTTTCCATACGCCTAATATTTCAAGCCAATTTCTAAGTATACCATTATCTTGTAAGCCGCCAGCGTAGTGAAAGCCTGTATCAAAAAAAAGGCCTTTTCTGGTGAAACCATTCATAAGTGGGGCTGCTTGTTGCTGTGCTTCAAGAATAAGAACTTCTTCGCCTCTTTTTGCAAGCATAAGAGCAAGAGTCATTCCTGCTATTCCAGAGCCGACAACTACATTAATCATGATAGCCCACAATTACAGAAGCATTGCTACCACCAAAACCAGCGGCATTGCAGAGAATTTTTTTAGGTGGAATATTTTTTCTTTCAGGAGAAATAAAGAGTTTTGAAGTTATTTCATCGCCTTCAATAAAATTTGGATTTCCTGTAGTAAAGCCATTTTGTGCCATAAGTGTGGCATAGACTATTTGTCCTGCACCTGCCATCCAAAGCTCGTGTCCCGTGAGGGCTTTTAATGCCATGATATTTACAGGATGTTCTTTGAAAAGTTCTAATATATTAATAGCTTCCGAAGAGTCGCCTAGTGGGGTTGACGTTGCGTGTGCGTTTAGATCTGTGATGTCTGTATATTTGAGATTTGCATAGTCCAAAGCTCTTCGCATAGACAATCCAAGGCCTTGTTGGCTTGGGGCAACAAGATCTAAACCGTCGGAAGAATAGCCAGAACCTAGAATATAGCCAAGTATTTTTGCATTTCTTTTCTTAGCATGTTCTTCGCTTTCTAAGATGATACTAGCAGCACCGCCACTTGGTACAAGGCCATCTCTATTTTTATCAAAGGGGCGAGAAGCTTTTGCTGGATCTGTGTTCATGGAAAATGCCGACAAAGCATCAAAAGAGCAGACAACTTCAGGATTGATTTCTTGTGCACCGCCACAAAGCACTATATCTTGTCTGCCAAGAGCAATAGCGTCGGCTGCTTGTAAAACTGCGAGTAAACCGCCAGAGCAAGCAGAGCTTACAGTCCAAGAACCACCTTTAATGCCGAAAAGTACGCCTAAATTCATGCTTATAGTTGAATTCATCACTTGAAAAATATGACTAGAGCCAAGTGAGGTGTTTTCAATACCTTCTGACTTTTTAGCCGCTAATTCAAAGGCTGGTTTCACTGTGGAATCATTACTAAAAATGACAGCACATTTTTCAGAAGCAAGATGATCTTCGTCTAAATTTGCTTGTTCAATTGCTTGTAAAGAAGCGGCGTAGGCTTGCTTTGCAAAGTCTGGCATAGTGCGTGCCTGTTTTCTATTGAGATAGTTTGAGGGATTAAAATCTTTGATAACACCAGTAAGGCTACTTCTATATCCATAATCTATACGTGTGGGATCATTGATAATTCCGCTTTTACCTTCGTATAAGGCTTGAGTGATTGTTTTGTGATCGTTGCCAAGAACTGAAATAGCTCCTACGCCTGTTATTACTACTTTTTTCATACTTGCTCTACATATAAATTAGCGGAAATTACATGTATAATCCACCGTTTACAGCAATTACTTGCCCTGTCACGTAGGAAGCCATATCAGAAGCTAAAAATCTCACACAACCAGCAACTTCTTCACTTTTTCCAACTCTTGCCATTGGAATATTTTTTAAATATTCTTCTTTTGTTAAATGTTCTGTCATTGCAGTTTCAATAAAACCAGGAGCAACTGCATTTACAAGCACATTTCTTCTAGCAAGTTCCATTGCTAAAGCTTTTGTCGCACCAATTAATCCAGCTTTTGCAGCGCAATAATTCACTTGCCCAGGAACGCCTGTTTGGCCTGAAGTAGAGGCAATATTGATGATTCTTCCCTTTCTCGCTCTTTGCATATGCGGAACTAAGAAGCGTGTGACATAGTAAAAAGCATTTAAATGCACATCCAATACTTGGGTCCATTCTTCTTTAGCCATAAGGCCAAAAATATTGTCTTTAGAAAAACCTGCATTATTTACAAGTATGTAGGGGACAGTTTCTTCTAGTAACGGAGAAAGACTTTGCTCAACTTGTTTTGCATCAGTGACATCAAAGGGCAATAATAAACATTCTTGTCCAATATTTTCGATTTCTTCTTTAGCTTTTTTGGCGGCTGTATCGTCTGAACGATAATTTAACCAAATTGAGTAGCCATCTTTTGCAAGGCCAAGAGCAATTGCTTTTCCAATTCCTTTACTTGCACCTGTGATTAATGCGACTTTTGACATGATTTTTCCCCAAAACGAGAATTTAATTGATAGAAACTTTATTATTTTTATACTAGTCTTTGTTTAAAATCAAGCATAAAAATCAAACAAATAGAGGTATTTTGGAGCTTGTTTTTGTAAAAAACTGACAAAAACTTGAGCAAAAAGTTCAATAAAGAGAATTAAAAGAAAAAGCCCATGAATTATAAAAAAATCATGGGCTTAGATTTTATAAATCAAATTGAGCAAGAAGATCGTCAATATCTTGTTGTGAAGATACTTTATTTGGCCCTTTGAGTTCTGAATTTATAATTTGTTCAGAAATGCCAAGAGCTTTTTCTTTTGTTTCTTCAGCAAGACTTTCGAGATTTCTATGCGGTGAACTTTCATAAGCTTTGAGCAAAAGTCCTGAAGAAAGATAAAGTTCTAAAAGCATTTTTTCAATCTTCTTTATGGCATTTGCGGCTTTCTTTATTCTTTGCCCTGTGATGTCTTGGAAAGAAAGAGTTGTCATCATATCAATAAGATCCATGTTTAATTCAGAATTAAAATTACGCATTTCTTCTAATTGATCTATGCTTGGATTTTTTTCTTGTAGATAATTTGTTATCTGATCAGAATAATCAAGATGTTTTTCAATATGTTGCATGATTGAAAAAGCAGCTTGTTCAGTAAATTCTACAACAGCGTTTAATTGTTCAGAAGTTTCTGAAAAAAGTTGTTCAACTTGTTCTTTGTCAAATTCTGCAACTGCTGTACGCGAAGAGGCAATATCATTATAGATATTCTTTACTCCAGCTCTGATGTTTTCTGCAATGTTTTTGTAAACTTCTGATTCTTGCATAGGATCGGAAGAAGACGAAGAAGCAAGGGTATCCTTAACATTTTTTGTTAATTCATTTGTGACTTTTTCAATCTTTTGCTTTTCAAGTAATTGCATTTTTTCTTGTTGGTATTTTTCAAGCAATTCTCTTTCAGACATAGTTGAATTTTTATCGTTGCCCATAATTTTTTTCATCCTATTACAGCGTTTCTTTCTTTATAAATACATCTTAATTTTATTAATTACAAGCAGAATAAAAGTAATAAATAAAATAATTTTTTTTATTTGAGATTAAGCAAGGAAAAAGCCACTTGCGTACATAAAACAATGATATGATCTTCTTTATGAAGCACAGTATTTCCATCAGGGATTATAACTATGCCTTTACGCAATATACTTACTAAAATCAATCCTTTGGGTAATTTTAAATCCTTGAGAGCCTTATCTAAATAAGGAGATTCTTCAGTAAGAGCAAGTTCAATAATTTCGGCTTCGTCGGAACCTATACTTACAGAAGTGAGCACTTTGCCTTCTCTTATATAATTTGAAAAAGTGTTTACAGCTGCAATTCTTGGGCTCACATTATGATCAATACCAATATTTGAAAGTAGGGATACATAGCTAACTTTATTGACTTTTGCAATAGTATCACGTACGCCTAAAGATTTTGCTAAAAGGCATGTAAGAATATTTGTTTCTTCATCACCTGTCACAGCAACAAAAACATCCATCTTGCCTATAGCTTCAGAATTCAATAGTTCTTTTTCTCTTGCATCGCCAAGAAGCACAAGGCTTGTTTTTAATTCACTAGCTAAGTATTTGCCTCTTTGTTCGTTGGCTTCGATTAATTTAACTTGTATGCCCTTGTTTTCAAAGAGTTTAGCTAGAGAAAAACCAATATTTCCGCCACCAACAATACAGGCAGAAGAAAAAATAGCATTGTTTTTATTCAAAAAGGCAAGGAGTTGTTTTTGATGTGAACTTTTATAAATAAAATAAACTATATCATCTATTTCTATTGTATCTTCACCAAAAGGAATAAAGAGTGTGCCATTACGTCGAATAGCAGCAACTAGTATTTCATTTGTGCCTACAAGACTTTTAAATTCAATGAGAGGACGGCCAATAAAAGAGCCTTCTTCTATTTTATAGCAAACCATACGCACATTGCCTTGAGCAAATTCAGCATAATCAAGGGCTTGCGGTAATGAAAGTAATCTATCAATAGTTTTTACAACTTCGTATTCTGGATTAACAGCTAAGTCGATACCTATACCTTTTTCTTCTAACTTATCAAGATATTTGATGTAATCTTGATTTCTTATTCTTGCTAATCTTTTAATAGCAGGATTAAGTACGGCAGCAAAAGAAGAAATGAGTATATTTCCTTCATCATCATCAGTTGCAGCAATACATACGTCAGCAGATAAAACACCTGCATTTTCAAGGGTTTGCGGGTTTGATCCAGAGCCTAAAACAGTTTGTACATCAAGACTGTTTTGAATATTTTCAAGTTTCTTTGGATTTTTATCAATAACAACAATGCTTCTTTCGTCTCGGGAAAGTCTTTTAGCTAAATGGTAACCCACTTCCCCCGCACCAACAATAATCACTTTTTCATAGGTGATTTGTTTTGTTTGTGTTTTGTTTTTTTTAAAAAAACCGAACATAATTACCTTATATTTGCCATACATTTTCAAGACGGCAGAAATTTTAGAGATAGTTTTTTATAAATTAATTAAAATTCAAGATTGTCTGGTGTACGTGGGAAAGCGATGACATCGCGGATATTGCTTATACCAGTCAAAAGCATGAGCATGCGTTCAAAGCCCATACCAAAGCCAGCATGCGGAGCTGTTCCAAAACGACGCAAATCAAGATACCACCAATAATCTTTAGGATTTTGCCCTAATTCGATAATGCGTTTTTCAAGTAAATCAAGTCTTTCTTCACGCTGTGAGCCGCCAATAAGTTCGCCAATACGTGGAACAAGAAGATCCATAGCTGCAACAGTTTGATTATCGTCGTTCATACGCATATAAAAAGCTTTGATATCTTTAGGATAGTTGTAAACAGTTACAGGTGCTTTGAAATATTCTTCTGTTAAAAATCTTTCGTGTTCTGTTTGTAAATCTTGTCCTTTAACTACTTTATATTCAAAATCTTTTTTTGAATTTAATAAAACATCTACAGCATCATAATAAGGAATTTTATGGAAGGAGGAATCGAGGATATTTTTGAGCGAATCAAAAAGTCCTTTAGAGACAAATTGATCAAATAAAGCAAGATCTTCTTCGCAATTCTCTAAACAGTATTTAATAATATATTTTGTAAGCTCTTCAGCTAAAAGCATATCGTCGTTTAGGTCAGCAAAAGCCATTTCAGGCTCAATCATCCAAAATTCTGCTGCGTGACGTGGTGTATTAGAATTTTCAGCTCTAAAAGTTGGGCCAAAGGTGTATACTTTGCCAAGTGCCATAGCCATATTTTCTGCTTCTAATTGGCCAGAAACTGTGAGGTGAGCTTGTTTTCCGAAGAAATCTTCTTTATAGTCTGTTTTGCCATCTGCAAGAGTTGTCACCTTAAACATTTCGCCAGCACCTTCGCAATCTGCTCCAGTTAAAATTGGAGTGTGCACATAATAAAAACCTTCGTTTTTAAAATATTCATGCACAGCAAAAGCTGCAGCAGAACGTATTCTAAAGGCAGCTCCGTATTTATTTGAACGTGGACGTAAATGAGCAATAGTTCTTAGATATTCATCAGTATGTCTTTTCTTTTGTATAGGAAAAGTTTCTGGATCAGCTAAGCCATACACCTTCATAGCCGCTGCTTTTATTTCCCATTTTTGCCCTTTACCAGGGGATTCAATAAGATCGCCCTTGATTTCAATGGCCGCACCGGTGTTGATATTCATACTTGCATCTGTAAGGCATGCATAAGCCTTTGTTCCTTCATCAAGAATACATTGAATATTTGAAAGGCAAGAGCCGTCGTTTATTTCTAAAAAGCTAAAAGATTTAGAATCTCTTCTTGTGCGTATCCAGCCATTTACGGTAATGTTTTCTTTTGGAGAGCTAGAATTGAGCAATTCTTTAATAGAATTTTTTTGCATAAAATATCCTTAAATTTTCATTTTTATTTTAAATTATAGTCAGGTAAAATATTTCTTACCCATTTAAGCTAAAAAATGAGAAGAAATGGAAAAAAGCAAAGAAAAGAGGATTATAAATTAAACTCATAGATAAAGAGATTTTATAATCCTTCAAAATTATTCTTTTTCTTTTCTCAATGCCATACCTTTTTTTACACCATCACGAACAGCTTGCTCAGCTTCTTCTATGAAAGGTATTTCTGTGTAAAACAAAGCCCCACCTTCGACATTGTGCTCTTCTAAAGCAGCATTTAAGCCTTGCCAAGTCGGTGAGAGAGCAATAATTTGTGGGCCAATAAAGGCAAAAAACACATAAAGTACCAAGGAATATGTGCAAAGTTTAATCACTTTTCGCATAGTCTGTCCTCTTTATTTTAGCTTTAGATAAGAAAAATTTATTCTTCTGTACTGCCTATTTCTTCGTTATAGGCTGAGAGTTCTTCTCTAAACTGCATGGTGTATTTGATATAGAAAAGTTTGTCTAAATTTCTTTCAACTGTAGATGTTCTTGTTGCAGGTGTAGACTGAGCTTGATCTTCGTCAGAGCCTAAATCCATTGGAATTAAGAGTGACAATGCTGAAACAAGAATCAATAAAAATTTTGATTTAAGAGTGATAGTTTCTTTGTAATAATTTAAAAAATGCCAAGGAAGTAAAGGAAGTGAAACAGAAACAAATAAAAGTATAACAAGTTCTATATTTGTGTAAGGTTCTAAATATTGAAAAAGATCGATTTCGCCTTTGTAGATAGAAATAGAAGTTGAAAGAGTTTCAACTTGTTTTTTGAAAGTGTAGGCATAAAAAATGGTTACAAGATTCCAAATACCTGCAACAAAGAAAAGTAGAGTTTCAGCAAGAATGCTAAATGGATTGAAAAATAAAAGAAGAGATGAGATGGCAAAGCTTGGAAGTATTGCATAGTAGCAGGTTTCGTAAAATAAATTGATATCGCTCAAGCTATATGCTAAAATAGAAGCATTTATTAAGGAGAAAAAGAAAACATAAATATATGTTAACAATAATTTATACATGTTACACCTACTTTAAAAAGTAATTAACCTACTTTTTTTTCACATTTTTTTGCTCTTATTTTATACCTAATTTTTGAAAAAGGAAGTAAAAATAAGTTAATGGAATATAATACATAAGTCTATATTCAGCAAGCTCTTTTTTTTACAAAAAAAAACTCGACATTTAGCAAAAATAAGGCTATTTTGATTAACAAATCATTATTTTAGTGTTCTATACTGTACAAGGAGCCTCTCTATGCCATGTAAGGAATTGATATTAAACGATATTAAGGAAGCAGTACAAGCTTTTTCATCTTTAGCGAAAAGGGATGAATTTAATCCTGAAATTGATATTAAGGTTAAAGAAATCATAAATAATGTACGTGAAAATGGCGATAACGCCTTGATACAATACACAAAAGAATTTGATTTTAAAAATTGTAAGGGCTATTTTAGAGTGCCTGCACACATTATTGCTGAAGCTGCAGCTTCAATTCCTGTTGATGATTACACTATCTTGCAAGAAGCGGCAAAAAATATCAAACAATTCCATGAAATGCAAAAACAAAGATCTTGGTTTCATACAAAAGAAGACGGTAGTATTTTAGGGCAAAAGATAGATGCTATTTATAGAGCGGGTATTTATGTGCCTGGTGGACAAGCTGGTAATACTCCTTTGATTTCTTCTTTGCTTATGGGGGCAATTCCTGCTTTAGTTGCTGGTGTGAGTGAAATTGTTGTAATGAGTCCGCCACGTGAAGACGGCACGTTAAATCCTTATATTTTGGCTGCTGCCTATCTTTTAGATATTAGAGAAGTGTATGCAGTTGGTGGAGCGTGGGCTATAGCGGCTCTTGCCTACGGCACACAAAGCATAAAACCTGTAGATATTATTACTGGCCCAGGAAATGCTTATGTCACAGCGGCTAAACGCATGGTGCAAGGCCATGTTGCTATAGATATGATTGCAGGGCCTAGTGAAATTTTGATTCTTGCTGACGATAGTGCAAATGCAGATTATATAGCTGCCGACATGCTTTCACAAGCTGAGCACGACACTATGGCTTCGGCAATTTTAGTGACAACTTCAAAATCTCTTGCTTCAAAGGTTATGAAATTTTTAGCAAAAAGATTGAAAGATTTACCAAGGCAAGAAATAGCTAAAAGGGCTTTAAATGATTGGTCTGGCGTAGTTGTTTTGCCAACTATACAGCAATGCATTGACTTTGCAAACTTTATTGCACCCGAACATATGGAAATAATGACAAGCGATCCATGGCAATTACTGCCTTTTGTCAAAAATGCAGGTGCTTTATTCTTAGGACAGTATTCAGCAGAATCAACAGGCGATTATTTTGCTGGGCCAAACCATGTCTTGCCGACAATGTCTACAGCACGTTTTTCTTCTGGTTTGAGCGTTGATACCTTTGTTAAAAAGACAAATGTTCTTGCTATTTCGGCATCATTTGTGCATAAAAATGCAGACTCTATAGCTCGCTTTGCACGATTAGAAGCTTTAGAAGCACATGCTAGAGCTGTTGAAGTGCGTAAATTAAGATAGCTTGTATAATAGATTATAAGAAATTATTGAGAGCATTCAGGTTTTGGGTGCTCTTTGTTTTTAATCTATTTTCGAAACACATTCTAGTACAAAAAGTGAAAACCCGTAAAATAATTTATATTTCTTCAGCTGTGTAAGTAATATAATTTGGGAGACTTGTCATAACTTCTTGTGAAATATCAATTTGCAAAGCAATAAAACTAGAAAAAGGGATTTTATGTGGTAAAGCAAGCAAAGATCTCATTGCTTTTGCTTTAAACCATAAGATAGAGGGCAGCGAGAGCGAAAAATAGAGTGAATGATGATGTTTGTCTGCATGCTCACATATTTGATTTAAATAAAATGGCGAAAGAGCAGGATTTAGAATATCAAAGGCAAAAGAATTATTTTCCAGAATAAGAACAGAATTTGCACAAACTCGCACAGCTTCTTGAACAATATTTTCAAGTATGCTTTTTTGGCTGTTTATTAAATTTTTTCTTGCCTTATTTCTTGTATTGTTTTTAATGCTATTTTTATATTGATTTTTTGTGAGAGCATGCTTGAAATTTTGTATGCGTGAATGTTTAGGCAGATTCAAAGTGGAATTTGAAGCTAAGGTGTGCGTAAGCACGACATAATCAAAAGTCTTATCTTCAAAAGGAAGATAATCTGCAACACCTTGCACATATTCAATCCTCTTACCATTTCTTTTTTGACTTTCATCTAAGTCGTCTAAATTATGTGCAAAAGCAGTTACTTCAAAGCCTAAATCCCAAAAAAAACTTGGCTCTATGGAATGATTAATTCCAATATGCAAGAGCTTATGATTTCTTTTTTTCCAATTTTTCATCAGATTAGTCAAGAAATCAAGCTTAATAGCTTGAGCATATTCATCTTTTTTATGCTTTTTATTTATGGATAAAGGCTTTGTTTGCATAATTTCTTATTCTTTATTTTCTAACCACTTTGAAAGTGTAGAGATAAGCTGGCGAGCTTGTTCGTCATTTGTGAGAGCAAATTTTGCTTGCACTCTGTATTCGTCATTTCTTTTTTGGTAACGTCTGATAGCGTATTTTATAGGGCCGTAATCTTGATCTTTTTCTACCCAATCTTGGTATTTGAATAAAACAGTGACCCAAGCACCTTTTTTGCTCAATACTTCTTTATCAACTTCTTTTATAACTAAATGTCCATTGTCTTCATAATTTATGGTAATTGCTTCAACTGTATCCATCATAAGTAAGTCCTTTTATATATGTTTTTTATTGTATAGCATAGTATTTTATAAAAGTATAGAGGCAATTAGATCTTTGTCATAATTGCTCAAAAAAAAGGGAAGCAGCCAAATAGCTACTTCCCCTATAACAATCTATTTATAAAGTATAATTAGATGCTTGCTGTGATTTCTGGGAATACGTTGTAGAACATAACCCAAGCCATGAATAATGTTAATGCAAGGTTGAAAGACTGTCCACATACATAAAGTATAACTGGCTTTCCGCCTTTGAAGTAGTGAGCAAGAGCTCTAAAGTCAGTAGCAAGACCGATAGAAAGGAATGCTAAAGCAAAACACCAGCTTTTTACAGCTTTTGTGATTGAAAGCATACCATTGGCGATAAGAGGTGAAGTTAAGTTAACACCTTCGTAAACAGCCATATCTGCACTCCAGATTGAACAAACAACTGAAGCTGTGAGGAAGCCAAGCACGAATTTAGGGAATCTGTGCCAAATTTCCATAATACCAACTTTTTGTCCTTCAACTGCATCAACTTTAGTTGTCCAGTAAAGAGCAATAAAGAAAGCTGTAACACCGATAAGGATGTTTTGAATCATCTTGATTGTAGCAGCAACTTGCATAGCTTTAGGGCCAATAAGAGCACCAGCAGCAGCAACCGCACCTGTTGAGTCAACAGTACCACCAATCCAAGCACCAGCTAAAACTTCAGGCATGCCTACAGCATTAGCAAAAGCAGGAATAGCAATCATCATGATAGCTGTAAATGTGAGTGAAAGACCAATAGCAAGTGTGAGTTCTTCTTTTTTAGCACCACAAGCAGAAGCAGCAGCGATAGCAGCAGAAGTTCCGCACACAGACATGTCAGATGAAATTGTAATGTTAAGTGTTTTAGACTCTATTTTCAATACTTTTTGACCGAAGATATAAGTAGTAACTAAAACTATAGGAGTAACAACCCATGCTACGAAGATACCAGGAACGCCAATAGCAAGTAATTTGTTGAATAATACTTCAGCACCAAGACAAACAAGACCTGTTTTGATGAAGTATTCAACTTGTACACCTTCTACCATCCATTTTGGTGTGCCAACTGTGTTAGCAACGATCATACCAAGAATGATAGCCCAAACTTCTGTGTTTAATCCATAATGTCCCATTGTTGATTGCTTTCCAAGGATAGCAGCAACAAGAGTGAGGGCATATACACCCCAGAAACCGATAAAGAAATTTTTTACATTCCAGCCCATGAAGATAGCACCAATGCTGAATGTAATTGAGAAGATAAAACCAAGAATGATGAGATTTGGAATAAGATTATATGGTTTTGCAAGTTTACCTTTTGCTTTGGAAAGATCTGAATTATCTTTTTTCCATGCTTTAACAGCTGCTTCTGCTGCTGTATTAAGCACTGTACTTTGATAATTAGCTTCCGCTGCTACACCTTCAGCACTTCTAGCAATGCTAAAAGAAAGATCTGCCTTTGCTTGAAGCTTGTCGATGTTTTCTTTTAAAGGTGCGTTTTTGGCCATAGCTTCGTTTTCTGAAAGCATGAGGGCTGAAAGCGGGTTTGTTGTCCATTTATTAGGTGTTTTAAAGAAAGCCAAAAGCTTTTTTGGGCCAGGCTCGTTTTTAGCTTGCAAAGCTTTTTTATCAGCATTTGCTTCAATTAAGGCAATAGTTTCAAAAGGTTTTGTTTCTTCAGTGGCAATAGTCATTTCAATTGACTTTAATTGCTCAGCATAGTCCACTTTATAGCCTTCTACAAAATAGAAATAGCTAAAAAGAATGATAACAAAACCAATCCAAATTGCCCAATAGTCCTCTTTTTTCCATAAGTCAGAAATAGAGCTTTTTGCACGGTCTACTACTTTTTCACTGTTTGACATAAATTCTCCTTATTGCATTTGATTAAGTATTTTTTTCACAAAAACAAAAAAAACAAATTAATCTGAACTCTAAATAGCAGAATATAGGAAAGATGTCAAGCTAGTTATGGTCATATTTGATTAACTTGCTGAAATTATTGATAATGCCTTTATAAGTAAAGATTATTGTTACTAAAAGTATAATATTGAAAATATTCATTTTTTTTTATTTTTAGCAAAAAAATAAGAAAATAATCACTTTTTTAGAAAAAAGAAAAGTAATTAGAGAATATTTTCACTAATTGCTTTGAATTCTTTTTTTGAGGGTAAAAAGAGATAAATCACTCGAAATAGAAAAAAATTTACAAGGAAAAAAATATTTTTTTACATTTTTCTTTAAAAATTGTATTGCAAGTGTGGAATAAAGTGCATATTTGAAAAATAGCATTTTGTTTTAAAAGAGAAAAAAGTAAAATTTTTTCTCTTTTATTCTTTATTTTATAGTTTTTATGAAAATTGTCATGGACTTTTATACAAAAAAACTCTTGAATTCTTTTCAAGAGTTTAAATTGTTTTCTAATGTGAGTTTTTCAAAATTTATGTATACTTGCTTTTTGTTAGAATTTCCTTCTAAATTAAGAGATTTTGTATTTTTGACAAGGAAGAGTGAATTTTTATGAAAGGAGTTTATCAAAACATAAATGACTTGAATAAAAATTCACTTTGACGAAGCTATTTATTGATATGTCTGATAGTAAAATATCAGTTTTTTATCAAAGTAATTCATTAAACTTCAAATAAATATCAAAAATCAAAAGAATTAATTTAGAAACACATTCTAGCCAAGAAATTAGTCGTGCATAGTATAACTAATAGGGATTCGCACTTGCATAGCTGTATTTACGCCAGAAAGTTGTGCGTTTATAAGTTTAGAAGAAAGTTTTCCACTCGCTACATCAAGTAATCTTTTTCCACTTTGTGTTGCAAGTTCTGCTTTTACAACTTTGCCCGTCTTATCTATATTAACTAGTATATAGTTTGTTCCTTCTATACCTGATCTACGAGCATTTTTAGGATAAACTTTATATTTATTTGCTATGGTCAATAATTGTGAAAGGGCTGAATCACTTGCTTGGCTAGAACCTTTGCTTGAAAAAGAGGCAGTAGATTTTGTATCGCTTGAAGTAGATTCAGTTTTAGCTGAAGAGACAATATTTTCTTCTTTTTTTATAGCTTCTTTTTTAACAGGAGCTACTTTTTTTACTGGCTTTGTTTTTACAGGTTCAGGTTTTTTAATTTCTTTTGGTATTTCTTTAACAATAGGTTCTTCAATAATTTTCTTTACTATTGCTTTTTCTTCGACAACTTTTTGTGGATATACAAAGTCTGAATCTTTCACAAAGAGTATTTCAAATTTTTTCTTATCGCTTTTTTCTACTTGCTTTTGAATTATAACTTCAGGAAGAATGGAAGAGACTTTTTTTAAATCAAGTATCTCCATTTGCATGGGGCTTTTGATCAATAATACTACAGCCGTAACTGAAAGTAGAGCAAGAAAAAAATGCGCTGTGTGCTTACTTTTATCTAGTGCAATTCCATCGTATAGATAATAATTATAGAGCTTCTGTACTGATAACAAATTTGCCTCCTTCTCTTGCTTTTGCTTTGTCAACAATGTGTACAAAAGCTTCAAATGGGGTTTTTTTATCAATGTAAAGGTTGAGCGTTGCTTCTGGATGTTTATCTATAAGAGCAGAAATTGTTGCTAAATCAACAAGTTCGGTATTATAGAAAAATTGTCCTTCTGCGTCTACTGAAATAATAATTTCTTCTTGCTTTTTGCCAGCGTCGGTGTTTTGAGCTTGTGGCAAAAGGATTTCTAAAACTGGCTTACTAAAAGTTGTTGTCATAATAAAGAAAACTAAAAGCATAAATATCACGTCGATGAGTGGAGTGAGATCAATACTTAAATCGTCATCAAAAAGTGTAAATGAATGTTTATTATGCATAACAGTTCCTATTTATTTTTTGCTCCGCACAAATCTAAAACTCTATAGCTGTGTTCAACGGCTTCAATGTGGAAACCTTTGAATTTTAACATGAGAAAATAATAAGCCATAAGCGAAGGAATAGCTACAGTAAGACCAAGAATTGTTGTCAAAAGTGCTGACCAAATTCCACCTGCTAAGACTGATGGATCTGGGGAAGTTGTTGAGGCGATTGCCTGAAAAACGTCAACCATACCAATAACTGTGCCTAGTAAGCCTAGAAGAGGGGAGATAACAGAAACAAGTCTTAAATAAGTTAAATCTTTTGTGACATTTTCAAAGTTTCTGTGAAAAAGATAAGCAACTTCAGCTCTAATGTCATCAGAGTGTTTTGAGTGAGCTGTGAGTATTTCTTTCACAAGATTTACAAGAGGATTTTCCAAATCTTTTGAAAAAGCTACATTAGGACAGCATTCATGCTTTTCTAAATCAAGGAAATCTCTTTTAAATTGCTTCCAAACTAATGTGAGATAGATATGGTTTTTTATTGTTAAATAAAGAGCATAGATAATGAGAAAAACAAGTATGAGTCCGCATACACCAATCATATCATAGATACTAGAAAAATTTGAAAAATCCATAATAAACCTTAAGCTGTTAAGCTATTTCTTTAATTTTTTGCTGAACAAAGGCCTGAGCATTAGCAAAATCGTTGGCATCAGGATGTTTAGCTGCTTCGATTAATCTTGCTTTTCTTTCTTCTGTCATAGGATGTGCCGCGGCAGCACTAGCATTTTTGTACATCATTTCAGTTATTTTTGGATCCACCTTACCTTGGCAAATCCATGAACCGTAAACAATGTTTTTCTTTTCTTCTTCATTCACGCAATTTTCAGCATTTATCATTGATTGCTTTGCATGTTCTGAATCTGGATATGCTCCTAATGTTCCAAAAAGAATAATATTTTTTCCTTTGATTTCAGAAATAAAACTCTTTGCTGCGGCATCAGGGCCGCCTCTATCTACCCAATAACCAGCGATAATAGTATCGTATAAAGTGTAGTCTGGTTTGTCTTTGACGGACATGATTTCAGAATTTTCAACAACTTCATGCATAGCTTCTGCTACAGCCTTTGTATTGCCTGTAAGGCTTGAATAAACAATTAAAGTCTTCATTTTATTCTCCGCAATAAGCTTTTTTCATTTCTAAGAAAGAAAGTCTTACACTTTCTATCAATACCTTATTTTCTCTGCCAAGATACACTGTGAATTTGATTTCGCCTTCATTGTTGAAAAATGCTAAATGATGGCTTTCTAAGCCCATAAAAGGCATGGAAACAAAAGCAATAGCTTCTAAATCGTCAATCTTGATATGGCCGCCGATGCTTGTGCCATTTTCTTGAGAAACATTATAGTAAGGGCCGCCTTTCTTACCCATTGATAATTTACCTTGGATTTCTAAAACTGAGCCTAAGTGTATCATGATAAAAGTGCATTTTTCCCAAGCACATGCTTTTGTCCAGATTTCTTCAAAATTATCTGCACTTGTAAGAGCACACATTTCTTTTGGCATTGCTTTTGCTACTTCTAAATCTGTGAGTTCTAGAGCAGGTGAAATTTGTGAAAGCATCATCACTTTGTTTTCTGCTAAATATTTAGCTACTTTATCAGAATTTGCTGTAGACATTGTTCTTCCTTCTTTGTTTAAAGTTTATAGATATTTTGAATTGTGTTTTTAGAATTTAATTCATGTATATATAAAAAGTTTGAAAAATTAAATTATGTGTGAAAATATAATAAAAGTTCACTTTACTGTCAAGTGTGAATTTTTATCTATAAGATGCTAATATGATAAACTAATTTATAAGAGGTAATTGAATTGAAGAAGTGCAGGCTTGTTCAATAAGTTCTAGATCGTGTGTAATAACAAGAATACATTTTTCATCATGTGCTATTTTTTCTAAAGCTTTTTTTATTCTTTGCATGTTTTTACCGTCTAAACCACTTGTAGGCTCGTCTAAAATAAGTACATCTGGATTTTTTGCTAAAGCACAAGCTATGATGACTCTTTGTTTTTCGCCCCCTGAAAGAGATTGTGGGTGCCTAGGGGCAAGTTCTTTTAAACCAAAAGTGTCAAGAAGTTCTAAGCTTTGTTCTGTAAAGTCAGAATTTTTCATTTTTTTGCGTTTGAAAAAAGAAAGTTCTCTATTTTTTTGATTATAAGCAAGTACATAACATGTTTCTACTTCTTCAAGTACAGTTCGCATATGTAGTTGATGGTCGGCATTTTGTAAGACAATGCCAATATGCTTTATCATTTCTTTTTGTGGCACTTCTTTTTCTCTCACATAGAATGAGCCTTCTTTTGTTTTATTTAAGCCAGTTAAAATACGAGCTAAAGTTGTCTTGCCTGTTCCATTATCGCCAATAAGAGCTGTTATGCCAGTTGCAAGATGCATAGTATTATTTGTATAGAGATTTTCCTTGCCTTTATAAGCAAAGCTCAGATTTTTTACATAGAGTCCATTTTTTTCAGCAAGCTCTTTATTTGGAGGCGGCAAGGTTTTTCTTGTGTCTTGCACCTTTGCTGCTCTTAGGCCATATTTTGCTCTTAAATCGTCTGAATAAAGCATGGAAAAATCACTTTCTTCTTTAATTTCGCCTTCTTGCATAACCATAACTCTATCAGCTATGCCTTCAAGCCAATACAATCTATGATCAACTATGAAAATGGCCATACCAGCTTGTTTTAATTGCAGTAATTTTTGGGCAAGATCAAGAGTTGCTTCTGGATCTAAATTTGCTGTTGGTTCATCAAGTATAAGAACTTTGAGTTCGTGCGTGTGTAGGGAAGCAAGGCCAACTTTTTGTTTTTGCCCTTCTGAAAGATCGTGTATGGATGATTTTTCTATATGTTTGATGCCAAAATCTTGCAGAGATTTTTGTATATAAGTGTGTATTTTTTCTGGTGCAGTATTTCTGCATTCAAGAATAAAAGCTAATTCATCTTCAACATTGAGAGCAAAAAATTGTTGTTCAGGATCTTGAAAGAGTGTGCCCACATAATTTGAAAGTAAATTGATATTTGCCTCTTTGCTATCAAAACCGCAAACATATACTTCGCCTTCAAGTTTTCCTTTGTAATGATGCGGACATAGGCCATTTGCTAAACGCATTAATGTTGTCTTTCCACAGCCACTTGCGCCTGTGCAAAGCACAATTTCGCCTGCTTTTACTTCAAAATTTATATTTTTTACAGCTTTATGCTCACAATTAGAATAAGCATAAGAAACATTTTTAAATGAGAGCATTTTATTGTCCTAGTATTTTAATATCAGATAGATTTATTGAATTAATGCGGTCTGCCAACAGCTTCTGTCATGAAGAAAATTTCAACAATGGCAGAAGATGCAACAACAGAAACAAGCATAATAAGAATATAAAAATCGTATTTTCCCCAAGCTTCTTTCTTGTAGGAAGACATTTTTATATGTGGATTCAAACCTTTGAGTTCGCCTGCTATACCTAATTCTTCAGAAGTTTTGAGCGAACGAAATAAAAGAGGAGTGAAAAGTAAGCGTATCATTGTGATTGGATGCTTTATTGTTTCTATTACATTCATTCTGTAGCCACGAATCTTCAAGGTTTCGCTTACTTGTTTGACATCATTCATAAAGGTTGGAATAAATCTTATCATAACAGCAGAAGGCAAATAAATACAGAAAGGCAATTTCATTGCTTTGAGTGAAGTGAGTATTCTTTGTATCTTCGTGCTAAGAGCAAGTGGAAGAACAGCATTGAGCATGATAAGCATACGCATAAATGGCACAATGAGTTCAGTTGTGTGGAAAGGAATTGGTGTTGCTAAACTCATAAGATAAGAAAAGCCAACTGCAATGAAATACAGCAAAGTTGCTAGAGGATAGGCAATAAGTAAAATCTTTATTCTTGGAACAAAAAGGGCGTAGATAAGAGAAAAGAAAAATAAAACAGAAAGTGCTTCAAGTGAAGAATAGATTAAAGTAAAGATAGAGCAAGAAAGAGAAATAGCAATCTTTACAAAGGTATGCACATTTTCTAAACCTTTTAACTCTTCTTCTTGCTTAGAAAATATTTTATCTTCAAGTATTTCTTCGCTTTCGACTACAAGCTCTTTGCTTATATCGTTTATAGCTTCTTTTGTTTGAGTGTTTTGTATATTATTTTCAATAATTGTATTCATTTGTTATCTCTTATATTTTTATTCTCTGATAATGCCAGCATGTTTCAATTCTTTCACTGTTTTCACACCAACAAAAAGCCCCAATATTGCACCTATATAACCAATAGCTACAATAATAATGACAGGCACAATCATGGCAGGATTTTCTCTTGCATAAAGCCAAGAAAAGAAGATTGAAAAAACTTTAAAGAAGATGTCATAAAGGGCAACAGCAAGCACAGGCCCCCATCTTTTTTCAATGCCGCCAGTAAGATAGACAATGCCTTCAGCTATAAGTGAAGCACCTAAAGCTGTAGCAATGCTTGTGACACTAGCACCAAGTAAGAGCATGCTTATAATGAGATTGATGCAGACAAAAAGGCTAAGAGTAAGATTTTTTCTTACTCTATAAAGCATAACCACGAGCATAGTAGTAAAAATCAAGTTCTTGGCAATAAAGCCTATTGGATTTGGCCCACCACCCATGATGGTTACGAGTATTGAAGATATTTTTGCCGCAGCGGAAAAAACACCTATAACAACTAAATCTTGTACGCTCCACCTAGATTTGGAGGATATGGGGGATTTGGAGGATTTGGGGGATTGGAGAGAATGAAGAGATTGGGGAGCTTTTGGAGGATTTAATTGCATTTGATTGTCTGTATTTTGTAATGATTGCATAATTTTTCTAAAAAAATGCAAGCTTAGCCCAGAAAACTTGAACTAAGCTTGCATAAGTGAGGTTAGAATTTGTATGAGAATTTCATATTACCGTTGAAGCCAGCTTCTGCTGTTCCATCAGCTGTTGTATTGTAATAGTATTCTTTATTGAGAATGTTATTCAATTCAAAGATAAGGCCAATGTTCTTTTCTTCGCCAAAGTTGAAACCAAAGTCGAAGTTGAATGTAGCAAAACCAGGATAATGGCTTTGAGAAGTACCAACATAGTATTTTGAACCTACTTGACCAGTCATATTTAAGTCAGCAAAGAAGTCAATTTTATTGTCAAAAATGCCTGTGAAGTAACGCACACCGATTTGTCCAGCTAAGGAAGGAGTTCCTGTATTGTTTGTTTTTTCGCCATTTTCTTCAAATTCACGGTTCATAAGAGTTGCTGAAGCATAAGGAGTAAATCCATTATCAAAAGAATAATCAGCAGCTAATTCAAGACCGTAGGTTGTCGCTTTAGACACGTTTTGGTATTGATTAATATCTGCAGCAGCATCAAGAGTCACTAAATCAATATAGTCATCAACAAATGAAGCAAAAGCAGCTACGTCAACATTTAATTTATCATTGTTGTAACGTAAACCAATTTCAAAGTTATCAGAGAATTCTGGTTTTAAGCTTGAGTTTGCTAAAATAGTTGTGCCACCTTTGCTTGTTTCAATATTAGATTGTTCTAGAGTTGGAACTCTAAAGCCTTGTGACCATAATGCTCTTAAAGCAAAATTATCAAAGCCAGTATACACTAAACCAATATTGAATACAGGCTTAGATTCGCTGCTTGAAGAAAGTGGAGAACCAGTTGTTACGCCAGCTTGTACTACATCAGATTTGTCCATATCTGAATTTACAAAAGTATAACGAACACCATAAGAAAGAGTGAAATCATCTAAGAAAGTGCTTTCAGCAGCTAGATAGAAAGCATTTGAAACCTGAGTTCCATCATAGAATGAATCGTATTCATCAGTGAGTGTAGTAGTGCCGAACATGTGGTTTGTCATACCTTCATAGGCATAATTGTCTGAACTTAAGCTGTCGTATGCAAAATCATAACCAGCGATGAGATAATGATTATCTCCAATAGTCCAGTCTGTTTGCAAACTAAAACCATAACTATCTAAGGTGTTCTGTGCTGTGCCACCAAAGAGTATTGTCATCATAGGGCTAACTGCGTTATTAAAGTTATTTGCAAAGTCTTTATATGTTTTTTGATACCATAAATCAGCGCGAACACGAGCAAGATAATTTGTTATATCTGTTCCTTCAAAATATGTTCCAACCTTTGTCATTTCCCACTGTGGCACTTCAATATTTACATTCATAGTTCCCATTGTAGTGTCTTGAGAAGAGGAATGTAAATTAAAATAAGAAGCGAGTAAGCCAGCTTTAAATTTTTCATTGAATTTATAAGCTATTTCGCCTCTGAAATCTTGTTGATCATAAGCAGAGTTTTCAAGTTCGCCTTTAGCTGTATCTGTATCATCATGGTTTACATTTGAAGCTGAAAGTGTATATGACCAGCCTTCATATGAGCCATTCAAGTAAGCACTTTGCCCCCAACCACCTGTATTACCATAGATTGTAGAAGAGATTTGGCCTGAAATGATCTTGTCAGAAGCTCTTTTAGTGATGATATTGATAGCACCACCAATAGCATCAGAACCATAAAGAACAGAAGCAGGGCCTTTGATAACTTCGATACGTTCAATAGCATCTGGTGAAATAAGAATTGGAGTGCCATCCATTGATTTGTGTTCAGAAATTTTTTGTCCGTCAATAAGAATCAATGTTCTAAATGGATCTTCGCCACGAATACCAATACGTTCAATACCAGATGTTGATGAATGAAACTCTACGCCAGGAATTTCTCTGAGTAAATCTGCTACAGTTGCAGCTGGATTTCTTTCGATTTCTTCTGCTGTCATAACAGAAACTGACATTGGAACTTGCATAAGTTCACGTTCAACCCTAGTTGCTGTAACAAGCACTGGATCTGCATTCACTATCTTTGCTGTGCCGCTTGTGCTCGCTTCTACTGCAAATGCAGAAGTTGACATAAGCACGAACAAAGCAGAAGTTGATAAAAGCTTTGTGTAATAATTCATAATACCATATCCTTAATAATGTATTTGCAAATAGTTTCCTATTTATTGCCTACTTTTCGATACAGCATTTTACTCTATGCTGTAGCATTTGTGTGAGATTTACCTGCCAGAATTCACCGGCCAAAGTTGTTTTGATTGAGTTTTCGTTCTTTATAATTAAACCTGCCTCTTGCCATTGATTTATTATAGGTTCTACAATGTCTTTAATATCAAGTTGTGTGCTTTTTTCGAGTTCCACAAAATTTATAAAACCTTGTTCCATATATTCTGCAATGCTTTTGTAAAGCAGAGAATTTTCGGATTGTTCTTGCATAAACATATAAGGCTTCTTGCCAGCAAGCACCATTTCGCTCCAAGCCTCAACATTGTTGTTGTTCATCATAAAATGACCATGAACACCACCACCAGCACCAGCACCAAAACAAAGACCAGAAGAAACCCCTTTTGTATAAAGATTATAAAGGTTTCTTTCACGCGATGTTCTGCCCCAATGACTCAAGGAAAGACGACGGTAGAAATTTGAAGTTAATGTGTCGACACATTCCTTATACATTTGAGAAAGCTTTGTAATGTCAGCAGCTTCTGAGATTTTTCCCTCTGCAATTGCTTTTCCAAGTGGAGTTGTGCCAAATACTTTGAGTTGATAACAGTCAAAACCATCAAGCTTTAAAGACATGGCTGTTTCTAAATCTCTTTTCCATACTTCCATTGTTTGATCTGGAAAACCATAGATAAGATCTATAATTACAGCAGCTTGATCATATGACTGCAAACGTTCGATTTGTTTGATAGCTGTTTCTTTATCGGCAATTCTGCCCATTTTTTTGCGTATCTTCGTGTCAAAGGTTTGTACACCAAGTGAAAAACGATTAGCTCCGCCTCTAAAGCAGGCTTCAATTTTGTCTTCATCAAAATTATACAAACGGCCTTCAACAGTTATTTCACAATCGTTTGCAAGCGGAAGATGCTTTTTAAGACTCAATAAAATACGTTCTAAATCAGCTGCATCTAAGGCTGTTGGTGTTCCACCACCAAAATAAATTGCATGAATAGGAGCAGAAGTGTAGATTTCTCTATCTGCCCACATTTCTATTTCTTTAATTAAAGTGTCTGTATAGCTTTTGCTAAAATCATTTGTAAAAGGTTTATTGTAAAAACCACAATAAAGACAATGTGTTTGGCAATATGGAATATTTACATAAACAACGGTTTTACCAGATCTTTTTTGATGCGAAAGAGTTTCTGCTCTTGCTTGAATTTCTTCTTGATCTAGTTTTTTGCTTGGCACATCTGGATGTGAAAAAATTCTGCCTTTAAAAGCATTTGCTAAAGGATTAGCGTCAATAGCCGCAAAATATTGCGATATATCAGCGTCTTTTGAAAGCGAATGCGCATATTCCATTACAGGATGGCCTTCCTTGCTTGGATTTGGATCGCCATGCGCAGGATGGCCACTTTGAGCGTGCGGATGTTTTTTTGGCATAGTAGTATTGCCTTTATCATCTTTAATATTTTGCACATCTTCTTTTGAAATTTTCATTAAAAATAAGCTCCATAGTCACAGTGTAAAAGTAAGGCTATATGTATATTATACGCCTATTTGAAAGTAGATTAATAACACAAATAAAATTTAATTTTTATCATATAGTTCAATATATCTAACTTCAATGAAATTATTATAGTAAAAGTTTGGTGTCAAGAACTTTTTTTATAAAGCTAAAAAAATAAATTAAAATTAAAAAGAATTATTTTTATATTATAAATTCAATGTGTTTTAAAAATTATATTTCTTTTTATCTTTATTTTTCTTCAACTTTTCTTGACTTTTATTTAAATTGTCTTTATTTTTCATTTTTGAAAAATTTTTATCTCAATTCTTTCTGTCTTTTAGAGACATAGCCTGAAAATGATTAAACTATTGTATGAATAATTTTAAAATTAAGAATTATATAAAGCCTTATCTGGCAAATTTCAGCCTTGCTCAGTTGGGTGTTCTACTTGAAACTCTTGTGGAACTACAGCTACCATTAATCATGGCTATCTTGATTGACGAGGGTGTTTTGCTCAAAGATATGGATAAAATTAAAGAATATTCGCTTTATTATTTTTTACTTCTTCTTCTTTCACTTCTTTGTGTTTTCTTATTTGCCTTCAATTCGGCAAAGGCTATTAATGGATTTTCTTCAGATTTAAGAAATTCATGCTTTGCCTATATCTATAAATTAAAGTTTGCTGAAGTAAATAAAATTTCACTTGCTTCTTTTATAACAAGACTAACTTCTGATATAAGTATATTACAAGATTCGCTCTCACTTGTATTAAGATTGGGCTTTAGAGGGCCATTACAGCTTTGTGGTGGCATTTTCATGCTTTTATTTATCAATGCAAAATTTGCCTTAATTCTTGCGGGAACCTTGATTGTGCTTTCTGTCTTTGTTTTCTTTATACTTTCAAAAACAAGACCTCTTTATAAAGCCATACAAAAAAAATTAGAAAAAATGAATCTTATTTCTCAGGAAAATATTGTTGGAGCAAGAACTATCAAGGCTTCAAGTGGTGAATTTTTTGAACAAAAAAGATTTAGTGAAGTAAATAAATCTTTAGCCATAAAGCATTTTAAGGTGCAAAGATTGATGAGCTCGCTCTTGCCAGCTTTTATGATTGTGATGAACGTGACTTTGGCAATATTACTCTATGTTGGAGCTTTTGATATTAAGGATAATAGTATTGAAATTGGTGCATTGATGGCGACAATAAGCTATTTAACCCAAATTCTATTTGCTCTTATGATGCTAGCAATGATTTTTCCAAATATTTCTAAAATATCAATATCTTACTCTAGAATAAAAGAAGTTTTTACCCTTGAAGAAGAAAGAGAAATAATGCTTGAAACTCTTGAAGAGGGTATTGAAAGTATTGAATTTAAAAACCTTTCTTTTCGCTATGATGTGACAGATGCCCAAAAAACAAAAGAAAAAATAGATGAAGATATTGAATTCAAGAGTGATAATGTTCTTAGTAATATAGATTTTTCTTTGAAAAAAGGTGAAAAAGTTGCTCTTTTAGGAAGAACTGGTGCAGGAAAATCTTCTTTAGTGAAACTTTTATTTGGTATTTATGAAGCAAATGAAGGCGAAATACTCATCAATGGAAAAAATATTTCTTCCTATGGTATCAAAGAATTACGCAAAAATATTACCTATGTCTTACAAAAAAGTGATCTTTTTTCTTTATCCATAAAAGATAATATCACTTTTGGCGAAGATGTTTATGAGATAGAAGATTTAAAAAAAGCGACTGCCATAGCACATGCTCATGATTTCATACATGAATTTGAAGAAATGTATGAGAAAAAATTGGGTTCAAAGGGTGTTGGAATTTCTGGCGGGCAAAGACAGAGAATAAATTTAAGTAGAGCATTTTTGAAAGAAACCTCTCTTCTTATCCTAGACGATTGCACCTCTGCTCTTGATTTAAAAACTGAAGCAGAAGTTTTTAAAGCTATTGATGCTAACAAAATGCATTCAATGTTACTTTTGATTTCGCAGAAAGTTGTGAATGTGAGAGCTATGGATAGAATCTATCTTATGGATAAGGGAAAAATTGTAGCTTTTGGAACACATGAAGAATTGTATAAGCAGTCTTCATTATATAGAGAAATTTGCCTTTCTCAAAACATGAAAGGAGTGTAGAATGAATACTTCTTTTCTTCAAATAAATAAAAAGCTTTTAAAATATGTAGGCAAGAGTAAATATTGGCTTTATATTATATTTTTTATGCTTGTTGTGTCTGCTGTTCTAGGTTCGTTAAAACCTGTTTTTATAGGTAAAATTATTGACTTGCTCACAATAAGCTATAATTCAAAACAATTAGACGAAAATCGTCTTCTTCATTTGATTTTTCTTTTTGTAGGAACAAGCACAGCAGCGGCATTGATTCAATATTTACAAGGATATTTTTCTGCACATTTTATTAAAGAAATGATCTATAATCTAAGAAATGATGTTTTTTCAAAACTTTCTACATTACCAATTTCTTATTTTGATAAACATAGTCATGGCGATATTATGAGTAGACTTGTCAACGATACTGATAATGTCGCACAAATTCTATCACAAACCATAGCTTCTTTTTTGTATAATTTAATAAATATCGTAACTATTACTGTGATAATGCTCTATTATTCGCCTTTACTCACCCTTTTAATCTATATTTTCTTGCCTTCTTCTCTTTTTCTTGTCAAATGGATAGCAAAGAAAATGCGTTATTATTTTAAGCAAAAATTTAAATCTTATGGCCAATTAGAGGGATTAATAGAAGAAAATATATATGCTTACGAGACTTTACTTGCTTATAATAAAAGACAAAGTGTACAAAAAAAGTTTGAAGAAATAAATGAAGAATTTAAAATAAATTCAACAAAAGCAGGGATTTTGACTTCATTAGTGAATCCCTTGCTCAATGTCTTGTCTGGCCTAACCTATATAGTTGTGCTCTTTGTGGGAGCATTTATGCTGATTAAAGGAAGTATCACTATAGGTATTATTCAAGCTTTTCTTATGTATGTTCGCACACTTGCCCATCCTTTAAATAATATCACTTCGCTTTTTGCACAAATTCAAACAGCTTATGCTGGTGCTGAAAGAGTTTTTGAACTTCTTGATGAAGAAAGGGAAAACATTTCTCAGCATCAAGAGAAAATCAAGAATGAAATTAATGGAAAAATAGAATTTTCACATGTATCTTTTTCATATCCTGTGCTTGAAGAAGAAAAGAAGATAGAAGGCAATAAAGAAGAAGAGATAAATAAAAGAAATGCAATTAAATCAAAGAAAAGCAAGAAGATTGTTTCTTATAAAAAAGTGCTTGAAGATTTGAATTTAACTATAGAAAGTGGCGAGAAAATAGGATTAGTAGGCGAAACTGGTTCTGGAAAAACCTCTATTATCAATGCTTTTATGCGTTTTTATCCTTACCAATCAGGACATATTAAACTCGATGGAAAAAATATAGAAGAATACGATTTAACGAGTTTTAGAAAAGAAATTTCTCTTGTAGCACAAGAACCTTTTTTACTTACAGACACAATAAAAGCGAATATTGCCTATCCTTTTGGAGCGAGTATAGATAAAAAAAGCCAAGATCTCATAGAAAAAGCAGCAAAAAATGCAAATGTAGACGACTTTATCAATACTTTGCCCGAAAAATACGACACAGTCTTATCAAATGAAGGCAAGAATTTAAGCTTGGGCCAAAAGCAATTACTTTGCCTTGCTAGAACCTTTATGCAAAATGCCCCTATTCTTATTATGGATGAGGCCACGGCAAATGTAGATACCTTAACTGAAATGCAAATACAAGAAGCTATCTTTAAATTGATGAAAGAAAAAACTTGCATTGTGATAGCACATAGACTTTCTACCATAATTAAAATGGACAGAATTGTTGTGCTTGAAAAAGGAAAAATAGTAGAAATAGGTAAGCACGAAGAATTATTAGCTAAGAAAAGTCATTATTATAAGTTATATACACATCAACTACAATACATTGATTAGAGTGTTTCTAAAAAATAAGCTTTATAAAAAGTCTTTAGTCGGATAATTCTTTAAAATACGACATTCTCGCATTGGCCTTTGAGAGTATTTTATCAAAGTTTTCTCCTTCTTTAGGGGCACTTGCAAAACCAATGCTCACCGAAATCTTTATATGTTTTGTGTTTATAAAGAATTTTTCTTCAGTAAGACTTTGTATTCTACTTTGAATTTGCCTACATGCGTATTGGTCTAAACTTTGATCAATTATAATAATAAAGGTATCGTCTTCTTGGCGTGCAAGAAAAGTTTCTTCTGTGAATTCTTCTTTCAATCTTCTAGCAAAAGATTGTAATAATTTATTTCCTATTTCAAATCCGTATTTATTATTAACTTGGTTGAATTTATTGATATTTAAGTAGAAGAGAGTGAAAGCTTTGTTTTGCCATCTTTCTTTTTTTTGTGCAAAATAATTGAGGCCAATATGATTATATATTGTTGTGAGCGGATCGTGTAAAGATTTTTCAAATGCACTTTTCTGCTTTTTTTCAAAATATCTGATAGCGAAGAAAATCAATAATGAAAATGAACTGTATGCAAGCAAAAGTAAGGCTGTGAATTTTTTAATATTTGTGTTTTGTTCATTATTATAGAGAGAAAAATTCCATCTGCCTTGCCCAATGGCTATAGTGTGTCCGCTGAGAGCTTTTTCAGCATTAAAGTTTGTACTTTTATAAAATTCTTTCACTTCATTTTTATAGGTGGATTTTATGCAAATTTCATAATTAAAATCTATTAAATCAGCTACATTTGTTTGTTGTATAATAATATTTGGATCTATTGCAATGGCAACAAATCCCCAAAATTTTTCCTCGTTATTTTCTATATAATACACGGGATTTCTTGCAATTATGGCGTATATACCTTGTTTTAATATATAAGGTCCTGAAAATATGTTTTCTTTGCTTTCTTTTGCCTTTATTGCATCAACTTTTGTATTTTCGTCTGTGAGAACATTATGCCCTATCGATTTTTTATTTTCTTGTTCAGGATAGGCATAGGAAACAATGCCATTTGGCAAAAAAGCAACATTATAATATTCTTTTTTATAGATAAGAGAGGCAAGTGTAGGGTATTGTTCTTCTGTGATATTGCCTTTTTCAAGTACGATAGTGTCTCTTAAAAGATTGCTTTCTTGCTCGATATTTTTTAATTCACTAGCAAATCTATTTGCATAAATAGTTGCAAGTGAAGCAGTTTTTTCTTCTTCTTGCTCAAGTAAAGACTTGTGTTTCAAAGACACAATAAATAGACTCAAAATAAGCATAAGAATGAGAGTGTAGTGTGAAATTCTCATAAATTCTCTCTTGTGGAAAAATATGGAGGAGGCAAAAGAGTAAAAACTGTCTAACTTATGATTTTAATAGAGGATTTTCAAAAAGCAAATAAACACTTAAGACAAAGGAGCTATCATTAGTTATAGTCTCATAAAAAAGGATAATTGTCAAATTGAATGTAGAAACATAGCTTAGACTTTGATAGGTAAAATTTAATAAGAAAATAGCAATAATGTAGTTTTGGCTACGTTTTTAAAATGAGGAACTGCTATAAGTATATTTGAGCTCATGAAAAAAATAACAAGCTCCTTTTTGTCGCTCTAGTACAGATGTTTAGAATAAAGACAGAAATGAAGTGAGTAATTTAGTAGTGTTGCTTATTTTGATGTAATTGCTGTAATTTCAGCATAAAAGACAGAGGAAATCTAAATTCTACGGAGATAACGTTATGAGTACATTTGTCACCTACACAAACAGCGAACATTTAATCACTAAGCAAAACAGAATTGAAAAAGAATTTCTTGAAGCTTTTGAAGAAAAAAAGCCAAGCTTAGAAGAAGCAACTATTTTAGTTAATCCTTATGAAACTAACCCACTTGCAGCTCTCATTCTTTTTAAAACAAAGGATAAAGTAGAAGCGACGCTCACTGTTCATGGCAAAAAAAATAGACGTGAAGATATAGTGAAAACTTTTGCAGCAACTGATAGCCACGTTCTGCCTGTAATTGCTTTATACGAGGGTCAAACAAAGGTAAGTGTAAAACTTTCTAATGGCGAAAATAAAGAATTTATCATTACTTCTCAAGAATTACCTGCAGATATTTGCCGTTGTCGTAATATTATGACAGATATTGATTATTTTGGCACAGATTTAATGTTCCTTACTCCTGCTGACATTGGCCGTGCAGAAGCTTTTGACTACAGAGGAAATATTCGCTGGTTATGCACAGAGCGTACAATGTTTGATATTAAACGCCTAAAAAACGGCAATATCATGACTGGTGCTGGCCGTTACAGCAGAATGCCTTATAATAGCACAGGCTTATGGGAAATGACACTTGTTGGTAAGGTTGTTCGTGAATACCGTATGCCTGGCAATTACCATCACGATCATTGGGAACTTGAAAATGGCAATATAATTGCTTTAACACAAGATTTCTCAACAAATACAGTTGAAGATATGCTTGTTGAATTAGACAGAAATACAGGTGAAGCTTTACGTACTTGGGATTTCAAGAATTTCCTTCCACAAAATGTTGGTGGTTCAGGCTCTCAAGATGCACACGATTGGTTCCACAACAATGCTCTTTGGGTTTGTGAAAAAACTCAAACAATCACTCTTTCAGGCCGTCATCAAGACGTTATCGTCAACTTTAATATGGCTGATAGCACACTTAACTGGATTATTGGCGATCCTGAAGGCTGGCCACAAGAAATGCAAAAATATTTCTTCAAACCAGTTGGCGACACAGCTAATTTTGATTGGCAATACGAACAACACGCTTGTGTTATCTGTCCTAATGGTGATGTTATGGCATTTGATAATGGACAATGGCGTGCAAAATCAAAAGAAAAATACATCAAAAACCGTGACAACTTCTCACGTGGTGTACGCTATCGCATAGACAAAGAAAAAATGGAAATCGAACAAGTATGGCAATTTGGTAAAGAATGGGGTCAACACTTCTTCTCACCATATATTTGTAATGTTGAATATTATAGCGATGGACATTATCTTGTGCATTCAGGCGGTATTGGTTCAATCGATGGTTATGCATCAGACGCACTTCCAGCTTTCTTAGACGCAAGTCAAGAAGGAGTTGATGTTTGTGCTAAAACTGTGGAAATAAAAGATAATGTTCTACGTTTCTTTATGGAAACAGACGGCCAATTCTATCGTGCTGAAAGACTTTGTGTCTACCATGATCAAGACAATCTTAAATTAGGCGAAAGCAAATTGCTTGGCCAATTAGATATCACACCAACTTTTGACACAATCCCAGATGTTGAAGAAGTTATGGATGTTGTGCCTTTATTACATAAATTAGAAATTGCAGAAGAAGAAGATAAATTTGTTCTTACAGCTCTTTTTGAACGTGGTTCTCTTGCTATGTATGTTTTTGAAGGCCCTGAAAACCATGCTTACTACATCAATACAGCCGCATCAGACTATCTTGCTATGTGTTCTGGTGCTTTCTTAGAAGTTGACGATCGTATTGTGAAGCATAGTGTAAGCAAACGTGGTATGAAAGGAAAATACGAAATTAAAGTTATTGTTGACGATAAGAAATACCAAACAGGTGTGAGCGTTTACATTAAATAATACTTTGCACATTCTCCCCGCATTACCTTATACCCTTTGAATTTTATGTGAAATTATTAAGGGTATAAGGATTTTTTTTTAATCTTCTTTATAAAACTTGCAGAAAAGAGAAAGCTGTTATACACTCAAATTCTCAAAAAATACATTACTTCAAGCTTTTGAAGTAAATTATAAAGAATTTTCAAAAATTTATATTAAGGGATGCTTGTGTTAGACAATATTGCTCTTTCAACACTATACGCGGAATGGGGTTTGATACTTTTCACTACTTTTATGCAATTTTCAGCTGGAACTGCTTTTTTTGCTTGCTTGCTTGCATTGGTTTCTGAAGGACTAGAAGCTGGTTTGCAAGAAGCTATTGAAGAAAGAGAAGTGAAGAAGAAATTGTGGCGAGCTTCCTTTGTTTTGCTTGTGCTTTCTTTTGTATTGTCTTCTTTTCACTTGCAAAATCCTTTTGCTGCTTTGTTTAATGTAGAAAATTTTTCATTATCAGCCCTCAATAAAGAAAGCATTTGTGTAGGAATTTTTGCCCTTTTACTCTTTATTCAATTCTTTAAAGCTTTCAAAATTCTTGGTTTTCTTGCTGTTATTACGGGATTGATTTGTGTGTATGTGCTTGGTGCTTCTTATATTTCAGACAATAGTCTTTCAATATGGAATAAATTAGGCACAATGTCTGCTTTTTACGGCACAGTTTTTGTGCTTGGCTCTGCATTTTCTTTGTGGCTTGGCAGAAATTTACACACTTCTTACTTCAAAAGATATGCTGCTATTGCTCTTGTTCTTGGTTTTATTGCTTCAATTTGGGCAAAGGCAAGTTGGATTATTGTCTTTGTACAAGAAGGTTTTGTTTTTGAAAATATTGAATTCACTCAAGGAATATACACTCTTAGCTTGCAATCGATTCTAGCAATATTTGGATTACTTTGTCTTTTGCCTGAAAGAAATTCAAAATACCAAATCGTGCTTGCACTTGGTATGCTTTGTTTCTTATTTGCTGAACTTGCAAGTAGGACAATTTTCTTTCTCACACAAATAAAAATGGCTTCATAATTTTTTTCTATTAACCAATAAAACAATTTTGTTTAAGTAGGTGTTGTATGCAAAGTATTAGAGAATTATATCGCATAGGTTTAGGGCCATCTTCAAGTCATACCATGGGACCAAAGTTTGCTGCAGAAAGATTTTATAAAAAAGCACAAGATGCTGTTAAATATAGAGTAACTTTATTTGAAAGTCTTGCGGCAACTGGAAGAGGCCATTTGACAGACAAGGCAATTTTAGATGTTTTGACGCCTGAAAAAACAGAACTTTTGTGGAAGCCCGAAGAAAAAATGCCAGAACATCCAAATGCTATGCTTTTTGAGGCATTAGATGTTAATAATAATGTTTTTCTTGAAGAAATGTTTTTTAGTGTTGGCGGTGGTAGAATTAAGACAAGAGAAGATTTTAATCTTAAAGAAGCAGATGTCTATCCTACTACAACCTTAGAAGAAATAATGGCTCAATGTGATTATAATGGTACAAGTTATTGGGAATATGTGCTTCAGCACGAAGGCGAAGAGATTTTTTCTTACCTTTTCCAAATTTGGTCACAAATGTTGCAAACAATTGACGAAGGCTTATACACTCAAGGTGTTTTGCCTGGCTCTATTCGCATGCGTAGACAAGCCTGGAACTATATGCAAAGAACAAAGACTGCTTCTGAAAAACTTCAGCAAACAGGTTTACTTGCTTCCTACGCTTTTGCCGTTTCCGAACAAAATGCTGCTGGAAAAACTGTTGTCACCGCTCCCACTTGTGGCTCTTGCGGTGTAATGCCTTCTGTTTTACGCTTTTTACAAGAAAGTTATGATTTTGATGATAGTGATATGATACGTGCTCTTGCTACAGCTTCTGTTTTTGGAAATATAGCAAAGCATAATGCTTCTATTTCTGGAGCTGAAGTTGGTTGCCAAGGAGAAGTTGGTGTTGCCTGTGCTATGGCTGCTGCTGCCGCTTGCCAACTTTTTGGTGGCTCTTTAAGACAGATAGAATGTGCGGCAGAAATGGGATTAGAGCATCACTTAGGACTAACTTGCGATCCTGTAGACGGCCTTGTGCAAATTCCATGTATAGAAAGAAATGTTTCTGCAGCAGCAAGAGCTATTTCTTGTGCAGAACTTTCAATTTTGTCTGATGGTGCTCATTTAATTAGTTATGACGAAGTAATAGAAGTAATGAAGCAAACAGGCCAAGACTTACCTGGAATGTATAGAGAAACCTCCGAGGGTGGTTTAGCTAAAGTTTTTGCTTTGAGAAGAAAATAGCAAAGAAATATATCTTAGTATCTTTTTGATTGGCGTATTTATTTCTATAAACAGAACATTGTTTGACACAAAAACAATGTAATTTACATGAAATTAAATTATTAAATAATTCGCTATTTTTAGAATTGTGTACAGATTTTTTAGTTTTTTTTGGTTTTTTAATTTAGTTTTTCTTGTTTTTCTTTCTTTTTTCTGAAAACATAGAAAGAGAAGAAATAGAAAATGTTATTGACATTATTGTTGACAGTATGCTATCTTTAGTAAAAGTTTAGAGTAGTTTTAGGCCGTGTTTTATATCAGCTTCTTGCTGTTGTTTAGACAAGTCTAGCCCCTGATTTCATTTTGAAGTAGGTGTTGCAAAATAAAACTATCGAATAAGCTAAATCTGAGGTATGCTTATATTGATGTTTTTTTTTGTTTGCTTCTTGTCTTTTGTTTTAACATAGTCTGATTCTCTCTAAAATCATGTTTTATTTTGGGAGGATAAGATGTTTCATGAAAAACTTTTTAGTGTTAAAGGGAAAACAGCTTTAGTTACAGGTGGCAACTCAGGCATAGGCGAAGCAATGGCAACAGCCTTAGGCCTTGAGGGTGCAGATGTAATTCTTGTTGCAAGACGTGCTGATGCTTTAGAAAATTCAGTACAAGCAATGAAAGCAAAAGGCATAAATGCAAAAGCTATTTCTGCTGATTTAGCAACTGCAAAAGGTGTTCTTGCTTTAGGCGATCAAGCACAAGACATGGCTGATATCGACATTATTGTCAACGCTGCTGGCGTAAATTTACGTCAACCTTTTATGGAAATAACTCCAGAAGCATGGGAAACACAAATTGCCCTACACTTGAGTGCTCCATTCTACCTTACCCAGAAAATTGCGCCAAATATGGCAAAAAGAAATTGGGGTAAGATAATCAATATTGCTTCTTTACAATCCTATAGAGCTTTTGCAAATTCAGCTCCTTATGGTGCAGGTAAAGGTGGTATTGTTCAATTAACTCGTGCGATTGCACAAGAATGGTCTTCAAAGGGTATTACTTGTAATGCAGTTGGACCAGGCTTTTTCCCAACCGCACTCACAGCACCTGTCTACGGAAATCCAGCCTTGCTTAAGCATAATGCAGACATGACTTGTATGGGAAGAAATGGCGAATTAGAAGATCTTTATGGTTTAACTATCTTCCTTGCTTCTGATGCTTCTGCCTACATTACTGGGCAAACTATCATGATCGATGGTGGCTTTACAGCAAAATAAGATAATTATTTTATAATTCAAAGCAATTATCATACTTTATACTACTCTATTTTATTTTTATAATAATTTAGGGGTCTGTTGTTATAATCAAAATTCTATAAATATTTATTTTTATTAACAAAATTTGAGGTAGAAATGAAAGCATTAGTTTACACCGCACCGCATGAAATGACTTATCAAGATTATCAAGATCCAACAATTCAAGACGGACATGTTATCATCAAGATTCATGCTGTTGGTATTTGTGGATCTGATATGCACGCTTTTCACGGTCACGATCCAAGAAGGCTACCAGGCTTAGTGCTTGGACACGAACTTGCAGGTGAAATTGTTGAATCAGCATCACCATTATATAAAAATGGAGATAGAGTTACAATAAATCCTTTAATCACTTGTGGTTATTGCAAATATTGCCTCGAAGGTCGCGATAATATTTGTTCTAATAGAACAATGGTTGGTATGTTGAAAACTCAAGGTGCTTACGCTCAATTTATTAGCGTTCCTGCAAAATGTTGTATTCCAATTGGCGACAAACTTTCTTATAAAGAAGCTGCAATCACAGAGCCAGCTGCAAATGCAATCCATGGTTTAGGTTTAATCATGAAAGGCATACACAGACCATTGCCTGAAGCAAAAAGCCTTATCATTGGTGGTGGTGCAATAGGTATGTTATTTGCTATACTTATGCGTTCTTATGGCTGTAGAGATATAACATTAGCTGAAACAAATCCACTTCGTCGTGCTACATTAGAAAAATATTTGGATTGTAATTTTGTTAATCCATTAACAGATACTATTGAAGAAAATTCTTTTGATTTTGCTCTTGACGCTGTTGGTTTAGCTGCAACAAGAAATCTTGCTCTTGCTTCACTTGCACCAGGTTCAACCTTTATGCATCTTGGCTTACAAGATTGGTCATCAGAAATAGATATGCGTAAGATTACTTTGGCAGAACTTAGAGTTTTAGGCCATTATTGCTATACTCAAGCAGATCTTCACGCAACTGTAAAAGCTCTTAATGCTAATGTATTTGGAGATCTTGCGTGGGTTGAAGAAATGTCTATGCAAGCTGGCCCACAAGCCTTTAATGATTTGAGTGATGGAAAAATTGCAAGTCCTAAAATTATTTTAAGACCTTGGGATTAATATTAAGTATATTCTATGCTTATGAATTTATAAACTGCTAATAGCAGAGAGAAAATTTCTGGAGGAAATTTTATGAGTTTGAAGAAAATTTGGCTTTATAGTGTTGCCGCAACTGTGTTTTTGACTGTTCCAAGTCTTGCAATGGCTGAAATTCAAAAGATGACTTTAAGATTTGCAACTGCAAATCCAATTGGTAGCCATCACGTTGAAACTTTGGAAAAATTCAAAGAAATCCTTGAAAAAGAATCAAATGGCAATATTAAAGTCGATACTTTTTATGGCGGTTCTTTAGGTGATGAACAAGCAAACGTAAAACAATTACGTAATACTGAAATTCACGCTGCTGTTTTAGCTGGTGGTAACCTTACTCCTTTTGCTCCTGCAGCAAATATATATTTTATGCCTTATCTTTTCCCAAAAAGTGAAGATGCAAAAACACTTCTTGGCAATAAAGAATTTAACTCTGTCTTAGCAGACACAGTTGCAAAACAATCTGCTGCAAGACCTTTAGGTTGGGTTATTGGTGGATACAGAGTTATAACAAACTCAAAAAGACCAATTAAAACTATGGCTGATATGAAAGATTTAAAAATCCGTGTTCCTGCTGTTGAAGTACAATTAGAAGCTTTCCGTTCATGGGGTGTTGAACCACATCCATTAGCATGGTCTGAAACTTTTAACGCATTACAACAAGGCGTTGTTGATGGACAAGAAAATCCACACACAGTTAACCGCGATCAAAAATTCTGGGAAGTTCAAGAATTTATCACAAATAATAACTATATGTTATGGGTTGGACCTCTCTTAGTTTCTGAAAAATGGTACAGAAGATTAAATGCTGAAACAAAGGCATTAGTAAACAAAGCTGCTGACGAAGCTATTCGCCACGTATGGGCTTGGAATGATGTTGAAGAACAAAAAGCTCTTGATGCATGTTTAGCAAATGGCATGAAAATCAACGATTTAGATAATGAACAAGAATGGATCGATGCTGCTCGTGGTGTATGGCCGAAATTCTACGATAAAGTAGGTGGTAAAGAGCGTTTAGATCAAGCTCTTAAAATTATGGGACAATAATTAAAATCATTGGCTAAGATGAAGAATTTCTTGTTAGCCAATGATTTTTATTTGTCAAATTATCTCACCTTTGAAATAAAGGATTTTTATGAAATTATTAAAAAATATTTACGATAATTTTGAAGAGTATGCAGCTGTCTTATTCTTAGCAATAATGATTGTTTGCCTTATTATTCAGGTTATCGCAAGAGCCGTGTATGGCTCTTCTGTTGCATGGACAGAAGAACTGTCTAGGTTTACATTTATCTGGGCTGTGTATATTGGTATGGCTTTAGCTACAAAACGTGGCTCACAAGTTCGCATCACAGCACAATTTTTACGTTTTTCAACCAATGGCCGCTTGTTTTTTAGAATTTTAGGCGATATTATCTGGATTGCTGGTTCGCTTTATGTAGCTTTTGAAGGTATTAAAGTTATTGAAGAAAATCTGATGTTTCCTGAAAATTCTCCTACTATGCCATTTATTGTAAAAGCATGGGTAGAAGCTATTATTCCATTTACATTTATAATAATGCCTTTAAGAATTTTAGAAATTTATTATGTAAATATCAAAAAAGGCACTTTAGCTAGTTTAGTAAACTATGAAGATGAGGTGGCATAATGAGTCCTTTTGTTATTACCTTCGCAGCATTAGTTATATTACTCTTGCTTGGTGTGCCAATCTTTATGGCTTTGATTGTATCATCAGTTATAACCTTAATTTTTGATCCATTCTTACCATTATCCATTATCCTCAACTCACTCTTTGATGGAGTAAACCTTTTCACTTTGCTTGCTATTCCTTGCTTTGTTGTTGCGGGTTCTTTGATGGAACATTCCAAAATTACAGAACAAATTATTGATGTAGCTAAAGAATTGGTTGGCCGTATGTATGGTGGTTTAGGTATCACAACTATCTTTGCTTGTACTTTCTTTGCTGCTATTTCTGGCTCAGGTCCTGGAACAGTTGCTGCTGTTGGTACTTTGCTTATTCCAGCGATGATAAATCATGGCTATTCAAAAGAATATTCTGCCGCAGTAACTTCCTCTGGTGGTACAATAGGTATTTTGATTCCGCCGTCTAATCCAATGATTATTTACGCAATTATTGCAAACGTTTCTGTTACAGGTATGTTTACAGCTGGTTTTATACCTGGTTTCTTAGTTGCTTTATCAATGGTTTTGACAGCCTATTTCTTAGCAAAGAAACATGGTTTTAAAGCTGATCAAGGCATGGAAGAATTTTGCTTTAAAAGATTGATGAAAACAGTTGGCAGATCTATCTTTGCTTTATTGACTCCATTTATTATTCTTGGTTCTATTTATTCTGGTTATGCAACACCTGTTGAAGCTTCTGTTGTGGCTATTTTATGGTCATTATTTGTTGGTTTCTTTATTAATAGAGCTTTAAGACCTGTGCATATCTATAAATCCATACTTGAAGGTTGCTTTACTTGTGGATCTATCTTGATCATTGTTGCTGCTTCTTCTTTGTTTGGTAAAATCCTTACCTTCACAAAAACACCAGAAGTTTTAACTTCAATGATATTAGGCCTTTCAGAAAATCCAATAGTAGTTCTCTTCTTGATTGTTGCTGTTTTGTATTTTCTTGGAATGTTTATGGAAACATTGTCAACAATTATCATCCTTGTGCCTGTATTACTTCCAACAATTCAAGCACTTGGCATTGACTTGATTCACTTTGGTATTGTTTTAGTTGTGACAAATAACGTAGCAATGCTCACGCCGCCTCTTGGGGTAAACCTCTTTGTGGCCTCGCGAATAGCAAAATTGAGTGTGGAAAAGATTTCAGTTGCTGTTATCCCATACCTCATTGCACTTACCATCTGTATTATACTTCTTGTATTGATACCAGAAATAAGCACTTTCTTACCAAATCTTTTAGCACCTAGTCTAGAATGATGAAGTTTTGCTTATAAATTATAAATAAAAAGCCCTCTTTTTTCTAAGAGGGCTTTTTTTTGAACTTTACTAAATATGAGGAAAAATCTTCTTAATTGCTTTTCTATAGGGGGAGGGGAGGGCATGGTGTTTAATTTTATCTTCCTCTATGCAGAAAAAAGAATGTTGCTTTGAAGATAGTTTATTTATAAGTAGCTCATCTTCTAAATTAGTCTCTATTGTATAAAAAACAACTGAATTTCTATGATTTGTATAGCTATAGTCAATTTTTTCAAATTTTGTGATTTTCTGAGCTTGTATAGATAAACTTTCTAATTCGCTTTTTAAACAATGATTATATTCTTTTGAAGAGGGCATAAAGGAATAAAATTCAAATAATCCGCCCCAATGCAAGTTTTTTTCTCTTTGAGTGAGAGCTATATTTGCATTTTTTGAAAGAAAGATAAGTTGTAACCAATCTTCATAAAGAAGTTTTTGCTTTTGTTTTAATTGCGGAAATTCATTTTGCTTACTTTCTTTAAAAGCTTGGCAATTTTGCGTGAGAGGGCAGTTTGAACAATCAGGATTTTTCTTACACACTAAGGCACCAAGTTCCATCAAAGCTTGATTATAAAGTCTTGCCTTGCCTTTTGGAAGAAAAGAATAGGCATAGTGCTTTATCATGTCTTTTGCTGGTTTTTTCTTTGTGTCGCCAGAAATACAGAAAAGTCTAGAAAAAACTCTTTCGACATTTGCATCTATAGTAACTATATCTTGATTGAAAGCTATGCCACAAAGTGCAGCAAGAGTATAATCGCCTATTCCTTTGAAATTTTTAAGAATTTCTTGTTCTTGAGGAATAATGCCATTGTGTTTTGCACATACTTCTTTTGCAAAAGCATGTATGTATCTTGCTCTTCTGTAATAACCAAGGCCTTCCCATGCATGCAATATTTCTTCCTCGCTTGCCTTTGCTACGTCAAAAAGAGTAGGGAAGAGTTGAATCCATCTATTAAAATAGACAATACCTCTTTCCATTTGCGTTTGCTGGAGCATAAGTTCAGAAATAAAGACGTGGTAGGCTTCGTAATTTGTTCGCCACGGAAGAGCACGAAAATTATCTTCATACCAAGTAATGAGCAAAGAAGCTAAATTTTCCATGAATGCTTATGCCTGTCCAAGTGCAAAAATAGCTCCATTTGGAATATTTGGAATAATTCTAGAGCCATAAACTATATAATGTTCTTGCAATGTCATATCAGCCCAAGTTCCAAAATGTGCTTCAAAGGCTTTGAGTAGGGAAATTGCTGTAGGTGTAACCATCTCGCCTTGCCCTAAAGACTGTGTTATACGCACGTCTTTTAATAAATGCAAAACAGCAGGTGCAGGTGCACAAATAAGCCCATGCGCACATTTAATCTTGCCGTCAGCTATTGGAAGTGGGCCACAGACAAAATGATCGCAATTCAATTTATCAAACAAAGTTGCACAAATACATGTGTCAATAATACTGTCCAAAGCACCCACTTCATGAAAATGAACTTCGTCTATAGATGCATCATGCACAGAGGCTTCTGCTTGTGCAAGTAAGGTGAAAGCCTTGATTGCGTAAGATTTTGCTCTTGCTGTCATGGATGAATCTTCAATGATATGAGTAATATCATGCAGATTTCTATGCTCATGTTCGTGTGGTAAATCAAGATGAGCTTTATAACCAGTGATACCATTTAAAACATGTTTATCAACAGAAATCTTGATATTTTCTACTTTCAAATTAAGCGCTTGAACCATTTCTACTAAATCTTCATTGTTTGTATGAGTCAATTTGCATAGGCCTGAAAGAAGCATATCGCCAGAAATTCCAGATTGCGGACGCAAAACAAATATTTTGCCATGAAATTTAGGATGTTGTATTGAAGATGAAGGCTTGCTGTTTTTAGCAAAAGGACTAGAAGAACAATTGTAATTTATTTCATGATCGTGCCCATGGCAATGCTCATGGCTATGGGCATGTCCGTGAGTATGTTCGTGATGTTCATGCTTATGCTCATGTTCGTGAGTATGTTCGTGATGATGCCCTTTATGATGTGTATTTAATGTGTCTTTATGCATAAAATTCTCAATTTATTGGTTTTCTTTATAGAGTGTATTCAATACGCGAACAGCCGCACAGGCTGCACCGTAGCCATTGTCAATATTCATGACAGGAACGCCAGGGGCGCAAGAAGCAAGCATAGAGCCAAGTGCTACATTTCCCTTTTCGGCTATGCCATAACCAACAGAAGTTGGCACTGCATAGATTGGTTTTGATGTAAGCCCGCCTAAAACGGAAGCAAGAGCCGCATCAAGTCCGGCAACAACAATAATAACATCATGAGCGTTGATGGCGTCAAGATGTGAAGTCAATCTCCAAAGTCCTGCAACTCCATTATCTAAGAAAAGAGAATGTTCGATACCAAGATATTCGAGAGTGCGAGCGGCTTCAAGAGCGACAGAAGCGTCTGCTGTGCCTGCTGAAACTATGGCAACTTTGCCCTTTGTTCTTTGCGGCAATGCCCTTGTATAGGCTGTTGCAGAAAGAGCATGGTAATTCAAGGCTTTTTGTTCTTCTTCAGAAAAACATTGGTAGACTTCTTGTTTTAAGCGTGTGAAAAGTATTGGATTTTTATTGAAATGAAATTCCCTTACCAATTCTCTTAAAATTTCTGTATCTTTACCTTGACAAAAAACAGCTTCTGGTAAACCAATTCGAGCTGTGCGAGAGTGATCAAAAAGAACAGTCTTCATATATTTATCTTACTCACTTGAAATAGTAGATTATTTTATTTATTGAAAAGTATTTATCAATAGGCTATAGTGCCATAATGAAAAATACATCAACTTATACAAAATGGCAAGATTTATTAAAGTTCATAAAAAATCAGAAAAAACTGGCTCTTGCTTGTTCTGGCGGTCTTGATAGCAGGCTTTTGGCCTATGCTTTTAAATGTGCAAATATAGATTATAAAATAGTGCATATCAAGGGTGCTCATATTCCACGTGCAGAAGAAGAAATATTGACAGAATTTTCCAAACAGACTGAAATTGCAGTGGAAAATTTTGAAATGAAGCCACTTGAAATAGAAGAAGTGCAAAGAAATGAAATAGAAAGATGCTATTTTTGTAAAAAAGCAATATTTTCATTTTTATTAGAAAAAACAAACTCTTATAAGCTTTGCGATGGCACGAATACAGACGATTTAACTGTGTATAGGCCAGGATTAAAGGCTTTAAAACAATTAGATATTCTTTCTCCCTTTGTGGAAGTAGGCATAAGTAAGCAAGATATAAGGCAATTAGCAAAAGATTTGGAATTGCCCTTTGCTGATCAAGCCTCGCAAGCTTGTTTGATAACACGCTTTAACTATGGCATTGAACCAAGCGTAGATGAATTATTATGGCTTGATAATGCAGAAGAAAGTCTGAGCGAGTTAATTAAACATCCTTTTAGATTAAGATGTGTTGAAAAAAATACATGGCAATTGCATATAGAAGTACAAGAAGATGAAATTTTGGAATTTCCAAAAAATCATATAGAAAATTATATACAAGAAAAAATGAATGCCTATACTATAGATATAGTGCTTGTTTCTTCCTTGCGTGGCCATTTTGATAAAGCTTTGGGGAATAAATAATTTTCTGAGTATTCTATTTTAGAAATGATTTGGCACAGTAATTGCTATACTCATAGTGTCTTTAGAAAATATGTCGGTAAAATGACAAATGACACAAGAAGAGGTAATGATGGCATTTTCTTTTTCCTTAGAACAAGTTCTTAAGTATAGAAAGCAATTAGAGCAGGAAGCAAAGGTTGCATACGCACAAGTAGAACAAGAAAGATTGAGAGAAAGCAATCGATTAGAGCAAATCATTACAGCTTTGAATAATGAGCAGCATCGCTTAGCAACTCTAAGAGCAGAAGATTTAGACAATAGATGGCTTATAGCAAATTTTGTAAAATCTCTGCGAGAGGATCTGCGGATTTCCCAAGAAAAATTACGCTATTGGGAAAAGAAAGCAGACGAAGCAAGGCAAGTGTTGACAGAAAAGTCAAAAGATAAGAAAATTTTAGAAAAACTCAAAGAAAAGCAGGAAATAAGATATGTTCATGAAGAAAAACGAAAAGAACAACAGTTCTATGATGAACTTACCGCAGGAAAAGAAGCTCGGAAATCTTAGTGCAAAAACTGTCAATAGAATTCTTTCTGCTGTGATTGTGCTTGGAAGTATTAAGCTTTCTCTTTTGATTGGAATTATGCTTTTCCCATCAGACACACCTTATTTTCAATTCACAAGTATTAAAGAATTAATGCTTGATAAACCAACTAAATCGCAAAGCGAATTACGCAAACTTGCACGTCTTGAAGCTTCAAAAGCTATGGCACAAAAAAGCCAAGTTCAAGAAGAAAAAGTGAATACACAAGAAAATAAAAAAGTGCGAGAGCTTGAAATCCAAAAAGAAATGGCAACTAACCTTCCAAAAGAAAGCAATGCTTTATCTGAACTTTTTGGTGCAAAAAACGCATTTGCAGCTGAAAACATTCCTCCTACACCAAATCCATCTGCTGCAAAACCAAGAACTTCTCCTTTGATTCCGCAAGTAAAGCCAAATTCAAATCCGATAATGCAAAATAAATTTCAAAGACCAGACAGTGCAACAGCAGGAACTATACCAGCACCAGCTGTGAATAATCCATACGCTTCAAGCGATACTTTAGACATTCAACAAGAAGAATTAAATCGCCGTGAACAAGAATTATTGGCTCTACAACAACAAATGGAAGCAAGAATAGCCGAACTTCAAGGCCTTGAAGGCAAGATAGGAAATAAAGTTGACGAAGCTGGCGACGCACAAAAGTCAAAACTCAAACACCTTATAGATGTTTATACGAATATGAAACCAAGACAAGCCGCTCAAGCCCTTGGAAACTTAGACGAAGGCGTAGCAGTCAAAATTTTGTCAGGCATGAAAAGTAAACAAGCTGGCGAAATCCTCTCCTATATGGATACAGGCAGAGCAGTTGTACTTTCTGAATTACTTTCAAAAGTATTATACTAATAAAAAATTATAAAAAATAAAAGGGCAGTTTTGACTGCTCTTTTTTTTGTGTGGTTTAAAATAACATTTAATAGTATAAAAAATTAAAAAGTCTAGAAATGAAAACTTGACAAAGAAAAAAGAAAAGTATACTGTTCGCATTGCTAACGAGGTGTAGGTATGAAAGAGCTTATTCCATTATCGGAAATTTCAGAAATGGGAATAGAAAAAACTTTTGATAATCAAGCTATTTGGCTTGATCCAATCAAGGAGTTTGGCATTTCATGTGAAATAATTGAACCATTAAAAGCTCAAGTTTTCATGATGAAACTTGCTGATGGTTGTCTTATTAAAGGTACATTGACTGGTAAGATTTTACTTACTTGTGATAGATGTGCGAATGAAATCAACTATACAATATCTACAAAATTTGAAGAATTCGAAGAAATCTTGCAAAATCTCGAAATAGGCGATGATCAAGGCGAAGAGATATTTGATATCGAAAAGTCCTCATTGATTATTGAAGATACGCATGGTATTTTAAAGCTTGATATCTCAGCATTGCTTTGGGAAGAATTGAGCCTTGCTATTCCTGTGAAGCCACTTTGTTCAAAAGACTGCAAGGGAATATGTTTTGCTTGCGGAAAGAATAATAATGTGGAAGCGTGTCAATGCAATGAAAATGCAAATGATCCTCGTTTTGAAGTTTTAAAAAATTTAAAGATTACGAAAACGAAGTAATCTTTTTGATGATCTAAGGAGATAATCATGGCAGTACAACAAAATAAGAAATCCCGTTCACGTAAGGGTATGCGTCGTTCACACGATGCGTTAACACCAGTTAATGTTGTTTTTTGTTCATGTGGCGCACCAACTGTTTCACATGCAATTTGCCCAACATGCGGTAAATACAAAGATAAGCAAATTATTCATGTAGCAAATGCTAACGCATAAAAAAGCTTTATAAAATAATGACAGAAAAACTGAATGCAGTAGCAGTAGACGCAATGGGGGGCGATTTCGGCCCTTCTGTTGTTGTGCCTGGTGCTTTAAAAGCCGCAAGAGAAACAGGGGCGAAAATCGTCTTTGTTGGTATAAGCGATGAAATTGAAGCTGTACTACAAAATTGCGATACAAGCAATGTAGTGTATGAAATTGTTCACGCTTCACAAGTGGCTGAAATGCATGAAAGTCCTTCCGATGTTTTGAGAAGGAAGAAAGATTCCTCTATCCAAGTGGCTTGCCGTTTATTGCAAGACAAAAAAGTGGATGGGGTCTTTAGTGCTGGTCATTCGGGTGCAACGGTTGCTTGTGGTATGTTTATATTGGGTAGAATCCCAGGTATAGAACGCCCAGCTCTTGCCACTTTATTGCCAACCGAAAAAGAACCAATGATGCTTTTAGATGTTGGGGCAAATGTGGAATGTAAGCCAATACATTTGCTTCAATTTGCTCTTATGGGCTCTACTTTTTTACAGGGAGCTGTAGGCAGAGAAAATCCAAAAGTTGGTATTTTGAGCATTGGCGAAGAAGAAGGGAAGGGCAATACTTTAGTTAAAGAAAGTTTTGAACTTTTAAAAATAGCTAAAGATGTAAATTTTTTAGGCAATATTGAAGGCAGAGATATTTTTTCAGGCGAAGTTGATGTAGCTGTATGCGACGGCTTTGTCGGTAATATTGCATTGAAATTAAGCGAAGGACTAGCCCTTTCGCTGACTCGTATTTTAAAGCGTGAACTTCTTTCTAATGGTATTTTATCAAAGCTTGGTGTTTTTCTTGCAAAAACAGCTTTTGTGAAATTCAAGAAAAGAATTGATTATAGCGAATACGGCGGAGCTCCTGTTTTAGGGCTTCGTGGAGTTTGTATTGTAGGACATGGCTCTTCAAATGAAAAAGCTATTTGTTCTGGCATCAAGATTGCTATTGCTTCCATTGAAAATGGAACCAACGACAGACTTATCGATGCACTACAAGCAAATGACGAGCTATCACGTTACCTTAGCACTATGTAGCCGAGAGGCAATTTTATTCATATTTTTTTACGTAGGTTTTATTATGAGCGTGTATTTCAATAGCCTTTCTATATCTTTACCTGACAAAGTGATAAAAAATTCTGATTTAGAAAAAATCATGGATACTAATGATGAATGGATACGCTCAAGAACTGGTATAGAGCAAAGACATGTGATGAATGCAGAGGAAAATGGCTCTGACTTTGCTATTGATGCAAGCAAGAAAGCTTTAGCAAAAGCTGGCATAGAAGCTTGTGAACTTACCCATATTTTTGCCGCAACTTGCACACCAGAAATGCTTTTACCAAGCATGGCTTGTATTGTTGCTGGTGCTTTAGAAATAAATTCAAATAAGCATCTTATGGCCTTTGACTTTAACGCAGCTTGTTCTGGTTTTGTCTATGGAATTGAGATTGCACGTGGAATTCTTGCCCTTAATCCAGACGCAAAAATTCTTTTTGTCACAACTGAATCACTTTCTAGACGCTTAAATTATCAAGATCGTACTACAGCAGTTTTATTTGGCGATGCGGCTAGTGCTTGCGTGATTACTTCGCAGAAAAATACAAATCTTGACGAAAGCGTGACTCAATTTAAGGTAATTGATTCAAAGTGTTATACAGATGGAAAGCTTAAAGACCTCATCACAATTGGTGGGGGAACTTCTTTTTCTGGCCAATTAGGCACAACTGTTGAAGAAGATTTTTTCTTGCAAATGCAAGGCAGAGAAGTGTATAAGCATGCAGTGCGTTCAATGATTACTTCTTGTAAAGAAATTTTAGAAAAAAATAATTTCACACTTAAAGATATTTCTTATGCCGTTCCGCATCAAGCAAATACAAGAATTATTGAAGCTGTGTACGATAAATTAGAAGTGCCAAATGAAGCACGTTTTATTAATGTGCATAAATACGGAAATACTTCTGCTTCATCGATTCCACTTGCTTTATCAGAACTTTTTGCTGAAAAAAATATGAAAAAAGAAGAAAAAATTCTTCTTACAACCTTTGGCGGTGGTTTAACTTGGGCTTCTGCACTGTTTGAAGTTGCCTAAGTCTTTGTTTTTTCAGTCTAAAAAAATATAAATCGTTTTTTTGTACAATTTTAAAAAAAAATAATGTTAAGCAAATTATTGCTTGAAAAAAATCTAAAAGTTTTCTATAACGTTGACAGCCAATAAAAATAATCAGAAAAATTTTATTGCAAAGCGTAAATAAAGGAAAAATACATGAGTGAGCAAACAAATCAACTTCGCCCAGCTGCTTTAGTCACTGGCGGTTCACGTGGCATTGGTAAGGCTTGTGCTTATGCATTAGCAAGAGATGGCTTTGATTTAGTTATTACTTACAATTCAAAGAAAGAAGAAGCTTTGGAAGTTGTACGTGAATTAGAAGAATTTGGAATCTCTGCTAAGGCTTGTCAGCTCAATGTAGGCGATGGCGAAGCTATTACACAATTTTTCCAAAACGAAATCAAAGACAAAGTTGATCTTCATGTTTTAGTGAATAATGCTGGCATCACAAAAGACGGCCTTATTCTTAGAATGAAGAATGAAGATTTTGATGATGTAGTGCAAGTGAATTTACGCGGTGCATTCTTGTGTATGCGTGAAGCAGCAAAGATTATGTCTAAGCGTAAGCAAGGCAGAATTATCAACTTATCTAGTGTAGTTGGACAATCTGGCAATGCTGGACAAGTGAACTATTCAGCAACTAAGGCTGGCGTTATTGGTATGACAAAGTCTTTAGCACAAGAATTAGGTTCTCGTTCTATTACAGTAAATGCAGTTGCTCCTGGATTTATTGAAACAGATATGACGCATGTTCTTTCTGACGATGTTAAGGCAGAATATGCAAAAAAAATTCCTCTAGGCCGTCTTGGAAGTGCTGTAGAGGTTGCTGAATGTGTTGCTTTTTTAGCATCAGACAAAGCATCTTATGTAACAGGTCAAATACTCGCTGTTAATGGCGGTATGTATTCATAATAACCCAAAATCCCCTACTGTTGGAGGCCAAAATGTCAGTTGAAGCAAAAATCAAAAAAATTATTAAAGACCAATTAAGCGTATCAGACGAAGAAATCACACTCGAAGCATCTTTTGTTGAAGATCTTGGTGCAGATTCTTTAGATTTGACAGAACTTATTATGGCTATGGAAGAAGAATTTGGCGTAGAAATCGCTGATGAAGATGCACAAAAAATCTTAAAAGTAAAAGATGCTATTAACTATGTTTCTAGCAAAGCATAATTGATTTGCTTTAAATTTTATTCAATAGCCCTTTTTATAAGGGCTTTTGAATTTTAAAAAAGCTCGAAAATTCTCTTAAACTTTGTATATACATCTTATTCTTACTTGCCTTTTATAATCAATAGGAGTATTATAAAAATATACATGCCTTTGTGTCTTACTGCGAACATTTTTTAATGTTCAGATTTGCTTTTTTTAGGAGTCTTTGTATGGATTTGAATAAAGAAAAGTTTTATAAATTAGTTTGTACGCAACTAAACCTTCAACTTGCAGAACTTAAGCCTGAAGCTTCATTTACTGAAGATCTTGGTGCAGATTCTTTTGATATTACAGAGCTTGTGCATGCAGTTGAAGCTGAATATAATATTGAAATCAAAGACGTAGATCTTATAAACTTGACTACAGTCAAAGATTTTGAAAATTATATTGAGAAGAAAGTAATTTCTTAAATTTATACATAAGAATATTTTAATAATTCTATCGAAAATAAGCCATAAAGACTGTAAGAAAAATACTTTTTGAGCAAAAAAAAAGCTAGACCTTTTAACAAAAATAGTATATTACTTACAAGCTATGGAACAATTACATGGAATTGCTGTTATCAACAAGCAAAAAGGCATAACTTCAGCTAAGGCTATCTCTCTTTTGAAGCGTCTTGGGCAGAAAAAAATCGGGCATGCAGGAACTTTAGATCCTATGGCTACCGGTGTCTTGCTTGTCTTGCTTGGTAAGGCAACAAAGATTTCAAATTATTTGCTTGAGGGCGGAACAAAGGTCTATGAGGGCGAGATCTTACTCGGCACACAAACAGACACTTGGGACATCGAGGGCAAGATAGTTGAAGAAAAAGACTATTCACATGTAACAAAAGAAATGCTTGAAAAAGAAGTTGAAAATTGGCTTCACACAACATCTCAAATTGTTCCGCCTTATTCTGCTGCAAAGCATCAAGGTAAAGCTCTTTATTCTTTAGCAAGAGAAGGCAAAGAAGTTCCTGTAAAGATTAAAGAAATAAAAATTTCGCAAGCACAAATCCTTTCTTTGGATTTACCGTACTTGCGTTTTAGGGTCGAGTGCTCGTCAGGCACCTATATACGCTCCCTAGCCCACAGCTTGGGGCAGCGTTTATCTTGTAATGCCTGCTTGAGTGAACTTACTCGAACCTACAGCCATCCTTTTGGTATCGAAAAGGCCTGTGATATCAGCGAACTTGAAAAAGATCCTGAATCATTAAGAAAAGCTGTGCAACCTTTATCAAATGCTTTACTTTCATGGAAGATAATTTCTTGTAATGAAGACATAAGCGATGATATTCAATTTGGTAAAGCCATTGCACACCAAAGATTGCTTGATAATCAACTTATTGATTTTGAAGCAGAATTTGGGCAAAAAGCTCTTTTCAAAGACGCAGAAAATAATGACTTAGCTCTTATGGAAGCGCGTTATTGTGAAGGGCATGCAAAGCCGGTTTGGACAATATTAAGGGGACTGTGGCAATAACTTTTAACCCATGAAGGAGGAAATGCTGTGGTCATGGATACTTTACAAAAACAAGAGGTTATCACTCAATTCGCTAAACACGAAGGTGATACAGGTTCAACAGAAGTGCAAATCGCTCTCTTAACAGCTCGTATTGAAAGCTTAACAGGACACTTCAAAACACACAAAAAAGACTTTCACTCACGTACAGGTCTTTTAAAATTAGTTGGTCAGCGTCGTAAACTCTTGAACTATCTTAAGTCAACAGATGTTCAAGGTTACCGTGCACTTATCGCTAAACTTGGCTTGCGTAAGTAAGAATATTTTTAGGAAGTGAGCCTAGCTTACTTCCTAAATTTTTATTTACTTTTTTATGAGAAAGCTTGCATAGGGCTCTAAGGGGAGGAGGAGAATTCATAAAAGTAGCAAGATTACTTGTTATTTTTCTTGGAATCTCCTCTTTGTAAGCAAATCTCAAACATTGTTATAACAAAGGATTTATATGTCAAATTTATTAAATGCAACACGTGTTTCTTGTACAGTTGGTGGCAAGGAAATTATTTTAGAAACAGGGCGTTTAGCTCGTCAAGCAGCAGGAGCAGTTTGGATTCAATGTGAAGGCACAGTAGCTTTAGTGACTGTGTGTGAAGCTGTTTTAGACACTCCTAAAGACTTTTTCCCTCTCACAGTAGAATATTCTGAAAAAATGTATGCTGCGGGCAGAATTCCTGGAAACTTTTTCAGACGTGAAGTTGGTAAACCATCCGACACTGAAACATTAAACTCACGCCTTATCGATCGTCCTATCCGTCCTTTATTCCCTAAAGGATATGGTAATGAAATTCAAGTTTTAGCTTCTGTTATTTCAGCCGATCAAATCAATATGCCTGATACTCATTGTATCACAGCAGCTTCTGCAGCCATCATGATTTCAAATATTCCATTTGAAGAACCAATTGCAGGCGCAAGACTTGGTAGAGTTAATGGCGAATTTGTTCTCAACCCAACAGTACAACAATTAGAAGAAAGCGAAATGGACTTTGTTTTTGCTGCTTCAAAAGACGCTATTGTTATGGTTGAAGGCGAAGCAGAATTTCTACCTGAAAGCGTAATCCTCGAAGCTTTAGAATGGGGACATAAAGAAATTCAACCACTTATCAAATTACAAGAAGAATTAGTAGCTCTAGTTGGCAAACAAAAAACTGTTTTTGTGCCAACAGAAAAAGATCCTGCTATCCTAGCTTATGTTGAAAAAATCGCTTTAGAAGCTGGCATTGCAGATGCTTTACGCGTGCCAGAAAAAATGGAAAGAAAAGATGCTTTAAAAGCTGTTAAAACAGCTATTAAAGAAAAAATCGCTGCTGATCCAGAAATGGCTGAAAATGAAGAAGTAGGCAAATGTATTGGCGAAGTTATTGATTCACTTATCAAAAAACTTGTACGTACACGCATTCAGCAAGAAGGCACACGTATCGACACAAGAGATACTCAAACTGTTCGCCCTATCGAAATCGAAACTTCTGTTTTACCAATGGTTCACGGTTCAGTTTTATTTGCACGTGGCGAAACAAAATCATTAGTCACAACGACTTTAGGTTCAACTGCTGATGAAATGCGTTACGACGGTTTAAATGGCGATCAATTCAAGTCATTTATGCTTCACTACAACTTCCCAGCTTATTCTGTTGGCGAAGTTAAGCCTGTAAGAGTTGGCAGACGTGAAGTAGGCCATGGGCATTTAGCTGAAAGAGCTCTAAAGCCAATATTACCAGCTAAAGAATCTTTCCCTTATACAATTCGTATCGTTTCCGATACTTTAGAATCAAACGGTTCTTCTTCAATGGCTGCTGTATGCGGCGGTTGTTTGTCACTTATGGACGCTGGTGTGCCAATTAAAGCACCTGTAGCTGGCGTTGCAATGGGACTTATCAAAGAAGGCGAAGACTTTATTGTTCTTACAGATATCCTTGGCGATGAAGATGCTTTAGGCGATATGGACTTCAAAATTGCAGGTACAGCTGAAGGCGTAACTGCAGTACAAATGGACATAAAAATCGCTGGTTTATCTTCTGAAATCATGTCAAAAGCTATGGATCAAGCAAAGCAAGCTCGTTTGCATATTCTTGGCGAAATGGCTAAAGCATTGCCAGCATACAGAGAAAACCTTTCTGAAAATGCACCACAATTTGAAACAATTGAAGTAAATCCAGATGTTATTCGCTTAATCATCGGTCCTGGCGGAAAGAATATTAAAGCTATCACACTTGCTACTGGCGCTTCTGTTGATATCGACGACAGCGGAAAAATCAATATTTTTGCTCCTAATGCAACTTCTTTAGCACAAGCAAAAGAAATGGTAAGCTATTACGATCAAAGAGCTGAACTTGGTAAAAACTACGCTGCTAAAGTGAAAAAAGTTATGGAAATTGGTGCTATTGTTGAAATATTACCTA
>CAYJAZ010000007.1:0-126674 GCA_964368455.1 uncultured Desulfovibrionaceae bacterium
TCACATTGCTTATGGACTGTAAGCATTTTTCTGCTTTTTCCAATTCAATAACTTTAGAGTGTTTATTAAAGAAATATTTACTATTTATCATTTAAAGCTTTCTGGGTTGCAACACCTGAAAAAATCGGCTCTTCCTCAAAGACAGGGGCAAGTTCATTTTTTCATGGACAAATAAATTCCATTTTTGCTGAATTTTTCGAGTAATTTATTTCAAGTAAAAGGTTTTGTTTTTCTGGGAATCTGCCAATTTAGAAACTATGTACAGTGGATACGAACTCTTAATCTGTAATTTTAAAAGTTCCTAAAGTCGTATGTTCTACGCTGGATAAGCTGCATTTTTCGATGGAAACCTTTTGTAGCTTTTTAGATTTACAATGAAGGCATTCAATTTTTTCGATAAATTTTGCTTGGAATATCAATGAGCTTTCATGTGCAACTTTTTCAATGACAAAATCTGATAAGGCTATTATAAATCTATCCATGGGTAGTTCCGTTGAAATCAATTGCCCTGTTGGGCATCCTCTTAGTGAATAGCTTGTGAATGCCCTTTTTTATTTAATTCAGCAATATTTTTAAAGAGGGATTTTTCACCTTGCTCTTTTACTCGAGAAGGAGGCATTCTCTGCATATAAATAAGATAGAATAATTTCGGGTATGAGAATATTGTTCTTATTTTCATATAATTAGAATGAAACAATCAAAGTGTTTTTTTTCACTTGGCTTTGTCTTCAAAGGGCTTTATTTTTTTTAAAATAAATTTTCCAAAAGTATATTGATTGTAATCATATGAAATTATATGTTTTTATTTTTTATTCTATTGAATTTTAGCTAATAAAAGCTCTAGGAAAACAGTATCTGTAACCACAGTTACAGATAGAAATTATTTCTTGTGATAATAAACACAAACATAATTAGAAAATAATTTCTAAACAATACAAATTATTCTTTGGAGGCCTTATGTCAAAATTCATTTCTTACCATTATGAAGAACATCTAATCACAAGACAAAACAAAGCGGAAGCTGCCTTTCTAGCTGATTTTGAAGAAAAATCCCCTAGTTTAGCAGAAGCGATGGTCATTGTAAATCCTTATTTTATCAATCCTTTATGTGCACTTGTACTTTTTAAAACTGAAAAAAAATCTATTCCAACGCTTACAATTCATGGTAAGAGAAATTCTCGTGAAGACATAGTTAAAGTCTTTAAAGAAGATACAAGCCACGTAATTCCAGTGATTGGGCTTTATGAAGGCATTGATACAAAAATCACAATCTCTCTTTCGACTGGCGAACAGCAAATTTTCAACATTCAGGCTCATGAATTGCCAGATGGTGTTTCTCGTTGTCGTAGTGTTATGACAAGTATTGATTATTTTGGTACAGATTTCATGTTCCTCACATCCGCTGGTAAAGAACGTACAGCTGCATATGACTATATGGGAGATTTGCGTTGGTTATTAACAATTCCTACAATGTTTGACTTAAAGCGTTTACAAAATGGAAATGTTCTCACAGGTTCATACCGTTATAGCCACATGCCTTATCATTGTACTGGTCTTGTTGAGATGAATTTACTTGGAAAGATATATAAAGAATATAGAATGCCTGGTGATTATCATCACGATCATTTTGAATTAGAAAATGGTAATATCATGGCTCTTACGCAAGAATTTTCGGAAACTTCTACAACAGTAGAAGATATGATTGCCTTGCTTGATAAAGAAACAGGCGAAGTTTTACGTACATGGGATTATAAAGACTTTTTACCAACAGATGCAGCTGGTTCTGGCTCACAGAGCACACATGACTGGTTCCACAACAATGCTCTTTGGGTAGATGAAAAAAACAATACAATTACTATTTCAGGACGTCATCAGGATGCAATAGTTAATTTCAACTACGACGATAGCACTATTAATTGGATTATCGGCGATCCTGACACATGGCCTGAAGACATGAAGAAATATTTCTTCACACCTGTTGGAGATAATTTTGAATGGCAATACGAACAACATGCTTGTGTGATGTGTCCTAATGGCGATATCATGGCTTTTGATAATGGCCGTTACCGTTCAAAAAGAAAAGAAAATTATATTTTAAATAAAGATAATTTTTCCAGAGGTGTACGCTATAACATCGACACAGAAAAAATGGAAATCAAGCAAGTGTGGCAATTTGGTAAAGAATTTGGGCAATCCTTTTTCTCTCCTTATATTAGTAATGTGGAATTTTATGCTGAGGGGCATTATCTTATTCACTCAGGCGGAATCGGTAGTATAGGTGGCAATGCGTCTGATAATTTTGCAGCATTTTTCACTCCAGAACAATTAGCAACAAGCGAATACGACATGTGTTCAAAAACATTTGAACAAAAAGACGGTGTTGTCATGTACTATTTAGAAGTAGATGGCAATTTCTATAGAGCTGAAAGATTGCCTGCCTACCATGAAAAAGAAAATGCAAGCTTTGAAAAAGGTAAAATTCTTGGCGAACTTGGTATAACACCAACTTTTAGCACTATTCCAGATGTTGAAGAAACTTTGGAAATGGTGCCTGCTGAATATGCTTTGAGCATTGTAGAAGAAGAAGACAAGCTTGTCCTTACTGGTAGTTTTAAGCGTGGACTCTTAGTTATGTACACTCTTGAAGGTAAAGAAAACAATGGTTACTACATCAACACAGCAGCTGTTGATTGGTTAGCAATGTGTTCTGCTGCTTTCCTTGAAAAAGATGTAGACATTACAAAATTTAGCATAAGCAAAAGAAATCTCTCAGGAAAATATGACATCAAGCTTATTATCGATAATAAGAAATACCAAACTGGTGTGAGCATTTTCTGTTAATTTGTAAGTATACATGTATTTTTTATAAGGAGTTTTTATGCAAAACCAAGAAAAAGCCTCTGTTTCATATGTAAAAATAATACATATCCTCATAGGGCTTAGTATTATGATATTTGGCCAATTTTTAGATTCGCCAAAGTTTCTCGTGGATTCAAGTGAAAAACTTTTATCAATGGGCTTTCCGCAAGTTGGTGAAAGTGTTGAAGTTTTCATTAGTCATAAAGGTATGATAGTAAGTAGTATCTTTATTGGATTAATTTATTTATGGATCTTTGTAGATATTGTTTGGCCTAGCTTTTTAGGGATTATTCTTTTAGGTATAAGTGATTTTTCATCCATGAAAAATGTGCTCACTACTTGCTTTGGAAACCCAACCTTTGTCTTTATTTTCTTTTTGCTTATATTTTGTGCGGCTTTAGTCAAAAGTAAATTAGCCGAACATTTTGCACGATATTTGCTGACAAGAGATATGGTAAAGGGGCGTCCGTGGTTACTTACAAGTATTATATTAGTCACAGCTTATCTTACTGAATTTATAGCACAAATCGGTTCTGTTCTTATTGTTTGGCCTGTTCTTTACTTTATCTTTAATGAATGTGGTTATAAAAAGGGCGATCGTTATGTTTCTTTTATGATTGCAAACGTTGTGATGATGGCTGTGCTTTCTTTTTCTTCTGACATAATAAAGGGTGGTCCTTTTTATGTTATGGCTGGAATGACTTCCTTTATACAGTCAAATCCACAAATGAATATTGTGCCAATTGATTTCTTATCTTATCTCTTCTTTTCAATTACTTTATCAATTATAATTGCTTGTATTATACTATTCTTGATGCGTTATGTGTATAAAGTAGATATTGAACCATTGAGAAGATTTGATATTGAACTTTTGAAAGCAAATCCTCTTCCACCGCTCAATTTTGAGCAAAAAATGCTTATCGCTTTATTTGCTTTCTTTGGTACATGGATGCTTTTGTCCGGCTTATTACCAAAAGGTGTTGTAGGAGATTTTCTTCGTTCAAATCAGATGGGTGTGACTTTAATACTCGCATTTATTATGTCTGTAGTGACGTATAAAGGGAAGAAATTACTCGATTTTCCAACAATAATGCCTATATTTACATGGAATTTATATTGTTTATTTATGGCAGTTTATTTATTTGGCGGATTGATTGCACGTCCAGAAACTAATATAGTTATTGTGATTGAATCAGTATTTAGTAATATCTTTACTGGTGTTAGCTATACAGAACTTATTGTAATAGCAGTACTTATAGGCTTATTGCAAACAAACTTAATGAACTCAATTGTGACAGGTTTAATTCTTTCACCTATCTTCATCACAATAAGCTTCATGTATGGATACGCGATAAATCCACTCTTAGTCTGTTTCTTCTTTATTGTCTTTATTGCGGTACTCACTCCCGCGGGCTCGCCTTATGCCGCCTTGCTCTTTTCCAATAATGATTGGATTTCAAAAAAAGATGCTGTTCACCATGCATTCCTTGCTACCCTTATATGTTTGCTTGTAGTATTCTTTATAGGAATTCCTTTTGCACAACTGCTCTTTTAAACTATAAAATAATTAGACTTTAGCTATTGAAAAGCATTTATAAAATTTTATATAGATTTTATAAATGCTTTTCTTTGTTAATTGATTTTTTTAAAAGTGGCGTATTATTCTTCGTCTAGATACTGTCTGAGCTCGTCTTCATTTATAACTTCGATGCTATTTTTTGCTCCAATTTCTATGATGCCATTTTTCTTAAATTCTTGTAATGTTCTACACACGCTCACACGATGAATACTCAAAATTTGTGCTATTTCTTCTTGAGAAAAAGAGGGAAAAGTATCTTTGTCTTTTTTTTCATACAAAGAACTTAAAAGAAAGCGAGCCATCTTTTGTTTAGGATTGCCAAGTTGCACTTTAGTGGCATAATTATAAAGGCACATAGAGTTATTTGCTATATGCTGCAAGGCTTCTCGTATGGCTTGAGGGTGTTTTGCAAAGAAATCATCGTCTTCAAAAATTTTTCCATTGAATTTCCATAATTGACTGTCTTTATTAGCAATTATATGGTATTCTTCTGGTGCGGATTTTGTGAGCATACAAACCAAGAGACAGAGCGAATTTTCTCCAAAGATATTGAGAATTTTTGCTGTGCCATTAATAGTGTAGTATTTTAGTGTTATCAAACCTTTTTCAACAAAGAAAAAATCGTAATTTTCACTAAAATCAACATAAATGGTTTGATTTTTATTAAGGCGAACTGAGCTTGCTAAATGCAGTAAGTTTTGCCATGAAGATGCACTATTTTCAACATAAGGGGTGAAATTTTTATGATCCATTTATAAAACTCTCGCTTTGATTTCTGTTTATTATTTCACTCATTCGTGAAAAGAGTTTTGTTAGATGAGCTAAAAAACAGGCAAAAATAATCTTCTTTATTCATAGCCAAATCGATACATCAAAAAAATAAAAGTTAATTTTATTTTGACATTTAAAAAATAGAAAAGCCAAAATAAGACTCTGATATTTTGATTGTTTACATTGAATAAATTATCATATTTTAAATATAAATGCAAATGTAAAATAGTGCAATAACATTCATTTTACAGTATTATTTCAATTTTAACATAAATCTATAGTAGATAAATTGTATTATTCATCTCTTATTTATATCTTTAGAAAATCTATAATTTAATGCTCTTTCTTTGATTATGTCACAGTTTTATAGAGAGTTTTTTATGGTGTATAATATGTGATTAGATAATTCAAGTACCATTTAATGAGATTTCAAACAAAATGTAAATATTTGCTTTTTTGAATTTTTCGTTGTATAAATATTGCTGTTATGTATGTTTTTGGGTGATAATAGTACAAGAATGGACTTTTACTCATAAATAAATTGATCTAATTTACAAAAGGAAATGTTAAATGGAAGATTCAAGCGATAAGCTTTCTCCAATTCTTGAAAATTATTTAGAAATAATATTTTATGAAGAATTTGAATCTGGGGTAGCAAGAACAGGAACAATTGCTGAAAAAGCAAATGTGTCAAGTTCAACTGTTACAAGTGCGTTAAAATCTTTACAGAAAATGGGCTATGTTATTTATCAGCCATATAAATTTATAAAACTCACTGAAAAAGGAATGAAGCTTGCTCGTAGAATTGTTCATAAACATTCAGTACTTAAAGAGTTTTTTTCTACTGTGTTGAATATGTCTGAAGAAAAGGCAAATGAAGTAGCTTGTGAGCTTGAACATAGTATTGATGAAGAAACTTTTGATAAATTAGGTAAATTTACTCTTTATGCAATTAATACACCAGCATTAATTGAAAATTGGGAAGAAAAATCAAGTGGTAAATTTTCTGTTAAAAGCAAATCAGTAAAAAAGTAATTCATTGAAATAAAATATTTTTAAAGCATCTTGCTCCTGAAAATCTCATATAAGGAACAAGATGCTTTTTTATTAATCAATTAGAGTATTTTGACTATTTTCCAATTTTTATTTTGTGCAAAATTCTCTAGATTTTCACCACCAAAACTTACATAATTAGCGTGATTAATTGCTTTTTTAAGGATTTGAGCATAAGCATGAAAATCACTTGTTTTAGTGTTAAAAATTTCATCACGTACTTTTTGCCTAAATTCTATTGTTTCATTGCTTAAATCTCTCCACAATGCAGTTGAAGCCTTTGCTTCAGGCAGTAAGTAGGAATCGTATTCGCCTATTGTGCCAATAATTGCACAGTTTAATTCCCTTTCAGACAAATTAATATTTTCAAGAAAATCAACACTTTTTTGGAAGACTTCTATTGTTTTTTCTGTTTGTGGATCACGATAAGAAGCAAAGATTAAAGTTCCGTCTGCTTTTGAAAATTGTATTCCACAGCCATAAGCACCACCGATAACGCGAACTCTATCCCAAAGATAAGTCATACGTAAATATCTATTTATAATTAGAGCAGAGCCATGAAAAGTGTATCCTTCTTTATAAAGATTGAGTCCCATGCCCATATAATTTACTCTTGATGGCAGAATATATGCTTCGTTTTCATGTATAAAATTATGCTCCCATGTGGCTGTTTTAAAAGATATTTTACTTTCATTTAATTGGGCTAAAAGTTTTGTAAAAGCTTTTTGACTATATTCTAGAAGTGTATTGTTTGCAGTAATATCAAAAATAAGATTGTTCTTGCTAAAAAGATGTGCATGTATTGTTTGTAAATCTTTTAATATTTTATTCCAATTTGAATCAATTGTATCAACAAGTTCACGTATATAATTTACATAGCTTACACCTTGCGTGTGTTCTTGAAGAGCACCAACAGAAGAAAATCTGGCATTTAATCTAGTCATTGCAAAAGTTCGTCCACCTGGAATAAGCATTTTTTCGACATTTGCTTTTTCTTCTAAAAGCATTTGCGTGAAACGTTTTTTATTGTCAAAATTAGTCGAAAAAAGTATTTCTTCAAAAAGCGTAGCAAGTTTTTCTATATTGTCTTTTGTGCTTTTTCCACTTAATACAAAGCAAGTAATATCTTGATCTGATTGAAGTTTAGGCAAGAAATTTGTGCTTGCTTTTATTCCGCCAGTATGAGCTCCAATTTCTAATCCAAGTTCTGTATAATTTGATTTTGCTGTTCCTATTTCTGTGAGAGCTCGTGAATAAAGTGGAAGAAGTTGTAGCAAATCATAAGGAAGAGAATCTAATTTACAAATAAATTTTGAATATATTATTCCATTTGTTTCAATAGGATGTGTATAGACTCCTATATTGTTTTTATCTTTTTGAAGAGGGAGTTCTTTTTCTATTTTTGAAATATCGTCTAAGCTAAGAACAGGTATAGTTTCAAGTGCTTCTTGGCTATCTTCTTTTTCTTGTGCTTCTTTAATATTTCTTGATTTTCTTTCTATCTCTTTTCTCTGACTTTCAGATAAAGAATTATATAATTTTTCAATCTTGGCTTCTTCTTCAAGTATACGTAACTGTCCTTGCTCTTTGTCAGGAACTAATTTTATAAGTACAGAATGCTGATTTTCTAAGAAATATTTTTTAATTAAATTTTCAAAAATATTTTCATTATTTTTCACTTTTTCCTTAATAGTTGCGAGATTTTCTTCCCATTTAAGTGCCTCTATAGGATCTTTATCATGTAACCAATTTGTAAGGCATTTTGTCATTGTCATAAGGCCTTTAGGAAACATATGGAAAGAATTTTCTCTTAAGCTAAATTCGTATGAATTTATAGCTGCTTCTATTGTTTTTTTATCAATGTCATCGTTTGCAAGTTTTGTTAATGTTTTGATTATAATATCTTGCATTTCTTCTTTTTTTTCAAGTTCAATCGAGCGTAAACCAACTGAATAATACATTTGTATTAATGAATTACCAAGTCCGCCTCGCACATCTTCGCCTAAACCAGAGTCAATTAAAGCCTTTCTTAAGGGAGCTCCTGCAAAGCCCATAAGAATATTATCTAGAATACCAAATAATAAATTTATTTCACTTTCATACACGGGTGGAAGAAGCCAAGCTAAAAGAGCATGGCCTTTGTTTGCAACATCATTTTGTGAAACTTCAAATTTTGCATCAAGTGTGCGGAATGAATTTATTGTTTTTTGCAAAGGAATGGCAGAATCGATATCGATTTTATCAAAACGAGAAATAACTTCGTCTATTTTTTTCAAACGCATTTGTTCATCATCGTCGCCCCATGCAAAAAAATAGGCATTTGATGGATGGTAATAATTTTTATGAAATTCTTCAAAATCTTCATAGTTTAAATCAAGTATATGTTTTGGATCACCGCCAGAACTATGTTTATAAAGAGTGTCAGGAAAAAGGCCTTGTTTTAATTGTTCGTTTAAAATTGTGTCTGGGGAAGAATAGGAACCTTTCATTTCATTGTAGACAACGCCTTTAAATTGCCATTTTTCGCCCGAAGTATCGATGTGCCAGCCCTCTTGAGCAAAAATATGAGGGCCTTCACTTGTTCGCACTCTAGGAAAAAATACTGCGTCCATATACACATCCATTAAATTATAAAGATCTTGCGTATTTGTGCTAGCAACTGGATAGCAAGTTTTATCAGGATAAGTGAGTGCGTTTAAAAATGTTTGTAATGAACTTTTTAACAGCTGGACAAAAGGTTCTTTTGTTGGGTATTTTTCTGATCCACAAAGAACAGAATGCTCTAAAATATGAGCAACACCTGTAGAATCTTTTGGTGGAGTGCGAAAAGAAACAGCAAAGCATTTATTTGCATCATCATTTATTATTGAAAGAAATTGTGCACCTGTTTTATCGTGGTGGTAAAATTTTGCAATACCTGAAATTTCTTGAATTTTTTCTTCTTTTATTAATGTAAAACCAAATGTATTCATTTTATATCCTTTTATAAATTTAATTTTTTGTAAATTCTTTGAAAAAATAGATGTATCCTCTCATTTATTGAAAAAATAAAACAAAATAGTGAAAATCTTATTTTTCTAGAATGAGGCAGTGAGAAGTTTTTTCATATAAAGAGATTTGGGCTTTGTAAAAACTTCATCGGCTCTGCCTTGCTCTTCGCATTTTCCATTATAAAGTACAAGAAGGCTATGACAAAACATACGCACTAAATGTAAATCATGGCTAATATAAACATATGCAATATTGTGTTTTCTTTGCAATTCTTTTAATAATTCAATAACTTGGAACTGTAGATTTCTGTCGAGTGAGGAAGTTGGCTCGTCAAGGAAGATTAATTTAGGCTTAAGAACTAAAGCCCTAGCGATGGCAATTCTTTGTCTTTCGCCGCCTGAAAGCTCGTGTGGATATCTATTTTTATAGCTTGTTGGCAAGGAAACATCTTGTAAGGCCTCGTCTACCATTTTTTCAAGAGCATCTGGCGATAATTGAGAATGAATTTTCAAGCCTTCGCAAATAATATTTTTTATAATCATTCTAGGATTTAAAGCAGTATAGGGATCTTGGAAAACGACTTGTATATCCTTTCTGATTTTACGCATATCACTATGGCTTTTGCCTTGGATATCATTACTTAAGAAAACAATTTTACCTTCACTTTGAATAAGTCGCAATGAAGCAAAAGCAAGACTTGATTTGCCTGAACCACTTTCTCCAACTATTCCAAGACATTCGCCTTCGTGCAAAGTATAAGAAATATCATTGATAGCTGTGAAAGGAGGCCTTTTTTTGAAAATATTAATACGTGGACGTGGGTAATTTACTATTAATTTATCAACATTTAAGAGTATTTTTCTTTCTTGTGAATAAAATTTTTCTATGTTTTGCATTTTTAAATTTTCGTCACAATGAAGCAATCTTTTTGTGTATTCGTGTTTTGGATTTTCAAGTGAAGAAAGTGATTCGACTATTTTTCCTTTTTGCATCACATGTATAGAATCTGCAAAATGCTTTACAAGATTGAGATCATGGCTGATCAGCAAAAGTGCCATTCCAAATTCTTCTTTCAATTCTTTAAGAAGTTTAAAGATAGAATATTGCACACTTTGATCTAAAGCAGTTGTTGGTTCATCGGCAATAAGAAGTTTTGGCCTATTTGCTAAAGCCATTGCAATCATTACTCTTTGTCTTTGTCCACCTGAAAGTTGATGCGGATAGGCTTTCATTCTTTCTTCAATTCTATCAAGTTTTACAAGGGCAAAAAGTCTTTTTACTTCTTCAATTCTTTGTTTTTTACTAAGATTTGTGTGTAGCTCTAAAACTTCTTCTACTTGATCGCCACAATGATGCAAAGGATTGAGGCCAGCAAGAGGATCTTGAAAAATAATACTAATATCCTTTCCTCTTACTTTTAGCCATTCTTCTTCTTCATAATGAGCTGTGTTTTCGCCATTAAAATATATTTCCCCGCTTTGAATCGTACAGGCAAAAGGAAGCAAGCCAATTAACGAGCGTGCTGTCAAAGATTTACCAGAACCGCTTTCACCCACTAAAGCAATGCATTCGCCTTCATTTATGGAAAATGTTATATCGTTTACAATAGGTAATTGCTTGGAGATATTACCTTTTAAGTCAACTTTATCAAAAGAAAGCTTAAGCTTTTTTATTTCAAGTAATGCCATGATTTCACCTATTATTTGTCTGCATTTTGTTGGAAAAACACTCGAGGATCAAGAGCATCTCTCAGTCCTTCTCCTATGAAAACTAAGGAGGTGAGCATTGTTGCAAGCGTTGCAAAACCTGAAAGTCCAATCCAAGGAGCGAATAAATTATTACGCCCTTGTGAAACAATTTCACCTAAGGATGGATAGGTTGCAGGTAGGCCAAAACCTAAAAAATCTAAAGAACTTAAAGCAATAATAGAACCATTTATAGAAAAAGGAAGCATCGCAATTACGGCAACTAATGCATTTGGAAAAATATGTTTTGTGATAATATGCCAATCGCTAGCACCAAGTGCATGAGCTGAACGTACAAAATCCATATTTCGTACACGTAAAGTCTCCATTCTCACAACTCCAACCATTCCCATCCAACTAAAAAGTAGCATAATTCCAAGAAGTAACCAGAAATTCATACTAATAATTCCTGAAATGATAATAATAAGATAGAGCAAGGGCACGCTAGACCAAACTTCCATAAGTCTTTGCCCTATAAGATCGATTTTTCCGCCATAATAACCTTGCAGTAAGCCAACCAAAATCCCAAGAATACTATTAAAGAAAAAGAGAATAAGGCCAAATAAAACTGAAATTCTAAAGCCATAGAGAACTCTTGCAAGAATGTCTCTGCCTTGATCGTCTGTTCCAAGCCAATGCCTTCTACTTGGCGGAGCAGGGAATTTTTGTTCAAAAGGGCTTATTGTTGTGTAATAATAAGGAATAGGAGGCCAAATTGTGATATTATCTTTTGAAAGAAGTTCGTTTTTAAAGAAAGAATCATAATAATTTACAGGAAATTCTAAAGAAGAGCCAAAGTCTTTTTCTGTATAGTCAAAAAGAGTTGGAAAATACATATTTCCCTTATCGTAAATTAAAATAGGTTTGTCGTTAGCCACAAATTCTGCAAAAATACTTACAATAAATACGCTTGTTAAGAGAAGAAGCGCATAGTATCCACGCCTTACTTGTTTGAATACAGCCCAACGCCTTTTGTTTATATCTTTCATGCTTTTTTCCTGTTTTTAAAATCAATTCTTGGATCCACAAGCATCATGACAATGTCTGAAAGAAGCGAAGTGACAAGGCCTATCAAGGTGAAAACATAAAGGGTAGAAAACATAACAGGATAATCTCTTTGCATAGTGGCTTCAAAGCCTAGAAGGCCTAAGCCTTGCAAGGAAAAAATCGTTTCAATAAGAAGAGAACCTGCAAAGAAAATACCTATAAAAGCACTAGGAAAACCAGAAATAACAATGAGCATCGCATTTCTAAATACGTGTTTATATAATACTTTTTTTGTGCTTAAGCCCTTTGCTTTTGCTGTTTCAACATATTGTTTTGAAAGTTCGTCTAAAAATGAATTTCTTGTGAGCAGAGTGAGGCCTGCAAAACCAGTTATTGTCATTGCTATTACAGGCAGGGTCATATGATGAATATAATCAAGTGTTTGCTCAAATAAGTTCATTTCTTCATAGCCAATTGAATGAAGGCCTCTAAGAGGAAACCATTGAAAATAAGAGCCTCCAGCAAAGAAAATAACAAGTAAGATAGCAAATAAAAAAGCAGGAATTGTGCTTGCCACAACAACTGTTATGCCTGAGTAGACATCAAATTTTGAACCTCTGTTTAAAGCCCTTTTTATACCAAGAGGAACTGAAACTAAATAGATGATAAGAGTGCTCCAAAGGCCAATTGTGATTGAAACAGGTAAGGTTTTTTTTATTAGATCTACAACAGAATCTGCTTTAAAAAAACTTTCGCCAAAATCAAAAACCAAAAAACCTTTAAGCATTTCCCAAAATCTTTGATAGAGAGGCTTATCAAAACCATACATTGTTTCAATTTCTTTTAAGATTTCAGGTGTAAGACCATAATTTTTTTTATCAAATTCGTTTTCTGAAACTTGGCCAAGATCTTCACTGCCAGTTCCTACTCTTTCCATGAAAGCATTGCCAGTGTTTTCAAAATTTGCGATAAATTGCTCTACTGGGCCACCTGGCGCCATTTGTATAAGGAAAAAATTTATGGCAATAATTCCTAAAAGTGTAGGCAAAATGAGAAGAATGCGTCTTAATATATAATAGAGCATCTATTTGTTTTCCTTTACTAATTTTGGGTCAAACCATTGATGAACAGTAGACGTTTTTTCTATGTGTTCATGTGATGGCGGAGTGATATTATCTTTCCACCATGCAGAACGAACTGTTTTTGTTGTCCAGCCTGGTACAATATAGAATGCATTCCACAAAACTCTGTCTAAAACTTTTGTATAAAGATTTAATTCTTTTAAACTTTTTGCTGAAACCATTTTCTCTATTAAATCATCAACAACAGGATCAGAAATTCCTGAATAATTTTTAGAGCCTATGGTGTCTACAGTAGAACTATTCCAATAATAACGAAGTTCGCTACTTGGATTATAGTTAATAGGAATAAAGGAATAGCATAAGTCATAGTTGAAATTTTTCAATTCCGCACTGTATTGATTTTGATCAAGTTGTTGTAATTCAAGTTTAATGCCAACCCTTTCAAGGTTTTTAGCATAATAACTATAATTTCTAATAATAGTTTGAGAACTTGTGATGAGCTTTAATGACATTTGTTCATTTTTAGCATTTACCATCTTCCCATTTTTCAAATTCCAATTTGATTTTTTGAGAAGTTCAATAGCTTCAAGCATTTGTGCTCTATTATTACCACTGGCATCAGTTATAGGCATGCGTGGTAATTTTTCGAATACAGCAGGATCAAGCTTGTCTTTGTATTGATTTAAAATAGCAAGCTCTTCTTCTGTTGGATAGTCTGTCAAAGTGAGGCCATGCCCTGTAAAATAGCTATCTACTCGATAATAGGAGTCAAAGTACATGCTTTTATTTATCCATTCAAAGTCAAGAAGAATTGTTAAGGCCTGCCTAACATTTTTGTCCTTTAAAAGTTCTCGTCTTGTATTTAGGTTTAAACCCATTATGCCTACAGGAGTTTGGCGTTGGTATTCAACTTTTATAATGTCGCCATTATTTACGGGTGCAACATCGTAAGCATTATGCCAACTATTGAGATTTGTTTCAGCATAGAAATCAGCTTCACCAGCAAAAAAGGCTTCACGAGCAACAGACACATCTTGATAATAATCTATAATAATTTCATCAAAATTATACACACCTTTGTTTTTTTCTAAATCTTTTGCCCAATAATCTTGATCCTTTTTTAAGCTAAAACGAACTCCAAATTCAACATCTTTCACTTCATAAGGGCCACTTGCTAAAATTGGCTCATGTTGAGGCTCTGCGAAATTTCGCCCTTCCCACCATTTTGCAGAAAAGACAGGTAAGGAACATACATCTAAAGGAAGTTCGCGACTTGCACCTTCTTTAAAAGTATAGACAATAGTTGATTCAGATTCTGCCACAACGCTTTCGACATCTTGATAACCAATTTTATAAAGAGGATTTGCATCACTTTGTAAAGCATTATAGGTAAATAACACGTCTTGTGCTGTAAGCTTTGAACCATCGGCAAATCTTGCAAGCGGATTAATCTTTACTTTTAACACTTTTCTGTCTTCTGACAAATCAAAACTTTCTGCAAGTTGGCCTCGCATAGCATAAGGAAGATCTGTGATATATTCGCCTAAACTTTCGTAAGTATACATGAAATAATGCGTGGCTCTTCCTCTTTGTGCAAAGATATGATAATTGTCAAAAGAACCTGTTTGCGTAATACGGTAAACACCGCCTTTGGGTGCATCAAGTTTTGCGTATGGATGAGGTTTGTTTACATCCTCAAAACTCACATCTTCCCAAGAACTTAGAATTGGACTTGGTTTTGCAAGAAGATTTTGAGGAAAAAGAAGACACAAGGCTGAAAGGCTAAAAAATATTTTAGCAAATTTTATACTGAATATATGTTTTTCTCGCATAGTTCTCTACCTTTAATTGAGTTTGAATTACTGAAAGAGAAAGCATAGCTTGTAGTTTTATATTAGTCAAACTTTTTTATATATATAAAAATAATTCAAGAATTATTTGTATAACAATATTATTTTTATGCTTTATAATGAGATTTTGTTCTTTGTTTTCATAATAAAAAGTGTTATTTCAATATATTATAAAAATCATTAAATAAAAATATTTTTTTGAGCGAAATAAATAAATATGCATTGCCTAAAAATAGATGATGGAAAGAAAAAATTCTATAGAATAGAAAAAAATCCTTTCAAAAGGGATTGTAAAGTTTTTTTGTCTAATATATTGAATACTTAAAATTTATTTTATTTCATCGTAAGTATTTCTTGACAAAATTTGGATTTAGGTTCATCTTGTTTTTTTAGACTACTCTAAAAAACTTTAAAGAAATAAAACTTAACGAATAAACTTAATGAGATGGAATAAAATATGAGAAAAATAGCAATTTATGGTAAAGGTGGTATAGGAAAATCAACTACAACCTCACACCTTTCTGTTGCTTTAAGTCTTATGGGCTATAAAGTTATGCAAATAGGTTGTGATCCAAAAGCAGATTCAACAAAGCCAGTTATGGGTAAAAGTATACCAACTGTGCTTGATCAATTAAAAGAAAAAGGCGATGAATTAGAGCTTAAAGATATAGTTTTTGAAGGTTATAATGGCGTTCTTTGCGTAGAATCTGGCGGGCCAACTCCAGGAATTGGTTGTGCTGGACGTGGAATAATTTCTGCATTTGAGAAGCTTGCTGATTTGGATGCTTTTGAAGAATATAAACCTGATATTGTTATCTATGATGTTCTTGGAGATGTTGTGTGTGGTGGTTTTGCTATGCCGATTCGTGGTGGTTATGCAAGAGAAGTTTTTATAGTTTCCTCTGGCGAAATGATGGCTTTATATGCGGCTTCAAATATAGCACAAGCAATTAATAATTTTGGTGCACGTGGCTATGCAAAACTTCAAGGTATTATTTTAAATGCAAAAAATATTGTTGATGAACAAGAAATAGTTCAAAAAGCAGCTGAAGAAATAGACACTCGTATTGTTGCCTATATCCCAAGACATGGCGATATTCAAAAAGGCGAAGCGAAAAATGGTACTGTTTTTGAATGTTTAGAAGAATCTGAAATGCATATAATTTATAAAAATCTAGCAGAAAAAGTTCTTGAATATTCAAAAGACATTGAAGAAGAAGAGTAGGGAAAATGCAAAATCTAAATTCAAATAAAGCTGTGATGAAGTTTGACGGAGCTAAGCTTCTTAAAGATTTAAAAAGACTTGATGCTGTTAAAAGTATGCGTGATGTGACTAATATTACATACACACAATTTCCTGGTGCTCATTGCCCTTTGATGGGGGCATTACTAGTTGTACGAGGCATTAAAGACAGTCTTGCATTTATTGTTGGTACTGATGAATGTGTGTATTATTCTAAAAGTGTGACTATGGCTTTTGATGGCTTTGGCGGCCTTGAGGGACGCTGTGTTTCTGTGCATCTTGATACAAATGATGTGACTTTTGGAAGTGCTGAAAAGGTTGAAGAATCTTTTAAAGAAATTATTGAAGATTATAAACCAAGTTGTGTATTTCTTATTTCAACTTGTGTTATTGAAATTATTGGCGATGATATAGACGCAATGGCTAAAAGGCTTAATAAAGAACATAATATTCCTGTTCTTCCAGTGCATACTGAACATTTTAAATGTGAAGATCATTTGCCTGGTATTGAAAGAACATTAGCAGCTTGTACTAGTTTTATGGAAAAACAAGAAAATAATGCTTCTGTAAACATTCTTGGCCAAAGATTTGGAGATTTCACAAAATCAGAACTTCATGGCGTTCTTGAAAAAGAAGAAATTGAAATAAATATGCAATTGCCAAAAAATTGTTTAATAGATGATATTCGCGGAGCAACAAAGGCTTGTTTGAATATTGTTGTCAATGAAACAGCCCTTGGTTTAGCAAAGAATATGCATGAAAAATTTGATATTCCTTATATTGTTTTTGATAAATCTTGTTCGCATGAATCGAATTTAAATGCTTATAAGGAATTATTTGCAAAAGTAAATAAAGAAGTTCCAGCCTATATCTTTGAATTGTATGAAAAATGCAAGAAAAAATATGAAGAAAGCAAAGGTGAATATGAGGGTTTAACTTATATTTTTGGAGGTTCGCCTTTTTCGCCTTATGAACATATTAAACTTATGTGTGAGCTTGGGCTAGAACCTTTATTGCTGCAAGTTTCAGAGTTAGATGAAAAACACTATGACGATATTGCTGCTATTACAGCTCATTATAATCCTTTTGTAACACGTACAGCAAATGTTGCGGGCATGAGTTATGTTTATGATTATTTACGTCCAGCATTAAATTTTGGGCCTGCCTACCAAAACATTCTTGCTGAAAAAAATATCACGCAGACAGAATTTAAAAATTCTTCAGATATGATTGGTTTTGAACTGTGTGAAATATTTATGCAAGGTCTTGAAAAAGCAAAAATCAATGCGCAGAAAATTAAGGAGACAAAATAATGAGTCTTTGTAGGTATTTACCAACTCCATCTGATAGGATGGCAATTTTATGGTCTCTTCTTACTGTGAAAGATGCTGTTGTTTTAGAATATGGCCCTGCTGGTACAACGCATTATAGTATGATTCTTTATGGAAAACTTGGTGTAGATCAAGACGGTAAGCTTTTTACAACGCATATGAATGAAGACGATGTTATCATGGGTAATACTTCTCGTCTTGAAAAAGCAATTTTAGAAGTTGATTCTTGCTCAAATGCTAAGGTTATCTTTGTGGTTGCTTCTTCGATTTCATCTATTATAGGTGCTGATATTAAAGGTGTTTGTAATGAGATGCAAGAACAAGTGAAAGCAAAACTTGTTTGTTTTGAACAAGGCGGTTTGAAGGGTGATTATAGCGTGGGACTTTCTGAAAGCTATAAATTACTCAGTAAAGAATTTGCAAAGAAAAATGTAGAAAAAAAAGAAAAAAGCTTTAATGTCATAGGTGTTTCTCTAGGGCAATATAGAGCAAAGAGTGATTTATGGGAAATTAGCGAGCTTATGCGTGAGGCATTTGGCTACACTTTGTCTACCTCACTTTGCTCAGACGTGTATCTTGAACAATTAGAAAATCTTGGTTCAGCAACAGTGAATCTTGCTCTTTCTCATGTAAGCCTTGCTGCTGCAAAAGTGTTAGAAAAAAAATGTGCTACACCTTATGTTTTAGGAACGCCTTATGGTTATAAAGGCACACTCGAATGGCTTGAAGAAGTAAGTAAGGTTATTGGCGAAGAAATAAATCCAGAACTTGTTTCACGTTTGAAAGAAAAAAATGCAGAACTTCAAATGTATGGAAAACGCATGGGAGTGATGCGAAAAGAAGCTCTACTTGCAACAGTAGTTGGCGATTATAGCAGGCTTGATGGACTAAGCAAAAATCTTCAAGAATTTTCTATAAAGATCAATGCTCTAATCTGTGATCATTCACAGCCATCAATGAGTGATAAAAATCCGGATATACAATATATTTCTAAAGAAAAAGAAAGAATCGATAGTATTAAAAAATGCCAAGGGCAAATTCTTTTGGCTGACGATGTAAACCTTCAAATAGCTGATGAATCAAATGTGAAAATTCTTGTTTCTGCTCCTTTTTATAAAGGAACTATAGCAAAGCATATGCCTATTGTTGGCGAAAAAGGTGCAGATTATTTAGCAGAAATTATTACAGAATTTTTAGAAAGAGATATGACTATTAAAAGATAATGTCTTTGCAAAAATATGATTTAAGGAAAGAAATATGAAAAAACTCATTGTTTATTCAAGTAAAACAGGCAATACAAAATCAGTAGCAGAAGCAATAGCTACATCTTTAGAAGATGCGACACTTATGGATGTTAAAGAAAGTCCAAATTTTGAAGAATATGATTGCATTATTTGTGGTTATTGGGTTGATAAGGGTATGCCAGATGCTTTAGCGAAAAATTATATTGAATCTATTAATAATAAAAATATAATTTTATTTGGTACACTTGGTGCATTTCCTGACGGCGAGCACGCACAATATTGCAAAGAACAAGCAAATAAATTGTTAGAAAATAAGAATAATAATCTTTTAGGTTCATGGCTTTGCATGGGAAGAGTTGATCCAAAACTACTTGAAAGAATAGCTCAAAGCTTTACTGCAGACAATCCAATGCCAGAAGAAAGAAAAGCACGTATTGAAGAAGGAAATAAGCATCCTAATGAAGAAGATTTCAATAATGCCATAGCCTTTGTTGAAGACGCACTAAAGAAGGTTGAACTTCTTTAAAAAAGATAAAATACTCTAAAGTCATCTTTAGAATATTTTGTAATATCGATTTTTGAGCCTATTTTATACTCTATTAGTATTGAATAGGCTCAAAGCGTTAATCGTTATAAAAGATTTCCTCATAGCTTATAAAAAATATAATTAAGGAAAAATTAGCTTGCTTTATTTTTTTCTTGATTGTATTTTTCAAAAAAATGCTTTGAGGTTGGCAGATGGATACTATACTTATTAATGATGAAGAAAAGAAACTTCCTCAATTACTTGAAGATCTTATTGTTCTTATATTTATTGAAGAACTTCAAATCGGTGCAGCAAGAGCGAGCACAATTGCTACAAAAGCTAAAATATCCAGATCTAATCTAACTAATTCATTGAAGATTCTAAAAAAGCAAGATTATATTATTTATGAACCCTATAGCTTGATTTATTTAACTGAAAAAGGCAAAGCTTTTGCCTATGATATTACCCATAGACGTAATGTTATAAAAGCATTTTTTATGAACCTTTTAAAAATTACTGACGAAGAAGCTGAAAAAGTTGCTTGTGATTTAGAGCATGTGCTTTCGCCTATGATAACTAAGAAAATGGGGCAATATATTTTATATGCTACGGAAACTAAAGAAGATTTAGGTGCGTGGATAGAAAAATATCAAAAATCAAAACCAAAATCTCGTTAAAGTTTTCATTCGTCTAAATTAAGTAGATATATCGAAAATCCCTCTTTTAATAGCTATAATAGCTGTTTAGAAGAGGGATGTTTTTTTTAAAAAAGAATTAATTTTACTTGACAAGGAATTGTATTTTTACTATTTTTACAAAGTTCATTACGCTGAACTTTGTTTCTATTTTTTGAAAAAGGTTTTATTCTAGAAAAAAAGTTGCTAAAATGAAAAAATTGAAAGGTCTGGATAAAATATTTATGAATTTGAAATTACATAATAAATGCATTTCTGCTCTCTATGTTTCTCTTTTCTTGAGCACTTTGTTTTTTAGTCTTTGTGTTCATGCAAAAGAATTACCACAAGGTTTTGAGAAAGAAGCTTTTTGGTTTGATGGTAAGTGGGCACACGAGCATACAAATATTCCACATGATCCAAAAGCTCTTTTTGGGCGATTGGAGAATGGTTTTCGTTATGTAGTTTTACCACATCAAGACGATCCAAATAGGGTAGCTCTTTATTTAAATGTGCAAGTAGGTTCATTGATGGAAGAAGATGATCAACTTGGTTTTGCACATATTGTAGAGCATATGGTTTTCAATGGAAGTGAAAATTTTCCAGCTGGTTCTCTTATTCCATTTTTTCATGAAAATGGTATGAATTTTGGTGGCGATACAAATGCATTCACAACTTTAGATCAAACAGTATATAAGATTAATCTTTCTGAAAATACAGATACTTCTTTAGGGAATGGTATAAAAATTCTGAGAGATTTTGCAGATAAAGTTTTGTTTGAAGAAAAAGAAGTCCAAAAAGAAATTGGCGTTGTGATAGCAGAGAAAAATTCTCAAGAAAGTGAAGCTTCAAAACTTCTTGAAAAGCGTAATGAGCTTTTATATGCCAATACAAAATTTGTTGATAATGTTATAGGCACAGAAGAAACAATTAAATCTGCAAATTCCAAAAATCTTAAAGCTTTTTATGATAAATGGTACACACCTGATCGTATGGTTTTAGTTGTTGTTGGCGATGTAGATAAGGCTAAACTTGAAAAAATGATTTCAGATGTTTTTTCTTCGATGGAGAAAAAAGAAAGTGTTGAAGTTGAATCTTGGGGTGTGCCAAAGGGGCTTGGAATAAATCCATTACCTGAAGTTCGTAATATGGGCGGGGCTATTGTTTCTGTAATGATGCATTATCCTAGAGTTCATACAAGAGATTCTATAGCACAACAAAAAGAAAACTTGCTTGAAAGTATTGTAAAGTATTCTGTAAACCAACGTTTACAAACACTTTCTGAAAAAGAAGGTGCTTTGTGGATGTCAGCTCATGCGACAACAAATTATCAAAGCCGCTTCACACCAACGGTTTCATTTAATGCTGTGACTGATTTAGATAAATGGAAGCAAGTGCTTGAAATATTTACTGATGAAATTGCAAGAGTAAAAAAATACGGCATAACACAAGCAGAAATAGACGAAGCACTGGAAAGTTCTTTATTAAATTTTAATCGTTTCAAGCAAGGCTATGATGAGACATCTAATAGTGCATTAGCAAGCACTTTAGTTTCAACTATAAATAGTGATAAAGTATACACTTCTTTAGATTTTGACGAAAAATTACTCAAAGCTCTTTTAGCACAAGTAACACGTGAAAATGTGAATAAAAAAGCAAGAGAAATATATTCAAGCAATGATGTAAGTTTGATAGTTGGCGGAAAAACACCTCCAACAAAAGAAGAGATTGAAGCAGTTTGGAATAATTCACAAACAAAAGAATTAGCTGAATACAAGCACGAAAATATTGTAAATTTCCCTTATCTTGACACTCCAAAAATGATTGAAAAAGCAAATTTACCAAAACTTCAAGAAAAAACAATAGCTCAAGTTGATAAGTATGAGCTTGTGCTTTCAAGCGCGACATTGGCAAATGGTGTTGATGTTTATATCTTGCCTTTACCTTTTTCTAAAAAGCACGCAGGTGTTCAATTGATTTTTGGTGATGGTTATGCCGCTTTAGACGATAAAAAACTCGTGCTTTCAAACTTTAGTGAATATGTTTTAGCGGGCAGTGGTTTAGGAAATCTTTCGCTTGCAGAAACAAGAAAATTAGCAAAGAAAATCGATGGTTCAGTTTCAGAACAGTATAGCAATATCTATAATATGATTAGTATTATTGGCGATTCTGAACAGCTTGAAACTCTGCTTCAAGCAACGTGGACACAATATGTTGATCCAAAGCCTCTTCAAGAAGCAATAGATCAGACTAAATTTGTTATGAAAAGCATGGAAGCTGATAAAAAGAATACACTTAATGGTGTGATCAGCGATAAAGCTATGCCATTTTTTTATGATAATCTCAAAAGATATCAATCAACTACTTTGTCTGACGTAGAAAGTATTACTCTTTCAGAGATAGAAGCATTTGCAAAATCGCTTCGTGATGGAAAAAATGTTTCATTGCTTATTTGTGGGGACATTGATGTTCAACATGCTTATCTTTTAGCTGCACAATATTTCAATGATATTAAGTCTCAAAAAACTAAGAAAGCGAAACTTTCGCCAATCAAATTTCCAGCGGGGAAAAAAGAACATCATACTGTAAAAAATGATACAAAACAGGCTATTGTATGGGGAACTTGGTTTGCCCCTCTCACAGATCTTGACGATAGAGAACTTCTTGTAAAGCGTCAATTAGTGTCAACTTTGATTGCAAATAAATTACGTGAAGATCTACGTGAAGAAATGGGAGCTGTTTACAGTCCTAGTGCACGATATAATTTAGAGCAAGCTGATAATGGTTATGGATTTTTGGAGATTGCAGTAGATGTTTCGCCAGAAAAATTACAACAAGTTGTTGAATATATACGTAATCTAAAACCGTGGACTGTTGAACAAGAAGATCTTGATCGTCTACGTGAGCCAATTTATACCTCATGGGAATCTGGAACAAAGAGAAATTCAACATGGCAATCTTTGCTGCTTGTTGAACTTGTCTTTGAAAAACCATTTATACAATGGAATAATGACTATTTATCAATCCTTTCAAATATTACAAAAGAAGAAATAACTCAAACATTGAAAGATTTATTGACTTCTGAATACGCTGAATGGAGTGCAAGTTCAATTTCAAAAAAGGGAAGTGAGTAGAATGGAAACATTGATAAAATGTAAAGACCTTCGATTTACCTATCAAGACACAGAAGTTCTTCATGGGATTAATTTTGAAGTAAAAAGAGGCGAAATTGTTGGCTTATTGGGGAAAAACGGTGCGGGAAAAAGTACGTCAATTAATATATTGATGGGCTTTTTAGAGCCTGATTCAGGTGTTTGCGAAGTTTTTGGAAAGCCATGCTATAGTCTTTCGCCAGCAGAAAGAATGCGTATTGGACTTTTGCATGAAGGTTTCACGCAATATAATTTCATGACTATAGGCGAAATCGAAAAATTCTATTCAGCTTTTTATCCAAATTGGGATAGAGATGTTTATTATAGATTAATAGATAGATTAAAAGTTCCTTATTCACGTAAAATAACACGTCTTTCTTGTGGACAACGTTCGCAAATTACCTTGGGATTGATCTTAGCTCAGCAAGCTGAATTGCTTATTCTTGATGACTATTCACTTGGTCTTGATGTTGGCTATAGACGTTTATTTTTAGATTTCTTGCGTGAATACATTTCAAAAAGTAATTCTACTGTTTTATTAACTTCACACATTGTAGCTGAGCTTGACGACATGCTTGATAGAGTAATTATTGTGCAACGTGGCGATATTATCTGTGATAGAAGCCGTGAAGATTTGCTCAATTCTTTTCATAGATACGACATTCCACTTTCAGAAGCAAGTTTGGCATTAGTTGAGGGAGACGGTCCATTGCATCATGTAGATCAAACAACACGTTTTGTTTCTGTATATACTTATGCGAGCGAAGATGAAATAAAATCTTATTTATCAAATAAAAGCGTGGATTTATGGGCTGGTGCACAGCTTTATAATATGTCAATTGAAGATGCTTTTGTTGGATTAACAGGAAGGTATTAGGAGTTATTTATGTTTAAAGCATTATTGATGAAGGAATGGATTAAGCTACGTCTTGTGTGGTGGCTACCATTTTTATTACTTGTGGCTGTGATGTTAGATTTTTATTGGACTTTGATTGCAGTTCAAGTGAATAATGGTAACGACACTTTATGGACTAATATTATCTTTAAGGAAATGCCTTATTTCTTAAACATAAGAACTCTTTTTATTTTTTCTGGTATTTGGCTTGCTGCTTTTCAATTTTTTCCTGAATGTTCTGATAAAAGATTGAGAGTTTTCTTCCATTTGCCAATTGATTATAAAAAAGCTCTTTGCGTGATCTTTTTTGCTGGATTAATGTTATTAGCCTTGATTTTAATATTTGTGACAATTGCTTTTATGCTTGTTTGTAATCACTTCAATTTTCCAAATGAAATTGTATATCCTATGATATATACCTATTTTCCATGGGCTCTTGCAGGAATTGTTGCTTGGTGTGCGACAGCTTCTTTAGTTGCTGAAACTTCAATGTTTCGTAAGATAGTTATTGCTGGTATTGGATATGGATTTATAGAAATCATAACAAAGGCCTCTGGTTATAATGGAATGGGCTCTTCTTTGTGGATCTATAGCTTAGTATGTATTCCTTGGGCTTTTGTGCTTGTTTCTTCATCATTGCGTATTAAGGAAGGTAAATAATGCGTATATTATATACTCGATTAGCACCTGTTTTATTAGGTATTTTTGTATTGTCATGGTTTATTCCTCAAACATATTTGCGTGCAACAAGAGCAGAAACAAGTTATGTTCGTGCAATGTATAGCCCTATTGATAAAGACTTTATCATTTGGAATCATACTTCGAGCGGTTTTTCAATGGAAACTAGAGCTGGCGAAAAATTGACTGATAGAGAAGGCAGAATGCGTCAGCCTCTTTTCTTTGCTGCAGACGTAAATAAATGGGGTGGTTATCCACTTATTATTGATGGCGAACTTATCACTATGGATGCAAGACGTTTCTTTAGACTGCAAAATGTTGGCCAACGTATGAATTCGTATCCAGTAGATAAATTCTTTATGATTATGGAATCTAAACCAGAATTTTCTTCATTTTCGCTTCCAGCAGACATAATGATTCTTGATAATGATAAAATGCGTTTCATTAAGATGAAAGACGGTATGGAAGATGTAGAAAAAGGAAAATTATTCACTGATGCATTAAAAAATGCTGGCCTCGTCTTTCCTTTTATACAAGCGGCTAATAATGCTAATCCTATGAAAGACATTGATGAAGGTATGTTTATTATTGATTCAAAGAACACACTTTTCCAACTTATCATGGAAGAAGGCAAGCCTATTGTTCGTAATACAGGCTATGTTATTGAAGGCAATGTTCGCGGTATGACAATGCAAGAAGATATGCTCAAGCGAGATTATGGCTTTATAGCAACTGACGATGCCCTTTATCTCAATAAATACGATCAAGAACCTTTCAAAATTCCTGTTGACTATAGAGCTGGGCTTTCTGTTGATATTTGGTCAACAGCATTAAACCGTACTTTCAATATTGTTGATCATCTTGCTAAAGGTTCTAGTCCAACTTTGAATATAGCTATGGATACTGAATATAATCTTCTCAAAGAATTTACTTCAGAAATTCCTGAAAAAGATATTCAAAGAGCTAAAATGTTAAACATTGGTTTATCCATTTTGACACCATTTAGATTTATTCAATCTGATACGCTACTCTCTGGGGTTCATTTTAAATTTGTTCTCAATAAATATAAAGGCTTTATTCTTTTAGGTTCTCTTCTTGCTATAGCCTTATATCTTGCTTTCTTTTATTCAAGATATAAAACAACTAAAGCAATTGTTTCACGCAATCTTTTAGAAATATGCCTCTGTGCTGTCTTTGGTATTCCAGCAGCTCTTATGCTCATTGTTTTTGGCCCTATAAGCCGAAAGAAGATTTAAAAAACTATTCTGTAGAGGAATTTTCTCTACAGAATAGTTTTTAAGATAAAAGTTTTACTTGCCAAATTTTATTTCTAGAATAAACTTTTTGTAGCTAGATAAACTTTATTGTTGTTTGTGTATGTTTTTTTGGTAACCATGTTAACAAAGCTAACCTTTTAAACTTTTATGGATTTTTTTATGAAGGAAGAACTTAACAAAAAGATTGTCTGGAGCATTATTGTGGCAATGTCTTTGGCCAATGCAAGTCCAACATTTGCAGAACAAGCTCAAGAAAACGCAGAGCAAGTTGAGCAAAGTGCTGCTGATCCAAATGTGCATCGCCTAGACACAGTGAATATTACTGCTGAAGAAGAAAAAGATGCAACAATAAGCTTAACACGTGAAGAAATTGAATTAATGCCTAATGCAACAGGCACAATCACAGATTTATTCCGTGGAAATTCAAATGTTCAATTTGACAAAAATTCACGTAGTGCAAATACTGCAGGTGAAATAACACCGCCGAAAATTTCTATTAATGGCGCAAAATTTTATGAAAATAATTATACTATCAATGGTGTTGGAAATAACAGTCAGCTAAATCCAAATGGTTTTGAAGCTAATCCAGATTGGGGAAATGTTGCTCCATCTGGTGATTCTCAAGCGATTTTCTTAGATCCAAGCTTGATTCAAGAATTGAATGTATACACAGAAAATGTTTCTGCACAATACGGCGATTTTATCGGTGGTGTCATTGATGTAAAATTAATAGATGGCTCTATGGACAAATATAGTGGATCTATTGGTTATAGATATACAGAAGATTCTTTAGTCTATTTTAGAGTTACACCAGGTGAAAATGACGATTTGGCTGGTAAAGATTTTCAACCTTACTTTAAAAAAGGTAATTTATCCGCTTATTTGAATGGTTATATTGTTAAAGATAAATTAGGCTTCTTAGCGTCATACACAAATTCACATTCTTTTATCACAAAACGTTTAAATACACATGGTGGAGAGAAAACGGTTGATGAAGAACGTATGAATGAAAACTACATGCTTCGTTTAAATACAAATCCTGACGGTAAATATTATTTTGCTTTAACTGCAAACTATGCTCCTTATCAAAGTACGCATCTAAATCCGGATTATAAAGACGGTGGTGCTTACGATATTGAAGGTGGTGGTTTATCCTTGATTCTTAATAATCATGTGAATTTTGATTTTGCAAAATGGACAAACGATATTGGCTATATCAGTTCAGAAGTGTCACGTAATGCTGATGATAATGCACAATATGTGTATCCAGCAGGTTCTGCAGATTGGGCAACATCAAGTTCTAATTTCTCAGGTGGTTTTGGTTATTATCATAATGAACAAAACACTTTATCTTGGAAGTCTATGTTAGATTTCGAAGCACTTACTATTGCAGGTATGGAACATAATTTTATCGCAGGCTTTGAAATTAAATACCATGATTTAATGTCTGATATGGAAGGTGTTACAATTTACAATCTTGCAACTGTAGGCTCTGCACCTGCAGGCTATGCTCCTGATGGTATTTATGATGGTATCTATGCAGGCATGAAAACAGTTATTGAAGGCGGTAAACAAACTACAAACTATTCAACCTATGCTTTCTTCTTAGAAGATACTATTGAATGGGAAAGAGTGACACTTCGTCCTGGTGTTCGTATCACATATGATAATATCATGGAAAATTTAGATATAGCACCACGTTTATTTGTAAATGTTGATGTGTTAAATGATGATAGATTCAATATCTATGGTGGCTATAACCGTTATTATGGTTCACAAATTTTATCACAAGCAATCGCTCCTGAATACACAACATTAACCTCTATGCGTAATGCTTTTATGCCAGATTGGTTTGCTTTAGGTACTCCATATACCACTGTTGGTGGCGAATTGAGCGATTTAAAAAACCCATATACAGACGAGTTTGTATTGGGTGCAACAGCAAATATTTATGGCTTTATGTTTAAAATTGATGGTGTTTACAGAAATAATGAAGACTTATTAAGAAGTGAACAAATCGATACTGATGACGATGGTAATATAGATTATTTGTCTTACAGCAATGAAGGCGAGTCTGAATATATGGGATTAACCCTTTCTATCAGCAAAAGTTGGGATTGGGGTAATTACGGGCTTCACCATGGCGAATTATCTGCAACAATTTCAAAAGTAGAAGGCAATTCATTAGATTGGGATAATGTTTCATCAGGAACAGATCCAACCCTCATTTGGGATCCTAGCTTTATTTCGCTTCAAGGCGTGATCACCCCTAAATCAGGCTTTAACCCTGGCAACTATAATTCACCTCTTACTATAGCATATACACACTCAGCTTCTTATTGGGAAGATAGATTGCGTTTATATGCAACACTACGTTGGGAAGCAGAGTCAGATCAACTTCTTCAAGACAGTGATTATGATATTGTATTACCAAATGGTAAAACAGCACAAGGTTATGTAGAAGAAACAATTGAATCTCATTTCAATATGGATTTATCAGTTGCTTGGGATGTTTGGAAATACAAAAACCAAACCTTCACTCTTGAAGCTGATGTCTACAATCTCTTCAATAAAACATATTCACCTTCAGCTAGCAGTTCAGACGAATACACAATGGGTAGACAATTCTACTTTGGTATCCGTTACACATTCTAATTTGAGTTGAATTAAAAAATAACTCTCTTAAAAATACAATAACAGGCATTTACCTTTAAGTGCCTGTTATTGATTTACTTAAAATAAAACAATGTGCTTAAGCACAAATTAAAATTGAGGAAAGAAATATGCAAAGCTTTACTAAACATCTGATTTTTGCTTTTAGTATTACATCAGCCTTGTTATTCCATGGGCAAGATGTTTTTGCCAATGTTGAGCAATTAAAAAATACAATGCAAGGTATTGTCAATAAAGATTCAAAAAGCGGAACTCTTGTAAAAAATTGGCATATAGAACAAGACGATCTCATTAACGAACTTCGACAAATTAAGATTGAAACGCAATGGCTTGAACTTCAAAAGAAGAAATACAGCGGTTATGTTGCAAGTAATCAAAGAAAAATTGAAGAAATCGAAGAAACAAATTCTCGTTACGCAATCATAGCCTTGCAACTTGAAAGTGCGATGATTGACTATCTTGAAGAATTAAAAATACTCATCAATGAAGATCTACCTTTCCTCACAGAAGAACGTCAGACAAGAATTAAATTTTTACAAGACAGTTTAGAAAATCCAGACCTTTCTTTAGGTGAAAAATTTAGGCGTTTTGCAGAAGCTTTAAATGTTGAAGCAGCTTATGGCACTGATATGGAAGTTAATTTCGAAGATGCCCTATTTGATAAAAAGCCAACAGAACTTTTAGTGATTAGAGTTGGAAGAATTGCTTATTATGCATTAACACTCGACATGAAGCAAGCAGGTGTTTGGAATAAAGAAAAAAAATCATTTGAAAAAACAAATGAAGACGAACATAAAATGCTCTTAGCTCTTCATGAAGCAATCAATAGCAAACAATTTATAGATATTATTCCTGTGCCGATGAAAGGGGTTGAAAATGCAAATTAATTTTATACAAACAACATCTAATCAAAAATCTCTAAAGCATATTGTGCTATTGCTTTGCTTTGCTCTGCTTTTTAATTTTAGCCTTACAAATACAGTATATGCTGAAGAACTTACAGAAGCACAAAAAGCACAAAACGAAGTACAACGTGTGCAAAATGAGTTGAATGCTCTTTCAAGAAGTATTGGTTCTGAAATAGATACTGATATGAAAGTGTTTTTAGAAAATAAAGAAATTTTTATGGCTGAATACGAAAAAGCCAAAAAATATAAAGCAAGTCTTGAAAATGAAGTTGATAAACTTGAAACTACTTACCATGAACAAAATTTACTGATAAATACCTTAGAACTTGAAGCATCAAGCAATGAAGACAGTAGAAAAGCTCTACAAGGTGCAAGCAAAATTAATGCTTCGCTTATCACAAAGAGACTAGAATATAGTCCATTCATAGCAAATGGTTTTATAGATATCGAAACACTTAAAAGTCTTTCTAAAGAAAGCGAATTTCCAAGTTTTGAAGAACTAAAAACTTTATTAGAAATGCAATTAGCTGAAATCAAACAAAGTGGTATAGTGACGCTTCAAGAGGGTATTATTTACACAGCAGACGGACAAGAAGAAAAGGCAAATATCCTCACAGCCGGTTCTTTCTTTGCCTTAGCGCAAAATTTAGATAAAAATCAAGTTGTTTTTCTCAAAACTGCGGCAAATGGTGCTAGACTAATGCACGCACCACGCGAACTTTCAAATAGTGAAAAAACAAGTTATTTAGATTACTTATCAAATAAAAATACTGTGCTTGCCTTAGATTTATCAAGGGGTAAATTATTTGTTAATCCAATTGTAGAAAAAAGTTTTGTTGAGCATATATTAGCTGGTGGTTTTCTTGTGTGGCCTATATTGCTTGTCGGTGTTTTAGCTTTTACACTTGGTATTTGGCGTTATATTAAACTTTCTAGGGTTGATCTTGGTTCAAAAGAAGTGCTTGCAAAATTCTATGATTTACTCAATGCTGGCAAATTTGACGAAGCAAAGGCATATTTAGAAAAAAATAATAAAGATGTGCTTACCTACAATATGCTTATTTATATGTTAAGTCATTGGAATGAAACAGTTGTGAGTTTAGAAAAATCATACGAAGAAGCTATGCTTACTTTTATTAACCCATTACAAAAAGGCATTGGTTTTATTGCCGTTGCGGCTGCGGTTGCTCCTCTTATGGGTTTATTTGGAACTGTTACAGGTATGATTTCTACCTTTGATGTGATAACTCTCTACGGCAATTCTGATCCTAAGCTTTTATCAGGTGGTATTTCTATTGCACTTGTGACAACAGAAGTTGGTTTACTCGTAGCTATTCCTTTGATGTTTTTACACTTTTTATTGTCTCGTAAAATTGAAATTATAGATCAATTTTTAGATACAAAGGGTGCTGTATGCTTATCTCGTGCTTGCTCGCATTTAGTTGAATCGGCTTTGTCAGGTTATATGGCAGAAGATGAAGGCAAAAAACGAAATTCAGATAATCCTTTAAAATAAGGTAAATCTCAGGTAAAAGCATGGATTTTTTTACAAATGTATACTTAAGGATAGTTTCAGGTGGTGTTTTTATGCTGCCTATCTTCCTTATTAGTGTGCTTATTTTTGCAATTGTCTTATTTCGTGGAATAAAGCTTTTTATAGTTTTACATGAATTAAGAAAGATTTTTCAAGAAGGCACAAATGCTATTTTATCAATGGGAAAATGGCATAAAAGGGCACATGATTATATTCATTCGCGATCAGGCATTGAAAAAGTTGATATCGAATTGAGAGATAGACTAAGTCATGATGTTTTACAACAGCTTAGTTCTGGTAAAGGTATCTTGCTTTGTTCTGCTCTTGCAACTCTTTTAGGGCTTTTAGGAACTGTGAATGGAATGATTACCTCATTTGACGCAATTAATTCTGTGGGCGTTGGCAATACAAAAAGCATGGCAGCTGGTATCTCAATTGCCTTAGTGACAACGCAAAGCGGCTTACTTGTTGGGATTGTTGGTGTTATGCTTGGCAATATCTTAGATAGATTAAGCAGCAAGCTCGTTTTGCAAGTAAATCAATTCTATTGCTATGTAGAAGAAAAACTATAGGAGATTGCTATGAGACGCAGAAGAAAAAATACAAGTCAGGGAGTTGAATTAAACCTTACTCCATTGATTGATATGATATTTATTTTATTAATCTTTTTTATGGTGACAGCAAGTTTTGTAAGAGAATCTGGTATAGATGTTGAAAGACCTGTTGCTCAAACTTCACAATCTTTAGCACCATCTGTAGTTCTTAGTATTGATCACGATAATCTTATATGGTTAGAAGGAAATACTATTGATCTTCGTTCTGTGCGAGCATGGATGACGAATTTTGCTAGTGAAGCTCCTGAAGGTGTGGTTGTTATTGCTGCTGATGTTATGTCACGAAGTGGTGTAGTTGTGAGTGTGCTTGATGCGTGTAAAGAAGCTGGCATTGAAAATGTTAGTGTAGCAACAAAAGCTGATTAATATATGCTTAATTTCTTTTCTAATGAGGTGTAGCGATGTCAACATTTGAAAACTTTTCACAAATAACAGGAAATAAAATAGATAGATTTTCTGGTAATATTTTAACAAAGAAGATTGTTCTTGAAAAAAAGACCAAAGAAAGAATTTTATTAAATACTCTGGAAAATGAAAGCGAAATCAATAAAAGAAAAAGATATGCAATACGTTATACGCATATGGCAATAAGTCTTGCCTCTTCATTTGTATTTGCTGTAATTCTTTTTGTTTTAGGCTTTGTTTCAACTGCTATTGACGAAAATCCTTCCTTGCTTGACAAAAAGTCTTCAATGCAGTCTACGCATCTTGAAGACATTCAAAAAGAGCCAGATAAGCCAATTGAAACAAGTCTTAAAGAGCAAACAGAAATGCCAAAACAGCCGCAAACTCCACAAATGAAGGCTATTAAAGCACCTCCTATCAAACTTGATTATTCTGTAAATACTAATTTATCAGTTGGTATTGCTGTGCCTGCTCCGCCAAGTATGTCTGAGATACAAGTCAGCGATATTGCTTATGCTGCAAGTCAATTAGACGAACAACCAAATATCCTTTATAGTCCAAGACCAAATTATCCACAAAGTGCGATCAGAGCAAAAATTGAAGCTACTGTGATTGCAAGAGTTGTGATAGGTGCTGATGGAAAAGTTGTGAGTGCAAAGATTTTGCCTGGCGAACATTCTGAAATGTTTGCAGAAGAAGCTATAAGATCTCTCAAAAGGTGGAGATTTAAAGCGGGTAAATTAGGAGGAGCAAATGTTTCAACAATAGTTGAAATTCCTTTAGCTTTTACACTTGAAAATTAGAGTGTTTTTAAAATACTCGGCATAACATCTCCTAAGGTAAGAAAATGAAAAAAATATCTTTTCAAATAAAAACCATTCTCATACTCTCTTGTCTGCTACTTTCTACTGTGCTTTGTGCACACGCAGCACCAACTCTCACAGCAAAACAAGCTCAAACTCTCAATAATGCCTATAAGGAATTTCAACAAGGAAATTTTGAAAAAGCTATTTCATTGAGTGAAGAATTTGTTCTTGCAGGCGAAGCACATTCTTTTGCTTATGTTATCTATGGATTAGCAAATGCTCAAGTTGGTAATTATAAAAAAGCTATTATTGCTTATGAAACAGGTATGAAATTATACCCAGATGACTATACCTTGAAGCATAATTATGGAAATGCTCTTATGAAGGTGAATAGAAATAAAGAAGCAGCAAGAATTTTTGAAAGCATACTCACTCAAGCACCAGCAGAACAAAGAAGCCAAATGCGTTATTTAGCAGCACAAAATTATTATCTTGGAGGAGATTATAAAAATGCTGCAAGACTTGCAGAACCATTATTGCAAACTCAGAAAATCAAAAAAGAAATTCTAGAACTTGTTGCAATCTCTTATTCAGCAGCAAAGAATCATGCAAAAGCAGAACAATATCTTTCACTTTATGTCAATCTTTTTCCTTATGAGATTAATGCATGGAATGCTTATGCTGGCTATAGTATAGGTAGAAATGATTTGAAAAAAGCAGGAACATTGCTTGAATTAGGAAATAGAATCAATAAAAACAGCAAACAAAAAGGAAGAGTAAATAAATATCTTCCTTCTTTATACGCAAATATCTCTGCTGTAAGGCTTGAAGTCATGTCATTACAAGAGGTTATTGCTTCTACAGACAAAGGATCAAAAAATTATAAGAATTTAAAAGAACAAGAACTTGTAGCAATTATAAATTCAGGAAATTATCAAAAAGCATTGAATTATATTGATAAAGAATTATCAATAAAGGCAGATTCTTTTCTCTATTATATGAAAGGCACTACTTATTTACGTACTTTTGATTATAAAAAAGCAGAAGATGCTTTTAGAAAAGGCACAGCCTATTCTGATAGATACGGCAATATTTCACTTTATTTTCTAGCAATGCTCTATTGGGAAAATGGAGAATGGCAGAAAGCAGAAATTGAATTTGAAAGGCTTTTACAAGTGAAAGAATACGCTCAATACGCAGAACATTCACTTGCGAATTTAAAACAAATACAAGAAGAACTATTACTCACAACTCTTGAAGAAAATTAAAAATATATTGCTCTTATACTAAGGATTTAATACATGAAATTTAAAATTATTGCACTTTGCTTGGCTCTTATTACCCTTGTTCTTACGGCAGAAACACATGCTAAAAGCTATCCAGATGTAAAAAAATTAAAAAATGGTATGACTGTTTTGGTTGTTGAAGACGATAGATTTCCTATTGTTTCTACAAGAATGTATGTAAAAGCTGGCTCTGTAAACGAAAGCGAAACAACATATGGTATAGCACATTTAATTGAACATATGGCTTTTAAAGGAAGCAAAAGTCATCCAGATGGGGTTGATGCTATAATAGAAAGTGTTGGTGGTATGCTTAATGCCTACACTACTTATGATCATACTGTTTATTTTACAGATATGCCTTCCGCTCAATGGAAAGAATCAATACAAAGCATGCAAGGTCTTGTATTTGATTTGTTTTTTGAAGAAAAAGATTTAACTGGTGAATATGAAATAGTTAAAGCAGAATTGAAAGAAAGAGCAGATAATGCAAATAATCAGCTCTTGCATATGGCTGTAGGAACTTCTTTAAAAAATAGTGAATACCAACATCCTGTCATTGGTTATGAAGAAACAATCTTCAGTATAAAAACTGATGATATGCGTGATTTTATGAAAAATTATTACAATCCTGCAAATATGCAGCTTGTGGTTGTTGGTGATGTGCAAAGTGTGGAAGTTTTTGCTGAAGCTGAAAAGATATTTTCTTCTTACCAAAACAATGTAGCACGTGAAATAGAACAAGCTTTCACAGAAGAAGAATTATTTGCTTTCAATGATGGATTTGAAATCAAAATTCAAAAGGGTAATTGGAATAAATCTTATGTGAATTTTAGTTTTCCAATAGCACATGAAAATAGCAAATACACACCTGCAGCACAAATGCTTGCATTGCTTCTCACTTTTGACGATAATGCACTTCTTCCAAAAAAGTTTCGTTTTGATGAAAATATTGTAGATTCTATACATGCCTTTAGTTATTTCTTTGATAGAGCTGGCGTTTTCAATGTTCGTGCTCAATTAGATGCAAAAAATATCCCACTTTTCTTTGAAGAAATGATTGAAATATTTAAAAATTTAAATGAAAATAAATTTTCTGAAGAAGAATTTGAACAAGCACGTAATGCTATAGAAAATTCTTTCTGGTATAAAAATCAAACTATACAAAAAATGGCAGATAATTACGGCAATTTATATTGGAAAAATCCTAGCGATCCACTTGCAGCAAATTGGCTTCAAAATATAAAAAATGTAGACTTAGAACAATTGTCTGATTTTGTTGAAAAATTCATCTATCCAGAAGCTATGTCTCTTGCAATTCTTTTACCTGAAAAAGAAAAAATAGATGTAAAGAAATTAGAAAATATTCAAGAAAAAAAATGGAAAGCGATTGCAAATAAGCATATACAAGTAGATGAAATTAATAAGAAAACAGAAATACTTGAAATAAATAATAAGAAATTAGTGCTCATCTATGATAACACTATTCCTTTTATTTCCATTAATGCACAATTACTTGGTGGCGAAAGCCTTCTTATGTCAGAAGGATATGCTAAAGAAAAAGTAAATATTAATGGTGTTTCAACTTTAGCTGCTAAGGTTATGACAAATAGAATTGCAAAAATGGAAAAAGAAGACTTTACTTCCTTTCTTTCTAAAAAAGATATAAGTTTAAAAGCATATTCAGATAGTATTGAATTTCAAGTGTCTGCACATGGTGCAAAGAAATTTAGTAAGGATATTTTGAATATCTTTAAAGAAGTAGTGTATAATCCTGTTTTTAATAAAGATGATATTGAAAAAGCAAAACAAGAACAAAATGCGAGGGTTTTAACTATCAAAGATTCTGTTCCAGCTTCTATGATGAATGGATTAGCACAATTTCTTTTTCCAGCTCATCCATATGGAAAAGATAAAAATGGAACAATTGAAGATATTAAAAAAATCACACAAAATGATTTGAACTACTTCTGGAATAAGCAAGAAGAACAAGCACTTGTGATAAGCGTAGCAGGAGATTTTGACAGAGAAGAGATTGTTGAATTTGTAAAATCATTGCCAAAAGCAAAAAATTCAATTGAAAACAATAGCTTAAGAGTTGATAAGCCAACTTTTACAAAAGAAAAAAACTTTGATATTCTCATTGAAGGAAAAAATCAAGATATGCTTGGCATTGTTTTTCCAACAGTAGATAAAAATCATGCTGATGCACCAGCTTTGCGTGTGCTTGGTATGTCTTTGACTGGTTTTAATGGTATTTTATTTCAAGAATTGAGAGCAAAAAGAAATCTAGGTTATTCACCTGGCCCAATCCCTGTGCTCAGAGAAAAAGCAGGCTATATTGGCTTTACAATAATGACAGCTCCAACAAATAGAGAAAAAGTTAAAGAACAATTCATTGAAATTGTTAAACTTCTTCGTGAAAAGGGTATAAGTGAAAGCGAATTAGCAAGAACAAAGGCTATGCTCAATATGAGTTTTATAAAAAACAATCAAACAGCAGATAAAAGAGCTTCCATGGCGGCTACAGCAGTTTTATTTGGACACGATGCAGATTTTGATCTACAATACCTTAATAAAATTATGAATGTAACAAAGGAAGATGTTGATAAAGTGATAAAGAAATATCTTATTCTTGATAAGGCTTATGCTATAAAATCAGGTTCTAAGTAGAGAGCAAATTATGAGAAGTTGATTATGCTAAGTATAATCAACTTCTAAATTTTGAAAATACTTTAAATTGAAAATAAAAAGATAAAGAAAATGAAAAAAAAGAATCTGAATGTGCATACAATTTTTTATAAGAGCTTGTTATTATTAAGCTTGTGTATAAGTTTTTCCTTTCCGCTTGTGGGCCATACAAAGGAGAAGATTTTAATAGATCCATCTCTTGATGAAAGATATTTGCCAGCTGTGGAAGTTCTTTCAATTTGGGGAGAAGAAACAGATCTTAAACCTGAAAAAGCTCCTTATGCAAATTACAATGCTCCGCAAGGAGGAGCGTTAAAACTGAGTGCTGTAGGCACTTTTGATAATTTTAACCCCTTTGCAAAAAGAGGTTCTGTTGCTTCTTATTCTTATCTAACTTATGAAACGCTTGCAACAAGCGGCTATACAGATAGTCTTACAATGCAAGGAGTTCTTGCTAAAAATTTTAGAATAGCAAAAGATAAATTTTCAATTCTTATCAACCTACACGAAGATGCACTTTTTTCAGACGGCAGTCCTCTTACCGCTGAAGATGTTGTCTATTCTTTTAATGCTCTTGTGAATGAAGCAAATCCCTTTTATCGCACATATTATGAACAAGTGAAATCAGTGGAAGTTTTAGGAAAGCATAGTTTTATTTTTCATTTTACAACAAATCAAAACAAAGAATTACCTATTATTGTCTGTCAGCTTCCTGTGCTTTCTGCAAAGTGGTGGAAGGGAAGAAATGTAGGCGAGCCTCAAGTAGAAAAGATTGTAGGCAGTGGCCCTTATACTATTAAATTCTTCGATATGGGAAAGAGGGTAGTGTATGAACGCAATAAAAATTGGTGGGGCAATGATAAAGCGACAAATCAAGGTTTGTATAATTTTGAAACCGTAGAAATTGATTATTATAGAGATGCAGCCATTGCACGCGAAGCTTTTTTAGCTGGCGAAGTTGATTATTTTAGTGAAAACACCATGAAAAATTGGGTAAATGCTTATAATGTTCCAGCTGTTTTAGAAAATAAAATTATTAAAAGAGAACAGCCAATAAAGCCTATTGGCGGAACAGGGCTTTATTTGAATGCACGCACAAGGTTTCTTTCAGATATAAATGTACGCAAGGCTATGATTGCTTTATTTGATTTTGAATGGACTAATAGAGTTCTTTTTTATAATGCTTATTCACGTTTTAGTAATTTCTTTTTAGAGGATTTAAAAGCACAAAGTCTTCCTACTGAAGATGAACTTGCTATACTCAATAAATGGAAAGACAAGCTTAATCCAGAAATTTTCGGCCCTTTACCTACAATTCCAATCACAGATGCAACAGGCAGAAATGATGATGGATTTAGAAAAGCCTATTATTTATTGAAAGCTTCAGGCTGGAATTTAATTGATGGTAAGATGGTAAATAGTAAGAATGAACAACTTACTTTAGATATGATAGTTGCTTCACAATCGATACAAAGAGTGTATTTACCTTTTCAAAAAAGCCTTGAACGTATTGGAATAAAACTCAATATTCAATTTGTTGATACAACACAATTTATAGAACGTGCAAGAAATTATGAATACGACATGATAACACTTTCTGTTATTCCATCTTCCACGCCAGGCAATGAACAAAGAAGTTATTGGAGTTCTGCTGCGAGTAAGGCACATGGCGAAAGCAATTATGCTGGTGTAGAAAATGAAGTTATTGATGAAATAATAGAATTACTTATTATGGCTAAAACAAGAAAAGAATGGGTGAATTATGCTAATGTTTTAGATAGATTATTACAGCATGGTTATTATATAATCTATCCATGGGAAAGTTTATCAGCAAGGTATTCATGGTGGGCAAATAGAATAATTCCTTCTCCAAAAGACAATAAAAACGGTGTTGATATTATGTCTTGGTATGCTAGTTCTGAAAATTCTAATAAGGCAAATTAAATGTTAAATTATATATTACGTCGACTATTTTTTATTCTTCCAACGCTTTTTATTATTATTACAGTCAATTTCTTTGTTATTCAACTTGCTCCTGGTGGGCCTGTTGAACAATTTATTGCAAGCATTGAAGGCGGTGGCGCTTCATTTATGGAAAGAGTTGGCTCAAGTCAAGGCGATTTTGGCTCAAGCCAAGCTTCACAGTCAAGTGGGGGTAATACAGACTATAAAGCTTCAAAAGGTTTGAACAAAGCAACTCTTGATGCAATCAATGAGATGTATGGTTTTGATAAACCAATCTATGTGCGTTATTTTGAAATGTTACGCTCTTATATCACTTTTGATTTTGGCGATAGTTTGTTTAAAGCTGCTTCAGTTATTGATTTATTAAAAGAATGCTTGCCTGTTTCTATTAGTTTAGGGCTTTGGAGTACCTTGATTATTTATATGGTCTCTATTCCATTAGGGATAGCAAGGGCGATGAGAGCTGGATCAAAGTTTGATGTAGGAACTGGCCTTGCAGTTGTGATTGCAAGCTCTATTCCTGGTTTTTTATTTGCAATGCTCTTGATTATTCTTTTTGCTGGTGGCTCTTATTTTCAGATATTTCCTTTGCGTGGGCTTCATTCTATGGGCTATGAAAATTTGCCTTTATGGGAACAAATCATAGATTATTTCCATCATTTAGCTCTTCCTCTTACAGCTTTAACAATAGGTGGTTTTGCAGGCTTAACTATGCTCACAAGAAATTCATTTCTTGATGAACTCAATAAGCAATATGTAGAAACAGCAAAATCAAAGGGTTTAACCGATAAAGCAGTTTTGTATAAGCATGTCTTTAGAAATGCTATGCTTGTGGTTATTTCTGGTTTGCCTGCAACTTTTATTAATATGTTTTTTGCCGGCTCCTTGCTTATTGAAACAATATTTTCTTTAAATGGACTTGGACTATTAGGTTTTGAAGCAGCTATGCAAAGAGATTATCCTGTTATGTTCAGCACTTTATACATTTTTACTCTCATTGGATTATTGACTTCTATTCTTTCTGATATTCTTATGATGAAGGTTGATCCGCGTATTGATTTTACTTCAAGGAAGAAGGTTTAACTATGAAAAAAATGATAGCAAAATTAAAGCCTTCTGTACTCACAAAAAGACGATGGGAAACATTTAAATCTAATAAAAGAGCGTATATTTCTTTTCTTTTATTTGGTAGTTTTTTCTGTATGACTTTATTTGCTGAAATTATTGCAAACGACAAACCTATTTTTCTTTATTATAAAGATTCAATAAATCAAGAACAGCATTTTTATTTTCCAATTTTTCAAAATATAACAGAAGAAGATCTAGGACTTGAATTGCCGTTAAATGTGAATTATCACGATGCTTTCATTACTGAAATTATAGAAAAAAATGGCTTTGCTCTCTGGCCTATTATTCATTATTCTTACGACACAATTTCCTCACGTATTGATATAACCTTTCCATCAAAACCAAGTAGGGAAAACTGGCTTGGAACTGATGATAATGGACGTGATATACTTGCTCGCATTATATATGGTGTGCGTTTATCTGTGCTTTTTGGTTTATCACTTTGCTTTTTTAGTAGTGTTGTAGGCATTGTTGCAGGGCTTATGCAAGGTTATTATGGCGGAAAGGTTGATCTGCTTTTTCAAAGATTTATGGAAATTTGGAGCGGTATGCCTGTGCTTTATTTGATTATTATTATTTCAAGTGCTGTTGTGATAAATTTCTGGCTTTTGCTTGGTATTATGCTTTTATTTAGTTGGATGAGTCTTGTGAGCGTTGTACGAATGGAGAGTTTGAAAACTAGAAATATGGATTATATTCGTGCAGCACATGCCTTAGGGATTTCTGATTGGAAAATTATGTATAAACATATTCTTCCTAATGCAATAGTTGCACTTATTGCTTCTTTGCCCTTTGTGATAAATACTTCTATTGTTTCTTTGACTTCGCTTGATTTCTTGGGTTTTGGCTTACCACCAAGTTATCCATCATTAGGCGAACTTGTCGCACAAGGAAAAAATAATTTATACGCTCCATGGATTGGTTTGGCTGGATTTTTTACTCTTGGCGGTATGCTTACAGCTCTTGTACTTATAGGAGAAGGAGTGCGTGATGCTTTTGATCCACGCGTATTTCTTTATTATGAAAACAATAATTTGCCTTTGGAGCAAAATAATCTTGCAAAAGAGGTAGAATAATATGTCTTTGCTCAGTGTTGAAAATTTATCTATTTCTTTCAAAAGTTCAAAAAATACACTTGTTGAAGCTGTTAAAAATGTTTCCTTTGATATTGAAGCTGGCTCTGTGACAGCTCTTGTGGGCGAAAGCGGGGCGGGTAAAAGTTTGTCTGCTCGATCAATTGTTCGTCTTCTTCCTGAAGCAGCACAAATCACACAAGGCAAAATCATTTATAATAAGCAAGATATTCTTAAACTTTCACAAGAAGAACTTATTGCCTTGCGTGGAAAAGATATAAGCATTGTTTTTCAAGATCCATTAGCTGGCTTAAATCCTTTGCATAAAATAGGAAAGCAGATTCAAGAAAGTTTAGATATGCATTCAAATTTATCAAAAAAAGATAAAGAAAAAAGAGTATTAGAACTTTTAGACTTAGTGCAAATAGACAGAGGAAAAGAAAGATTAGATTCCTATCCGCATCAGCTTTCTGGTGGACAAAGACAAAGAGTTATGCTTGCTTTAGCAATAGCAAATAAACCTAAAGTCCTTATTGCTGACGAACCAACAACGGCATTAGACGCTAGTGTGCAATTTGCAATTTTAGAATTGCTTATGCAATTAAAAAAAGAACTGAGCATGGGACTTCTTCTTATTAGCCATGATCTTGGTATGGTGCAGCAATTTGCTGATAAAGTGCATGTTATGCGTCGTGGCGAAATAGTGGAAAGTTCAAGAGAATTATTTGTACACCCAAAACACGAATACACAAAACTTCTTCTTACACAAGGTTTTGATGCTTATCCATTAGAAAATAATGAAGAGAGTGAAAGGCAAAATGCTCTAGAAATTGAAAATCTCACTATTGATTTTATCTTGCCAAAAAAATCTTTATTTGAAAAGCAAAAATACTTTAGAGCTGTTGATTCAATAGATTTTACTCTCAAAGAAGGCGATTGTTTAGGCCTTGTAGGTGAAAGTGGTTCAGGTAAGTCAACTTTAGCCCTTGCATTATTAAGACTTATTAAAAGCAGTGGTAAGATAAAGGTTTATAATGAAGAAATTGATAATTATTCTAATAAGCAAATGTCTTCAATAAGAAAAAAATTACAAGTTGTTTTTCAAGATCCTTATACCTCGCTCAATCCTAAGATGATGATTAAGGATATAGTTGAAGAAGGCTTGCATACACATGAAAAAGGACAAGAAAAAACATTTGAAGAGAAAGTTATACAAACATTAAAAGATGTAGGGCTTTCTGAAAAATATCTCTACAGATTTCCACACGAACTTTCAGGTGGCGAAAGACAAAGGGTTGCAATAGCCCGTGCCTTAGTGCTTCATCCTCAAATATTAATACTTGATGAACCAACTTCAGCACTTGACAGAACTTTGCAATTTCAACTTATGAAATTACTACAAGACTTGCAAAGAAGCTATAAAATGTCATTTCTTTATATTAGCCATGATCTTAGTCTTGTAAAAGGTTTTTGCCAAAATGTTCTTGTTTTAAAACAAGGCCTTTGCGTTGAATACGGTAAAACAAAAGAGGTTTTTGAAAATCCGCAATCACAATATATGAAAGAACTTCTCAAAGCAATAATGACATTCAAAGCATTTCAACAATAGTGTTTTAGACAAAGTAATGCTGATATTAGTATTAGACTTTATAAATTTTTTCCTATAGAATACACATAGATTTTGATCTAAAATTATAGAAAAAATCTAAAAAATCAATCCAGAGGTAAAAAATGAATAAAACAGTGATTACATCAAAAGACGCTCCAGAAGCAATTGGACCATATTCACAAGCTGTTCAAATAGGGAATTTTTTGTTTACATCAGGCTCTATTCCTCTTGATCCTCAAACAGGAGAAATTGTTGGCGAAACTGCGGCGGAACAAGCAGAACAAGCATTGAAAAATCTTGTCGCTGTTTTGAAAGCTGCGAATTTAACAGTAGATAATGTTGTTAAGACAACAATATTTCTTAGCGATATGGATGATTTTGCAGAAATAAATAAAGTGTATAATACATTCTTCCTCAAAAACTTTCCAGCACGTTCTTGTGTGGCTGTGAAAACACTTCCTAAAAATGTAAAGTTTGAAATTGAAGCAATTGCAAGTGCTTAATATGTTTTAATAGTAGCTTCTATTTCTCAATTACCAATGACTTGGTTGATGATACCAGCAACATTAGTTTTAGTATGTCTATTCCTTGTAACTACAGGTGCAGGCGTAACCTATAGTATTGCTGTTTCTACAACTGGTAAACAAAATCCACCAAAATGGGCTGTTATCTTCTGGGGTATTGCATTAGGTGCTGTTTCTGCTGCTCTTATAGCAATAGGCGATGGCGGTATTGGTGCATTACAAGCTTCTATGATTATCACTGCTGTACCAGTTTCTTTCTATATCTTACCAACTATTTGGAGCGGCCCTATTTGTGCTATGCGTATAAAAGAAGAGCAGGATAAAGAAGCCTTAGAAAATAAATAAACTGATTAAATAAATTTTGTTTCTACTCAACAAAGAAAATTTATTCCAGTTTTTTAGAAAACAAATTCCACATCAGATAGAGCATTTTATAATAAATCAATAATAAAATGCTCTAACATCCTCACTCTAGTCATGTTTAATAATTAATTATTATTAGATGTGCTTTAAGGAAAAGATCTATATCCCAATAATATGATCTTTTCCTTTTTGATTTAAGGAGTTTTAATAATTTTCAATATATATTTATAGATGCTTTATATATTTTATTAAGATAATAAGCCCTTATGTGTTGATATATAAGGGCTTATTGATGATTTATTTTAACTGTTTCTACAGTATGGTTTTAGTTAATTTGTCAACCAAAGATAAGTTTAGGAACTATAGTTGAAATTGAAGGGAAGAATATTAAAAGTAGAAGCACTATTACATAGGTTAAAACAAAAGGTAATACAGATTTTGAGATGGCTTCGAGAGATAAATTTGCTAATTTCATCGAAACAAAGAGATTACATCCAAAGGGGGGCGTAAGAAAACCAATTTCTGCACACACAACAAAAATGACACCAAATTGAATAGGATCAATTCCTAAAGGTTTGATTATTGGCAGAAAGATTGGTGTGAGAACAACAATCATAGAAAATGTTTCTGCCCATGTTCCAATAAAGATCATAAGTGCTGCAATAATAAGCAAAATAATATGCGGATTTTGACTGATTGAAGACAGCGCAAGCCCCATAGCTTGTGGCAATTGATATAAAGTTATTAAACGGCCAAAAGCAGTTGCAGTTGCTGTGAGTATAAGCAATGCACCAGACATACTCATTGTACTAATTAAAGCCTGCCAAATATCGCGAACTTTCATAGTTTTAGTGACAAATAAACCAATAAAAATTGTATAAAAAACAGTAACTTCAGCTGCTTCAATAGGTGTAAAGAAACCAGCATAAATTCCACCAAGTAGCATAATTATTGCAGTTAGGGCCCATTTAGCATCATAAATAGCTTTTAAGGTATACCAAAGATCTTTTTTATCTTTTGCAATATCACTATTTGAAGAAAGAGAAAGTTGATCTGCATTATTATTTATCGCAGGAAAAGATTTTGCTATAATCGCAGAAGTTATAGAAAGACCAATAGTCATGATAAGGCCAGGCAATAGGCCTGCAACAAAGAGTTCGGCAATAGATTCTCTTGCAATAATGCCATACATCAAAAAAGGATTACTTGGCGGTATTAAAACCCCAAGTGCTCCACCACTAGCAGCCACAGCACCAGCAAAACCAGCAGGATAACCAGCACGCATCATTGTAGGTATCATAAGGCCACCAATCGTTGCCACAGTAGCAGGGCCAGAACCAGATACAGCAGCAAAAATAGAACAACTAACTATTGTAATAATTGCAAGCCCTGTTTTACTTTTACCAATAAATTTACGTACAAAATCAATAATTTCTTGTGTGATATTGGCTTTTTCAAATAGATTACCTACTAAAATAAAACCAGTCACTGCAATAAGTGGGTATTGATCTGCACCTGCATAAAGACTTTTTGCAAAAAGCACAGGGTCCATTGTTCCAGTCATCATAAAGAGAAGAGAGGTCAGTCCTAAAGCGACATATATTGGCATTCCACTCAATAATAAGAGAATTAATACTAATGCTAATAACATAATTACACCTCATTGCTTATTTTGTTTTTCTTGATGTATGTTCTATAAAACAACTGAAGCAAACGAAATGTTTGAAGAAGTAATAATAGAGGAATAAGACTAAAAGGTATGCGTAAATCAAGCCCAAGGTAGGCAGAATGTGCAATAAAATTACTCATAGGGCCTATAAGGTTATCTATTGCATAATAGACGACAAGAAGATTAAATATAATCCAAGCAAGATCAGCAAAAATATCTAATATAATTTTATAGCGTTCTGGTAAGGCATCACGCACAAGTGTTACACGAATATGTTCGTGTTTTTGTACGCCATAACTTGCACCAATAAATACCATAAAAACAAAAAGAATACGCGAAAGTTCTTCTTGCCATGGAATCCCACTGCTAAAAAAAACACGCAGTAAGACTCCCCAAAAAATTAAAATAACTACAAGCGCTAAAGAAAGAGCACCAACTATTTCTTCAAAATGCTTATCAAGGAAAGATAATATTTTCATAAAACACCCCTTATATGTTTGTCCAATGTTGATTCTCTTCATTGCTCTTAATACAGGCTTCAATAAAACGGATTCCGAGTAAACCGTCTTCTATTGTAGGGTAGAAGTCATGTTCGTCAGGTGGATAATTATTTTTTTTGTTTATAAGCGTACGACAAAATGCACTGTATAAACTTGCAAAAGCATGATGCATGCCTTCGCAATGCTCTAAAGCCATGAAACAACGTCTTTGCGAAGCTCTTGAAAGGTTTGGATCGCCTTTTTTTAAAATTTGCTCAGGTTTGCCAAGTTGAAAAAGCTTTAAAATTTCTGGAGAAGTATGTGACCACTCTAATGAACCTTTACTTCCCACAATTTGAACATCAAATTTATTATGTCTTCCAACACAAATTTGTGAACACCAGTAGTTTGCAATAAAATTATCACTATGTTGAGCAAAAATAAAAGCATTATCGTCAAGTGAATTGCCATCAGTATAGCTTTGTATGTTTGCAATAAGTGAGTTTATAGGTTTTTGTGTGAGAAAGCGAACCATGTGTTCTGCATGTATGCCTATATCGCCAATACAACACGAGGGGCCAGCCTCATCAGTTCTTGTTCGCCAAAAAGCATGCTTGTTTTCAGCTGGTTCAAATCTTCTTGGCATCCAATCTTGCTGATAGCTCACATTTGCAAGACGTAGTTCGCCTAATTCGCCTTGCAAAATACGCTCGCGAGCTTCAATAATTAAAGGATAGCCAGAATAGGTATAGGTAACCATAAAATCTAGTGATTTTTCTTTTACGATCTCTTGTAATAAAAGTGCTTCTTTGAGGTTTACTGTAAGGGGTTTATCACAAACAACAGCTATTCCCTCTTGCAAAAATTTTGCACAAATTTCAAAATGACTTGCTGGTCGTGTTGCAACAACAACAAAATCAATGTCTAAAGTTTTTGCAGATGCAGCTAATTCTTCATAAGAAGCAAAGATATTTTCTTCTGGTATTTGTAAAAGTTTGCCACATTTTTTGTTTTTTTCTCTATCACGTGAAAAGCTTCCGGCTACAAGTGTAGCATACGTTGTAATTGCTATTGCAGCTCTATGTGCACTTCCTATAGCAGAATCAATACCGCCTCCAATCATAGCATAACGGAGTGTAGGATTTTCTTTCATAAGTGTAGCCTTTGGTTTGAAATTGATCAGTTTTTTTTCATATAAGTATCGAAGGCAAAATCTGATGAGGCATAATTGTAATGTTGAACAAATTTTATGCATTCAAGGGCACTAGAGTCTCTTTCCATTCCATTATCTTCCCATTCCACAGAAAGAGGGCCACTATAGTTTATTGAATTAAGTTCACGTATAAATTCTTCAAAGTTGACATTACCTCTCCCAAGTGTTCGCGGATTCCATAAACGTCTTGTATCCCCAAATTCTAAAAAAGAACCTAAAATACCAGATTTTCCATCTGGATTTACGCTTACATCTTTCATGTGAACATGAAAAATTTTATCATAAAATTCTCTTGCGAAAAGAGCTGGGTTCATTCCTTGCCACACAAAATGGCTTGGGTCTAGATTAAAACCAAGTGCGGGATGGTTGTCAAAATGCTTTAAAAGTTTTTGTGCTGTATAAAAATCAAAAACAATATCAGTTGGATGCACTTCTACGGCAAGTTTAATCTCTAGAGAGTGAAAATAATCAAGTAAAGGCTTCCACATTGAAGCTACTTTATCAAAACCTGCATCTATTAAAGATGTGGAAGTTGGAGGATAAGAATACCAATATTTCCAAATAGGAGAACCCAAGAAGCCTACAAGTGTTTTTGTTCCCATTTTTATGGCAGCATCAGCAGCAGCGTAAAGTTGTTCACAAGCCCATTCTTGCATGGCTTCTTGAGTTTTAATTGTTTGTGGAAGAAAAGTTTCGTATCTTTCATCGTATTGTGAGCAAAAGCAGTGTCCAAATTTATGAACACCAAGAGCAAAACATTTTAGAGAATTTTGTTCTAGAATTTCGAGTCTTGAATCTACATAATCTTGATTTTTTGCTTTAAGATAGTCAAAATGATCACCAAGAGGGGCAATTTCAAGTCCGTCATATCCCCAAGAATGTGCCTTTTGGCAAATTAAACTAAATGCTTCATCTGCCCATTTTACAGACATAAGAGCGATTGGCCTCTTCATACCTTTTCTCCTATTTTCTTTTTATATAAAAATCTTATTTGCCTTTTGCAGCAGCATAAACTTTCTCAGCAAGTGCTTTACCGGCACTTTCATTACCATCGCCTATACGCTTATAAAATTGTGGCCAGATAGCTTTGCCTTTTTCAACCCACTGGTCATAATCAGTTGGTTTTCCAAGAAATTCAACTTTAGTGCTTACATCTATACAGTGCTGTCCAAGCTCTGCACCTTTTACAAGCATATATTCATTTGTTTCTTTAATCGCTCTATCCACGATAGCTTTGTTTTCTTCAGAAAGTCTTTGATAGGTTGAATTTGAAAGTACCATAAGTGAAATTTGGCTAAGGTAATTGATGTCAGTAATGTATTTTACCACTTCATTATAGCGCGCAGACACTAATACAGTCACGTCACACTCAAAACCATCGACAACGCCTGTTTGCATAGCATTAAATAATTCACCCCATGAAATTGGAGTAGGTTCGATACCAAAAGATTGGAATGCAGCTGTCATTACAGGATTTGCAGGGACACGTAATTTGAGTTTTTTCATGTCATCAAGACTTCTTATTGGTTCTAATGTAAGTAGTTGGCGAAAACCATTATCTCCCATAGTAACAACTGATGCCAAACGCATATTTGCTCTTTTGGCAAGATAATCGTTATAATAATCTGTCATTTTATTTAATACATTTTGAAGTTCTTTACTGGATTCAAACATGTATGGGAGGTATAAAGCGTCTAAGCCTGGGGCATGGTTTGAAACTTGGTTAAGGCTTGCACATGCTAGATCAACACTGCCTTCTTTGACAAAAGTAACAAGTTCTTCTTCACTGCCGATTTGGCCTGATGGAAAAATTGTGACAGTTATGTTGCCATTTGAATATTTTTCAATAAGTTCTTTAAATTTTACAGCGTTAACTTGAAAAACGCTATCTTCTGTTGGTGCATTCGCATGAGCAAGGCGTAATTCAATTTCAGCAGCATAAGAAGACACATTGAAAGAAAAAAACATAACAAGTGTACTACAAATAATTTTTTTAAACATATTCTACCTTTTACCTAAAAACAGGGTTAATTCTGCGATAAGATAAATATCTCATCCATTGCCTTAGCCAAAAAAGACAGATATTGGTTAAGCGCATATTTAGGAAGCTTTAATGGCTCAACTGCAATCCAATCTTTATACTTTATATCACTTATAGCTTTGCTCACTGAAAACCAATCAACATCGCCATCAAGCAGTGGGGTTTGTGTGCCACGCACATATGCATCTTTAAAATGGATTTGTTTTATGTATTGAGAAAGTTCGTATAGCCATTGTTCAGGAAAACCTAAATCAAGCCAAGTAACATTTCCTACATCAAGATACATTCCTATATTATTATAAGTAGAAGAAAGAGTTATTTCTTCTAAAAACTTTTTCCATTCTAACACTGAAAGTAAAAAACCTGCTTCTACATTTTCAAAAGCTATAGTAAGGCCACGTTCATAAGCAATTTCAGAAAGTTTTAGACTTGTTTCTGTAGCAAATTTCCAATGGTTCTCATAAGAGCAATCCTTTCTTTTGCCCCCTGGAACGATAAGACAAACCTTGCCATCAACAGAAGCTAAAAAATCAAAAGCATGTTTTGCATAATCACAAGCATTGTCACGTTCTTTTTTGTGTGGAGAAGCAAAATTATTCCAAAAAAAAGGACCGCCCCTGATACTTGGTATATATAATGACTCATTTATAATAGCATTTGTTATTTTTTTTATATAAGCTTGAGTTAATGACTTTTGGGAAATATCTAAAAATCCTGCACCAAAAACAAGTTCAACACCTTGGAATCCACTTTGTCCTATTATAGAAAGATCTTTTTGAAAACTATCGTAGGAGGGCCAGTTCCAAGATAAAGCCTTAGGCTTGTCTATGTATTGAATATTTTTGTTAGTTTTATGCAAGATCACACTCCCAAAATAATTAATATTAAATTTTTGATTATGAATCGAAATAATACTAATTATACATTTGCATATTTGTTCTCAGGTAGTCAAGCAAAAAAGCTAGTATTTTCAATTAATTATTTCAATATACTATTCATTATATTGATTTTATGTTTTTGTTTTTTATAAACATTGATAAAGAGCGTCGATATTAAATAAAAGCTCAAATCTAAATAATTTGAGCCCATTATCTATTTATTTGATTTTATAGCTAAGATTTTTTAGCTTTGAGCATTTGTAAAAATTCATTTCTTTTTTAACTAAGCATGATGTCTTTTTATTTAAACAGATATAATTTGTATATTTTTCTTGTTTGTATTATAATTCTATCAAATAGGCATCAAGTTTTATTTTAACATGTTTTTCTTTAATGAATAAAATGGTATAATTTTTGCTGTTTATCTAGCTTCTAGTAAAAATGTCAACTCTATTGGCAGAATTAAAAAATCAAAAAGGAAAAAAAATGCAATCTAAAAATGCTTTATCAAATTTAAAAAATCGTTATGTGGCAGTGCTCAAAAAATGTGCTTTATTAAATGTTTTTGGCACATTAGCTGTAGCTACAATGCTTGCAAGCCCTTTTATGGCAAGCGAAGCTCTTGCGGCTGATAATCCAGCAGGAACAACAATTAATTCCATGAATGCCTCAGCCTCTGATTATGGAGTTTTTGGATCTGCTCTCAATACTCCTATTCTTAATAACTATGGAAATATTATTGGTGGTGCAATTTATAACACTGAATTCTTTGATTTTACAATTGGTATGTTTGGCTATAGCACAGAAAATATCGGCTATATCTTTAACAATAGCGGAACAATTAATATAAGCGGTACTGCTGATTTTGTCTACGGCATGTCTGCTTCTGCTAGTGACGGTAGTCACAGTCTCACAAATAGCGGTACTATTAAATTAAGCGGTAATGATGATGTCAACGGCATATATGCTTCTGGCCTTGAAGGTAACCATATTCTCTCAAATAGCGGTACTATTAAATTAAGCGGTAATAATAGAGTCTACGGCATGTCTGCTTATGCATTTGATAAAGGCAATCACAAGATCACAAATAGCGGTACTATTGACCTAAGCGGTAATGGTAGTGTCTACGGCATGATTATTTACGGAACTAATGTTGATAATGGTATTCATCTTTTAAATAATACTGGTGTTATAACAGCCAAAGCGACTGCAGGTTCTGCCTTCGAAGCTTATGGAATTTCTGATTATAGTGTAGGTACTTGGGCAACTACTTTGCGTACTTGGAATAGTAGTGATTCTGTTTTTGGTGGAGGTTTGAGTTGTAATTTAACTTTCCAAAATTCTACACTTATTCTACGTCCAGGCACAGAAGCACAAGGTTTTGAATATGGAAAAGAATATGATGTAGCAGGTGCAAACGGTATGGTAGCTGGTATTCAAGGCACAGTTGACGGAACAATTCAACAAGCTATTGCAGAAGTGCCATTTTTGAAAGCAACTTTAACAAGTAAGGATCCAAGTGTTGCAAAAGTTCGTCTTGATACAAATATCAACAAAGATACCACTCCAGGCGATACTACTGTTCAAGGAAATTTAGCTGTAGTTCAAGGGCAGATGAGCAATATCACAAGAAAATTATTGCAAACAAAGTATACTGAAATCTATATTGATTTAGTTTCCGATAATGGGAATAGTGGTATTGCCGCAGGTTCAGAAATGGCAGAAAATAAGTGGACTGCTTTCTTGACTCCTTATGGTTCTTACACAAATAATAGTGAATACAATTTTGACGGTTCACAAATGGGTGTGACAGGTGGAGCAAGCTATAATTTCAGCGAAAAATTCTCTCTTGGTGCGCATTTCGACTTCAATTATGCAGAACTTGACGCAGATATTATGGATATGGATTCCGATTCCACTTCCTTTGCCTTTGGTTTGCACGCAAATTATAACATCATGCCACAATGGTATGTGTCAGCGCAAGCAACTGGCTCTATAAGCCAAATCGAGAATGAATACAGCCTCACAACAGGCACAAGCACAAAAGCTGACTACGATAGCCAAGCACTTTATTTTGCTCTTAATAGTGGCTATGTTTTTGAAGTTGCAAAAGGGCATACTTTAACTCCGCAAATTGGCTTCTCTTACCTCAATATGCATACAGATGCATACGATGTAGATTGGGCTACAGGCTATTCTATGTATGATATGGAATACGACAGCACTTCTTATTCTGCTTTCTATGCAGATGTGGCTTTCAATTGGCATAGTGTATGGCAATTAGAAAACAATTCTGCAATCTCACTTCTTGCAAGTGTTGGCCTTCGCCAAAACTTGAGCGGTAGTGATATAGAGAGCGATTTCAGACTATTAGGCGGAGATTACAGCACACGTACAAGTGCTGATGATACTACATTTACTGCGAGCATTGGCACACAATGGACAAAGAATAATTTCAGCATAAGTGCCGAATATAATGGCGAATACGGAAGCGAACAACAAATACACGGCGGTTCGATTGAGTTTAAATACCATTTCTAAAAAAGTTTGAAAAAGCTTTGAAATTTTTATACAAAAAGGTAGTTAATTCTGCCTTTTTTGTTTAATAAATGAGAGCGAATTGAAGCTCAATGTCTATTTTACAATTTTTCTTGTTTATATTATAGTTCTATCAAATAGGCATCAAGTTTTATTTTAACATGTTTTTCTTTAATGAATAAGATGGTATAATTCTTGCATGTTTATCTAGCTTCTTGTAAAAATGCCAACTCTATTGGCAGAATTAAAAAATCAAAAAGGAAAAAAAATGCAATCAAAAAATGCTTTATCAAATTTAAAAAATCGTTATGTGGCAGTGCTCAAAAAATGTGCTTTATTAAATGTTTTTGGCACATTAGCTGTAGCAACTATGCTTACAAGCCCTTTTATGGCAAGTGAAGCTCTTGCGGCAGATAATGCAAAAGATAAAACAGTTATAAGCATGGATGCAACAGACGGAAGCTTTCAATCTGGAAATTTTCAAGGGCCTGCTCTCAATAGTCCTATTCTCAATAACTATGGTAATATCAATGGCGGAGGAATTTACTATAATGGGTCCACTAACATCAAAGCAGGCATGTTTGGCGATAATACTGGAAGCATAGATTATGCTTTTAACAATAGCGGAACTATCACTGTGAGCAGCACAGGAGAAATCTACGGCATGCATGCTAATGCTCAAAATAACGGTAACCACGTTTTCACAAATAGCGGTAGTATTAAGGTGAGCGCTACAGGAAATTTTGTCTACGGCATGCATGCTCTTGCTCAAAATAACGGTAACCACGTTTTCACAAATAGCGGAACTATCACTGTGAGCACTACAGGAACTCATGCCTACGGCATGTATGCTTATGCAGATAAAAACGGTAGCCACAATCTCACCAATAGCGGAACTATCACTGTGAGCACTACAGGAAGTTATGCCTACGGCATGCATGCTTCTGGTGATGGTAACCACACTTTTAGCAATAGTGGTACTTTGATTGTGAATGGTAGTTATAATCTCCGTGGCATATATGCTCGTGGTGATGGTAACCACACTTTCACAAACAGTGGTACTATTACTATGAGTGGTAAGAGTGATGTCAATGCCATGTTTAGTTATGGTAATGGTAACCACACTTTCACAAATAGCGGTGTGATTACTGTGAGTGGCACGGCTGAAGTCAATGGCATGTATGTTCAAGGAAATGGAACGCATCTTTTAAACAATACAGGTATTATCACAGCCAAAGCAAGTACAGGTTCTGCTTTTGAAACCTATGGGGAAAATGACTATACTGTAGGCACTTGGGCAACTACCTTGCGTACTTGGACACCTACTGATTCTGTTTTTGGTGGGAGTACTAGTACTGTGGATGTAAATTTAGCCGACAGTATATTAATTTTCCGTCCGCAAGTAAATAATAATGTGGTTGAATTGAATAAAGATTATGCTTTGACAAATTTAGTAAGTATTAATAATACAGCAACTGCTACTCAATTTGGCACAGTTACAACAGAAGTACCCTTCCTTAAGGCTGTTGTTACTGGTGGAAATACAACTGATACTGCAAAAGTTCGTCTTGATACAAATATCAACAAAGATACCACTCCAGGCGATACTACTGTTCAAGGTAATTTAGCTTTAGTTCAAGGGCAGATGAGCAATATCACAAGAAAATTATTACAAACAAAGTACAATGAAATCTATATTGATTTAGTTTCAGATAATGGCAATAGTGGTATAGCCGCAGGTTCAGAAATGGCAGAAAATAAGTGGACTGCTTTCTTGACTCCTTATGGTTCTTACACAAATAATAGTGAATACAATTTTGACGGTTCACAAATGGGTGTGACAGGTGGAGCAAGCTATAATTTCAGCGAAAAATTCTCTCTTGGTGCGCATTTCGACTTCAATTATGCAGAACTTGACGCAGATATTATGGATATGGATTCCGATTCCACTTCCTTTGCCTTTGGTTTGCACGCAAATTATAACATCATGCCACAATGGTATGTGTCAGCGCAAGCAACTGGCTCTATAAGCCAAATCGAGAATGAATACAGCCTCACAACAGGCACAAGCACAAAAGCTGACTACGATAGCCAAGCACTTTATTTTGCTCTTAATAGTGGCTATGTTTTTGAAGTTGCAAAAGGGCATACTTTAACTCCGCAAATTGGCTTCTCTTACCTCAATATGCATACAGATGCATACGATGTAGATTGGGCTACAGGCTATTCTATGTATGATATGGAATACGACAGCACTTCTTATTCTGCTTTCTATGCAGATGTGGCTTTCAATTGGCATAGTGTATGGCAATTAGAAAACAATTCTGCAATCTCACTTCTTGCAAGTGTTGGCCTTCGCCAAAACTTGAGCGGTAGTGATATAGAGAGCGATTTCAGACTATTAGGCGGAGATTACAGCACACGTACAAGTGCTGATGATACTACATTTACTGCGAGCATTGGCACACAATGGACAAAGAATAATTTCAGCATAAGTGCCGAATATAATGGCGAATACGGAAGCGAACAACAAATACACGGCGGTTCGGTTGAGTTTAAATACCATTTTTAAAATAAGCTATTCTTAATAATAAAAGCTCAAATCTTTTTTAGGATTTGAGCTTTTTATCTTTAACTTGCTTTTATAGCTGAAATTTCAGCTTTGAGCATTTGTAAAAGTTCTTTTGCTTTTTCAGGTTCTTTATTTGCTATATTGTTTAATTGGAATGGATCTTCTTTTCTATAATAGAGTTCGTCTTTTTCAGGAACATCTTGTGTGGCACCTGTTGTGCATGTCCAGATGCTATCGTCTTCTTCGGCATAAGGATCTTTATTCATGATGTCAGGTTGTTCATCATTCAAACCACGCTTGAGCCAATGAATATAGGAATAATCTTCGGTAATGATAGACCAAGACATACCACAATAACCACTTATAACATGATCTCTTATTTTATCTACTTTTCCTTCAATAAGAGGGAAGAGGGAAATTCCTTGAACATCTTCTAATACAACTGGCGAAACACCAAAACTCGGACTTGTGTCTTGATCGTCTAAAAGGCCTAATGCGTCCATCATTGTTGCACCAATATCAACATTTTGAACAAAGGAAGGAATTCTTTGTGCTTTAGCACCTGGCACACGCATAAGTAATGGTACATGTACAAGTTCTTCGTATGGCCAAGGACGACATTTACGCATAATTCCGTGTCCATGTTCTCCATTGCCCATTGGTTGCCCATGGTCTGAAGCAATAATAATAAGTGAATTATCCCATAAACCTTCTTCTTTTAAAGTATCAATAATTTTGCCTACCCATTTATCGCAAAGAGTAATTTTTTCGGCATAAAGAGCTCGAATGTGTTCGCATTCTCTTTCTGTGATTCTGCCATCAACTGGTGTCCATGGAGCGAGCATAAGTGGTTTTCCCTCGTAATCTGGATCGTAAGGGCATTTTTCTCCTTCCCAAACAGAAGGTGCATCCCATGGTTCATGGGGATCAAAACTGTCTATCCAGAGGAATAAGGATCTGTCTTTGTGCCTTTTATTTTTTATCCAATCAATAGATTCGCGAGCAACTACACCTACAAAATTATCGGCATCAGATTTCCAATCTTTTCGAAATTTGAGATAGCAGTCTATTTCATCTAAAAGAGCTTGGCTTGCTTCGTCAATCATTTCGCCTTTTTCATTATAAAGCATAGAATGAGAAGTGAAATCTTCTGGCTTTCTGTTTGGATCTTTTGGCAAGTTTTTGTAAGTCATATGATCTAATTCATGTCCTGAACAGAAGATAACATTATCAAAACCACGTGAATAGCAATATTTAGGTAAACGCATTGGAGGAGTGTCAAATACTATACATGATTGCACATTTTTTGACCATAAACTGTCTGCAATAGTGGTATCATCAGCAGTAAGTGCTTGCCAGCCTGCAAATGGTAAGGTATATCTTCCTGTCATTATTGCTCTACGTACTGGAATAGTTGGCAAACCTTCACTGTATACATTTTCAAATAAGATATTTTCTTTTGCAAAATTATCAAAATTAGGTGTTTTTACTACCTTATTACCATAGCAACCAAGATAGTTGAATTGTAATGTGTCTAACATAATGAAGATAACGTTTTTTACATTTTCTTTTAGCATATTTTGTTCCTTGTGATTCTTAGAATTTTTTAGATTTTTATTGTAATTTTTTTCTTTTTGATATAGTTGTAATAAAAGCTTAAGAGGTTTGTATGACAATAGATTTACAGCAGTTGAAGAAGAAGAGTAGTTTAGAATTAAATATTCCACTTATGGTAAACACTTCCCCCTCATGGGTTGAGGCTCTCGATTTTGCTACGCCTTTTACTGTGAAAAAACATAATACTTTATCAAGTTTCTCATCAAATCCTAGAGATTTCTTTTTTGTTGAATCTGGTTTTTTTCAATTCAAATATTATAATGCTCAAGGAAAGATGCGTTCAACTACTTGCTATGGTGCAAATACTCTTATTTCATTAGCTGCTGCTATAATTGATAGAGCAAGAAACGATACCAATACTTATTGTCTGCAAGAAGGTAAGGTTTGGCGTTTTGAAGGAAAACTCTTACATGATTATGAATTTTATAAGAAATTTCCACATCTTATACACGAAGCCTTAAAGCATTTAAGCACTAATCTCATGATACATACTGTATACACAACAAATATGGTGATAGATCCTCCCATTGAAAGGGTTGCCCGTTTTATACTTGCTCTTTTTGTTGAAAAAGATAAAAAGGGCTTTTTTCCACATTTTAGTCATCAAGAGATGGCAGAAATGTTGAGCATTCATCGTGTAACCTTTACTCGTGCTATCCAAAAACTCAAACAGGAAAATATTATAAGCTATACAAGTCAGAAGGAATTGTGTGTAATGGATTTAGAAAAGCTTATTTCATTTTCTGGGCTTTTATTTTTTGATGAATAAATTTAGAGTTGTTCAATACCAATAACAGTATTAGGAAGCCATGTAGCAAGCCCTGGGAAAGCTGTTACAATAACAACACCTACGATAATAATTAATAAAAATGGTACAATACCTCTAAAAATTGTCACCATAGGTACCTTTGTGGCTACGCCCGCAAGAGCAAACACCACAACACCAACTGGCGGTGTGATTTGTCCCATTTCCATAACCATAACCGAAACAACACCAAACCAAACAGGATCAAAACCTAAGGCTACAATACTTGGGAAGAGAGAAGGGAGAATGAGTGTGAGCATAGGCATAACATTCATTACACAGCCAAGTATAATAAATACAAAAATGATGATAGCAAGTATGATGTATCTATTGAGATCAAAGCCTGTGAGCCAGTCAGCAATTTCAAAAGGAAGACGTGTGGCTGCAAAGAAATATCCCAAAATTCCAACACCTATCATGATAGACATAAGTTTAGCTGAGAGCGAACCTGCAACTTTAAGTGCTGTTGTGATATTGCTATAAGAAGCTTTTCCCTTTGCAAGAGCAAATAAAAATGCACCCATAGCACCAACGCCACCACCTTCAGTTGGACTAAAAATTCCAAGTATAATGCCACCAAGCACAAGAACAAAAAGTGCAATCATTGGAAGTACGCCACTTAGTGAACGAAATCTTTCAGAATAAGGATAACGTATGCCAGCAGGAGCTTTATGAGGCTGTGTTTTTGCTATATAATAAATATAGAGCATAAACATTGTTGCTAAAAGTAAACCTGGAATAACGCCTGCCAAAAATAAACGGCCTATAGATGTTTCAGTCACTATTCCATAGATAATAAAACCAGAACTTGGTGGAATAAGAATTCCTAGAGTTCCGCCAGCTGCCAAAGCACCTGTTGAAAGGGCATTGTCGTATTTGAGTTTTTCCATTTCAGGTAAAGCAACTGAACCCATAGTTACAGCTGTTGCCATAGAATCGCCTGAAACAGCTGCAAAACCAGTACAGCCAGCAATAGTTGCAATGCCAAGTCCACCCGGTTTATGGCCTATCCATTTATTTGCACAATCAAATAAATCTTGTGAGATGCCCGAATAAAGAATAAGAGTGCCCATCAAAACAAACATAGGTAAGGCAACAAAAGCATTTTGAGCAACTGCTGCATAAGGAGTGCTGCCAATGTAGGACATTGCAGGTATAAGCGAGCGTGAAACAATAGCAAGACCAATAGCTCCAGCTACACACATAACCCACGCAATAGGCATTTTGCAAAAGAGTAAGAAAAACATGATAAGAAAGATAATTCCACCCAAAGCAAAGTAGGAAATATCAAAATCAGCTGCTTTATACCAAAATGGGAAATAAATAATAGCTGAGGTAAGAGCAATTCCAAGTATCATTTCAATGAAATTTTTGTTTAACAAACTCAGCCATAGCTCTTTTATCATATTAAAAGTGGCCATAAAACAAGCTAAACTAAGCCCAATAACAGGAACAAGATAATAGCCTTCAACTGGAAGCATAAGCTCGTCTGATAAATAGCCAAATTTTTTCAAATATGTTTTAAAAGCTTGATAAGCTAAAAGGCAAAGAACTGCAAAGCTTAGAGTTGAAACCATACAATCTGCTGTTTTTTTATAAAAATCATTAAAGCCATCGTATATAAGTTCAATTCCCATGTGCGAATGAGTTATTTGTAGCAAAGCAATTGTACTAAAGGTGTTTAATACTAAAAGGTTATTTTGAATTTCAATAGAGCCAAGCATCGCCTTTCCAAAAAAACGCATGGCAATATCTATACAAATGATAATAGGCATAACACAAATAGCAATATTACTTGGCCATTGTATTAATTGAGCAAATTTAGTAAGAATTTGTTCGTATTTTTCAAAAGTAGCAGATTTTATAACAGCTTGCATACTTTTCTCCTTTTGAGGTTCTTTTATCTCTATGCTTGTTTAAAGCATAGAGATAAAAGGATTAGTATTTTCCGTATACGCCGTTTTCAAAGTTTTCTGTGTAGTATTTCGCTCTTTCAACTGCATAACTAAGAATTTCTTCAGCATTTTTATGCCCTGCAGCTTTTGCTCTTGTTAACCATTCTGTTTTGAAAGGTTCAAGTTTTTGCATGATTTCATTTTGTTCTTTATCGCCTAAGTAAATAAATTCATGTCCTAATTTTTTCATCCATTCAATATCTTCTAATGCACTGCTTTCTAAAGCTTGTCCAATTTTCAAAGCAAAAGTTTGGCCGCCTTCTTTTATGAAATAATCTTTGATATCTTGTGGAAAGTCATCCCAAAGTGGTTCAAATATATTTATATTTGTGCTGCCAACAGCAAGATCTACCATTAGATGGTATTTTGTAACGTCTGAAATTTTTAATGAACGAACAGGAGCTAAAGGACAAAGCACACCGTCTGCCATACCTTTTGAAAGAGTGAGATAGGTATCAGTTGCAATAATACGAATTGGGTTTGCTCCAATTCTTCTTGCTAATTCAAGTGCCATAGCGTCCCAAACAACTAGTTTTTTGCCTTTAATTTCTTCCATACTTCTGATTGGATCATTTGAATGGATTTGGTAGGCAGCAGAAGCCCAAGCTGAAAAAGGAACTGAATTTTCAGGAAGTTCACCAACTATTTCAGGAAATTTAGCGATTAAATCTGTAGCAAGTAATGAGCCTACAATTGAGTTTTGAGCCATGCCAGGCACGTCAACAATAGTCATAAGATTCATCTTGCCTGGGAAAACTGAAGCCCTAAAAGCACCAAAGTCAACACGGCCATCATTCACAGCTTCGTAGGATTCGCTTTCAGGATAAAGAGTGTTTCCACCAAAATAATTCATAGTAACAACACCATTTAAATCTTTTTCTACTTGTTTTATAAAAGGTGCGTGTACTCTTAATACTGCTGGGTGAAATTCGTGAAAATCGCCTTGTAACGAAAGATTTTTAAAACTTGCTGCATGTGCTTGTGTGAAAAAAGTTCCTAAACAAAGCAGTGAAGCTGCAACAATACTTGTTTTTTTGAAATTCATTTTTAGCATAAAAACTCCTTATACTTTAATTATTATGAAAAATCAGATTTATAGATTTAGAGTGATAAAATCTACATTTCCATATACCCATTTGAGCAAAATATCACAAGGCGATTTTTTTATTCAGTAGTTTAAACTACAACAATTAAAAAAAAAGAAGATTATTTGTAGACAATAAGAAAAATGAAATCTTAGGAGATTATTATGTCAGAAAAATTTATAAAACTTACAAAAAATGATTTTGATAATTTTATCACAAGCAATGATGCTATTGTATTATTTCACAAAAATCTTTGCCCGCATTGTAAAGTTATGGAAACTGTTCTAGAAAAAGTTTTAGCCAAAGATGCTTCAATTAAAGTTGCTTTAGTTAATTCTGAAGAAGAGCAAGAGCTTATGGAAAAATGCAAGGCAGAAAGAGTTCCTACCTTAATTGTTTTTAAAGCAGGTCTACAAAAAGCAATAAAAACGGGAGTGATGAATCCTAAAGAAACACTTGCATTTTATAATCAGGCTTAAAAGCTAAGAGGAATGATTATGTCTGAAAAGTTTGATCTTCTTATTATTGGTGGCGGTATTGCAGGCATGACAGCAGCTATTTATGCTGCACGAGCAAATCTCTCTGTATGTATTTTAGAAAAAGAAGTATGCGGCGGACTTGTTAATTGGACGCATACAGTTGAAAATGTTCCTTCCTATCAAAGTATACATGGTATTGAGTTAATGGAAAAAACGCGTGCTCACGTAGAAAGTTTAGGAGTTTCGATTATAGAAGTTGACGAAGTTGAAAGTGTAGAACTTGATAATAAATGGAAAAAAGCTATCACTTCAATGGATGATGAGTATGAGGCAAAAGCTCTTATTGTTGCAACAGGAAGAAAACCTATTGCATTGCCTCTTGATACTGAATATCAAAATATACATTATTGTGCGATTTGCGACGGAACTGCTTATAAAGATAAAGATGTTATAGTTGTGGGGGGAGGAAATGCTGGTTTTGACGAAAGCCTTTTCTTGTGCGATTTGGGAGTGAAGTCTGTACATATTATTGAAATCTTTCCAGAATGTGTTGCAGCTAAAGCTACTCAGGATGAAGCCTTAGCAAAAAGTCAAGTAAGCGTGAGCACAAATACAAAAATCGTCAAAATCGAAGAATTAGCTGATTCTAAGGCAAAAGTATTTTTAGAAAATTCCCTTGATAATACAATTAAAGAAGAAATTATAGACGGAATATTTGTCTTCATAGGACAAAAGCCATTAACTGAGATTTTTGAGAATAAATTAGCAATGGAAAAAGGCTATCTTTATGCTGACGAAAATATGCATACGCAAATTGAAGGCGTCTTTGTTGCTGGTGATGTGCGCATAAAAAAATATAGACAAATAACAACTGCTATGTCAGACGGCACAATAGCAGCCTTAGAAGCTGAAAAATATATACGAAATAAATTTGAATAGACAAAAAATTATTGATTTCAAATTAAATCCATAAAAATATACTATTAGATTTTAAAACTTTTAGTAGATTTGCAAGAATATACTTTTGCTTAAAATGCAATATTTAGGAAAAAAAAAAGAAAAAATTATAAAAATATTAAGCTTAAGATAGCCATAAGACATGTTTTTTAATAAGAAATTATTTTTGAATATGTCTTATGCTTTTAAAAAAGAATATATAAATTAGTGTATTATGCTATTCATAAAAAAGTCAAACAAATCAATAAGATAAAAAGTTCAAAAAATCACAAACTTGAGAAAATAAGAACTTTATCTATTCTTATTGACTAGTTAGCACAAGTGTGTTACTGATAAATCATAAGGTATTTTTTTATACTTTAAAACAAATAAAGTGAGGTATTTGTATGACGACATTTATTGGGCCAGATGACACCTGGACACTTATGGCGATCACTTGTGGTTGGGTTGCATTTTCTATTTATGCAGAGCAAACATGGAAATGGGCTTCAAAGTTATCAGGAGCTATTATTGCACTTATAGGTGCTTTAGTTCTCACAAACTTTAACATCATTCCAACAAGTGCGCCTTGGTTTGACACAATTATTTGGGGCTATGTTGTTCCATTAGCAATTCCGCTTCTTCTCTTGCAATGTGATATCAGAAAAATCTGGCAAGAATCAGGAAGATTGCTTGTTATTTATCTCATAGGTTCTGTTGCAACTGCAATGGGTGCCGTTATTGCCTTTAATCTTTTAGGTTCTAAAATTCCTTATCCAGCTGAACTTTCAGGTGTATTCACTGGTTCATACATCGGTGGTGGTGTAAACTTTGCAACTTTATCAGGAACATTTGCTGTGCCTGGCGAAACAATTGCTGCTGCAACAGTTGCTGATAATATGCTTATGGCTTTATATTTCTTTGTTCTTATTGGTATTCCTAGCGTTGCCTTTATGCGTAGCAAATATCCACATCCTGAAATCGATGAAATCGAAGCTAAGGGTAAAGCTGGCGATGCAACTTTAGCAGCTTCTTATTGGCAAAAAAAGCCTATCTCTATTAGAGATATCGCTTTCAATATTGCTATTTCAACTGTGATTGTTGCTGTTTCAACTAAACTTGCTCCTGTTATCGGTGGCTTAATCGAACCAACAAGCTTTGTAACTACATTACTTAATGGTATGCTTGGTAATAAATATCTTATCATCACAACTCTTGCTATGCTTGTTGCTACATTTGGTTCAAAACAAGTGGAAAAAATCGGTGGTTCACAAGAAATTGGAACATTCTTGATTTATTTATTCCTCTTTGTTATCGGTGTGCCTGCTTCTATTAGCATGATCATCACAACTGCACCTTGGTTATTTGCTTTCTGTGGTGTTATTATTCTTGTACACCTTGTTGTGACATTCACACTTGGAAAATTCTTCAAATTTACATTAGAAGAAATCATTCTTTCATCAAACGCAAATATCGGTGGACCAACAACTGCTGCTGCTATGGCTATTTCACTTGGTTGGGTTAGACTTGTTGGCCCAGTTATGTTAGTTGGTACTCTTGGATATGTTATTGGTACTTATGCTGGTATCTTCATTGGTAACTACTTAGGTGTATAATAATTTCACTTATAGCCATTGGAGATAATTATGATTTTTGATGGACATGTTGATATTTTTACAGATGTCACCATTAGAAGATTGAAAGGCGAGACAAATGTTCTTGAAAAACATCATTTAGATCGCTTGTTTAGAAAAGGCAAAACTACTGCAGCTACCTTTGTGTTGTGGGTAGATCCACCTTATACTGATAATCCTAGTGCTCGATTAGCTCAAGTAATGCAAGCTATTGAAGACGAAATGAAAGAGTGCAAAGACGCTAAGATTGTTACTAATGTCAAAGAAATAAAGCAAGCTGAAAAAGATGGAAAACTTGCTATCATGCTTGGCATGGAAGGTATAAGCGGCATTGATAACAATGTTGAAAGATTGTATGAACTCTATGATTTTGGCGTAAGACAAGTTATGCTAACATGGAATGAGGCAAATTCTTTTGCTACTGGTGCTTTGGCTGATCCAAATAGAGGATTGACTGAGCTTGGTAAGAAAGCTATTGATATTATTCAAGAAAAGAAAATGATTTTAGATGTTTCGCATCTTAATGAAAAATCTTTTTGGGATATTATTGATTATTCAAACACTCCTATCTTGGCTTCGCATTCAAATGCAAGTGCTATAACTTATGCAAAAAGAAATCTTACAGACGATCAACTTCTTGCAATAAAAGAAACAAAAGGACTTGTAGGGCTTAATTCTTTCCGTCCATTTATAGGTGCGACAAAAGAAGAGCAAAATACAAAAGGTTTGCTTAGACATGCTGCTTATATAGCAGAGAAAATAGGGGTTGAATCCTTAGCTTTTGGTTTTGATTTCTTTGAATTTATGGCAAGCGGTTCGACAGCTTCTTTTGTAGACACAGAAGTTTCATGGATTGATGGGCTAGAAGATTCAACAAAGGTTCCACAATTTCTTGTGGAAATGAAAGAATTTGGTTTTAGCGATTCAGAGATACAAGCTATTGCACATGACAATTGGCTCAATCTTATCGCTAGAGTAATTGGATAAACACTCAATAAAAAAGGCTTCAATATCTTTATTGGAGCCTTTTTCTTTAATTATGAAGGTAGAAAATGACTGGTCATCTTTGCAATGTAGAAATTAATGAAGAAGTATTGATAGCAAACTATTCTTTACTTTGTAAAAAAAATAAGGCAATCATGCCTATTATTAAAAACAATGCTTATGGGCATGGTTTGATCTCTGTAGCAAAGGCTTTGCAAAAAGCTGGCTGTGAACGCATTGGTGTTGGCCCTTTAAATGAAGCAATTGCATTGAGAGAAGCTGGAATCAAAGGAATGCTTGTTCCCTTGCTTTCTTGTCTTACTCAAAAAGATTTTGAAGATGCTATTGCTCATGATTTGTATATTATTTTGCATAATTTTGAAACTTTAGAACTTGCGATCAAGAATAAAGCACCAAAAATTATTATCAAAATGAATACTGGCATGAATAGATTAGGTTTTCTCAAAGAAGATTTACCTAAAGTTATTGAACAGTTAAAAGCACATTCACTCAATCCTTATATGATTATGTCGCATTATTCTTCCTCAGATGTTGTGAGTGAAGAAGAATACACTAGAATGCAATCTCAAAGCTTGCAAGAATCAGCTGAATTGATGAAGCAAGCATTCCCAGACTGTATATCAAGTTTGGGCAATTCTGCTGGAACCCTAGCCTATGCTGATATTTCAGGGGATTTATTGCGTCCTGGTATTATTCTTTATGGCGGAAATCCTTTTTATGGAAGCGAAAAAGAAGCTTTAGGTGCTGAATTCAAAGATGCAATGACTGTTTCTGCTCCAATTTTATCCGTGCATAAGCTTGATAAAGGCGAGAGTATGAGCTATGGCAGAAGCTATGTTGCTCAAAAAGATATGATGGTTGCATGGGTAGGCATTGGCTATGCTGACGGCTATAAAAGAGTTCCAAAAGCAAATGATGCTGATGGTAAGGGCGGTATACAAGTGCTCTTGCACGGCAAACGTTGTCCTGTGCTTGGACGTGTGAATATGCAAATGACGGCAATTGACGTTACAGATCTTATGAAAGAAAAAGAAGTACGCGTTGGTGACAAAGCAATTCTTCTTGGTGGCACAACAGAAAATAGAATTTCTGCCGACGAATTAGCTCGTTGGTGGGGCACAATTCCACACGAAGTTTTTACTACTTTTGGTAAATTAGTATAATTAAAATTTATAGATGAAAAAAAGCCTTCGCAATTGAAGGCTTTTTTTGTATATTTGATTTATTCGCCAAATCTTCCAGAACCATGTCCCATTCTATTCACGTCAGCGTCTTTAAAAGAATCAAGAGTGTATAAGCGTATTTTATTGCTACGTGGAAATTCTCTTTTGAGTAAAGTTTTTAATAATTTCTTTACTTTTTCAGCTGTTAAATTTTCCCAATTTTCTTCATGAAAACCACGCTCTACAACATTAAAGCAATCTTTTGCAATGCAAACAATAGCTACAGAGCGATTGCGTTTAAAAGTACGCATATCAAGGCATTGGCCTATTTCTAATTTATTGATTTTTTCTAAAACCGTTGGAATTATTGAAGCTTTATCGTTCATTGTATAGTATAAAAGCCATGCCATTAAAAATGACATGACTTTATAATTTAAAAATTAGTAAATGAAAACTTAGATTGAAATAAAGGAAAGGTTTTCAAATTCAAGTCTGTCAAAGGCTTCACTTTGTTCTTTTGTGAAACTTACATCTTCTAAATAAATTTCATGTTCAAGACCATCTTTCATGATCTTGATAGTTGCATTTGTGATTCCATTGACTTCACTTAGTTCAGTAAATAAATAAGTGTTAGTGTTAGATAAATCTAAATGTAAATCTGTAAGATCTATGACATCATTTGAATCAAAGCCTTTTACAATATCCTTACTATTTGCAACATTTAGGCTATCAAGAGTCCAAACAAGAGTATTTACGCCATTTGTCCCAAGTGAAATAGTGTCGTTTCCGCCACCAGCATTGATTTCAATATCGCCTTTAAATTCTGTAAAATCAATAATTTCATCAGCATTACTAAATTCAAACTTTTCAAAACTTTTAAATTCAGCTTTCACATTATTGATAGTAAAATTCTTTGTAGATCCATCAAAAATATATCTATCGCTACCAAGGACATCTTGAAGTTTTAATGTATCTATGCCGTTTCCGCCATCGATGATATTTTGGCCATTATCAGTTGCACCGATTCTGCCAGTGATTTCTAATGTGTCATCGCCTTTGCCTAGATTTATTTTATTTGTTCCAGCATTAGCCCACATTGCATAAGAAGAATCAACATCAGTCACTTCAAGGCTTACAAAGTCAGCACCTTTACCAGCATTAATAACATTTTTTGCATTTGTGCCGGCTGCAACCATGGCAGAGCCATCTTGCATTGCATTTTCATTACTAAAGTCTACGCCCGCTTTGATATAGAGTTTGTCACTATCTTTGCCGAGGTTGATAGTATTACTTGCATCAAATTTGTTATCGCTACGTGCAACTAAAGCATTTGATTCTGCTGAGATGGTAAAGAGATCCTCTCCTGCTTCGCCTTTAAGAATATTTTCTGACTTGCCTTTTACGCTGCCTGTAGTGGTAGCGGAGGTTGCATACATAGCAATATTGCCTTGTAAATCAATAATATCGTTATCGCCACCCATGTTTATTTGCATTTTTCCATCAATTGTATGGATAGCATTATTGCCGTCTTGGCCGTCTGTTTTGATTTGTAAATAGTCTTGTTTAGCACCTAATTTGATTGTACTATTTGCTTCTAGAGTTCTTTCTTCACCTTCTTGAACAACAAAGTTTACATCGTCTTTGTTGAAAGGAGTATTTTTTGCTTTTGTAGTCATTACATCGTCAAGAGAAAGAGTTGTAATTGGAGTAACATCTACTGTATGTTCATGGCTTATTTGACCATCAGCATTTTTTGCTGCAAAGGATATATCAAGATCGCCAATAGCTTCTCTTTTATGTTCAAATAAAGTCCATGAGCTTGCAGGCTGGCCTTGTAATTGAAGTTCGAAATATAGTTCGCCGCTATTACTTGTAGCACGAATAGAGCCTTCGCTTGTATAGCTTAAAGTTAAAATATTGCCATCGCCAGCAGTCATTGTAGCGATATTATTTTGAGCTCCTGAAAAAGCAGGTAGACTTACTTTATTTATTGAAGATACAAAAACTTCGCTTACAGCTTCAGTCCAAATCAAATCACCATTAACATAAGCAGCAGAAGTATTTGAAAAAGTTTGTACGCCAGCAGCACCAGATACAGAGGCAACAGAAAGAATAGGATCTATTGTAGGAAGTGAATTGTCTGGAAGATCTGCTTCAACTAATACGGCAGAACGTGTAGGCAATGAAGTGAAGCCATTTACTTGAGTTAGAGTGAGCGCTGAGTTTTCGCCTTGTCCAAGTGAATCTAGGCCTTGTGTAAGCTGAGTGCTTGCGTTATTATCGAAGTTTAAGCCATCATTTGCAGTAGTTGGAGTTTCACTACCAGCAGCAGGCATGAGGCTTTCGTCGAGTGCAGCAAAAAAATCTTCGCCAGTAATAAGGCCATCTAGCGTAGCAAAGCTAGGCATATTTTCTGAACTTACTGAAGTGTAAAAATTTTCTAAGATAATTTTCGTTCCATTTTCATCAAATGAAATCTCTAAGTTCTCACCAACTTTTTCAAATAAAGCTTCATCTAAAGAAAAAGATAATTCAATCTGAGTGTGTTCAGAGGTGACGGGAAGAATGGTGCTTGAACCATTAACAGGACGTGCAAGTAATAGGGAAGACATAAAAACTCCAAAAAAAATAAAAAATTTAACAAACCTTAAAAAAAAAGGCTTTATGAGCTATGCCTCTCACTTCAAAAGAGTGCTATAGATCTCACTCCTAGTATCGCTGCAAGATAATCTAGGTTTTAAAGCTCTAGTGAGCATTTATTGCTACTAAATTACAAAAATCTAAAATAAATGTCAACCAAAAGAAGATGAAAATTTAATTAAAAATTCAATTTTTTTTTCTCTAAATTACATAAAAACAGTGAACTGGTATCATAATTGTTCATATTGCCTTAAATATTTAGTTGCTATATTATTCAGTCTATTATAAAATAAATTTTCTATGCATTGTGGGCAGATGTGAGTAAAAAATAAATATAAAGTGAATTAATATCGTTACTAATAGTGATTTTAGTATGAAAATACTATTATACGGAGTTATGAAGGATGAGCAAAAATAGAAAAGTGATGATTATCGACGATAATATCACAAATTTGAATATTGCAAGAAAAGCTTTGTACGATGAATATAATGTTATTCTCATAAAAGATGCCCGCATGGCACTTACAGAAATCCCAAATACTCATCCTGATTTAATTTTATTAGATGTTGAAATGCCAGAATTAAATGGTTTTGAAGTTATACAAAAAATAAAAAACGATCTACCAGAGCCATTTAAAAGTATTCCTGTTATTTTTCTTACAGCAAAAGACGATGGCAGTAGTGAATTTCAAGGCCTAAATTTAGGTGCTGTTGATTATGTAAGAAAGCCATTTTCTTCTGCTTTATTAAAGAAAAGAGTTGAAATACATCTTAAACTCCACGATTATAGCACTGATCTTCAAAGAATGGTGAAAGAGCAGATCGCACATATTGAAGAATTACAATATGCAGTTGTTCATTCTATGTCAGAAATGGTGGAAAGAAGAGATCATACAACAGGTGGGCATATTCTGCGTACAAGCAGATATTTAAAAGCACTTATGCAAAAATTAATCGAGGATTCCCCATATTCAAGCGAATTAGCAGAAGTTGACATAAATATGTATGCCCATGCTGGACAGATGCACGATGTTGGAAAAATTTCTGTCTCTGATACAATTTTATTAAAAGAAGGCAAACTCACTGAAGAAGAATACGAAATTATGAAAAAGCATACAACTTCTGGTTATGATATAATTAAGTCTTCTGTTAATGACGTCCGTAATTTTGCTTTTTTAGAAATTGCAGCTACTTTTGCTCTTTCGCATCATGAAAAATGGAATGGCAAAGGCTATCCTCAAGGATTAAAAGCTTTGGAAATTCCAATAGCTGGGAGAATGATGGCTATAGCAGACGCATACGATGCTATAATTTCAAGACGTCCCTATAAAGCAGCGAAACACCATGAAGAAGCAGTTGAAATAATTATTAAAGAAAGTGGGCAACAATTTGATCCTGTTATGGTGGAAGCATTTGTTGCTATTGCACATGAATTTAAAGAAATTTCTGAAATGAGTGATGATTAAAAAATAGTATGATTTAGAAAATTTGTCTTTTACCTCTAACTATTTGTTGCAGAATGGAGATTTTATGTCAGTTGATAATACTATGATTACGGTTGAACATTTAAAAGAAACACTTTCAATAACAAAAGTAGGCGTTTTTATATGGAATTTAGAAACTGATCATGTTCTGTATAGCAAAGAATGGGCAGAAATTGTTGGCTATGAACAAGAAGAACTTATTCCGCATGTGTCAACATGGGAATCAATGCTTTTACCAAGTGATTTAAAAATAGCAGAAAGAAATGTTGAGAAATACCTTTCGGGGGAAGCAGCTTTATATGAAGCTGAATTTAGAATGATCAAAAAAGATGGCACTGAGATTTGGGGCCACGATAAAGGCAAGGTTACTCAATACACTGATGATGGCAAACCACTTATTCTTTGTGGTGTTTTGCAAGACATCACAAATATTAAATTAACAGAACAATTATTAAGAGAAAATACCGATATATTAAATCTTGCTATTGAAGTTGCTGAATTTGGCACTTGGGATTGGGATTTAGAAAAAGATTTAATTTCTTATAATGATGAATATTTAAAAATGCTTGGCTATACGCAAGATGAAATAGTGGGTTCTTTAGCAGAATGGGAAGCAATGAACCATCCTGAAGATCTTATTATTGTTACCAAATTATTAGATGAATTTGTTGCTGGAACAAGAGATTCTTATGAATGCGAAATACGCATGCTTCATAAAGATGGCCATTATATTTGGACAAAAGATGTTGGGCAAATAGTAACTAAAGATGAAAATGGAATAGCAACTCGAGTTATAGGCGGTCATTTAAATATCGACGGTTTAAAAAACTCACAATTTCAATTAGAAAAAACTCTCAAAGAGCTTGAAAATCATCAAGTACATTTAGAAAATGAAATTGAATTAAGAACTAAAACATTAATTGAACAAGATCAGCTTCTTATGGCTGTTAACGCAGTTTCTCAAAAACTATTAGCCGTGACTGAGATAGATGATTTTAATCTTATTCTTACAGAATGTTTAAAAAATCTCACATTAGCATTTAATACCTCAGAATTTACTTTGTGGCGTTATATTGAGGTTGAGGATACAGAGTTTTTTTATTTGACGCATATGTATAGAAAAGAGAATGACGAAAAAATAACTTTTAATGTTGAAAATATAGACAAATATATTTCCAATTTATTAAAAGCTCCTGAACCTTTTTTGATACATACAACAGAAGATAATAATGTCATTGTCAATTATAGCCAAACGCCAGAAGAAATACGCAAAAAATTTGAAACAGAAAAGGCAATATCTGATTTTATGTCTGGCATGAACGAATTGTGGCAAGAAGATATAAAAACTCAAATAGAAAATAGCGAAACTAGTCTTGCTGCTCCAATATTCTTATATAACGATATTTTTGGCCTTGTTGCTACTGGAAGTATTTCAGAAGATATTAAATATTCTGAAGCACATGAAAGTATGTTGGATATGAGTGGTAAACTCTTTGCCAATGCAATAAATAAGCATGAAATGGACGAAGAATTAAGAAATGCACATGAAGAAGCTTTGCTTAGCTCGCAGGCAAAAAGTAATTTCTTGGCAAATATGAGCCATGAAATAAGAACGCCATTAAATGCAATCTTAGGTATGTCGGAAATTGTGCTTAGAGAAAGTAAGGGAAGAAATGTAGAAGGATATGCAGTTGAAATAAAGAAAGCAAGCGAAAATTTATTGATTATTATCAATGATATACTAGATATTTCTAAGATTGAATCTGGTAAACTTGAAATAATAAATATTGAATATAATATGAATTCATTACTCAGCGATATCATAAGTATTGCTAAAATGCGTCTTGAAGATAAGCCAGTTACTTTAACTACATTTATTCAATCTGATATTCCAAGTGTTTTTTATGGCGATGAAATCAGGATAAAACAAATACTTATAAATTTAATAAGCAATGCTATTAAATTTACAAAAGTTGGTAATATCAATCTTAGCGTGACTTGTGAAATGAAAAATGCTCATGCAGAACTCATCTTTCTTGTGAGCGATACTGGTATGGGAATTAAAGAAGATGATATGCAGCGTCTTTTTATGCAATTCGAACGCTTTGACACGAAAAAAAATAGAAATATTGAAGGCACAGGTTTAGGATTAGCAATCACAAAGCAATTATGTGAAATGATGGGTGGCGAAATAAGCGTTGAAAGTGAAGAAAATAAGGGCTCTGTCTTTACAGCAAGAATTCCGCAACAATACCGTGGCGATACAGTTGTTGCAAATAAAGTTAACAATACTAAGATTCTTGTGTATGAATCTCGTGAAGAATATGCAAATTCTTTAAAGCAAACATTAGACGATATGCAAGCAATAAGCACTATTTGCAGCAATCAATCTGAACTTATACAATTTCTTTTAGAGCAAAAATTTGAATATTTAATTGTTCCAGCAGTTCATATTGATAAGATAAAAAGTCTTTGTGTGAAGATGGATATAGAGAGTAAATTAGTTTTCATGACTGATCCTAATGACTTAAATCTTTATTCAGAAGAAAATATTGTATCTTTACCAGTAAATTGTATTCAATTAGCTAAAATATTTGGAAATTTAGAATCAAATGACCATGAAAAACAAAAAAATCATAGTTTTGTAGCGCCAAATGCTAAGGTCTTAGTTGTAGACGATAATAAAATTAACTTGGAAGTTGCAAAAGGTTTGATGAAGCCATTTAATCTACAATTAGAAACAGCAATAAATGGAGCTATAGCTGTTGAAATGGTTAAGAAAAACAAATACGATTTAGTTTTTATGGATCATATGATGCCAGAAATGGACGGTATAGATGCAACGACAGCAATAAGAAAGATGGATGGTGATTATTATAAAAAATTACCTATTGTGGCTCTAACAGCAAATGCGCTTGTTGGTGCAAAAGAAATTTTTGTAAAAGAAGGTATGGACGACTTTTTAGCAAAACCTATTGAAGTAGAAAAATTAAATGAAATTTTACAAAAATGGCTGCCAAAAGAAATGCAAAATCCAATAATTGTCAAAGAAAAAACTGTAAAGGATTATAATATCTCAATTGAAGGCGTTGACACAAATTATGGCATTAATATTATAGGTGGAGAACTTGAAGATTATCACCATATTTTAAATGCTTTTTATACTGATGGTGTGAATAAAATTGAAAGATTAAGTACAATGGATTTAAAAGAAAATATTGAACTGTATAAAATAGAAATACACGCATTAAAAAGTGCTTGTGCTTCTATTGGTGCATTTGAACTTTCTAACGAAGCAAAGCTTTTAGAAGAAGCTGCTATAACACATGATATTGACTATATTAATTCACACGCAAAAGCTTTTATAGATATGTTTAGTACGCTTTTATACGCAATTAGAGAACATTTAAAAGAACAAAATAAAAAGAATTATCAAGATAAAGCAGAAGGAAATATTTCTTTGCTTGAAGAAGAACTCAAAAAAATTGAAGAAGCATTAACATCATTTGATATTGACGTTCTTGAACAAGCTTTAGAAATATGCTTAAGTCAAAGCTGGAAAGGGCAAATAAATGAAATGCTTGAAAAATTGAAACTAGATATAGATACTTTTGAATACTACGATGCACGACAAATTGTGCAAAATTTAAATAAAGAAATAGCTTTATATTATAGTTAAAATAGAATTAGAGAGTGAGAAATAATTGTTTTTCAATCACACTTGAAACTTTTCTTTCTGTGAGAATAATATCTTGTGGCATCTCTCCAATAAGCACGCTGGATTGTGGATTATGTCTTGCCATATTTTTATGTGCCAATCTTTCACTTGTTAAAGCATAACAATAATTACAGCCGTTTGCACAACAATTATATGTGCCAATATCTATGCTTTCAAGGCATAGGCAGCTTGGGCGTTGATTTTTATCTCTTTGTGCATTGATTTTACAATTAAGAATTTTTTCAATAATTGTTTTATCAATACACGCTCCATGTTTAATATCAAATTGTGCTAATTCAATTTCTTCTGAACATGTGTAGAGTTCAAGATTATTTTCTTTTGCTATTTGCGAAAAAATCTTTGCTAGGGCAAAAATATTTTCCTTACTCATATCATAAGTATTTTTTTGTCCCATGCGTGACGACACGTTTTTATAATCATCCACAAAGCTTATCACACATCTACAACAATTTTTTGCTAAAAGTTTTGCCATAGCTGCAAATTTTTGTGTGTGGTATTCAAGAGTGTAGCTTGAATTTATAATTATAGGATCATAACGCCACACTAATCTGTCTTTTCCAATTTGTTCACTCAATTGTATAAAGTTTTCAACAAGTTTATTTTTATGCGGCAAGTTTTTTTCCATTTCTCTGCCATAAGGTGTGAGCGTGAATTGAAAATAATATGGATAGGCCATAGCATCGATGATAGGTAGATACTTTAAAAAAGGCAGGGGATTTTTTGTCCAAAAAACTATGAGATCAATATTTTCAGAGCTTAAATTTGCTTTAGAATAGCGGTTTTTATTATAAGGATTTGGAATATAAACATATCCCTCACGCAATCTTTGTATAAACCATTGTCCGTAATAAGAGGGTATATCTGTTCTTCTTGAAGCACTGATAATCATCGTATATGCCTATTTTATTGAATTTAAATTTGTAAAAACTCTATGTTCACGCATAATTATACTGTCTTTGATACAAACTTGATTAAAAGTGTATTGGTCTTTAAAAATATTGTCAATCTTTTGAGGAAAAATATGAAAGTATCTTGGAATTTAGCTTTTTATCTCATTAAATAGTGAAAAAAAGAACTTATGGCTTTGTGAACTTGTAAAAAAAATAAAAGAATGATATTTTCTATAAACTATTGAAAATTTATAACACAAAATACAGAATTTTTTTTGATTTTTTGGAGTGGAGAAAAGTCTATGCAAGATAAGCTTGATTTAGGCAAAGAATATATTATAGACACTTGGCAAGGCGACAAACCAAGTGGATCTTATAAAGCTCTTATCGGTTATGGCGGTCTTATACAAAAAGATGAAAATATTGATATACTTGCATTATTGTGTAGCTATATAAAAAAAGGAACTGAAGAATCTTGCGGACAATGCTTTCCTTGCAGAAATGGTTTGAAGAAAATATTAAAAAGATTGCAGTCTTTAAAGACAAGAGATTATTTAGCTGAAGATTTAGATTTCTTGCTTGCTCATGCACGTTTGATTATGACAAGTGCACGCTGTGATATTGGCCAGACAACACCTAAAGCCCTTATAGATATTATAGAAAATTTTCCTCAATTATTAAAAAATAGTCAGAAGAAAAAAGAAGATAAATACACGGCTTTAATCACAGCTCCTTGTATCAATGCTTGTCCTGCACACGTGAATATTCCTCATTATATTGAGATGATAAGAGTTGGAAACAATAAAGAAGGTCTTTTAAACGTCATGCAAGATTGTATTATGCCAGGGACAATTGGCAGAGTGTGTATGAAGCCATGTGAAAGTGCTTGTAAAAGAAAGAATAATGGCGAAGCTCTTTCTATAAGAACTTTGAAACGTTATCTTTTTGATCAAAGTGTAGAAAAATCCTTTGAAAATAATTTGATCACAAAAAATAAAATAGACAAAAAAAATGAAAAAATAGCAATAGTCGGCGCTGGCCCTGCTGGTCTTTCTTGTGCCTATTTTTTAGCAAAAGAAGGCTATGCTGTAAGCATTTTTGAAAAAGAAAAAAAAGGCGGAGGTATGGCAAAATATGGAATACCAGATTATCGCTTGCCTCCTTTAGTTCTTGAAGAAGAAATAAAAAGAATACAAGAGCTTGGAGTAGAAATTTTCTACAATACAGAAATAGGAAAGAATAAAAAAGTTGAAGAATTAAAAAAAGAAGGCTTTAAAATTTTATGCGTGGCAGCAGGTTCACAAAAAGCACCCTTACTTGCTTGCGAAGGCGAAGAGAATTGCGTGAATGGAATCGTGAGTGGAATTGAATACTTACACGAAGCTGCAGAAGGCAAGAAAATCATTGAAGGCAAAAAAGTTTTGGTTGTTGGCGGCGGTAATGTTGCTATGGACTGCGTTCGCACTGCAAAAAGGCATGGCTTTGAAGATGTGGGCATTATATACCGTAGAACAGAAGAAGAAATGCCAGCAGATAAATTAGAAATACATGATGCAAAAAATGAAGGTATTGATTTTCATTTCTTGCTTGCACCGCAAAAAATTATTTCGGAAAATGGCAAGGTTAAAGGCCTTTATTGCCAAAAAATGAAATTAGGTAAGCCAGATGCTTCTGGTAGATGTTCTCCAATTCCTTGCGAGAATGAAATACAATATTTTGATTGCGATGTTATTATTTCTGCAATAGGGCAAAAAACAGATGTGGCAAGCCTTTTTGAAAATATTGAAATCGAAGCTGATACTCTTTTTGATAGAAGTAAGAACCTTAAAAGTGATAGAATTACAGGAAAACTTCTTGCCGAAAATCTACCTTTAGCATTTTTTGCTATGGGTGATTGTGCAACTGGGCCAAATTCTTTGATTTCTGCATTGGCAGGAGGAAAGAGAAGTGCTGAATATTGTAGGTATTTATTGGAGGGAAAAGAAATTTCTCCTACGCAAAAAGCAAGTCTTGAAGCAGATTTTCATGCTATTTCTCTTCTTGCAGAAGAAGAAAAGCATCCACCTTATGACTTTAATCCCTCTTTACCTCATCTTGAGCTAGCAGTTGATGAAAGATTGCAGGGCTTTATGGAAGTGGAATTAGCAATAAATACAAAGATGGCAAAGGACGAAGCTAAGCGTTGTCTTCGCTGCTATCGTATTGTTATGATTGCAAATTAAATATTAATAAAGTATGTACTCTACAATTGAAGAAGAAGGAAAAAATATGCCCTTTCTATATATAGATAATAAAAAAGTTGAATTTCAAAATGGCGAAACTATTCTAGAAGTTGCCAAGAGAGCTGAAATTTCTATTCCTACATTATGCCATCTCAAAAAATCAGGACATGGCGGAATATGTAGAATTTGTTCAGTTAAAGTTGATGGTTATGATAATTACCTGCCTTCATGTACAAGCTTTGCACTTGAAAATATGCAAGTTCAAACACATTCAAAAGAACTTTTTGAATTAAGAAAACTTATTCTTTCGGATATACTTGCAGAGGGTAGGCATGATTGCTTTATGCGTGGCATAGAAAATTGCACTTCAGCTTATCAAATAGCTTCTTTAGACGTAGAAAATAGGGAGCATGCATGTTCGAAAGATGGACGTTGTGAATTGCAAGATTTAGTTATAGAGCATCAAATTCCAGTAAAAGATTTGGAAGCTGAAAAAAATGCTTTTACTTTTGATAATGCATATCCAATGATTGGGCGAGATTTTTCACGTTGTATTCAATGTGGCCGTTGTGCTTCTGTTTGTGAACATATTCAAGTAAATAATGCTATTGAACATCAATTTGGCAGAAAAATTGAAAAAGAAAATTATTATCCCTTTGTGGATTATGAAAAATGCACACATTGTGGCGAATGCTTGCAAGCCTGTCCTACTGGCGCACTCTTTTCAAAGAAATCACTTGGACTGCTAAATAAAAAAGATGAAATAACAAAGATTCGAACAACTTGCCCTTATTGCGGAACAGGTTGTCAGCAAGAACTTTTGGTAAAAGATGGAAAAATCATAGAAGTAAATGGTGTGGAAGATGCCGAACCTAACAAAGGAATGCTCTGTGTAAAGGGCAGATTTGCTTATGATTTTATTTATAGTGAAGAAAGGTTGAAGACGCCGCTTATTCGACAAGAGGATAATTCATTTAAAGAAGCAAGTTGGGACGAAGCACTTACATTGATTAAAGATAAATTTTCTGAAATTATAGAAAGTTCTGGCCCTGACGCTCTTGCTGGCGTTTCGTGCTCAAGAAGTATTAATGAAGATAGCTATCAAATGCAAAAACTTTTTAGATCTGTATTTAAGACAAATAATATAGATAATTGTGCCCGAACCTGACATGCTCCTACTGTGGCCGGTCTGGCTACTGCATTTGGTTCTGGTGCGATGACAAATAGCATACATGAATTTCAAGACGCAAAGATGGTATTCTTGCTTGGTTCTAATATCACAGAAGCTCATCCTGTTATTGCTGCTTTTTTAAAACAAGCAGTACAAAATGATTGCAAACTTATTGTTGTTGATCCACGCCGAACAGGCATTGCAAAATGTGCACATGAACATCTACAAATCAAGGTTGGCAGTGATATAGCACTTTTAAATGCGATCATGCATGTAATTATTAAAGAAGATCTCTACGATAAAGAATATATAGCTAAAAATACAGAAGATTTTGAAAAACTCAAAAATCATCTTGAAGATTGGACTCCTAAAAAAGCAGAAAGTATTTGTGGAATAAAGGCAGAGCGTATAGCAAAAATAGCAAGAGATTTGGCAGCAACTAAACCTATGCTTCTAGCTTATACACTTGGAATTACAGAACATACTTGTGGTGTGAATAATGTTTATGCTATTGCTTCCTTACAAATGCTTTTAGGAAATCTTGGCAAAGTTTCTGGCGGAGTGAATCCATTGCGTGGGCAAAATAATGTGCAAGGTGCTTGTGATATGGGTGCTTTGCCGAATGTTTTTGCTGGTTATGGCAAGGTTGAGGACAAAAAAGCTCGTGAAAAATTTGAAAAATTTTGGAATGTGAGTAATTTACCAGAAAAAAATGGCTTGATGATGCCTGATGTCATCGAAAAATTAGTGACAAAAGAAATCAGAGCTTTTTATATCTTTGGTGAAAATATAGCTAATACTGAGCCTGATATACGTCATATCGAGCATTGTCTTTCCTCAGCGGAATTTTTAGTTGTACAAGATATCTTTTTAAACGAAACTACCAAATTTGCACACGTTATTTTGCCAGCACAGGCATGGAGTGAGAACGAGGGGACTTTTACAAATAGTGAAAGACGTGTGAATAGAGTGCGTACAGCAAGTAAGGCTCCTGGTATTTCACAGCCAAATTGGTGGATTTTCAAAGAGTTAGCAAAGAAATTTGGGCATGAATGGGAATCTAATTCAGCTCAAGAAATATGGGATAATGAAATATCTTGTCTTGCAGAAAATTTAGCTGGTATAAAATATTATCGTCTTGAGGGTGATGGCTTGCAATGGCCGTGTACAAGCCAAGAGCATGAGGGCACAAAGATATTACATAAAGAACATGTCACTAGAGGCAAAGGTTTATTTATTCCAGTAGATTATACACCACCAGCCGAAGTTGCTGACGAGGAATATCCTTATGTTCTTAGCACAGGACGAAGACTTTACCACTACCATACAAGGACACAAACAGGCAGATGTGCGGGAATAAATGAATTATTAAGCCATGAAACAGCGGATATCTCTTTTGAAGATGCTCAAAAATTATCTATAGAAGATGGTGAAATGATTTATGTTTCTTCTCGTCGTGGTAAGGTTAAGGTTGTGGCAAAAATTTCTGATGCTATTCCTGCTGGCCTTGTGTGGATGGCTTTTCACTTTAGAGAGAATAATGCAAATTGGCTGACAAATCCAGCTTTTGATCCTATAAGTAAGACTGCTGAATACAAGGCTTGTGCCGTAAAGATAGAGAAAATACAATAAAAATATATAATAAAAAAGAGTAATTTTAGAAATTACTCTTTTTTTATTTATAGTGAAATACTATTATAATTCTCTTACTAATTCTTTAGCTTTTTTCTTAGCTTCAGTTAATACCTGCTCGCCTTTTTCTGTAATACTATAGTATTTTCGGATCTTTCCATCTACATTTTTATCCTCAACACTAAGAAGCTCTGCTTGTTCAAGTTTATGGAAAATAGGGTAGAGCGTGCCAGGACTGATATCGTAACCGTGTGATTTTAATTCTTCAATCATAAAAGCCCCAAAAACAGGCTCTTCTTTAGCATGGTGCAGAATATGGACTTGTATAAAACCTAAAAATAATTTTCTTAAAATTGGGTCTTGCATTTTGATTTTTCCTGTGTTAATTAATATCGAAATTCGATATTGACATACGATATTGTTTTTCGTTACACTAATATTATAATAATGTTTTCTAAAAAACAAGGAAAAATTTATGTTTGAAATAAAAAATGTATGCTATAAAAATATTATTAAATACAATGAAATAAATATATTAGCTGAAAAAGTGAATTTCATTGTAGGGGAAAGTGGTTGCGGAAAAAGCACTTTATTAAAACTTCTAAATAAAAGCGAGTCTTTTGCATCAGGTGAAATCTATTATAAAAAAAAGGCTCTTTCAGAATACGAAAGTATTGCTTTAAGAAAAGAAGTAAGGCTTATTTCGCAACATCCATTTTTGTTTTCAGGAACAATCAAAGAAAATTTTAATTTATTTTATTCTTATTGTAATAAAGAATCTCTAGAAGAATTGATTAGTGAAGAGAAGATGAAATATTTTCTTGCCTTACTTGAAGCTCATTTTTGCCTTGAAAGTGAATGCGATAATTTATCTGGCGGAGAAAAGCAAAGAGTGTATTTAGCAATCTGTTTTTCAATGGGGGCTGAAATTTTTTTACTAGATGAAGCAAGTTCGGCTCTCGATAGCAAGCTTGGACATAAAATCTTAGAAAATATAGTGGCTTATGCAAGAAATAATAAAAAAACCTTACTTATTATTTCACACGATAATTCATTAGTTGAGAAATTTGCAGACAATATTATTGATTTAAATGGAGTAAAAACAAATGGATAATGCAGTTCATATAAGTATTTTTAATTTTTCCCTTATTTACCTACTTCTTTTAATCGTCGCCTTTGTGATGAAGATGAGTAAGATAGCACAAACAAAATTACTCTTTATAGCAAGCCTTCGAATGACTGTGCAGCTTGTTTTGGCTGGTTATGTTTTAATGTATCTTCTTGAAGAAGCATCGCCTTTTTTTGTTGTTTTATATGTACTAGTGATGACAATTTTTGCTATACAAAGAGTTTTGTCACTCAATAAAGGAATAAATAGGAAATTTCAATATATTATAGCTCTTTCTATGTCTTTATCAGCTCTTTTAATTATAGCTTTTTTTATAAAGATAGTAGTTGGCGAAAGCTTTATTAACCCACAATATATTATTCCAATCAGCGGAATGATACTTGGAAATGCGATGACTGGCGTAGCACTTGGGGTTAAAAGTTTTGTGGCAAAGATTAAAGATTCAAAATTGCAGATTGAAGTATTGTTGAATCAAGGTGCTCATCCTAAAAAAATTCTTTTGCCTATGGTAAATCACGCACTTGAAATGGCCTTATTACCAACAATAAATAGTATGATTGGTATGGGAATAGTGGCTCTACCAGGTATGATGACAGGGCAGATACTTTCTGGAGAGTCGCCTATGTCTGCAATTTTATATCAAATTTCTATAACAATATGTATATCAACAGTTGTTTGTTTATCAGTATTCTTATCTCTAAATTTTGGTTACAGAACATTCTACAATAAAGAAAATCAATTTTTATTTTAGCTATAAAAAATTATAATTTTTTGCTTGCACTTTTTTGAGCATTTTGTTATTTGGTGAATATCATATTTGTTTGTTCAGTCTTTTTTTATAAGAACTTGAAAAACACTATTATGTTTCTTTTGGGTATAGAAAACATAATATAAAATAGAGTTAATTTATTAAGGCAAAGCCTCTCATCTTTATTAAAGATGTTTTTTTTTGCTTGTCTTTTTTTATTCTTATTTTTTCATAAGATTCTTTTATGTTCTTTTCCTCTCTATAATAAATATAAAAACTTGAAAAAAATAATTGGTGTTGTTTTTCAAGAATTTTGAGAAGAATTAGGAGTCAACTATGTTAAAAGAGGAAGTCAAAAATGAGTTTATAGCTCTTTTAGGAAAAGACCGTTGTTATTTTTCACCAGAGGATTTAATTGCGTATTCATCTGATGCAAATGCAGAAATGACAGCTTTGCCAGAAGGTGTAATTCTTCCTTCTAGCCCTGAAGAAGTTTCAGCAATTATGAAAATTGCTAATAAACATTTAGTTCCAGTTGTTGCAAGGGGTGCGGGCAGTGGTTATACAGGCGGTTGTTTAGCGACACAAGGTGGCGTTATACTATCGATGGAATTATTTGATAAAATTTTAGAAATAGATTTAGACAATAATCTTATGATTGTTGAACCTGGTGTTGTCACAAAGACAATTCAAGATACTTTAGATAAGCTTGGTTTTATGTATCCACCTGATCCAGCTTCTGCTGCTTTTGCTACAATTGGCGGAAATATTGCAGAAAATGCTGGTGGCCTTAGAGCTGTAAAATACGGTGTGACAAAGAACTGGGTTATGGGCTTGGAAGTTGTTTTAGCTAATGGCGACATTGTTCAAACAGGTTCAAAATGTATTAAAGACGTTGCTGGTTTTAACCTTACTGAACTTTTTGTTGGTTCAGAAGGCACATTAGGCATTGTGACAAAAGCGATTTTAAAAATCATCTCAAAGCCAGAATCAAGGCGCACTATGACAGCAACTTTTGCTGATTTAGAAGCTGCTTCTGCTGCTATTAAAGCTATTTTTGCTACAGGTGTGAGACTTTCTACACTTGAATTTATGGATAGAATTACTGTTGAAGCTATTGAAAAAGCAACAAAATTTGGTGCAACACCAGAAGAGGGTGCTTTATTATTGATTGAAGTAGATGGCTTTGAAGAAACTCTTGATTATGAAGCAAATAAAATTAAAGCTGCATGTGAAGCAAGTAAGGTTATAAAGTTTAAACTTGCACAAAACGATGAAGAACGCGAAAAATTATGGCAAGCTCGTCGTGATATTTCTTTTGCTTATTATGAAATTTCAGATCAATGGGAAGACGACGATATTTCAGTGCCTCTTGGACGTATTCCAGAAATGGTGGCAAAGCTTGAAGAAATTGCAAAGAAATACAATATTATTATTGCAAATATGGGGCATTATGGCGATGGTAATATCCATATCAGTATGACAACTGGCAAAAAAGACGTCAAATTCCCTAAAGAAGCCTTGAAAGACTTGCTTGCTGAAGTGGTAAGACTTGAAGGACGTATAGCGGCTGAACACGGTGTTGGCTGTATTAAAATGCATAAATTGCATTGGAACATCGACGAGCCAACAATGAAATTGATGCGTGGATTCAAAAACTTCTTTGATCCTAATGGTATACTCAATCCGGGTAAAGTTATCCCAAAGGAGTAGCCATATATGATTGATAAAAATAGTGAAAGCTATAAAAATCTCAAAGAAGCTGTTGAAGCAGCAGCTTCTTCGTGTATTCGTTGTGGAGAATGCCGTTTGGTATGTCCTGTTTATGGCGAAAAGCGCGCAGAAAGATACACTTCACGTGGAAAAATTCTTATTGTTTCAGGCCTTATCAATGGAACAATAAAATTCACTCCAGAAGTAAGAGAAGCTTTGGAAAATTGCTTGCTTTGTACTGGTTGTGCTGCTCAATGTTCAAGCGGAGTTCGTAGTGATAAGGTTATTATTGCAGCAAGACAAGTTTTTGCTGAAGAACTTGGCTTGCCTTTTTATAAACAAGCCATCACAAAGACAATGAAATCTAAGAAGATCATGGATGCTGGTATAAAATTAGCTTCTATGGGGCAAAAACTTTTGTTCAAAAAAGTTCCTCAAACAAGCGGACTTTACCGTAGATTCATGATGCCAAAACTTGATGAAAAACAATATATCCCTGAAATTGCTGAAACTGCTTTTCGTGATAAAGTGCAAAAAGCTGATGTTAATGGTGATAAGACAGTGTCTTTCTTTACTGGCTGTATGGCAAATTACTTTATGCCAGAAGTTTCAGAAAGTTTAGTGAAAGTTCTTAATAAACTTAATGTCAATGTCAAAGTGCCTAATGAGCAAGGCTGCTGTGGTATGCCTATGCTTGCTTCTGGTGATAAAGAATCTGTTAAGGCGGCAGCTATTGAAAATATTAAGGCATTTGCTCATCTTTCTTCTGATGAACCAATTGTTGTCGCTTGTGCTTCATGTGGGCATATGTTGAAACATGGCTATCTTGATGCATTAAAAGGCGAACCTTTTTTAGAAAGACAGCTACAAAATATTGCTGATCGTGTTATAGATATCAACCAATATTTGGTAAATGTTATAGGCAAAGAAAAGCTTGAAGCACTTGTTAAAGCAAATCCATCAATAACAACAACTTATCATGATCCTTGCCATCTTAAAAAAGCACAGAAGATCACACAAGAACCTCGTGAACTTCTTAATATGGCAACAGCAAATTCTTTAGTGGAAATGAATAAACCAGAAGCTTGCTGTGGATTAGGCGGAACATATACATTGGCACAGATGGGATTATCAAAAGCAATCCAAAAGAAAAAAATTGACGATGCAATCAGCACAAAGGCAAAATGCATTGTCACTTCTTGTCCTGGCTGTATTATTCAACTCCGTGATGGTGTTCGTCGCTCAAATGAACCACAAACAGATGTTAAGCATATTCTGCAAATTCTTGCAGAAAATATGGATTAGTTTGTGTCTAGAATGAATTAAATAAAAGGAGTATTTTTCGTAAAAATGAAAGATACTCCTTTTTTAATAAGTCCTCTTGATACGAATAAAATAAAATTGTATACAAATTATTTTTTTGTGAAAAAAAGTTGTTTTTTGTGTTATATTTATCACAATTGCTCGCTATCTCTGATGTAGAGAGAAAACTCTCTATGATTGATTACACAAACAATCGCAGTATTTTATTTTTTGCAAAGTGTTGACATATTATAGATAATCATCTATCTTTGAAGAAGTTGTACATTGTATACAATTTAATTTTTTCAAATTTTAAGGAGCCTGATAATGAGCTATGAATTAGACATCAAATTCGACGAAACACACAAAAAACCTTACCTCGTATGCGAGTGGAACGACAACCAAAGCACAGCAAGAGGTTGGGTTGTTGTGTATAACTTTGTTAACAATTTTTGTAGTGGTGGCACAAGAATGCACCCAAGCGTTACTCCAGAAGAAGTATATCGTCTAGCACGTGCTATGTCATACAAATATAAAGCTTGTGAATCTGTAACAACAGGTGGCTGTAAAGCTGGTATTTCTTACGATTCTAAAGCAGCTGATGCAAGAGATGTTTTGAAACGTTTTATGATTGCTATGGCTCCATTGATGAAAAGTGGTGTGAACCTTGGTGGTGATTTAGGCGTGGATGCTAATGAAGTTTTCAAAATTTGGGACGAAATTAATCTTCCAGTGCCGATCACAAAAGCTATGAGAACTGATCCAAAAGTTATTCAAGGTAACAAAAACCACGATGAAATGTGTTCAATGAAGCTTGATTGCTTTACTACATACGACTTTATCACTGGTTATGGTGTTGCTGATGGTGCAGACGAACTTTGGACACTTCGCACAGGCAAGAGCGGTGGCGGAAGAGTTGTTATTCAAGGTTTTGGTTGCCTAGGTGTAAGCTGTGCTTACAGATTAGTAAAAATGGGCTACAAAATTACAGGTATTTCAGATGTTCACGGGCTAGTTTTCTGTGAAGATGGACTTGATATTCAAATGCTTATGGACACACGTAAGGTCTTAGGCGAAATGAATAGAGAAGCTCTTCCAGCAAATTACAAACAACTTCCTGGAGCAGCATGGTTAGAGCAAGATTGCGATATCCTTATTCCAGCAGCTTTAGAAGATGTTTTAAATGCATCTAACGCAGACAAAGTGAAAGCTCAAATCATTGTTGAAGGCGCAAACATTTGTACAACACCTGAAGCAGATGAAATATTCCACAAAAAAGGTATTGACATTGCTGTAGATTTTACAGTAAATTTAGGTGCTACAAGATATTACGATTCAGTATTCTTCCAAGTTGTTGGGAAAAACACACAAGAAGCATGTGACGATGTTGAAAAGATTATACGTAAAGATATTAAATTAGTGTACGAAGCTTCTAAAAAATCAGGCAAGAAGCCTCGTGAGGTAGCAGAAGAAATTTTTGCTCCTGACACATTTGATAATCCTGATATTTAATCGCATAAAAATAAGGTTTATAAGATCATTGGGATTTTATAAACCTTATTTTATATAAGTTAACCATTGGAGGATTCATGAAGAATTTACAAAGATTACTTGCCTTATTTGCTTTAGGTTTTGCCTATGGAGTTATTTATTTACTCCCTTATATGAAGTCAACTTTTTATAATCAAATGCTTGAAGCAACGGGTTTTTCAAACGCACAATTAGGGCAATTAGTTTCCATGTATGCATTAATGTGTACACTTTCTTACCTTCCAGGTGGTTGGCTTGCTGATAAATTTAGTCCACGTGCTCTTTTGAGTACTTGTTGTATTGCAAATGGTGGACTTTGCTTTATTTTCTATTTGTTCCGTACTGATTTTACTATAGCTACTATTGTTTGGGGAGCTTGTGCTCTTACAGGTGGTTTTGCATTCTGGCCTTCCATGCTCAAAGGTGTTCGCCTTATGGGAACAAAGGAAGAGCAGGGTAGAATTTATGGTATTTTTGAAGGTATTAACGGATTAACCTCTATGGCGGTAACCTTCCTTGCTACTTATGTTGCATTACAATTTGCTGATAATGTTGCAGGTTTTGAAGGTATAGTATTGACATTTGCTGTGATGAGTGTTGTTGCTGGACTTTTAATTTGGTTTATTTTCAATGATACATTGATCTTCAACGAAGACGCACAAGAAGAAACTGATAAAATTGTTTTAAAAGACTTTGTAAAAGTTATCGTTATGCCTCGCGTTTGGATTCCATCACTTCTTTTATTTGTTGGTATCACAATGTATTCAGGTATGGGCTATCTCAATCCTTACCTTACAGATAAGGTTGGCGTTGCTGTTGCTTTTGCTAGTATGCTTGGTGCTATTCGTGAATATGGTTGCCGTGTAGGTGGTATTTTTGGTGGTTTTATGGCTGATAAAGTTTTCAAATCATCAGCTAAATGGCAAGTTTTGGCGCATGTAATCACAACTTGTCTTATCCTTTCCTTCCTTGTAATACCAAGCACAAATTCTTTCCTTGTTATTGCTGTGATGCTCGTATTTGGCTTATCTGTTTATGCTAACCGCGTAACAGCCTATTCATTACTTTCAGAGCTTCGTGTTCCAACAAGGGTAGGCGGAACTGCATTGGCTTTAATGACACTTATTGGATATATGCCTGACTTATTTATGCATACAATGTTCGGTACTTGGCTTGATACTTATGGAGTAGATGGATATTCAAAGATATTCACCTTCATGGGTGGTGTCGGTGCATGTGGCGTTGTTCTTGCTGTTATATCTGTGATTATGTCAAATAAAATCAAAGAAAACGAAAAATAAAAAATCTTCTTATTGCACTTTGATTAAAATTGTTTTGATCAAGCTTTAGAGAGAAGTTGTACTTGTTATGGCTTCTCTCTAAATGAATAAAGGTATTGTGTAATATTTCTCAAGAATGTGAAAAAGATGACACTGTTTTTTATAAAAAATGGGCTTTATTTCTTGACATAAATGTGTTTTTACTCTAATCTAAGACAAATTGTATACAATAGACAGTTTGATGCATTTATCAAAAAAACTGTCAATATTTTTTGCATTATTGGAGGAAGAACAGAAGAATTTTTTTATACCCAACTTGGCCTATGTTTTTATTTTTTTGAACTACTGTTAGACCTCTAAAAGGATTTATTTATGAGTAACGTAAGACGTTTTATTGCATTACTTGCATTAGCATTTACTTATGGTAGTATTTATATGCTTCCATATATGAAATCAAGTTTCTATGCACAAATGATTGAAGCTACTGGCTTTTCAAATGCACAATTAGGACAATTAGTTTCCATGTATGCACTTATGTGTACAATAAGTTATTTACCAGGTGGCTGGCTTGCTGATAAATTTTCACCGCGTGCATTACTTGCTTTTTGTAGTATAGCTAACGGATTTTTATGTTTAGTTTTCTATATGTTCCGTGACGATTTCACAATAGCAACAGTTGTTTGGGGTGCTTCAGCTCTTACAGGCGGCTTTGCTTTCTGGCCTTCAATGCTTAAAGGTGTTCGTCTTCTTGGAACAAAGGAAGAACAAGGGCGAATATACGGTATATTTGAATTTGTTAACGGATTAGTTTCGCTCTTGCTAGCATATGGTGCAACTTTCGTAGCAGCTCAATTTGCTGATAATATTGCTGGTTTTGAAGGTATCGTTCTTACATTTGCGGCTGCTTCTGTTGCTGGTGGTTTAGCTGTTTGGTTCTTCTTTGGTAATGATTTAGTATACAATGAAGAAGCAAAAGAAGAAAGTGCAAATAACGAAAAAATCACTTTAAAAGAATTTGTTGGTGTTCTTTTGATGCCGCGTGTTTGGGTTTGTTCATTTATTATGTTTACAATCATTACTTACGTAAGTGGTATTGGTTATCTAAATCCATATATGACAGGTTCTTTTGGTGTTGCCGCTGCAACAGCTTCATTCCTCAGTAGTACCACATATTACGGCACACGTTTTGGTGGTGTTGTTGGTGGTTACATGGCTGATAAAGTTTTCAAATCATCTGCAAAATGGCAAGTTATTGCTCACATTGCTGTAACAGCTTTATTTGCTTCTTTCTTGATTATACCAACTTCTGCTGCTTCAGTATTTATCATCACAATGATTATTGCAGGTTTTGCGGTTTATTCTGTAAAAGCTACAGGTTATTCACTTATGACAGAATTGAATATTCCTCCTCGTGTAAGTGGAACTGCTATTGCTCTTATGACATTGATTGGTTATTTACCTGATATGTTTATACACACAATGTTCGGTACTTGGCTTGACGAATTAGGTCAAGGGGGCTTTGAAAAAATCTTTACCTTTATCGTAGGTATTGGTTGTTGCGGTATAGTATTAGCTATTATTGCTGCTGTTATGAGTAGAAATATCAATAAGGCAAATGCAGAATAGTTTTAAACTATAGTCATATGAACTTTATAAATAATTAACATTTGCCCCTAGTATTATAGGTATATGAATTTCGTATAATCCTATACTTAATTTGTATTCAATTTTAGTAGGGGCAAAATAAATTTGCCAAAAAATAAATTGTATATTGTATACAAAAAGTAGAGAGAATTATGTTCAATAAAGATATTCAAGTGAAAATCGATGAGGCCATAGAAAGACTTAAATCTACTTGTTTAGAAGTTTCGCATTTTCTTAGTGATAATCCTGAAATTTCTGGTGAAGAAGAAAAATCTTGCTTATATATTTGCGAATTTTTAAAAAAACAAGGCTATGAAGTAACAACACCTTTAAAAAATGTTGCACATTCTTTTTTAGCCATTGATCCAAAGAAAAAACATGATAAAAAGATAGCCATTTTTTGCGAATACGACGCTTTGCCAGATATTGGCCATGCGTGCGGGCATTCTCTTTCATGTGCTATGAGTTTGCTTGCTGCTCTTGCAATTAAAGAAGCTCTTGCTGATTTTCCAATGCAAATAGATATTATTGGTACACCGGCTGAAGAATTAGGTGGCGGCAAAATATTATTGGCTGATGCAGGAGCTTTTGACGGATATGAATTTGGTGCTATGGCACACTTATTTGGAACAACTAATCCATTCTTCAAAGTTATTGCTTCTTGCGATATGGAAGTGAAATTTTTTGGTAAAAGTGCCCACGCTTCAGTTGAGCCATGGGAAGGTAAGAATGCCTTAAACGGGCTTATGCTTTTTTATCACGCACTTGATATGCTTCGTCAGCATTTAGTGCCTGGCTGTCAAATACACGGAGTTGTTACTAATGGTGGTATTTTGCCAAGCATAGTGCCTGAAGAGGCTACTTGTTATTTCTATCCTAGAGCTGCTTCAATCAAAGAACTTGATGTTTTATGGGACAGAATGGAAAATTGTGCTAAGGGAGCTGCTTTAGCAACTGAAACAACTTGCGAAGTGAAGATGCTCTATAATAAATACGGAGATATTTACATAGGGCCAAAAAATAAAGATTTACTCTTAAACATTTTTGATAATTTAGCCATTGATTTTGTGAAAGAGGAAACAGCATTTGGCTCAACAGATGCTGGTAATGTGGATGTTATTATGCCAACCTATCATCCTGGTATTGGCATTGGTAATGATCCAGAAATTAAATTGCATTCCAAAGAATTTGCAGAGCTTGTCCGTAGTGATGCAGCCGAGCAAAGTCTTATAGAGGGTGCACGCGTTATTGCGAGTATTTGTTCAACTCTTGCTTATGATGAACAATTACTGAGTGAGATTCAGGCAGAGCATAGAAAACATCGTCAAGGTTAATTTCTATACTCTTTGAATATTTATCATTAGAATGGAGGATTCTATGAAAGCGAAAGCTAAAGTTGAATTATGCAAGGGTTGCCGAGTTTGCGTCGGTGCATGTCCTAAAAATGCTATCATACCTTTGGAAGATCTAAATAAAAAAGGTTATAAAGTTATTAGTATTGATGAAGAAAAGTGCATTGGTTGTGGTTTTTGCTACAAGATGTGCCCAGACTATGTTTTTGAAATCAATTGATTTTTAATGGAGTTGTCATGGAAAAATTATTATTAAAAGGCAATGAAGCCTTAGCTGAATCTGCATTACGTGCTGGTTGCCGATTTTATGCAGGTTATCCAATCACACCACAAAGTGAAATTCTTGAATACATGTCTAAGCACATGGAAAAAAGAGGTGGTGTCTTTATTCAAGGTGAGTCAGAAGTAGCTTCTATCAGTATGATTTGGGGTGCTGCTGCAACTGGAACAAGAAGTATGACTTCTTCATCTGGTCCTGGTTTTTCTCTCAAACAAGAAGGTATAGCATATCTTGCTTCTTATGGCATGCCATCAGTTATAGTAAGTGTTATGCGTTATGGTATTGGTGGTGGCGACATCACTCAAGGCCAAGATTCTTATCTACAAGCAACAAAAGGCGGCGGTAATGGCGATTATCGCTTATTGACATTAGCACCAAATTCAGTGCAAGAATGTGCTCAATTTGCTTACGAAGCTTTTGATCTTGCTGAAAAATATCGTAATCCTGTGCTTATTTTGAGCGATGGAGCTATTGGACAAATGGTTGAACCTTGTGTTTTACCAGAACCAAAAGAACATAATATAGATTCATACGATTGGATTATCAAAGGGCGTTCGCCTGAAGAAAATCCAGTAAAAGTAACAAATCTTAACTGGTATTGGGGCGATAAGGCTTGGGAAGAACATGTTATTGAAAAATATACAGTGATGACAAAAGAACAACAACGTTGGGAAAGCTATCAAACAGAAGATGCTGAACTTATCTTTGTTGCCTTTGGTGTTTCTTCTAGAGTGTGTAAAAAAGCTGTGCAAAAAGCACGTAAAGAAGGCATTAAATTAGGATTAATTCGTCCTATTTCGCTTTGGCCTTATCCAAAAGAAGCTTTCAAAGACTTACCAAAGAATTTGAAAGGTTTTATGTCAGTTCAAATGGATATCACAGCTCAAATGGTTGAAGATATCTATATTGCAGACAAATTCAAACATCCTGTTTATGCCTATTCAACAGCTATTGCTATTCCAGAAGTAGACAAAGTTCTTGAAATGGCGAAAAAAGCACTTTCAGGTGAACTCGAGCCTAAGGAGGTTTTCTAATGCCAGCTTTTTCAAAACCTAGCTCTATTGTAAAGCAAAGTGGCTACTGCGGTGGCTGTGGACACGGAATTATTCAAAGAATGATTGCTGAATCTTTAGAAGAATTAAATGTTGCTAATAAAGCGATTAACGTTGTTGATATTGCTTGCTGTTTCTGGTCTTTAGATTCATTAGATTATGACGGTATTGCTGGCCCTCACGGCCGTTGTGCAGCCGTTGCAACAGCTGTAAAGCAAACTCGTCCTGATAGCGTTGTCTTTATCCACGCTGGTGATGGTGCTTCTTATGGTATTGGCTTTTTAGAAACAACCTATGCAGCTGTAAGAGATGTGCCTATTACAATGATTATTGTGAATAATGGTATCTTTGGTATGACAGGCGGACAAATGTGTCCTGCAACAACAATGCTTGGCCAAAAAACTGTGAGCTCGCCTAGTGGTAGAAATCAAGAATCTCACGGTAAACCGCATGATTTTCTTAAAACTTTAGCTGGTTATGACATTGAATTTGCAGCTAGAGGTGCATTATACAATGCAAAAGAAGTCACTAAGACAAAAGAATATATTAAAAAAGCTTTCCAAAATCAATTAGATAAGAAAGGTTTTTCAGTTATAGAAATTGTATCTCCATGTCCAACAAACTGGAATATGGAACCAGTTGATGCAAATGCTAAAATTGAAAGCGATGTTTGTACATTCTTTGTGCCTGGCGTATACGCTGATCGTACAAATAATAAGGATGGAGGAAACAAGTAATGATGAATATTGAAATGATTATTTCTGGCTTTGGCGGACAAGGCGTTCTAACTGCTGGCTTAGTTGCTATTCAAGTGGCTTCTGATCTTGGTAAAAACGTTCTTTGGAGCCCATCTTACGGATCAGAAATGCGTGGTGGAACAGCAAACTGTAATGTTATCATAAGTGATGAAGAAACAGGTAGTCCATATTTGCCAACTTGTGATATATTGCTTGCTTTGAACGAACCTTCACTTGATAAATTTGCTAATGTAGTACGTGAAAATGGTATTATTGTTGTGAATGAATCTATTGTTGATGCAAATTATGCTTATCCAGACAATGTCAAAGTTGTTAAAGTAAAGGCAACAGGCATAGCAAATGATCTTCAAAACCTTAGAGGAACAAACCTTGTTATGTTAGGTGCATTTTTAAAAGCAACAAATGCTTTTGAACTTGAAACCTTTGTACAAGGTGTTGATAACTACTTTGCAAAAAAAGGCAAAGTCAACACAAAAAATGCTGACTGTATTCGTGCTGGATACGAAGCTGTATAAGGTAAAATATGCGCGATATCTCAAAATTATTAAAACCTAAAAAGATTGCAGTTATTGGTGCAAGTGAAAAAGACGGCTTTGGCGGCGACACTTGCAGAACAATTCTTAGCTATACAAAAGATCTTTCAAAGGTTTATTTCATCAATCCAAAACGTGATGAAATTTTTGGGCAAAAATGCTACCACACAGTAGCAGAGCTTCCAACTGATATAGACTTAGCTATTATTTGCACTCCGCAATCTATAGTTGAATCTCTCTTGAAAGAAGCGGCTCAAAAAGGTTGTAAAGGTGCTGTTGTTTTTGCTTCAAATTATGGTGAAACTGGCCCTGCTGGTAAAGAAAGAGAAGCATCACTTTGTAAAATTTGCGACGAATTAGGCATTGCTCTTATGGGGCCAAATTGTGCTGGTTTTGCAAACTATATTGACGATGTCTATTCATTTGCTTTCTTGACTGAAAAAAGAGAAAGATGCGGTAATATAGGCATGGTCTCACAAAGTGGGCAGGTGTGCTTATCAGGCCTTGATAGTCCTGGTATGAAATTTTCTTATCTTATTTCATCAGGCAATAGTGCTCATCTTCGTGTAGAAGAGTATATGAGTTTCTTAGTTGACGATGAAGACACTAAAGTTGTTTGCTGTTATATTGAAGGCGTTGTGCACACAGATATCTTTGTGGACGCCCTCAAAAGAGCAGCCCTCAAAAGAAAGCCAGTCATTATTCTCAAAAGCGGCCGTTCAAATAAAGCGGCAATGCTTGCAGCTTCGCATACAGGAAGTTTGTCTGGTTCAGATAAGGCTTTTGATGCAGCTATTGAAAAATATAATGCAATTAGAGTTGATGACTTACAAGAACTTCTTGCTACAGCTCAACTTTTCTCAGTGATGAAAGAATACCCAACAAAGCCAGTGTATGCTTCTTTGAACGTATCTGGTGGTGAATCTGGTATCACAGCTGACGCTGCCTTTATCAATGACATTGAACTTGCAGACTTTAGTGATGAAACTTTAGCAAAGCTTAAAGAAATCATGCCTGAATACGCAACAGCAAGTAATCCACTTGATATGACAGCAACTCTTGCCTACGATCCAGAAAAAATGGCACAAGCCATAAAGATTATTTCTGCTGATCAAAGTGTTGGCGCTCTTATTATTGGATATACAATTCCTTTAGACATCATCGACACTACTCCGCAAAAAATGGTAGAAGGTGTTGAATTAGCTTTAAAAGAAAATGTAAAACCATTGATTTGGATGCCATTTGTTGAGCATACAAAAAATCCTGAACTTCACGATAAATTATTGAGCTTAAATGTTCCAATAACTCCTGCTACTCTTTATGGTTATAAGGTATTGCAAAATTTGAATAAATTTATTTCTTATAATCCAGAAGATCACAGGCTTGAATTTAAATCACCGAAATTTGCTGGCGAAAGCATTCAGTCATTCTCTGAATTTGGCTCTCTAACTTTACTTGAAGAAGCTGGAATAGATGTAGGCAAGATGTTTTTAGTAGAATCCGAAGATGAGTTAGAAAAAGCTTGTAAAGAATTAGGTTTTCCTGTAGTATTAAAAATTGATTCGCCTGACATATTACACAAGTCTGATGTTGGTGGTGTAAAGCTCAATCTCAAGACAATTGAAGATGCAAAAAATGCATATCATCAAATACTTGAAAATGCTAAAAAACATTGCCCACACGCTCGTGATGTGCGTATTCTTGTGAAAGAAATGAGCCCAGCGGGAATGGAGATGATTGTTGGTGTAAACAATGATGACCAATTTGGGCCAATTATCATGATAGGTTTGGGTGGAATCTTTGTGGAAGTGTTTAAAGATGTTCAGCTAGCTCCAGCTCCTCTTAATAAAAATGAGGCTATTAAGATGATAGAGCGATTGAAAGGCTATAAGCTTCTCAATGGCTACAGGGGCGGGAAAGTTGCTGATATCGATGCATGTGCTGATTTTGTTGTTAAAATTTCAGAATACGCCTATGCAAATGTAAATAAATTAAAAGAGTTGGATGTGAATCCTCTCTTTGTATACGAAAATGGACAAGGCGTTTGCCCTGCTGATGGTTTGATTGTCTTTAAGCAGTAAGTGAATGTCGAAAAAGTATGTATGAAAGATTTTAAGAATACGGATTTATCTATTGTTATACCAACTTTGTTGGTGACAGCTGTGGTTGTAGTGACGCTTTTCTTTTTTCCAGTTCAAGCAAAAGAAATTGTAAATGAAACATTTACTTATATTATTTCAGACTTTGGATGGCTCTACTATCTTAGTTGTATGGTTTCTTTTGTATTCTTACTTTGGGTTACTTTTTCAAAATTCGGCGACATGAAATTAGGTTTGCCAACTGACAAACCTGTCTATAGTAATCTCACTTGGGCTGGTATGCTCTTTACTTCAGGAGTAGGCTCAAGTGCGGTTATTTTAGGTTTTTTAGAGCCTGTATACTATATTATACAACCTCCCTTTCATTTAGAGCCTTTTAGTACAGAAGCTTATGAATTTGCTCATATGTATGGGCAATTCCATTGGGGGCCAAGTGCGTGGATTTTCTATGTGCCTGCAATTGTAGCTCTTTCTGTGGTGATTTATAAATTTAATGCTAATGCACTGAGAATGAGTTCTGTCACAGATGCAATGCTTACTGGTAAGACAAAGACTATTGTGGGCAAGGCTTTAGATATTCTTGTAATGTTTGCTATTACAGCGAGTATTTCCACATCATTAGGGCTTGGAGTTCCTATTGTTTCACAGCTTTTAAGCGAATTATTTAATGTAAAACAAGGGCTTTTATTAGACGTTATTGTTATATCAATATGGATTTTACTCTTTTCTTTTAGTGTTTTTAGAGGCTTAGATAAAGGAATAAAACTCTTTTCTGATATCAATATGGTTGTATTATTTGTCTTTTTAGTTGTTATGCTTGCTCTTGGGCCAACTGTTGATATTCTTAAAATGGAAATAAATTCTATTGGCCTTTATTTCAATGAATTTATTAGAATAAATACATGGACAGATCCTTTTGGCGACGGAAAATTCCTTGAAGCTTGGACTGTCTTTTATTGGGGTTGGTGGCTTGCATTTATGCCTATGATGGCTTTATTTATTGTTCGAATTTCTAAAGGGCGTACATTAAAAGAAGTTCTGTGGCAGCAACTTATTTGGGGTTCATTTGGTTGTTGGTGTTGTTTTGCTATCTTTGGAGGTTATTCACTTTTCTTAGAACAAAGCGGCCTACTTGAACTTTCAAAAATACTGACTGATAGTGGGCAAAATATAGCATTTATTGAAATTATCAAAACTCTTCCTATTGCAGAATTTTTCATGGCAGTTGTTTGTGTATTATTACTTGTCTTTCTTTCAACTACTATAGATTCAGCTGCTTATGTTCTTGCGAGCTGTGCTACAAAAGATTTACACATTGACGAACAGCCATCACGCCCTTCACGAATTTTCTGGGCATCTGTGCTTGGTGTTTTGTCTGTTGGGCTTTTAGTTGTGAATGAATTACGTGCTGTACAAACAATTTCTCTTATTGCAGGGCTTCCTATGATAGCTGTGCAAGGGTTTTTATGTTATAGTGGTGTGAAATTATTGAAAAAAATCTATTTCAATGCATAAAATTTATTGAAAATAAAAAATATATATAGAAAAAGGAATTTGTTTTTCAAATTCCTTTTTTTATATCTTACTTTTTATTAATGTTTAGTATCGTTTTGAAAGAGTAATTTTTCATCTACAATATAAGTCCAATGTGATCTAATTACTTTTTCAAGTAATATTAGGTCTTTTTGTTTAAAAGCTTCTAGAATTATATTGTGTTCTTCATTATTTAAACTATAGGCTTTAAATACGTCTTTGTCCTTACTCATATAAGTATGTGGAACGTGACTGAATTTGAGAGAATATAAAGTGTCTTTGAGGAATTGGTTTTTGCATTTATCCGCATAGATATTGTGAAATGCAATTTGTAAATTTGAATAATCAATGAAATTTTCAAATTCAATAGCAATATTTATTTTTGCAATTATTTCAGACATTTTTCTATAGTCGATGTCATGCATAAAAGGGCAGGCTAAAACAGCAACAGCACTATCAACATAGGCAATAGTTTCATAAACTTCCATTGCTTTGTTTAGATCATGCATCTTGATGAAAAAGCCTCTATAGGGTATTTTTGTAATAAAGCCTTCAAAGGCAAGCTGATTCAATGCTTCACGTACAGGCGTGCGACTAACTCCTAATGCATTTGCAATAGGAACTTCACTCAACTTATCTCCAACAGAAAATTCTTTACTCTGAATTTTTTCTGTTAAAAATTGATAGATTTCTTCTTTTAATAAATCTTTTGCCATAAATATTTCCTTTATACTTTATTATAGTGCATTATGGAGCAAAAAGCAAGAGCTTTATGAATGAAATCACTTCATTAGCAATAGAAAATTTTTATAAAAAAATACTGTTCGAGAAATAAATATCTATACTTTTTCTTTGATTTATAGTATTTTTCAGAGTATAAAATAACTGAAATTTGCTGTGTGGGTGGAACTTTTATATGAAAAAAATACTTATTAAAAACGGGCAATTAGTATCAAAAGAAGATAATTATCTTTACGATAAAAAAGATATTTTAATTGAAGGCAATACAATTAAAGCTATAGAAAATACTATTGAAGCAAGCGATGAAATGGAAGTTCATCAATTAAATAATTCTTTTATCTCTTCTGGTTTTATAGATGTGCATTGCCATATAGACAAAGACACTCCTTTAGAACTTTCAATAAGTCCAGATGAAGCAGGAATAAAATCAGGTAATAGCACTGTAATAGATGCAGGAACTTGTGGTTTTGCAACTTTTGAAAAATTTTTAGAAAAATCAGTAAAAGTTTCAAAAACAAATATTTATGCTCTTTTGAATCTTTCTTCACATGGTATAGATGCTTGGGAAGAGTTAAAAGATATTTCCCGCTTTGATACAAAGAAGATGAAAGAAATAGTAGAAAAATACCCTGATAAAATAGTTGGAATAAAGGCTCGTTGTGACAATCAACCTTTGGGAGGTGAAGAAAATACTGAAAATAAAGGAAAAGAAGTTTTTCAATTATGCCAAAAATTAGCACGTGAATTGAAACTTCCCTTTGTGATACATATAGGTGAAGCTCCTCCAGAAGTTAAACAATTGCTTTGTTTGGCTCAAGAAGGCGATATCTTTACACATTGTTACACTTCTTACGCACCAAATGGCAGACACAATTCTTTTCTTGACGAAGAGGGTATAGTCTTAGCTGAAGTTTTTGAAGCCAAACAAAGAGGGGTTTTATTTGATATAGGGCATGGAGTTAGCAGTTTTGACTTTAATATTGCTAAAAAGGCTTTTGCACAAGGCTTTTACCCAGACTTTATAGGTACAGATATTCATTGCTATAATGTCAATGGCCCCGTTTTCTCTTTAGCTCATACTGTTAATAAAGTCATGCATCTAGGTATGGATTTAATCGATTGCATACATAAAATAACTGCTTTTGCCGCTGAAAGCTTTAACTTAGAGCAAAGAGGAAGATTGAAAGTTGGCTATAAGGCTGATTTGAGCGTTTTTCGTATAGAAGATAAAGAAATCGAACTTGTAGATTCTGTGGGAAATAAAGAAAGAGCAAATAAAAATCTTGCTGTAGACTATGTCTATGTGGAAGGGCAGCGATTTAAAGTATTATAATATTAAATAAAAAAGGGAAGCAATCTATAAAGGGCTTCCCTTTTTAGTTTTTATAGATTTTATAGATAAGTATCGAGGATTTTGATTAATATTGTACGTTTAGCCTTGTCTTGAGCAAAGGGGTGTGGATTGCTAAAGCTTGCGTAATCATTATCAAAATACATACCATTTGCGTATTTAAATTCTTCTGAAAGGGCGGCATCATAAAGGATATCGGCACCAATTTTTAAATTAAAACCTTGTCTGCCATATGCTTGTCTCACCATCTTGCTTCCAAGAAAAGATTTTGGATTGACGGATACAAAAACTCGCTCACTAGAGAATTTTTTGGCTTCTTCGGCCATTTCCATAGTCCACATCATAAGTGCAAGTTTACTTTGGGCATAGGCCATATCAGCGTCTAGTGGCATAAGCATATCTTTATTTTGTAAGGCATTAAAGTCTACTGGAGCTTGTGCTGCAGAAGCAAGATTTATCACTCTGCCGTCTTTTGCTAAAAGGGGCAGGATTTTATTTGTGAGTATGTATGGAGCAATGGTGTTGACCTCAAATCGGATATCTAGATTATCATTTGTGATACTTTCTTCTTCAGGAAGGGTGTAAATGCCTGCATTATTTATAAGAACATCTATGACTTTTCCATCAGAAACAAGTTTTTCTGCCATTTTGTGCACAGCTTTTAGATTAGAAAAATCAGCTTGATAGAGATCTATTTCTAGAGAACTATTGTTTTGCAAGAAAATTTTCTTTATTTCTTCTAGTTTTTGAGCATTTCTTCCGTGAAGAATTAAGCTATACCCTTGTTTTGCAAAAGATTTTGCAGTTTCAAGTCCTATGCCATCTGTTGCACCTGTGATCAATATTCTTTTCATTGTGTCTCCTTTAGATAGCATCTCTTTGAAAAGAGCCATTTAATAGTTCATTATCTAATCTTTGCATTTGTTTGTCTAGATGTTCAATTATTTTATTTTTCTCTGTGAGAGGGGCATTGATTGGAATGAGATTATAATAGTGAGCACCAAAGAAAAAAGCATTTTCAAAATTTATAAGTTCTAATAAATATTTTTCTTCTTCAATTTTTTCACGCTCACTTGCTTCAATAAATTCGCCATTATCACGCATTTTTTCAAGGGGAGTGCCTTCGCCAACAGAAGTTGTCATTATAGAAATAAGATAAGGCGGATAAGTGTTGAGCAATTTAGCTGTTTCTTCTATATGAAGCTTTCCTTTGCCTTTTCCAGCAACGCCAAGCATAAGAATAGCATCCCAATCAAAGCCGGCCTTTGTGAGTTTGTCTATATTAGTATAGGCTTCTTTAGCTGTAAAACCTTTATTCATTTGCTTTATCGCAGGATCATAGGCGGATTCAAGGCCAATGTGCAATTCGTTAAATTTTAAAGCTCTAAGAATTTTTAATTCTTCAAGTGTTTTGTTTTTCAAGCTTTTTATTGAAGCATAGCAAGTGATGCATTCAATTTCTGGAAAATAAGAATTGATAAGTTCGCCTATTTGCTTTAATTTTTCAAATGGCAAAATAAAGGGTTCGCCATTGACTAAGAAGATACGTTTTACTTTGAAATGTGTGGATTTTAATTCTTTCAAATCTTCTTCTACATGCTCGAGTGGTGAGATTTGGAATTTTGTCTCTCTGTACATTGTACAAAAAGAACATTTGTTGTGCGAACAACCCGCAGTTACTTCAAGAAGTGGGGTTTGTGCTTCGATTGGATGTCTGTATACTTGTCCTGTAAAATGCATATTTATACCTACCTGTGTTTGAAAGTCTTTTGATTTTAGATTTTGAATATTGGCTTTATGCTTGTTTACAGATACTATATAAAAACTCTTGTATTAGACGTCAATTATGGATATTTTTGTCAGTAGGGTTAAAATTGTCCGTAGTTTGCATGAGATTATTTGCAAATGATTTTTGCGTAGGAGTATTTTTGATTATATTTATTACCCCAAATCGTTAAAGCTGAAAGAATTGGCAAAACTTCTTGCCCTATTTGCGTTAATGAATATTCTACACGCAAAACCTTTTCATCAAAAACTTCGCGTTCTATGATTTTTGCATTTTCTAATTCACGCAATTCTCTTGAAAGCACTCTTTCGCTGATATTAGGCGTGAGTCTTTTGAGTTCGCCATAACGAATTTTTCCTTGTGTGCCAATATGATAGATTAAGATAGGCTTCCATTTTCCGCCTATGATATCAAGTGTGAGTTCCATAGTACAGTTAAATATTTTTTCTTTGTCCATGATTATGCCTTATAGTGTATTTTCTTTTAGCGAAAGATTTTTGATATAACTATTTGCCCAATTTTCTAATTGTTCCAGCACAGGTTGAAATTCTTTGCCAATAGGACTAAGTGAATATTCAACCTTTGGTGGCACTTGATTGTATTCTGTTCTGATAATAAGTCCTTCTTCTTCAAGGAATTTTAATTGTCGCGAAAGAGTTGTGTGCGTCATGCCTTCTGGCATTAATCGCAAAAGTTCATTAAAGCGTATACTTTTATCTGATAGTAAATAAATAATATATATAGACCATTTACCGCTTAATAATTTTTGCGAAGTAACAAAGGGACAAAGGCCAAAAAGATCTTGTTTTTCCATATTTATTCTCATGTCATATTTTTATAGTGGTATCATAAAAGAGCGTACTTGTATTTTTATTCTTAAGAGTGTAAATAATAATATATCTTTTGTAAAGCCTTTAGACAGGCACATAAATGGAGATTTTATGAAGATTGAAGAGATTTTTGAATTGTTTAATAATGTGGGTAGCCTCACTTTTGCAACAATAAATAATGGCTATCCAGAAACAAGAATTGTGGACTTGCTTACTTATGATGATGATGGATTGTATTTTTTTACAATGAAAACAAAACCATTATATAAGCAATTGATTGAAAGTAAAAAATTAAGTATTTGTGGAATGTCTGCAAATTCAAAAGTTTTGTGGAAGAATAATATGCCCTATAATGCACCTGGCTATTTTATTCGTGCAAGTGGAGATGTGCGTGAATTTACATTAGAAGATGCTTTAGCTAAAAATGATAAAAGATTTGATTATCTTATAGATGATAATAAAAGATATCCACAAATAACAGCTTTTTGTATGCATAGATTTTCAGGCGAAATCTATGATTATGATTTTGAAAAAGAACACAGAGGGCACAAATTAGAAAGAGAACGTTTTAGTTTTAACGGCTTTGCTCTTGTGCCAGCTGGCTTGACTATTGATAGTTCAAAATGTATTGCTTGTGGAAAATGTGAAAAAGCATGCTCTTTCGATGCAATTTCAAAGAAAGGCAATACTTATGTTATAGATGGTAAGTATTGTGATGAATGCGGAAATTGTTATACAAATTGCCCTATGTCCGCTGTTATACATAAGGGAGAGGCTTTGTAGCCTAAAATAAGGAGTTAATATGCACTTTACAGGAAGAATTTATCGTCCACCAAATGAGGCTATGCTTAATGCAAAATTGCTTCAAGTTACAGTGGGTTGTGCTCATAATAAATGCCGTTTTTGCAATATGTATAGGGATGTACAATTTCAAGTAGAACCTCTTTGGCAAATAGAAGAAGATATTAAGGAATTACGTGCTACGCATAAGAAAATTGAAAGAATCTTTCTTGTGAATGGCGATCCATTTGGCTTGCCTACAAGTTATCTCAAAGAAATCACAGATAAAATCATAGAATATATAGCAGAGATTAAAGTTATTTCTATGTATGCATCTATTAATAATGTAAAAAATAAAAGTGATGAAGATTTGCTTGCTATAAAAGATATGCGTATCAATGATTTATGGTTTGGTATTGAAACAGGTAATGTAGAAAACCTCGCTTATATCAATAAAGGACATAAACTTGAAGATATTTATACGCAATTAGAAAGATTAAATGAAGTAGGAATACGTCATAATCATTGCTATATACTTGGTGTTGGCGGCAAGGGAAGAGGTATAGAAAATGCAATGGACACTGTGAAAGTGATCAATGCAACAAAACCATCTATTGTTTGGTATGGCTCATTAGGAATTTTTGAAGGCAGCGATATGCCAAAAGAAGTAGAAGAGGGCAAGTTTGTGCCAGCTACTGAACTTGAAATTCTTGAAGAAGAATTGACAGTTCTTGAAAATATTGAATTGAAAAATATTATCTTTAATGGAAACCATCCTTCAAATCTTGTTTCTGTGTATGGAATATTGCCTTCATACAGAAAACTTATGATCAATGAAATCAAAGATTTTATTGAATATAAAGGCAAAGATTTTCTCAATTCATCCTTTGTCAGACAAGCAGATTAAAATATGCATTGTCTATGATCTATAAAAACTACAATTATCTCATCAAAAATAGAGCTTATTATTCTTTCTTGACTGAAAATATAAAATTTATTATTATAGTAAAAATTACTGTAGTGATAGAAATATTGTTTTTCATCTCAATAATAAGCTCTTTTTATAGAAAAATCTGGAGAAAAATTGTGGATAAAGAAAAAGTACAAGAAAAGATTTATGTGAATTCAGAAATAGAAATCACATTAAAAATGATAGGTGGAAAATCAAAACCTCTTATTCTTTATATGCTCAATGAAGACGGCCCTTTACGTTTTAAAACTTTAATGGCTTCGATTAAGCAAATTTCACAAAAAACTTTGACTAATCAATTGAGGGAATTAGAAGCAGACGGGCTTATTTTGCGTGAAAGCTTTAATGAAATTCCACCTCGTGTTGAATATTCGGCAACAGCAAAAGGTGAATCTCTTATGCCTATTTTAGAACTTATGTGCCAATGGGGCGAAGAAAATAAAGACGAAAGATTTATACTTGTAAATCCTCAATGTGTTTAAAAGCTAAAAAAAGCCTTGCAAAAATTGAGATGCAAGGCTTTTTAATTTAATCAATAATTTTAAAAAATCTAATTTATTAAAATAAAATTATATTTTTATACTTTAAATATTCTCTTTTCATGTCTTTTAGGTGGAGAAATTTTTTCGCCGTCTCTATAGCCTAGGATAATATGTTCAATACCTTCATAATGTTCTTCAATACCAAGTTTTGCCAAGAGTTTTTTACCGTATTCGCTTTCAACTCCTTGTTTTGCTCGTGAAATACAGGCAGCCCCTAAACCAAGCGATTCAGCGGCAATTAACATGTTTTGTACGCAAGCCATGCCATCTTGAATGTAGGTGTGTAAAATTTGTGGGCTTGAAAGAACAATAATAAGTGTAGGTGCTCCAAAAAAACCGTCAGGCCCCTTTTTCCAAAGAGCAGTGTTTATCTTTGAAAGTTCTGCTATGACTTCTTTGTCTTGCACAACAATAAAGAGAGGAGACTGTTTGCCCATGCCACTCGGGGCATATAGTCCTGCTTCAAGGACAGCGTTCAATTCTTCGTCACTTATTTGTTTATTAAGAAATTTTCTGCAAGATCTTCTTTGTATGATATTTTCAATCGTCTGGTTCATATATTCTTCTCGTGTATTTTATAAAATTTGGATTTTTTTACTCTCAACAATATTTGCTACTATTGATAAGAAGAGCTGAACCTATTTTATATAATTTTTCAAGTAAAATTTACGCACTTATGCAAAAATAAGAGAATAGGCATTTTACTTTAATCATGTTTTTATGTGAAAAATAGATAATTATAGTGTGTAATAGATAAAAAAACTCATCTTTTATGTTTTTTTGCAAAATAAATGGATTCTAATTGTCTTGACAAAGAATGAGAATTTTTTTATATATTAGTGAGTTTGATTGTAAAAAATTAATGAGTTTTTCTTTATTTTTTGTTCTTTTACTTTTTATTACTTCTTTTTTTATAAAAGAAAAAAACTGAAGAAAAAAGCAGAAATTATAAAAAAATTGGTCCTAAATAAGCTTTTAATTTTATGATTGTATAAGTGTATTATAGTTTTTGTTTTTCGTTGTTTTTCTTTTTTATATTTACTGTTAAGTTTTTTTAAAAATAATGGCCTTTGACTTTAATAAATTAAGGATTCTTAACGCTATTTTCTTGCAAAATGCAAGAATTTTGTTATTGTATTAACATAAAATAGTGAGGTTTTTATGCTTTATTATGTTCTTAAGCACAATATACATGGCCGCTTGCGTGTAAGTGTTCCTCATACACGTGATGCTTATGCTTTTTTTGTGTCTTTAGAGCAAGTTTTATCTGCATTTTCTTTTGTGCGTAATATACGTTCAAACCCTTTGTGCAGCACAATTGTAGTACAATACGAGAAAGTTGAAAATTGTTACGATTTGCCTTTAGATAGAATTTTGGAAAGTATTAACTTCTATGCAAAAAAAGAATACGACGAGAATTTTTCTGCTGAAAAAAGAAAATTAACTCTCATAAAGAAAGCAAAAAGGCAAAGAAATCAAGCAAATAAAATAGCTAAATCAGCTAAAAGAGAAATAAAATTAGAAAGATATGTAAAGAACAAAAGAAGTGCTGACTGTGATTGTAAGAATGCAAAAGAGCAAAAAAATCTTCTTGCACCAGCTCTTTTTCGTTTTCTTTCGCTCTCTTCTGTTTTTGGTGTAGTTTTTTTACGTTCTTTTATTACTAAGATACCAATGTCACAAACTTTGTTGAGCCCACTTGGTGTGACAAGTTTTGTTTTTTCTCTTCCTTTACTTAAAAATGGCTATAAGCAGTTAAAAAGCAAGAAAATTGCACTTGATGGATTCTTAGGAGCTGGTTGTATGGCAACTGCGGCAAGCGGACAAAGTCTTGCTGCTTTTGAAATTTTATGGATCAATGCCGCCGCTGAACTTTTGACAGCCTTTGTCACAGAAAAATCAAGAAAATCTATTTCTTCTATCTTACAAATTGCTTCTCACCACACTTTTACTTTAGTCGATGGTGTCGAAGTGGAAACAAAGGTGAGCAATTTAAAAGAAGGCGATATTGTTGTTTTGCACACAGGAGAAAAAGTTTGTGTTGATGGTGAAATCATAGATGGACACGCTCTTTTAGACGAAGCGCCTATTTCAGGTAGGGCTGATATGGTGCAAAAAAGCATTGGGGATACAGTGCTTGCAGGAACCTTTGTTAGTCAGGGGCTTATCTATGTTTGTGCGAAGCAAGTAGGCGATAAAACATATCTTTCACGTGTGCTTTGTCTAGTAGAAAATGAATTGGCAAATAAAGCTTCCATTGAGGGTATTGCTGATAAGCTAGCAAGAAAATTAATTATTTTAGGCTTTTTTGCAACTGGTGCTACCTTATTATTGACGCAAAATATATCAAGAGCCTTCACTGTTTTACTTGTTATGGCATGCCCTTGTGCTACTGCTTTGTCTGCAAGTACAGCTATTTCGGCGGCTATGAACGTAGCTGCTAAGAAAAATATTCTCATTAAAGGCGGCAGATATTTAGAAGCAGTTGGCAAGATTGATTGTGTTTGCTTTGATAAAACAGGAACTTTGACTGTTTCAGATCCGCAATTGAGTGATATTGTTCTTATAAATTATAATAAAACAAGCCCAAAAGCAAAGATTGCTGAAGAAAGCGAACTTCTGCAATTAGTGCTTTCCACAGAAATGCACAATCATCATCCATTAGCTCAAGCCATTAAGCAAGAGGCTGAAAAGCGTGAAATACTTCCAATAGAGCATTCTTGTTGTGAATATTTTCTTGGTATGGGAATGGCAGCAACGATTAATGAGCATGAAATACTTGTAGGGAACCATAAGTTATTAGAATTGCATGGTATTTCTCTTGAGCCCTCAAATGATAAATTTCATAATCTTAATGCTACATTGAAAAAAGCCCGTGATCTTCGATTAAAAGGAAAGACGGTTTTATTTGTTGTAAAAGACAGAGAATTATTTGCCTTGCTTGCTTTTGACAATCCAATAAGAAAGGAAGCAAAAGCTATTATTCAAACACTTAAGCGTACTGGCGTAAAAGATGTGTATCTTATCACAGGCGATGAAGAAAATACGGCGAAAACCTTAGCGCAAGAGCTTGGAATTCATTCCTATTTCCCATCTGTTATGCCTGAAGAAAAGGCAAATATAATAAAGGAATTGCAAGCAAAATACGCTTCAGTTCTTATGGTTGGTGACGGTATCAACGACGCAATAGCACTCACACAAGCAGATATTGGTATTGCAATGGGTGCTGGCGGTTCGGAAGTTGCAGTAGAAGCAGCTGATATAACCTTAGTCAATGACGACTTATGTGGAATAGTGTATTTGCGTGAATTGAGTAAGTACACAATAGATGTTGTGCATCAAAATTTCTGGATTGCGACTGGCTCAAATGTTGTAGGCGTAGTTTTAGGTGCTTTTGGGATAATTAATCCTGTATTGGCGGGGACTTTGCATATAGCACATACTTTAGGCGTGCTTGCTTCTTCATCAAGGCTTTTGACTTACGAAGTCGACGAAGATTTGAATGTTGGCTGTGAAGATTTACATTATTATAAATAATTACTAGAGGAATTAGAATGGATTTACAAGCTTTAATCGCTTTAAGAAAATATTTGACTATTCAAGAACACGCAAATGGAAAAATTAAATTATCTTTTTCATTTAAGATTTTAGGCGATAATACCGCGATGGACTTGATACAAAATATGAAAGGTAAAAAAATGCCAAAGGCAATTTTACAGACAAAATTAAATGTTTTTGCTCGTCAAGTTGAGCTTGAATACGATAGTCAAAGCATTGTTCCAAACGAGTTTGACGAACTTCTTACAACAAGAAACAGAGAAAGATTTGAAGAATTAGTAAAAAAATACGAAGATATTTTAACAGCATAAAAATAATAAGGAAGTATTTATGGCAAAGAAAAATAAAAATGCACAGTATCAAAATCAATACTATAGCTACGATCCTATGTATGGCTTTGTTCCTGTTGATGGGCAAAATGATATAAATGCAACACAAAATCCACAAGATTTAAATCAAAATAATACAAATGCTTATGGCCCGGCTTTTGGCTATGGGCAAGGCTTAGGTTATGGACGTGGTTTTCATGGCCCATTTCATAATGGCCCTATGAATCCAATGCAATTTCAGCATTCTATGCGAATGAATGCTATGCAAGAAGAAATCAATCAGCTAAAAATGGCTATGAATCCAAATGCTCAAGCAAATAAAAATACTGTGAGCCCTGAAAAAATTCAAGAAATTTATACTGTTATGAACGATATATCACAAGGCAAGGCAGGTCCTGAAAAATTGCTACCTTATCTTCAAAACACATCAGCAGATTTTTATAAAGGATTGGCACTTGGTGCAGGAGCGATTTTACTCTTTAATTGCACTCCTTTGAAAGATATGTTGACAAATTTACTAGGCTCGTCTTTAGCAAACTTAGCAAATTTCATGCCTCAAAATGCAGACGATTTAGACGATGGTTTTGATGATGATGGCTTTGATGATGATGGCTTTGATGATGTGAATGATGAAATTTTAGACGAAGAAAAAACAAGTAAAGCTAAAAAGCAAGCATAAGGAAATGAGTGATGAATCAATATTATAGAAAAACTCCACCTCTTGCGGCAACAGCTCTTGGTGGTTTGATAGCAGGTTTTGTAACAGGAGCCACAGTTGCAGCGGCAACAAATGCTCGTGCTGTAAAAAAAGGCAAGATAACAAAGAAAGAAGCAGCAGCAAATGTTATGCGTGAAGCTACAAGCATGGGCTTAGCAACAACTGTGGGTGTGAGTGCAACTGCTATGCTTGGTATGACTGGAATTTTGTCAGTAGCTGGCGTAGCTTTGTTTACAGCAGGTTCAAAATACGCTCTTGATTCCTTGCTTGATAAAAATTCAGATAAAGGCACGCAAAATAAATACGAAGAAAGATTGCTTGCCCTTACGAGTGATGACAATATTGAAAATACAGATACAAAAAAAGCAAAAAAACAAAGCACCCTTGCATAAGAGGAAAAAATAATGGGACAAAAACTTTATACAAATAATAATGTTCAATATACTGGTAATAGTCCGATAGATGCTTATAATTTTTATAAAAAAAATGAACAAGCTGCACAACAAATGCTTGATGGAATAAATTTCACAAGCACACAAGACATGAGTGCAAAATTGGGGCAAAATTTTATACCTTCAGCAAATGCAAATCTTGTGACAAATCCTGCTACACAAATAACGAAAAATGCAAAAAGTTCTAATTCTATCTTGGGTGTGAACACTTCCTTACTTGCTGGCCTTGCACTTGGTGCTGGCGTGGCCTTAGTGGCTACAAATCCAAAAATACAAAAAACTCTTGTGAATACAGCAGTTAAAGTATGGTCTGGACTTCAAGCTAATATAGAAGAAATCAAAGAACAAGTTGAAGATGCAAAGGCTGAAATGGCAGAAAAAGATTAAGGGATTTTAAAGTTCATTAATACAATAAGCCAGAGGAGTTAGATGTGGAAACAGTAGACAATATTGATGATGCACAAAATAAAGACAAAGAGGCTACAGCTAATGAAAAGACAAGCTGTAAAAAGATTTGTTGTTTAAAAAAAGAAAGAAAATTTTCAAAGGCAAAGCAAAGAAAAATAGCTAAAATTGGCCTTGTTTCAACTCTAGCCCTCACAACAGCTTCTGGATTTGTGCGAAAAGGCTTTGGAAAGAAAATACATCTAGCCTCTGGACTTGCTTTCATAGCTTTTGCCGCGTGGCATGCTAATCTCTATAAGAGTAAGAAAACTGAAAAAGATATTGTTTCAGATGAAATATCTTGCGAATAAAATGAACAACACTCTATTCTCCTCTTGTAAGGAATAAAAAATCCATGCAAAAAAGAACTAATAATAATGATAAAGTAAAGACAATAGCAGTGAAAAAGAGCTATAAAATCTTGCATGAATTAAAATATCGTTTGCGTTTGAAAGTGAGAGAACTTTATTCTTCTGATCTAGACGATGCCTATCTGCAAGCAATTCTTTCTGGTTTTGCTGGTGTTTCTTCTGTTCGAATCAATATAAAAAATGCTAATATTGTTATAGATTACGACGGAAATAAAGAACATAAAGAAGCAATTTTAAATTTCTTAGAAAATATTCCCAAAGAAGCTTATCATGCACGCACAAAAAAAGAAAAAGCTGCTTCTTTGCCGGAAATTGCTCTTCAATCTCTAGTTGCAGCTTCAACACCTTTTCAAAGACAGTCAATAAAGCACATGCTTGCGTGGTCTTTAGCTGTGCCTACTATCACAAAGGGAATAGGAACTTTATTTTCACGTGGTATTAAGGTTGAAGTTTTAGACGCTTCTGCTGTTTTGTTTTCTTTGTATAGAAAAGATTACACAACAGCAAATACTATTGTCGCTCTTTTAGGAATAGCTTCATGGTTAGAGCAGTGGACAGAAGATATGTCCGATGATTTATTGACGAAATTACTCAAGCCACAAGTGGAAAATGTGTGGATTGAAAGAGACACAAAAGAAATTTCTATACCATTTTCAGAATTGAAAATTGGCGATATTGTTATTTGCGGAACAGGCGAACTCATACCTATAGACGGCATTGTAGTTGACGGCGAAGCAGCGATAAATAAAAGTTCGATCACAGGCGAATCTCTTCCTGTTCATGTGAAGGAAGGCGATGAAGTTTTATCTGGCTCTGTTTTGGAAGATGGCCGCTTGAGAATAAGTGCAAAGCATGTGGGACGTGAAACTCATATGGCAAGAATTTCAAGGTTTTTAGAACATTCTTTGCGTAATCCATCTGAGTCGACAAAAGAAAGTGCAGATCTTGCAGACAAGCTTGTTCCAGTGACTTTTGCTCTTGGTTTAGGACTTTTTGCTGTCACAAAAGATATAGCAAGAGCTGCTTCTGTGCTTACAGTTGATTATTCTTGCGCTATCAAATTAACTGCACCTATAGCTGTTAAATCTGCTATGTATAGTGCTGGTAAAAGCGGTGTATTGCTCAAAGGTGGACAAGCTTTAGATGTGCTTTCAAAAATAGATACTATTGTCTTTGATAAAACGGGCACACTTACAAAGGGCGATCTTGAAGTTGTTGATATCATTCCGCTTATGCATAAAAATAAAACAATTTTATCACAAGAAGAATTGCTTGCCCTTGCTGCAAGTGCTGAAGAGCATTATGGGCATCCAGTTGCAAGAGCAGTTGTTGCACAAGCAAGAAAAAGAGAATTGACTTTTCCTGAAGTGAGCCAAGTTGACTTTATCGTTGCACATGGCGTTTCAGCCTTTGTTGACAATGCACATGTTCTTGTTGGTAGTCGACACTTTTTAGAAGAAGACGAACATATCAATTGTAAAGAAGCAGATAAGCATGAAAGACAATTAAGAAATCAAGGTAAATCGCTTCTTTATGTTGCAAAGAATGAAGAACTTATAGGCATTCTTGCTATGCGTGATGAAATTCGTCCAGAAGCAGCCTACACTTTACAAGAATTAAAAAATCGTGGCATAAAGAATATTGTTATGCTTACAGGCGATCACAAAGACACAGCTAAAGCTATTAGTAAAGAATTAAAAAATATAGATGAAGTGCATTGGGAATTAAAGCCTGAAGACAAGGCGAATTTATTGTATAAAATGCAAGCAAAAGGCCAGAAAATTGCTTTTGCTGGCGATGGTGTCAACGATGCACCTGCCTTGCTTTCAGCTGATGTTGGAATTTGTATGCCGCAAGGAGCTGATTTAGCAAGAGAATCTGCACAGGTTGTACTTCTAGAAGAAGATCTACGCATGCTTTTAGTGGCTAGAGATACTGCTATGAATACGCAAGAAATATTGAAAAATTCTTTTTATTCAACGATTAGTATAAATTCTTTGATTCTTTTACTTGCTTCTTTTGGAAAAATTAATCCTGTTGCTTCAGCCTTTTTACACAATGCTGGAACAATAGGCATACTTGGCTATGCAGCAAAAGCAGCAAGTGTCAAGCAAGATGCATATATAAAAAAAGATAAACTTTTATAGAAATAAAGGAGATTATGATGTCTATAACTTTTAGTGAAGCTCCTCTTGGAGTGCTCCTTTATCTTGAAAAGATTGAAGATCCTAAGTTGGAAGCAGAGCTTTTTCGCATGGGTGTTTTTGTAAAAAATATTATTTATAAAATGGATGTTGAAAGCGACATCCATACCGTGCGAATTAAAACAGCAAAGGGCGAGAGAGTTTTAGCTGGCGGAATGGGCGGAAAAATTCTTGCCCATGTCGACGATAATCGTATGCTTCCACTTATTGAAATGAAATCAAAAGAAAAAGGGCATATAGAAGCTATTGAAGGCGGAGAAGAATTGGCAAATGCCTTATCTTCTTTAGGTTTAGAAAATGGCGAAAAATTTGAATTTATCCGTTCCTTGCCTCCTATGGTTTATATACTTGAAATAGAAGGAAAAAAACGCATAAAACTCTCTGAGGCAATGGCGGCAAAGATCTTGGGTAAGATGAAGAATACAAAGGAATGCCAATTTGCAAATGCGAGTGTAAAAGTTCCATTCACTGTGACAAAGATTATTGGTGGAGAAAGTTCAAAAAAAATTCTCAATTCATTAAATTTAGAAGTAGGGGATGTATTGACTTTATTCTCTGTTGAAAATGCACCTATTTATTCTATGAGTAAACAAGGAAGAAGACTTATGCTCTCTACGCAAGAGGGTTTACGTGTGATATTAAAGCAAGAACAGGCAGATAAAATAAAAGTGAGTTTAAATGCATAAATGAGTTAGTAAAGACTTACTTAATACAAAAAAAATGCTTTTATATTGACAAAAATCAAAATTAAGCTTATTTTTTATTAAATATTTTAAAAGGAGAACCAATATGGGATTTTATAAAGCTATTAGCGTGACAGCTCTTGCAATTGCTTCATACGCACTTTACAAAACAGGCGCACTTAATCCAGCTATCAAATGTGCTGCAAAAGCAAGTAAAAAGGCTTCTGATTTTGCAGATTCAAATATTGAAAAAGCAAAAGATAATTATAAAAATTTAAGAAAAAAACTTCAAAAAGAAGAAAATGACATTGTTGAAGGCGAATTAATTACTGAAGAATAGTTTTTTGATTGTGTTAAATTCTTCCATGCTTTATTATTTTTAATTAAAAATGCTGAAATATTATTGTAATACTTCAGCATTTTTATAAATGCTATAATTTAAGGAAATTATTATAATTTTGCGTGAACAGAATTTGCCCAATCTGCGATTTCTTCTTTATTGTCGCTTGCATGGCCTTCAACTTTTAAACCGTCAACAATGATTGTAGCGTTAACATTTTGATATTGTTCTTCAATGTAATCAACGCCACCGCAGTAATATTCATAAGAAGTGTCGCCAGAAGCAAAAGCTGCACATTTCTTGCCTTCAAGGCCCATTTTATCAAAACCTTCAGCAAGGCTTTCAAATTCGCTTTGAAGTTCTATTGAGTCAATACCCCAAACAGAAACGCCCATTAATACGCAATCAAAACCTTCTGCTAAATCATCAGCTGAAATATCTCCAGCGCTTTGGCATGCAACATCATGTCCTTTTTGCTCAAGTTCACTTTTAAGCATTTCTGCAATTGATTCGGTATTTCCAGTTTCAGAACCGTATACAATTTTAATTTTAGCCATCTAGAATACTCCTAAGTTTATTTGTTTTCTTTATTAACTTTATGATGAATAGTACATCCGCAATCACCTGAACAACCAGTGCAACCAACGCAAGGTTTCTTTTTTGGGGCTATTTGATTATTTTGTTCTTTATTAACTTCATTTGGTTTGAGTGGACTCATACTTTTTCCTCACTATTTAATAAATTTTTAGTTAGCTATAACTAACTATAGTTAGACTAGACTAACTAATTTTAGATGTCAATACTTTTGAAATTATTTTTTTAATTTTATTTCTCTTATTTTATAATCTTTTAGAGGGATTTTTTTAGAAAATAAACGAATAAGTGAAATTTTATTTAATTAAGATAAAAAGTAATGAAAATAACATTTTTTTAATGTTTTTATAATAGATTTTTTATTTGAGTGTAGAGGCAAGCTTATAGCTTTTTAAGCTTATTAAATTTATGTTTTTATTCCTTATAACTATAAAGTTAATTTTAAATTATCCGAAAAAATCTATACAAAACTAAAAATCTAGGAGCCATTCATGAAATTATTACAGAAAATTCTCCTTCCTCTTATGTTTGTTTTAATTCTTGCAATGAGTGTTTTGAGCTATTTAACTTATAGTCAAAGTTCAAAAGCATTGACAGACGCAAGTTTGAACACTATGGAAGTAACAAGTTTAACTTTACAACGTATGCTTGATTATGCTTTACGTTCGACAAGTGTTCTTATTCAAGCTACAGCAGAAGATGGACATGTTATTGATTTTGCAGAAAAAACTTTAACAACCAGAGAACAAGAAAATCAAATAAATGCCTGGCTTAAAAATAGAGCAAGTTTTGTGCCTATGATGCAAGGCTTTAATTTGATGAATAAAGAAGGTATTATCATCGCTTCATCAAATTCAAGTGCTGTTGGCACAGATATTAGCTTTAGAGAATATTTCCAAATAGCTATAAAGGGCAATATTCCAAAACCTACTCCGCGTATGTCAACTATAACTAATGAAGTTTTGATGGCAGCAGCTTTTCCTGTGAGAAATGAATTTACAGGCGAGATTTACGGTGTTTTAGCAGGTGATATTTCTTTTGCACAAGTGTATGAAACAGTTTTTGCAGGCGTGAGAGTAGGCAAAAAGGGTTATGCATTTGCCATTAATGGTGAAGGCCTTATAGTTTTAGATCAAAATAAAGATAATCTTTTCAAAGAGAATCTTTCTATCGCTTCAAAGATGAAAGAAATTGCAAACTCAAATTCAGATGGCGTTTCAGACTATGTAAACTTAGCAGGTTATCCTGTTATTGCTTATCATACAAAGATGAAAGGTTCTGATATGACTGTTATTGCAAGAGCTGAGGAGCGTGATATTTTCTCAGAACTTTCAAATTTGAGTATGCTTTCAATTATTGCAACCATAGTTGCTGTTGTTGGTAGTGCTATAGTTGTTTATATTATTGTTAGTCCTGTGGTGCGTGCTGTTGCTAAAGGTTCTGACTTTGCAACTAAAGTTGCAAATGGTGAACTTGACGCAAGGCTTGATGTAAAGCGTAAAGATGAAATAGGTTCTTTGGCGGATTCTCTTCGTTCTATTCCAGAAACGCTCAAGCAAGTTATTGCTGAATATAGTCGAGTAAAGGATGAACTCAGAGCTGGACAAATTGAAATAAATGGTAATAAATCTATGTTTAAAGGAGCTTTTGCCGAACTTATCGAAGGAACAAACTTTACCTTAAACCAATACCAAAATATTATTAATGTACTAACAGCTCCTGTTGTTGTTCTCGATAAAAATCTTAGAATATGTTATATCAACGACATAGGAAAGAAAATTGTAGGTAATAGCTATAAGTATAAAACATGTAAAGAAGTGATGAATAGAGACGATTCAGACACTCCTGGTGATGCACTCAATAAAGCAGTAGCTACACTTCGTCCTGCAACAGGGCAAACAGTAGCAAGACCTAATGGACAAGCACTTGACATTTCCTATACAGCGATTCCTTTCACAGATGAATACGGTAAATTGGCTTGCGTATTACAGCTTATTACTGATTTAACTGAAATTAAAAGTACGCAAAGAACTATTGTTGAAGTTGCTAATCAAGCTCAAAATATTTCAGAACGTATGGCAACTGCTTCTAGAGAACTTTCAGCACAAGTTGAAGAAGTTTCAAATGGTTCGCAAGTACAGCGTGACAGAGTTCGTGCAACAGCAACTTCAATGGATGAAATGAATAAAGCTGTGCTTGAAGTTGCACATAATGCAAATCAGGCAAATACACAATCAAACGATGTGCACGATAAGGCAACTGAAGGTTCAAAAATTGTAAATCAAGTTGTTGATGCTATCAGAAGTGTTAATGATGTTTCTACTGAATTAGAAAAAAATATGGAACAACTTGGCAAACAAGCAGAAAGTATTGGTTCTGTTATGGATGTGATTTCTGATATTGCTGATCAAACAAACTTGCTTGCATTGAATGCCGCTATTGAAGCAGCACGTGCGGGCGAAGCTGGACGCGGATTTGCTGTTGTTGCTGATGAAGTTCGTAAACTTGCTGAAAAAACAATGACTGCTACAACAGAGGTTGGAAATAGTATTAGAGGCATTCAAGAAACAACTTCATTGAATATTAGTCGAGTGAGTGAAAGCGCACATTGTGCTGGTACTGCAACAGAACTAGCTACAGTTTCAGGTAATTCTCTTGCAGAAATTGTTGAACTTGTGAACGCAAATACTGCATTAATTTCTGGTATTGCAACTGCTTCTGAAGAACAATCTGCTTCTTCAAGTGAAATCAATTCTTCTATTGATGAAATCAACAATATTGCAACTACAACCGCAACTGGTATGTCGCAAGCTTCTCAAGCCGTCAACGAACTTTCAGACATGGCTCTTGAACTACAAGAATTGTTGAAGAAATTACAACAATAAGAATATAAAAAAATAAATAATTTCATGATAGAAAAATAAAAAGTCCTTGCTATACAAAAGCAAGGACTTTTTTAATGATTTCAATAATAAAGAAAAATCTTAAAAGAGCCTCTACTTTTCTTTACATCTCTAAAAGAAAGGTATATTGTTTTTCTTTATGAATTTTAACCATTCGATTATTTGAGAATAGTTTTGAGGGGATTAGTATGAGTCTTATTTATAAAAATAGAGCATCTCGCTCTTTAGTTCTAGAAAACAAAGAAAAACCAGAACTTTATCGTGATATTTTTCCTTATAGCCAAATAGGCAGAATTGAATTTAATGGTTCTGTTGTTCCAGCTATGCCAGCTGAAAAAATGTATATCACAGACACAACTTTTAGAGATGGCCAACAAGCAAGACCCCCATATACTGTCAAGCAAATAGCAAGAATGTATGACTTACTTAATAAATTAGGCGGTAAACACGGCCTTATTAATGCGACTGAATTTTTTATGTATTCAGCAAAAGATAGAAAAGCAATTGAAACTTGTAGAGCAAGAGGTTATCGTTTTCCACGTGTAACAGGTTGGATTCGTGCAACAAAAGACGATTTAAAAATTGCTAGAGATATGGAATTTGAAGAAGTTGGTATGCTTACTTCTGTTTCAGACTATCATATTTATCTAAAACTCAATAAAGACAGACAAAAAGCAATGGACGACTATCTAGCTTTAGTTGCTCAAGCTTTAGAATGGGGCATTGTTCCGCGTTGTCACATGGAAGATATCACTCGTGCTGATATACACGGTTTTTGCTTACCATTTGCTCAAAAATTGATGGAACTTTCAAAGCAAGCGGCTATGCCTGTAAAAATTCGTCTTTGCGATACAATGGGCTATGCTGTTCCTTATGTTGGAGCTGCTTTGCCGCGTTCTGTTCAAGGCATTGTTCGTGCCTTTATCGACGAAGCAAATGTTCCTGGCGAATGGCTTGAATGGCATGGACATAACGATTTTCATAAAGGCTTTGTTAACGGCGTTACAGCATGGTTACATGGTTGTGCTTCGGTGAACGGTGCTTTGCTTGGCTTTGGCGAAAGAACAGGAAATACTCCTGTTGAAGGTCTTGTTATGGAATATATTTCACTCACAGGCGAAGACGATATTGCAGACACTACTGTAATCACTGAAATTGCTGAGTTTTTTGATAAAGAACTTGAATATAATATTCCACCAAACTATCCATTTGTTGGACAAGATTTCAACGCAACTTCAGCAGGCGTGCATGTTGACGGCCTTGCTAAGAATGAAGAAATCTACAATATCTTTGATACAACAAAGATTTTAGGAAAATCTGTGCCTATCATCATCACAGATAAATCAGGTAGAGCTGGTGTTGCTTATTGGATAAATCAAAACCTCAAATTGAGCGGCGAAAATGAAGTCACTAAAAAACATCCAGCAGTAGGTAATATATACGAAGCTATTATGGCAACCTATGAAGCTGGTAGAAACACTTCTTTCTCTAATAAGGAAATGGAAGCTCTCACTCGTCGTCATTTGCCTGAATTATTCCAATCAGAACTTGAAAGAATCAAGAGACTTGCAGGAAAACTTGCAAATAATATTATCGAAAATATCTCGCAAAAAATTAATATCTCTTCTATTGATGAGTGTACAAAGGTTCTTGAAAAAGCAAGAGAAGAATATAAATTTATTCAATATCTTTATGTTACTGACACTAAAGGTATATTACAAAAATCTGTGTATTCTGATGCTCAACCGTATTGCGAGCAATACGCTGCTATTCCTGAAGCTTTTGACTATTCTTCTAGAGAATGGTTCAAAAAACCTATGCAATCAGGTGCAGGGCATGTGACAAATGTGTATCAATCGCATTTTACGAGCGAACTTATACTTACTGTTTCTCATGCCATTACAGATGAAAATGATAAGATTATTGGTATTTTAGGTGCAGATATTCAAATAGATCAAATACTTCTGCGTTCAGATTCAATAGAATCTGAAAATACAGATTCCGACGAGGTATAGTTTATACATGCTTTGTCTTGGAATTGAATCTTCTTGCGACGAAACAGGCCTTGCTCTTATTGATGAAAAGGGTATAAGAGCAAGCGTCTTATCAAGTCAAATAGACTTACACGCGCTTTTTGGCGGAGTTGTTCCTGAACTTGCTTCAAGAGAACATGCAAAACTCTTGCCCTTGCTTTTTGATGAATTATTGGAAAAAGCACAAATAAAATGTGAAGATATTCAAGGTATTGCTGTTGCAAATGGCCCAGGCCTTCTTGGTTCTTTGCTTGTGGGTGTTGCTTTTGCAAAGTCTTTGGCCTTGGCTTTAGATATTCCTATTGTTGGTGTCAATCATTTGCATTCGCATCTTTCTGCTGTAGGACTTGAATATAATACAGAATTTCCCGCACTTGGCATACTTGTCTCTGGTGGGCACACACATCTTTACGAAATAAAAAACTTTCATGAATATAAGCTCTTAGGCAAAACTTTAGACGATGCTGCTGGCGAAGCTTGCGATAAATTTGCTAAAATGCTTGCTTTGCCTTATCCTGGTGGTGCTTTGCTTGATATGCTAGGGCAACAAGGCGAATTAACAAAGGAAAATAAAAGAATTTTCCCAAGGCCTTATACAAAGAATGATAATTTAGATTTCTCTTTTTCTGGATTAAAAACTGCTGCTGCTCAATTTCTAAAAGTTAATCCTCATTTAGTTCTTGAAGCTTTACCAAAAGACGCAATTGCAAGTCCACAAATACATAAAGAAAGAATTAAAAATGCCCCTCAAGAGCTTTCAAATGCAGCAGCAGCATATCTTTATGCTATTGCAGACACTTTAGCCATAAAAGCAAAACGTTCTTTAGAGCATTTTGAAAATCCACCAAAATCACTCATACTTGCTGGCGGAGTTGCCGCTAATTCTTTTGTGCGTGAAAGGTTTTCGCTTTTTTGTAAGGAAGAAGGACTTGAATTTCTTTATCCAAGTATGAAATTATGTACAGATAATGCTGAAATGATTGCTTATTTAGGACGTACTATGCTTTGTCATGGCAAGAGTTCTGGTTTAGATTTTCCTGCCTACCCAAGAGGATCTGTACTCTTTAATTGATTTTTAAGACATTATTTAAAATAAAAAACTCTTAGCTTTATTTCAATATAAGTTGAAAATTAACTAAGAGTTTTTTTATTATGAGTTTTTATTTATAAAATGTTTTAAGAATTTCTATTTTTGTATAATCTTATACGCAAGAAGTCTGTTGTGTTTTAGATAAACAATATAAAGCATATCAGAGCTTACGTAAGCGTCTGTAATGCCCTCTGAGAGGGTGAGTAAAAGTATTCTATTGTTCTTGTCTATATAATAGACTTGTCCACTCACAGAAGTAACAATAAAACCTTGTTTATATGGATGAATACTTTCAAGAGCACCTAATTTATAGCTAGAGCTGATTTCTTCTACTTCTCTTGTAAATAAATCAATAGCATAAATTGAGCCATATTCTTTTTCAGATATATTTTTAGAGAGTGAAGTGCCATAATTTGCTACAAGTAAATGTGTGTCATTTATAGCTAGAGCATTTGGATATTTGATACTATCTGATTGAAACCATTCAATTAAGCTTTCGCCATCTTGCTTATAAATCTTGCCAGAAATAATATCAGAAGCGTAAAGAATATCATCCTTTGAAAGAGCTATAGAATTAATATTTTTAGCATCATTTTTCTTTGCTTTGAGCATATTTGTTACTTTAGCTCTTGTCGTGTCAACAATATACACTTTTTCTTGACTTGCTACATAAAGCTTTCTGTCATCCATAAGCATACCAGTAGGTTGCGTCAAGCCTGTTAGCCAATGTCTTTCGACATCAGTACCGTCTTTTTTTATACGAGAGATAAAGCCAGTATCGTTTGCTGTATTGACATTTGAAAGATAGATATAGGGCGTATCGTCTTTTGAAGCAGTAGATTCAGGTAGACTAAAACCACTCATTGCCCATTCTTGTTTGAAATCTATATTGGAAATTGTATGAAAGATTTTATTTGTAGAAAAGAGTATTTTCGCCTCTACTACAGGTTTTTCTTCTTTTACTTCTTCTATTTTTTCTGTAATTACAGTTTGCTGAACTTTATTTTGTATTTTTTCAGGAAATACTGGACTTACTTCGTTGATTTTTGAATTATCTTCAGTTGTTGCAGTATTCGTACGTGGTTTTATGAATGGTTTATTGTCTATTCTTACTTGAGGTTTTGTTTCAGCTGGTTGAGAAAAGAAATTTTCAGATGTTTTTGGAGAGACAGCAGCTTCGACTGCTTCGTTTTGGCTTGTTTGTAATTCTTGCTCTTTGATAAGTATTTGACTTTCTTGAGAGAGTGTATTTTGATTTTTGAATTGATTAAAAGAAGGCTTTAAAGAAGAATTTTCAAATGCTTGAGCTTGATTGAAGAGAAATAAAGCTAAAGATTGAATTGTAAAAAAAGTAAAAAATAATAGTGGTTTATATAATTTATTCATGTCGAACCTATATTGGATGTGAGCTAAAAGTTGAGTGTTTTTCTAGCAGAAAAAAGCTATTTTGTCAATTTTGAGCTTTTTACTCATTTTTATGTGTCTAGTTTTATCAACTTGACGTGATTCTAATTTGTTTTGGCACGCTGTGCACAAAACCTCGCTTACAAGAGGCGTGGCTCTTGTTTCGCTCGCTGAAGCCTTTGTTCGCTACGCTTACTTTTATACTATAATTTCAGTTAGATAAAGTGTGAATTGCAATGACATGTTATCAACTTGACGTGATTCTAATTTGTTTTGGCACGCTGTGCACAAAACCTCGCTTACAAGAGGCGTGGCTCTTGTTTCGCTCGCTGAAGCCTTTGTTCGCTACGCTTACTTTTATACTATAATTTCAGTTAGATAAAGTGTGAATTGCAATGACATGTTATCAACTTGACGTGATTCTAATTTGTTTTGGCACGCTGTGCACAAAACCTCGCTTACAAGAGGCGTGGCTCTTGTTTCGCTCGCTGAAGCCTTTGTTCGCTACGCTTACTTTTATACTATAATTTCAGATAGATAAAGTGTGAATTCGAATGACATCTTATCAACTTGACCTTTAGTATGAAAAATATTACTTATTAAGAAAATATAATCAAAACAAGGAGTTCACAATGGCAAATAAGGAATTGACTCTTTTTGTAAACTTTGTAGCAAAAGACGGAAGTGAAGGTATTATCAAAAAGGAACTTCTTAAGCTTATAGAACCAACAAGAGCGGAAGAAGGGCATATTACCTATGTTTTACATTTCGACAATGAAAACGAAAAATCTTTCTACTTTTATGAAATTTGGGAAGATTATGATGCATGGCAAAAGCATAGAAAAACAGAACATATGCAAAAATTTTATGCTATAGCTGAAGAGCATTTAGCCCAAAGAATAGTCTATCAAGCAAGCGTAGAAGAAAAACTTAATCTGCAAAAAATTATTAAATCACAAGATAAAGAAAGCGATGATGTAGTTACTGTCATTGCAATCATAAAAGCAAAAGAAGGTTATAAAGATAAACTTTATTCACATCTTGCTAAATTAATCGAAGGCACACATAATGAAGAGGCCTGCATAGATTATATCTTACATATAGATAATGAAGATGAAAATACTTTTCTCTTTTATGAAAATTGGAAAGATGCTAAGGGCTTAGACGAGCATAATGTGAGCAAACATATGCAAGAATATGTAGAACAAGTTAAAGATATGCTTGCAGAAGTGCAAGTAAGTAAGGCTAGCAAAGCTCAATAAAGTTTTTTAATCTAGGTTGTTATCTTAAAAATTATGAAAAAGAATAAAGAAGTCTATATTTGCTCTGACTGTGGCAAGCAATTTGCTCAATGGCAGGGGCAATGTTCGCAGTGTGATGCTTGGAATACCTTGGAAATAGCTGTGCAAACAGTAAAAAATGGTAACACAAGTATCAAAAGAGATGTGAGTAAACCGCAAGTCTTAGCCGAAGTTGAAGTAGAGCATTCGCAACCTTTTTCATCTGGTATTGAGGCTCTAGACAAGATTTTGGGTAATGGCATTGTTCCAGGAGCAGCACTTTTAATTGGTGGTGAACCTGGAATTGGCAAGTCCACCTTGCTTTTGCAATTAGCAGGTTCGGTTTCACAGTCGGGTAAGAATGTGCTCTACGTAAGTGGCGAAGAAACTTTATTGCAAATCAAATCACGTGCACAAAGATTAGAGGTTTTGCATCCAAATCTGCTTGCTTTTGCAACAAATTCATGCAATGAAATACTTTCTTTATTAAATGAAAAAACAGCTCCAGAGCTACTTATTGTCGACTCAGTACAAACCCTGATCAGCGATAATGCTTCGGGTGTTGCGGGTAATATTTCGCAAGTGAAGGCTGTAGCCACAGAATTAGTCGAGAGATGTAAGCAAATTGGAACAGCCTTAGTCTTAGTTGGCCATGTCACAAAGGAAAATACTTTAGCTGGCCCAAGATTGCTTGAACATTGTGTTGATACAGTTATTTCCTTAGAAGGCGATAGAAGACAAGGATTTAGATTATTTAGGGTTTTGAAAAACCGTTTTGGCCCAAATGATGAATTATTAGTTTTTCAAATGGAGCAAAAAGGCCTTACAATTATAGATGATCCTTCAACTTTATTCTTAGAAGCCCGTAATGCTTCACTTTCTGGAACGGCAATGGTAATGGCCTTAGATTCGCATAGGCCTATTGTTGTAGAAGTGCAAGCCTTGGTTGCTCAATCTTTCTTGCCAAATCCAAGAAGAACAGCACTTGGCTTTGACACAAATAGACTACATCTATTGCTTGCAGTCTTAGAAAAAAGGCTCAAACTCAACTTCTCACAAGTTGATATCTATGCAAAATTAGGTGGTGGAATAAAGATTCAAGATCCAGCTATAGATCTAGCTTTAATAGCTGCAATTCTTTCTTCTTTCTATGATAAAGCTTTGCCAGAGAAAGCAGTTTTTTGGGGCGAAGTAGATCTTAATGGACAAATAAGACCAACGACAGGACAAGATATACGCAAGAAGCAAGCGGAAAAACTTGGTTATAAACCAATTATTTATCCAAATGCAGAAAGAAATAAAAATACTTCCTTGTTAGACTTTCAAAAATACCTTTTTAAAGATTAGCATATTTTATAAAAGCTTTGTTTATATAACTGAAGCAATAATTTTTGCTATTTCATTGAATTGGCTAATTTTTAATGTTCGTACATCAAGTGAAAAACATTCTTCTTCTAACCTGCCTATAAGGGCAGGTTTAGTTTTTAATAATCTCGTTTTCAAAGAATTTGCTGAAAAAACTCTTGGCTTAATCTGCACTAAAACAGTTGGTAATTCAGCTTCTGGGAATGCACCACCACCAACTCTTGAGGAATCCTTCTTTAAAGAAAAGTTAAAATCATCCTTAGATAATTGTTTTTTTAGTGTTGAAAGTAATTTTTTTGCATTTTTTTCAATTTCAGAAAAATCCATAGTAAGCATTCGTAATGTTGGAATGTTTTCTAATGCTTTTTGCGGATTTAGATATTCTCTTAAGCTTGCTTCAAGTGCGGCAAATGTGAGTTTGCAAGGTCTTAGAGCTCGTAAAAGCTGATTTTTTTTGATTTGCTCTATATATTTCTTTTTACCAACAATAATTCCAGCTTGCGGTCCGCCAAGAAGTTTGTCGCCTGAAAAAGTAATAACATCAACTCCTTGCGAAACAAGCTCTTGTACTAATGGTTCTTTTGGTAGCCCAAAAGGAGCAAAGTCAACAAAGGAGCCAGAGCCTAAATCTTCAATAAATACAAGATTATTTTCTTGTGCAAGGGCAGAAAGTTCTGCTGTTTCAACTGAAGAAGTAAAACCAATAAGCCTAAAATTAGAGGTGTGAACTCTCATAATAGCTTTAGTTTCTTCATTTATTGCTTTGAGATAATCTTCTTTATGAGTTTTGTTTGTTGTGCCAATTTCTCTAAGCTTACTTCCACTGCATTCCATAACGTCAGGGATTCTAAATGATCCCCCAACCTCAACTAATTCGCCACGTGAAATAATTGTTTCGCCACCTTGCGCAAAAGTTGAAAGAACAAGCATGACAGCCGCTGCATTATTATTCACCACAAGAGCATCTTCAGCATTTGTGATTTTTGTCAATAAATCACGCACAAGAGAATGTCTTGAGCCTCTTTCGCCATTTGATAAATCAAATTCAACAGTAGAATAATTTGTTGCAGTTTGCATAATGGCTTCTAGGCTAGTATCACTCAAAGGCGAACGGCCTAAATTAGTATGAATAACCACGCCTGTAGCATTGATAACAGATTGTAATTTTGGCGAAAGTTCTTTTTCAAAATTTCTTATGAGGTGTTTAGTATTAAAAAGTGAGGAAATCTCAGCTGTTGTTTTTAGTTCTTCCTTCTTTATTTGTAGCCTTACTTTGTCCATATAATTGTTGATAAAGTCGACTAAAAGATTTTGAGGATAATCTAAAAGAATGGAATTTATATTGTTTTCTTTAAAATAAAGAGAAATGTTCTCAAGAATTTTTGCTACAGAGGGAATGGCACGAAAGAGGGTGTTCATATTTCTTCCTATTTTTAATTCTTTAAATTTATTTATGAGCTATAGAGATGAATTTCTTATAAACTGCGGATATAATGTGTAAAAATCAGCAAGTAAATAAAGAGAACCACATATTAAAATGCTTTTTTTCTCATCTTTATTTGCTTTTTCTAAAGCTTCTTCAATGTTTTCACAAGTTCTAGTGTGAGAATAATACTTTTTTATTTTCTTTTCAAGTTCTTGAGGGAGTATGGCTCTTGTATTTTCCATTATTTTAGGTAAATAAAGTATACAATCTTTATTTTTGTTAGCAATTTTAAAAAGATATACTAAAACTTCAGAAATGTCTTTGTCAGCCATGCAAGAGAAAATAAGAGCATCAGGAGAAAAATTGATCTCATCTAAGCATTTTATAAGATTTTTAAAGGCATGTAGATTGTGTGCACCATCTAATACAAAATCGCACTTGTGATCGGGTGAATTATTTTGTGAAATATATTGAAGTCTACCTGCAATGAAAGCATTTTTTAATGCAATTTCTTCTTTATGAGTCATATAATGATTGTCGTATTCATAAAGATCTTTTGCAGTATATTCAATTGGTAGAGCTAATAAATGTAGAATTTCTCGCCAAGCTGAAAAAGCAAGATGTGCATTCTCTTGTTGGTGATTACCCTTTAGAGAAAGAGTGTAATTATAATCAGTTGAAGATGTTTTGAAAAGAGGGATTTCAAGTTCATCACAGGCCTTTTCTATCTCATCTAATGCAATTTTTTCTTGCTGTGCTGTGATTGCTATTTGTGAATTTCTTGTAAGTGCATGAGCTTTATCTTGTGCTACTTCTTGAAGAGTCTTGCCTAATATATGTGTGTGATCTAAGTCAAAAGGTGTAAAAATAGTTGCATCACACATTAAAGCTGTTGTCGCATCAAACTTTCCACCAAGTCCTGCTTCAAAAATAACGATATCTACATCTAATTCTTTATAGATAAGAGCAGCAAGAACTGTAAGAAATTCAAAATAAGAAAGTTCAGGATTGGCTGCATACACTTTTTGAGCACAAGTAAACCATATCTCCTCGTTTACAAATTCATTATCACAAAGAATCCTTTCTTTAAATGAAACAAAATGAGGCGAAGTGTATAAGCCTGTTTTCAGTCCATGCTCAATAGCAAGTTGAGTTAAAAAAGTGGAAGTTGAACCTTTACCATTGGTTCCAACAACTTGCACAGCCTTATAAGGAAGAGGATTGAGATCTAATGTAGCTAATGCTCTTTGCATACGATCTTGGCCAGGTTTTATGTGAAACATGCCAAGTAAATCGAGATGATTTTTTAGATCTATAAAGTTTTCTATCATAGCAGTTATTTGTCGCCTTTGTAAATTAAATGTGAGTATACATGTTTTTGATAAAAAGTCATCAGAACAATCTTCTATTTAAAAAAATAATTATATTAGATAGATATAGATAGATATAAAGAGTCTTGACCATTGTTGAAATAAGTCTTACTTTATTTAAACAAAAAAACAAAGGATGAATTTATGGCACAAGAAGTTAATTTAGTAAAAGACAATATACGTAGAGTAGGGCTTATAGGTTTTAGCTGGACAACTCTCTTTTTTGGTTTCTTTGTTCCACTCTTTAGAGGAGATTGGAAATGGTGTCTTATCTTACTTATCTTAGCACTCTGTTCATTTGGACTCTCTAGTCTGATTTTTTGCTTTATCTATAATAAGATATATACAAGAAATTTACTTGAAGATGGTTATGTTGCAGCAGACGATTATTCACGAGAACTTTTATACAGAGCTGGCATCATAACACAATAAACTTAAAGCTAAACGAAATAAATAGTAAATTATATTTGCTGTTTAGCGAAATTTGAAATAAAATTACGAAAAAGAATAGAATTTAACTTGACTTTATAATCATAATCGCTCATAAACATTTCTCGCTGATTGAAAGAGCAGGAATAAACACATAAAACATGACAGTTTTATCAATTCCAAAAAATTTCAAAAAAGCGAAAAAAGTTCTTGACAGGGTCGCTGACTTTTGATTATAAGAACAAGCCGAGTGTGTGACAGCAATGTGACAAACGAGGAAAGCTTTTGAAATTATTCACAAAAAATAATTTAGAAAAAAGTGAAAAAAGTTCTTGACAGACTGAGCAAGTTTTGATTATAAGAACAAG